>CAUJDW010000016.1 GCA_963169455.1 Bacteroidota bacterium | reverse complement strand
CCCCATTTGATACGGCTCTTTTTCCGCCATGCTGCGTTGCTCGTCGGTCAGGTAGCTCCGGCTATCTTCCCTCCTCGCGCCTTGCCTGGCGAAAAAATAGCTCGCCTGAAATGAGGAACTTATTTTTCTCCGGCCCCTTAGGGCTGCGCTCCTCTTGAAAATGCCAGCCAGAGGCGTTGGCCGCCGGCGGCTTCGTTCAGGTCTTGCGGGGCGTTGTTGCGGTAGAAATTGCCCAACAGGGCGAAGCCATCGGGGATGACGGGGTCTTCGCCTGTGAGTATCCGCAATTCCCGGACGGGGTTGGTGCTCAGGCCTTTCTGGAAACTGATGTAAACGTGCTGCCCGCCGGCGCCCTCATTGAGGTTGACCCCGACCTTGGTCCAGCCGTAAGGCGGGGAAATGTCCTGCCCGGTAACGGCGGTCAGTTCGGTAATGGCCGCTTCGCTGTCCAGCCCGGTTTGGAAATAGAGGTAGACGTGTTTGCCGGACGTCCCTTCGTTCAGGTCGAAGGGGATGGGGCGGAAACCTTCAATCGCCTGGATGCCGGAGGTCGAGCTTGCCTTAGCAGACAGGGCTGCAATGCAGAGCTTTTCAGGGCCAACAAGACCCGGCAACTCGAACTGCTGGGCGTAGGCGGCGAAAGCTTCCATCACTTCGGTTCGGCGGGAGGCAGATTCGCAGAGCTCCCATACCGGCAGCAGGCTGATGCTCGTGAAACCCGACAAGCCGGGCTCATCATCGGCCGACATGGCCCATTTCTGGTAATAGCCCGTGGTGAACAACTTCTGGCCATAAACGGGCTCCCCGCCGGTGAAGCCCAGGTGGAAGACGGAACCTGCCCGGAAGGCATTCACCATTTGTTCTTTGGCCGGGTCGGCAGACAGGTCGGTTTCGCCCAGCCCGGCTTTGAAGGAAAGCTCGGCGGCCTCCATCAGGTCAAGCTCGGGGCTGATGGCGCTGAGGTCGACAGAGGCATAGTACCCTGCCCTGGCGCCGATAACGGCCTCCCGCAGAATATGGGTGCCGTACTGCCCGAAAAGCTCAGCCGGCGGCATGGCAGCCAAAGCCGTGCGGGCCTGTTCGGACAACATGGCCCTCAACGCGGCGGCGTCGCCGGGAAGCGACACTTTCCAGAGCCGGATGTGGTTCTCCACCCCCACAAAAGCCATATTCGCCTGGCGGTATTCGCTTTGCGTGAAATGCCCTGTCACAGCACCTGCAAAATAAGGGGCGTCATTGCTCAGGCCCGCCGCCGTGGCAAACTGATTGCGGTAGGCTTCGGGATCCTGCCCGAAATAACGGACAAACACATTTTCATTCAGGGCCGCGTATTCTGCATCTTCCGGTATCTTGTACTCCGCTCCGTTCACTTCCAGCTTGCGGTAGTCGTCAAAACTGATCATCGCTTCTTTCACTTCCCCGGGGCAGGCCCAGTTGCCGAAGGCGTTGTAACCATGGCCCAGGAAGGATACGCCTGGTAATTCCGTCAAGTTAACGGGCTCAGGTTCGGTTTCATCTTTCTTGCAGGATGAGAAGGCCATCAGAAAGGCCAGGCCCGCTACCCACAGGAAAGGGAATAATTTGTTGTTGGCCACATTTCTCATGGTATAAATTTTTGCTCAAAAACAGGGTTCTTTCCGAAACCAGATAAGCCCATTTTCCCGAATTATTCAATGAATAAAGGCAATCAGGAAGGTGATTTATCTCATTGCCGCAAAAGGATTATTTTGGGATTTTGTATGGATGTAGGTTTAATTTTGGCCCCATCCATAAATGCCGGAGATACAGGCTATTGCCAGCTTTTGTATTTTTGCCCGATAAACCGCAGTTCATGTTAAAAAACATACTGGGCAGGCTGGGCGGATACCGCTCCGAATTCAGGCGCACATGCAGGGCCAACGGAATTTCCCTGGATTACCACCTGCAACGCGACGGCTTGCTCATTTTACAGGAAGTTTTCGCCGCCCGCCGCTATGCGGATTATTTCCCCTTTTACGAAGCAGCCACCATTATTGACGTCGGCGCGCATTACGGTTACTTTTCCATTTTTGCCGCCCTGAACTCCGACCCCGAAGCCACCATCATCGCCGTGGAGCCCGCCCAGCACAACTTCGACATCTTGCGACGCAACATCCGCGACAGCCAGGTCGAGAACGTGTACCCCATCCGGGCGGCCATCGCCGGGCCGGGCATGCAGGGCGAAACCGACCTCTACCTGGGGCGCAGCGAAAACGCCTCCCTCTTCCGCGATGGCGAAGGGGCCGTGGAAACGGAAAAAGTGCGCACCATCACCCTCGACACCTTGCTGCAGGAACAGGACATCGAGGAGGTCGACTTCCTGAAAATGGATTGCGAAGGCGCCGAATACGGCATCATCCTGGAAGGCGGCGCCCCCCTGCTCGACCGTATCCACACCATATCGATGGAATTCCACGACCTGAAACGGCCGGAATACACAGGCCTGGCGCTGGCGCAGCACCTGCGTGAAAACGGCTTTGAGATCGTCCAGTTCACCCACGCGCCTACTATCTCCGCCCAGAACTACGGGCGCCTGATCGCGACCAGGGCTTTTTTGTAAAAGGCCCCGGAAACGCCCCTCCTTCAAGCTGGGATAATGCCTATCTTCGCCAAAACAATTGGCCGATGAAACGCGTATTGACCGTATTTTGCCTGCTCTTCCTCCTGGCCTGCGAAAGCCGGGAACAACCTTCCTCCTCCACCCCCTCCCCCACTCCCGAAAGCCAGGCCGCGCCACCGCCGCAGGCGCCTCTTTCGCTCAACCCGCTGTACCGCCAGCTCTACGAGGCTCACGAAACATACCAGGAGCCCTCCATCCGCCGGCAGCGGTTCAAGCTGGCCGATATCGAGCCGCTGATCCACCGCCTGCAGGCGCCCTTCGAGGTCAAACAAGCCGGCAAGTCTATCGAAGGCAGAAATATCTATCTGGTCAAACTGGGCGGCGGGCCAAAGCCCGTGCTGCTCTGGTCCCAGATGCACGGCGATGAGCCCACCGCTACCATGGCCCTGCTCGACATCTTCAACTTCTTCAGCACCAGCGACGGCTTCGACGAATTGCGCCGCCTCCTGCTCGATGAACTGACCCTCTATTTCATCCCCATGCTCAACCCCGATGGGGCCGAGAAATTCAAACGCCGCAACGCCATCGATATCGACCTCAACCGCGACGCCCTGCGCCAGCAGTGCCCCGAGGCGCGGCTGCTCAAAAAGGTGCGGGACGAAACCCGGGCCCAATGGGGCTTCAACCTGCACGACCAGAGCCGGTACTACGGCGCCGGTTATGAACCCGCCACGGCATCCATCTCTTTCCTCGCCCCGGCTTTCAACCTGAACAAAGACATCAACGAGGTCCGCGGCAACGCCATGAAGCTCATCGTGCTGCTCAACCAGGCCCTGCAGGAACACATACCTAACAAGGTGGCCCGCTACGACGACGAGTTCGAACCCCGCGCCTTCGGCGACAATATCCAGAAGTGGGGCACCAGCACCATCCTCATCGAAAGCGGCGGGCTGTCCAATGACCCGGAAAAACAGGAACTGCGCCGGCTGAACTTCACCATCCTGCTGGCCGCCTTCGAGGCCATCGCATCCGGAAGTTACGCCCAAGCCAATATCCAGGACTACGAGAAAATCCCCATGAACAACAACAACGCCTTCCACGACCTCATCATCCGGGAAGCACAGCTCCGGAAAAACGGCCAGTGGTTCACCGTCGACCTGGGCTTTCGCCACAACCAGGCCGACTACAATAGCTACGCATCCTACTATCCCAAAGCCATCCTGGCCGACATCGGCGACCTTTCCACCTTCCACGCCTACGAATCCTTCGACGCCAGCGGCTACCGCATCGTTCCGGGCCGCACTTACGGCACAGTGTTGCCCAACCTCAGCTCCCTGCGCCGGCTCGACATTCCCGCCCTGCTCCGCCAGGGATATACGACCTTCCAGTTGCAACAGCAGCCCAAACCCCAGGAATGGGCGGAAATACCTGCCGAAATCACTAAGGCCGGCTCAAATCCCGCCAATGAGATCCGCCTCAACGGCAACCCCTCCTTCCTGCTGCAAAAGGACGGCGCCTTCCACTACGCCGTGATTAACGGTTTCCTGTACAACCTGAAAAACGGAGATGAAGCCCTGCGGGCTAAAATGGGCGGATAAAAGGGGCAGGCCTGGCTGGAGGCTTAGGCCGGGTGAGAGGGTGACGTGGTGAGCCTTCGGCAAACTCTGAAACTTGTAACCTGAAACCTGTAACCTGAAACCTGTAACACCTAATGGAGACTGGGTGAGAGGGTGACGTGGTGAGCCTTCGGCAAACTCTGAAACTTGTAACCTGAAACCTGAAACCTGAAACCTGTAACACCTAATGGAGACTGGGTGAGAGGGTGACGAGGTGAGCCTTCGGCAAACTCTGAAACTTGTAACCTGAAACCTGAAACTTTGAACAGCCCCCGTTTGCAGCCTGTGGGCGTCGCCGGGCTCCCTGCCAATCCCGAAGGGATTGAACGGATATAGCCAGGCCAAAGCAATAATTCCTCCGATGCCGGCGGCATCGCACTGATCTATCCATTCAAACAAATATTTCTCGTCGTATTCCACTGCGAATTTTTTGAGGAACCTGAGGTATTCCTCCTTGAACGCCCTTTTTTTATGGTGCTCCTTTTGGTTATGGATATAATTTGCAACTGCTCCCAATTGGGGATCGTTGGCAGGGGTGTGGCGCCTGGGGGCTTTGCTATAGATGTTCGATCCCGTTGGGATCGTTGGCAGGGGGGTGGCGGTTCCGGCTTTGCTATAGATGTTCGATCCCTTTGGGATCGTTGGCAGGGGGGTGGCGGTTCCGGCTTTGCTATAGATGTTCGATCCCGTTGGG
>CAUJDW010000015.1 GCA_963169455.1 Bacteroidota bacterium | reverse complement strand
TCGATTTCCATGCGCGAATCATCGATGCCATGTTTTCCGACCCAGCCTCCACCGACAGCGATGTTAAGGGGCCGGAGAAAAATAAGTTCCTCATTTCAGGCGGGCTATTTTTTCGCCAGGCAAGGCGCGAGGAGGGAAGATCGCCGGAGCTACCTGACCGACGAGCAACGCAGCATGGCGGAAAAAGAGCCGTATCAAATGGGGAAGTTGTTCTTCTCCGGGCCCTAAGGGCGGGCTGTGAGCTTGAGGGGGGTGATAGCTGATTGCTGATCGTTGATGGCCGGGCGGCTCCGTTGCCGCCCGGCCATCAACGATTAAGCGCTCGCAGCTATTCAGGTTGGAACGCGGGCCTGTGCCCCGCGAAGTGATAATCGGAGAGCCTTTGGCTCTGCTGAGTGGCGTACTGCATTACGGCCTGGCCGATTCGAGTTGTTTGAGCAGCTCCTGCACAGCCGCTTCCAGTTGCTGGTCGCGGCCTGATGAAACGGCGGCCGGTTCGTTGGGCACTTTGATGTCCGGCTCCAGTTGGTTGTTTTCCAGGTATTCGCCATCGTTGGTCACGACGCCCACCTGGGGGATGCCGAAGACCAGGTTTCCCGTATGGAGGCGTTCCCACCACACGGCGGTGGCCGTTCCGGGCACCGGCATGCCCACCAGTTTGCCGATGTTCAGCGCCTTGTAAGCGTAGGGGAACATGTGGGCGTCGGAATAGTTGCTCTCGCTCATAACGACCACGGAAGGTTTACTCCATTTGGACATGGGTTCGCTGCCGAGGTCCTGGCCGCGGGGCATCATGGTCACGTATTTTTCGCCGCTCAGGAAAGTGGCCAGCTGGTCGTGCAGCCAGCCGCCGCCGTTGAAGCGGGTATCCACCACGAGGGCTTCCTTGCCGGCGTTGCGGCCCAGCACTTCTTCGTAGGTGGTTCGGTAGCTCTCGTCGTTCATGCCTCTGACGTGTACGTAGCCGACCCTGCCGCCGGAGAGTTTGTCCACCATTTCCCGGCAGTTTTTCACCCAGCGCTGGTAGCGCAATTCCCCTTCTTCGCCCGGGGTGATGGGTTTCACCGTTTCCTCCCAGCGTTGGTTTGCAGCCGGGTCGTAGAGAGAAAGCAGCGTGTTTTTGCCCGCTTTGCGGTTGAGCAGGCGGAAGAAGTTTTCCTGCGGCCCAAGGGGCTGGCCATCGATCTGTTCGATGATGACGCCGGCCCTGATCCGGCTTCCTTCCTGTACTACGGGGCTTTTGTCCATCACCTCGGCCACTTTCAGGCCATTGCCGGTGAAGGTTTCGTCGTAGAACAGCCCCAGGGCGGCCGTCTGGTCGCCATCCTCGGCTTCGGGGCGGTAACGGGCTCCGGTATGGGAGGCGTTGAGTTCGCCCAGCATCTCACTGAGCATTTCGGCGAAGTCGTAGTCGTTGTTGATGTGAGGCAGAAATCGGGCGTAGGCCTGTTTGTAGAAGTTCCAGTCCACTTCGTGCAGGCTTGTTTTGTAGAATTTTTTATCGACCTGGCGCCAGGCGTGTTCGAAGAGGTACTCCCGTTCGGCGGCTTTCTGCAGCACCATTTCGCCGTTGACGCTGATGGGTTTTGCCTTTGCGGATTCGATCTCCACCTTCTGGATGCTGCCGTCGGCCAGCACGAAGATGTTTTTTTCTTCCTTATCGACGATGAAGTCGCTGGGTTCTTTGCTGCCCAGTTTGGCCAACACTTTGGTTTCCTTGCTTTTCAGGTCCGTCTGCCAGAGGTCGTAGCCTTTTTCGAATCTGGCCAGATAGAATAATTTCTCGCCATCTTTGGTGACATAAGCGTCGGCCAGTTGGGCGGAGTGGATAGTCAGGCGGGCTTTTCGCTCTTCGATGCCTTTGAGCTCGATTTTGATGGGCTCCGTTTTTTTATCCGTTTCCTCCTTTTTCTGTTCGCCGTTTTTGTCGGTTTTCTTTTGCTCTTCTTCCCTTTCTTTCAGCAGTTTGTATTCCTCTTCATTGAGTGTAAAGCGGCCGAAGGCGTCCTGGGTGAAGAAAATCCCGTAGGCATCGGCTTCCCCGCCGCGGCCGGAGTGGTTGAGCTTGCCGTCGCGGCTGGAGAACCACAGGGCCATTTGGCCGTCCATCATCCAGCGGGGGCGGGAAGCGCCGTAGCCGCTGCCCGACAGGTTGGTGATCTCGCCGCCGGCGGCGCTCACCAGCCCGGCCTGTCCTGTCCATTGCCTGGGTTGCAGGAATTCCACCAGGAACCACCTGCCATCGGGCGACCACTGGTAGTACTGGTCGCCATCGGCGTAGGAATAGTTGTGCTCGGCGCCCATGACGGTGCGCACGGCCTTGTTATCCAGCGTGATCACCCTGAGGGTGGTGCGCTCTTCCAGATACGCCACTTCCTTGCCGTCGGGGGAATAGGAAGGCTGGAATTCTTCGGCAGGCGTTGCCACGACGGGCTTTTCTTCGATGATGGTGGCGTTGAAAAAGTAGGGCTCTTCAGTTCTTTTCAGCGTCGCCTGGTAAACGTTCCAACTGCCGCCGCGCTCGCCGGCGTAGAGGATGGACCGCCCGTCGGGGCTGAAGCTGACGGAGCGCTCCTGTTCTGGCGTGTTGGTGATCCGTCGGGTAGTGCCCTCCGCAACGGAGGCGGCGAATATTTCGCCCCGGTGCACGAAGGCCAGTTCCTTGCCATTGGGCGAAAGGGCCATTTCCGTAATATCGCCCTTCACCTTCGCCGTTTCCTCGCCGTTGTACCGCTCGCCGGCCAGGATGCGGATAGCCACTTTTTCAGGGCTTTCTCCTTCCCGTATCGTGTATATCTCTCCATCATAGCTGAAGCAAAGCAGCCCGTCGCGGCTGGCTGAAAGGTGGCGGGCGGGGTGTTTGCTCAATGTGGACAGTTGCCTGCGCCCTGCCGGGTTTGACAGGGGCATGTGGAAGATGTTGAAATCGCCACCCTCCTCACTGAGGTAGTAAATGGACTTTTCATCGGGTGAAAAGACGGGATTGCGGTCTTCGCCGGCGAAATCAGTAAGCTGCCGGTAGCTTTTGTCTCGGGTGTTGTACAACCATAGGTCGCGCGTGACGGAGGAGGTGTGGTGTTTGCGGAACTCATCTTCGTAACCTTTGCGGTCGTGAAAGACGATCAGGCTGCCGTCGCTGCTCATTTTCGCATCCTGGGCGGGGGTGGTGAACAGCATGCGGGGCGCGCCGCCTTTTACCGAAACCTGGTATAGCTCCGGCAGCACACCGGAGGGGAATTGCTGGTTGGCCGCCGCATCGAGCCGGGAAGAGGTAAAGAGCACCTGGCTGTCATCGGCAGAAAAGCCGGACGGGAAATCGTTGGCCGAATGGTAGGTGAGGCGTACAGACGGGCCGCCGTCGGCCGGCATCAGAAAGACATCGTAGTTGCCGTGCCGGCTGGAGGCGTAGGCGATGTACTTTCCATCGCGCGACCAAACGGGCATGAAGTCGTGGGCGTCGTGCAGCGTCAGGGGGTAGGCCTGCCCACCTTCGGCGGCAACCCGGTACAGGTCACCTTTGTAAGTGAAAACGATGGTTTTGCCATCAGGTGAAATGGCCGGATATCGCAGCCACAGCGGATTATCCTGGGCGTACAGCAGCGCCGGGGCGGCGGCCAGCCAGGACAGGAAAATGATGTTTACAGCCTTCATAATATCGTCGGTTTTGATTTGGCGGCTTATTGATCTTCAAATATAACAATTGCCCGCCCAAAGGAAAACCCTTGCCGCTGCCCGGGTGTTATCGAGAGTATCTTTTTCCCAAATGCGGCTAACCAGAAAACATTCATGGCGGTACAAGAAAAGCATTCCTACACCTTTGAAACCGTAGCCGGCGACCCCCTGAAAGCCAGGCAGTACAAGCTCTCAAACGGGCTGAGGCTGTTCATGAGCGTCAATGCCAACGAACCCCGCGTATTCACGAACATTGCAGTCAGGGCCGGCTCCAAGCACGACCCCGCCGATGCGACCGGGCTTGCCCACTACATGGAACACATGCTGTTCAAGGGCACGAGCCGGTTGGGGGCGCTCGACTGGGAAAAAGAGAAGGCCTTTCTCGGGCAGATATCGGCCCTGTACGAACAACACCGGCAGGCAACGGATGACAAAGAGCGGGCCGCCATTTACCGGGAGATCGACCGCCTGTCATTTGAAGCGGCTTTTCTCGTTGCACCCAATGAATATGACAAGCTGGCCAGCGCCATCGGGGCGCGGGGCACTAACGCCTACACCTGGGTGGAGCAGGCCGTTTACGTCAATGACATCCCCTCCAACGAACTGGAACGCTGGATGCAGCTGGAATCGGAGCGCTTCCGGATGATGGCCCTGCGGCTGTTCCATACCGAACTGGAAACGGTGTATGAAGAATTCAACATAGGCCAGGACCAGGACAGCCGCAAGGTGAACAACGCCATTCGCGCCGCGCTCTTCCCGCGGCATCCCTACGGCGCCCAAACCACCATCGGCTCGGCACAGCACCTGAAAAACCCTTCCCACGTCCGCATCCAGGAATATTTCCATACCTATTACACTCCCAACAATATGGCCATTATTCTGGCCGGTGATTTTGAGCCTGAGCAGGCTGTCCATTGGGCTGAACAATACTTCGGTGATTACAACCCCCGGCCCGTGCCGCCTTTTTCATTTGAGGAACAACCGGCGATCGAAGCGCCCATCCGCAGGGAAATCACCGGCCATCAGGCGGCATTTGTGGATATGGCCTGGCGCTTCCCCGGTGCGCGCACCGATGCGCCTTTTATGCTGGCCATTCTTCAGCAGTTGTTGTACAACCAGCAGGCGGGGTTGCTGGACCTCAACCTGAACCAGCAGCAACGCGTCCTGGAGTCCAATGCCTGGTTGTGGGCTTATGAGGATTTTTCCGTTTTTGGCCTGTACGGCAAACCGAGGGAGGGGCAGACGCTGGAGGAAGTAGAGCAATTGCTGCTGGGCGAACTGGAGAAACTGAAAAAGGGGGAATTCGAAAGCTGGCTGCCGGAAGCGGTTATTCGCAACCTGCGCCTGGAGGACATCCAGGGCAGCGAGTCGAACCAGGCCAGAGTGGAGGCCATGGCCCAGGCATTCATCCTGGGCCTGGACTGGAGCCGCATCGTTGGCCGCTTCAACTTCTGGGAAACGCTCAGCAAGGAGGATATTATGGCCTTTGCCCGCCGGCATCTGGGCGGCAACTACGTCGTGGTGCACAAGCTGTATGGCAACGACCCCAATGTGCTCAAGGTAGAAAAACCGCCGATCACGCCGGTGGAACTGCAGCGCGACGCCGTATCCGAATTCGGGCGTGCGTTCCTGAGCCAGAGCAGCCCGCCCCTGAAGCCCGTATTCGCGGATTTCGAGGCAAGCATCCGGCGCCGGCTCCTGAAGCCTGGCCTGGGCTTTGATTATGTGCACAACCCGGATAATGCCCTTTTCCGGCTCGACTACATTTACGAAATGGGCAAATTCCACGACAGGCTTCTGCCTCTGGCCATGCTTTACCTGCCCTACCTGGGCACCACCCGCTTTTCGCCGGCGGCCCTGCAGTGCGAATTTTTCCGCCTCGGGCTGTCGTTCGAGTGTCAGTGCAACGACGAGCGCATCTACCTGACGGTCAGCGGGCTGGACGAATCGCTGGAAGAAGGGATCCGGCTGGCCGAACACTTGCTGGCCGAAGTGCAGGAGGATGCCCGGGCGCTCCAGAACGTCGTTTCGGATATTCTGGCCAAGCGGGCCAACGGCAAAAAGGACCGCCGCACCATTCTGCGAAAAGCCATGGCCGAATACGCCCGTTTCGGCGCCGATTCACCCTTCGCCTACCGCCTGTCGGAAGCCGAGCTGAAAGCCGTTCAGCCGGAACAACTGGCCGGGCTCATACGGGGGCTGAACAGCTTTGAGCATACCATATATTATTATGGCCCCCGCTCCGAAGAGGAAGTCGGCGGGCTGTTGCAACACCTCCACCGCACGGCGGATAGCTTACAGCCGCCCCCGCCCGCCCGCCGCTTTTCACAGTTGCCCACCGAAGCCAATGAAGTGCTGTTCGTGGATTTCCCCATTGTCCAGGCGGACGTGCTGATGATTTCCCGGGGCACGCCGGGTTTCAACCTGGAAGAGCACTACATGCGGGAATGGTACAACGAGTATTTCGGTTACGGGCTGTCCTCCATCGTCTTCCAGGAAATCCGGGAGTCGAAGGCGCTGGCTTATTCCACCTATGCCCTGTACACCTCACCCGCCCGCAGGGAGTATGCCCATTACCTCGAAGGGTATGTCGGCACCCAGCCAGATAAGCTTGGGGACGCCATCCCCGCCCTGTCGGGCATCATAGAGGAGATGCCGCTGGCGCCCGCGCAGGCCGGCAACAGCCGGGAATCCATTCTGCGGCGTATCGAAAGCGAGCGCATCTTGCCTTCGGGGCTGTACTGGGAAGCCCGCGCCGTCGAACGCCTGGGGTACAGGGAAGACCTGCGCCGCGGCCTGTACGAGCGCCTGCAGGCAGCATCCAACCAGGACCTTGAAGGCTTCCACCAGGCCTACGTCAAAGGCCGCGCCTTCAGGTACCTCGTCCTTGGCGACCGCAGGCATATCAGCCTGGATTTCCTGAACACCCTCGGGCCGGCCAGGGAACTGTCGCTGGAGGAAGTTTTCGGATATTAGACATGGGATACAGCGCTTTCGCGGCCCCCCGAATGGCGCTCTGCTCCCTTTGGCCCTGCGGCTCCCGAATGAAATCTTGCCAAAAGCTTTGCAAGTATTCCGGAATTTGCTACATTTGCAGCCGCTTTAAAAAAGCAGCTCTTTGATTTGTTAACAAAAAATATGTCTGATCCCAATGAAGAATTACGAGGTAACCTTCATCGTAGACCCCGTGCTGTCGGGGGAAGAGATCAAAGCGACAGCTCAGGCATATGTCGATCATCTCACCTCAGAAGGGTGCAATATCGTACATGTGGATGAGATGGGTTTGCGCCAGTTGGCCTACCCCATCAACAAACGCTCCTCAGGGGTTTATTACTGCATTGAGTTCGAATCGGCTGCCGCAGGCAACTTCCTCGACAAGATGGAACTTGCTCTCCGGCGCGATGAGCGCATCATGCGCTTCCTGGCCGTTACGCTGGACAAATACGGCGTGAAGTACAACGCCGACAAGCGCGCGGGCCTCATCGGCAAGAAGAAGAAAAAGAAGAAGCCCGAGGAAACGGAGAACAAGCGGGAAGAACGGGCTCCGCGCCCGCAGAAACCGGCTCCGGCCGCCCCGGTGGCTCCCGTGGCTCCGGCCGCTCCGGTGGCTCCTCCCGTAGCCGAAGAAGAGGAGTAAACCCTTGATTGTTGAATCCAAAACAGGAGAAAAATGGCTTCCAAAGACGATATAAAGTTTCTCAGCAACCCCAAGATCGGCCAGAAGCGCAGGAAGTACTGCCGCTTCCGCAAGTACGGCATCAAATACATCGATTACAAGGATGCTGACTTCCTGACGCAGTTCGTTAACGAGCAGGGCAAGATTCTGCCCCGCCGCATCACGGGCAACTCGCTGAAGTATCAGCGCAAGGTGGCAACCGCAGTGAAACGCGCCCGCCACCTGGCCATCCTGCCCTATGTGACGGACCTGCTGAAGTAATTTTGCTAACTCGTAAAATCAACAGAAATGGACATCATTCTGCTGGAAGATATAGAAAAGGTAGGGGATAAGCACGAGATCGTGTCCGTCAAGCCGGGTTATGCCCGCAACTACCTTATTCCCCAGGGGCTGGCCCTCGTCGCCAATGATTCCAACCGCGCCAGGCTGGATGATATCAAGCGCAAGGAGGCCGAAGAACTTGCCGCCCGCAAGGCCGAGTTCGAAGCTATCGCAGAAGCCCTCAAAGGGCAGGTGCTCAAGATCGGCGCCAAGGCGGGTGTCAGCGGCAAAATTTTCGGTAGCGTGACCAACGTTCAGATCGCTGCCGCCCTCAAAGACCAGTTCGACATCGAAGTGGACCGCCGCAAGGTCAAACTGCCGGAGGAAATCAAAGTGCTGGGTGGTTATGCTGCCGAACTGTTGCTGCACCCGGAAGTTGAGATCATCCTGAACTTCGAAGTGGTCGAAGAATAATTTCGCCCGCCCGGAAGGGAATAAAACGCACAGGAGCCGTCCAAACCGGCTCTTTTTGCCCCGTTAGTTAAACAAAGCGATCTACATGAAGCCAGTTGTCTGGGCCCCGCGCCCGGCAACTGGCTTTCGCTTTTGAATGGCCGAATGCTTGGTTGTTGAATGGTTGAGGAAGCTTGTTTACCCAGCCATTCAAAACCCCATCTTCCCGAAATGCTCTTTGATCCATTTTTCCTGCTCGCGGTAGCCGGGCATGGCCTGTTCGACAACTTTCCAGAAGCGGGGCGAGTGGTTCATTTCCACCAGGTGCGCCAGTTCGTGGATAATGATGTAATCGACCACTTCCGGAGGGGCGAAAAGCAGGCGGGTGGAGAGGTTGATATTGCCTTTGCTGGAGCAGCTTCCCAGCCGGCTGTGGGTATGTTTGAGGCGGACTTCCCGCACGTTTTTCCGGAAATAGCGGGCGTTGAGCTCATTGACCCTGCCGGTGATCTCCGGCAGGAAGTCCTGGGCGACGATGCGGCTCAGCAGGTGGCGGATATTTTTTTGCAGGTTTTCCCCTTCATCATGTTTGCTGAGGCGAAGGAGGATGGTGTTGTTTTTATCCAGTTTCCCGCTGTGGGTTTTGCGCTCTTCGAACAGGATGCGCAGCTGGTAGGTGCGCCGCCCAACCTGCAGGCTTTCTCCATCCCGGTATTCCCGGCTTTCGTAGTGGGCTATCACGCCTTCGTTGCGCCGGACGTGCCGGGCGAGCCAGGTTTGGAATTTCCGGATGATATCCTTTTCGCTTTCGGGCGTAATGTTTACCGGTAAGCGCAGGATGGCGTGGTGTTTGCCGATGTAAAAGCGCACGCCACGGCGTTGCTCGCGGTAAACCTTTACCGGCACTGCCTGCCCCTCCACCCGGAACAACATGTCCGAAACCTGGCTGGCTTGTTGCTTTTTTCGCTTCCACTTCATAATCCGGCTGTTTGTTGGCCTGGCGTGAAGATAAAAGGGAAGGGGGAAAGTTGAAAGGAAAAATTTAAAGGTTGCAGGATTTCAAGGGGGTAAGCCTGCTTGTGCCGCAGGGGTGGTCAGTGTGCTGCGAGCTCCTTTTCGATCAGTGAGCGTATTTCTGCTGTGCCGGGCTTGGGGGCGTCAAGGGTGACGATGGCCCGTTCTTTGCCCAGCAGGGCGTAGTGTGGTATGCTGGAGACGAGGAACTGTCCGGCATAGTCCGAATTCATGCCGCCTTCCACGAAAAGGGGGATGATATTGGGGATGGATTCCTGTTTGTTCAAAGCTTTTTTCCAGCGCTCCAGGTTTTGGTCGAATGACAGGGTGAGGATGACAAAATCCTGCCTGTCGGCGTATTCCCTGGCCAGGGCCTGCAGGAAGGGGAGTTGTTCCATACAGGGCGCGCACCAGGAAGCCCAGGTGTCGATGTACACGGCCTTGTCGTCCAAGGTGCTGAGGTGGAAAGGCTGCCCGGCGGTGTCGAGCGCCACTATATCGGAAGCCTGCCTGCCCTGCCGGTTCTGGTAGTACCAGTCCAGCTGTTCCTGATAAATGGGGCGGTAAGGGTTGTCGGCGCCAAGGTGGTAATCCAGAGAGGCGATGGCCTGGGGGCTGAGCAGGGAGAGGTGGCCGCTGAAAGCTTCTTCCTGATCGAGCAGGGCGGCCAGATAAAGGGACTGGAAATAGCGCGCCTGGCCGGTGTCCCGGATATGCAGGCTGAGGTAGTCGAAAAACTCGCGGTTGCTGTGCAAAGCGCCATGCTCCTGCTCGTAGCGGGTATCCAGCTTCTTCAGGGTTGCCATAGGCTCTTCCGTTTTGCAACTGCTCAACATGGCCAGCCCGGCACAGATGGCGAAAAAGGCTCTCCCCATGTCCCGTTTTTTTGCAAAGGAATAAAGGATTGAACAGGCCTTCGGTGATCTTTTTCACTGAAAAGAAAAAATCACCCCAACCCTTTGGCCTTTATCCCCTGTCTAACTTTCCAAAACTATCGGGCGAACGCATTTAGTGAATAATAGGATCAATTGATTTTAAGCAGTACTTGCAACGCAAAGGGCAGGAGCCGGCGCACCGGTTTCCTGCCCTTTTTTTTCGGCCTGGCGATGTGCATCCATCTATAAGGCTGCTCCGGAAAGTCCTTAGGGGCTGGAGTATTTGCCCGGCTCCGCCCTTTAAGCGTGCTTTCCTGCGAACTCCCGCATCACCTCAACCAGGGCGCCGATGCTTTCCGGTGTCATGGCATTGTAGATGGAGGCGCGGAAGCCGCCCACGGAGCGGTGGCCTTTGACGTCCACGCAGCCTGCGTCCCTGGCATCCTGAAGGAATGCAGGCGCCAGATCCTCCTTACCGGGGGCCATGACGAAAGTGACATTCATCAGGGAGCGGTCTTCTTTCTCGGCCACGCCCCTGAACATGGGGTTGGCGTCGATCTCTTCGTAAAGGGGCCTGGCTTTTGCCTCATTGTGCCTGGCAATGCCCTGCAGCCCGCCCTGGGCTTTTATCCAGCGCATCGTCAGCATGCTGACGTAGATGGGGAAGACGGGGGGCGTGTTGTAGGTGGAGCCGTTTTCGAGGTGGATGCGGTAATCCAGCATGGAAGGCAGCTTGCGGCTCACCCGGCCCAGCATATCTTTGCGCACGATCACCAGGGTAACCCCGGCGGGCCCCAGGTTTTTCTGGGCGCCGGCATAGATCAGCCCGAAGCGGCTCATATCGACCGGGCGGCTGAACATATCCGAAGACATATCGGCCACGAGGGGCACGTTTGTTTCCGGCCATTTGTGGTACTGCGTGCCGAAGATGGTGTTATTGCTCGTCAGGTGCAGGTACTGGGCATTGGCAGGCACATCATATCCCTTTGGGATGTAGGAGTAGTTCTGCGGTTTGGATGAGGCCACCACTTCCACCGTCCCGAAGTTCCGGGCTTCCTTGATGGCCTTGGCCGACCAGCTGCCCGTATCGGCGTAGGCCGCCATTTTGTCGTCATCCAGGAGGTTCATGGGCGCCATGAAAAACTGGGTGCTGGCGCCGCCGGTCAGCCAGATCACGCCAAAATCATCACTAAGGCCCAGCAGCTCGCGCACCAGCTCTTCGGCTTCCGCCAGCACGGCGCTGAAGGCCGGGCTGCGGTGCGATATCTCCAGTATGGAAAGGCCAATGCCGTTGAAATCTCTGACGGCCTGCGCTGCTTCCTCCAAAACGCTGGCCGGCAGAATGGCCGGGCCGGCGCTGAAATTGTGTTTTTTCATTTTTCCTGAATTTTGGTCACTGCAAATCCGTCTCGGCCCTTTTTCCGAAACGCTGCAAAAATAGTTTTTTTCCATACCATTAGCTATTGGAAATAGTATTGCCCCTGCCAGCCCGGGGCGCCTCCGGCAGGATCACCCGGGGAGTGAAAAAAAATTTAAATTGCTGCTCTTCTGTTTCGCTGCCGGTTAATTTGGATAGCTTTCCGCTTCCCGCGAATGCGTGAGGCAAATGGCCGTTTACGGCAAATTTCCCCTCCGCTTCGCAACGGGCGCCCGGATGCAATTTTTTTCCCGAAGCTTGCGCAATCCAAAACCTGCACTTATGTTTGCACCGCTTTTGGAAAAAGCAGGCTTCGAAAAAAGATCGAAGAAAAAAAGTTGATAAAAAACTTGCAGATAACTTAAAAGCCCCTTACTTTTGCATCCGCTTTTAAAGGAAGGCGGTTTGGAGAAGAGGAGAGGGATGGTTTTTCGGCGGTGGTTGGCGAGTTGGGGAGGTTAAAAAAATGGGCTGGAAAATTTTGCAGGGAGTTAAGGAAAGGTTATCTTTGCAATCCCTTTGCGGCTGAGCGGGGGGAAGAGTTTGACAGAAGCCCTTGTAAGGAGGGTAAAGATAGGGCCTGGGGGCCTGGGGGCTGCACGAGCGTGCGAGGCTAACCGGGGTGCTTTAGGCGCAATCAGGCGCTGCAGTAAGAAGCGGGGCCAAAAAGTTCATTGACACTGATGCAGAGAAAGGTAAGCACTACTTAAAAGAGAGCTTATGCGGAT
>CAUJDW010000014.1 GCA_963169455.1 Bacteroidota bacterium | reverse complement strand
GTATCATCCATGTTGAGCGGTTTAGAGGGTTTAGTTGGTTTAGAGGAAGATTTCGTTTTGTGACTTTGTTGAGGGAATGACCTATTCCTATTGCTCACTTTCCTAAACGTCAGCAAAGACCCTTAGCTAATCCTCAAACTCTTTAAGTAAGGCCTCAAGCAACTCCTCGGCAAGCTCCATTTTGAGATCGAACTTTTCATCGACACAGTTCACCAACTCCATCTCATCGTCCATGAATTCATCATCGACGATCCTGACAATTTTGCTTACTTCCTCATCATTCAACTTTTGCAAGAACTCTTCCTCCATTATAAAATTGACTTGGTTGGCAAACTCAAACTCGCACAGTTCCATTTCCTCCTCAGGTTTTTCTTTGGGTTTTTTTGTGTGCGGGGGGGGTGGTTTTCCCGCCTTAAAACCCCCCCCCCGCGCAACACCGCGCTCACTTCCCCACCACGAAGGGCATCGTCCGCACGCCCTTTTCCGTACTGAGCCTCAGCAGGTAAGCACCGGCGGGATAGCCGGACAGGCTTATCGGCAGCATGTCCTCCCGGATGCGCCCGTATTCCCGGATATCCAGTACTTTGCCCTCTGCGTTGGCGATGATGATCATGGCCGGGGCGGCTTCGTCCAGGCGCACCTCCACATTGAGGAAATCGCGGGCGGGGTTGGGGAACAGCCTGAGCGCCGGTTCGGGCAATAGCTCCCGGGCCGGCACAGCCGCAAGGCCCACCTCCATACGCAGGACGGCCGCCAGCTCGGGGCCGAAGCCGTCCAGGTACCACTCGTCCTTAAAAATGATGGTGGACAACTGGAAGTAATCGATGTCGTCGTTGAAGGCCTGGAGCACGATGCTGGCGGGGCCTTCATAGGAAGTAACCAGAAAATACCGCCCGCCGGCTTCGAGCGGCGCCGGCCCCCCGCCCGGGGATTCTATGGGGACGGGCCGGAGGCTGAAATTTGCATCTGCCGGGGTGAAGAGGTAGCTCCCGTATCCGGCCAGTTCCAGGCTTTCATCCGAGTAAATGTCGAAATTGCTGAAATCCGGGCTGACCTCTTCCTTCACTTTGTAGAGCAAAACCTGCACTTCCCGGCCGGCCAGCGTTCCTTCCGCCGGGTTGACGGCGGCGGCGAAAATGGCTTTATCGACGAAAAAGTTGTCTGCGGCCAGCGGGCTGATTTGATAGTAGTTGGCGGCCCGATAGCCGCCCGTTCCCTGCGGGCGGGCGCCGAAGTCGATGTCATCCTCTTTGGCGAACTGCCTGTTGCTCACCCGGAATGGGCGTTGCTGCAGGTTGTCGGTGGGGTTGAAATCGGGCTGGCTCAGGGAAAAGAGTTCGTACCGCAGCAGGTATTCCCCCTCCGGCAGTAGCGGTGCATAGGGCTTTGTCAGGAAGATGGTGGAGTCTTTGGTAAGGGCGGGAAATTCCTCGATGATGATGCTATCCGAGTAGAGCAGGCTGGTGCTGTTGGCCATTACCCTGAGAATGCTCGCTTTCAGCACCAGGCCGGATACGGGCTGATGCCCGAGGTTGCTGGCCTGGGCCGCGAAGCCGAAAGTGTCGGCCGCGATCTGCCAGGTAGGTTGGGCAAAGCTGGCCGGCGCATAAAAAATGCGCCCAAGCTGCAGTTCAACTTCGGGAGGCGTGATGAGCTGGACATCGTCGATCAGCCAGAAGTAATAGCGGCCCTGCCAGCTGAAGCGCACTCTGACATCAGGCTGGAAAGCAGCCACCCCGCTGATGTCGGCGACCACCACCTCATCGGGGGCAGTGGCGGCGTTTTCCACCACGGCCCGGTTAATCGGGAAGGCCGTCCAGCTCTGGCCTCCGTCATTGGAAACTTCCAGCAGGGTGGAAACGGCGTTGGTGTTGGCGCGGGCGTACTGGTTGAACCTGAGATAGACGATCTCCTGCCCTGAGCAGTCGATAGGCGGGGAAGTGAGGGCGCCGGAGTGGTTGCCGGGGAAGGGCCCCTGGCCGACGCTGAGGCCGCCCGAGTCGTACACATCGGAATTGTACATCGCTGCCCCATTGGCTGCGGAAGGAGAGGCGATAGGAGGGCGAAGGTTCCAGAACAAGGCGGGTGCAGGCGCTCCGTTCAGCAGGGCGCTGTCGGCCCGCCCCGCCGCCGACCATTGCCAAACCGCTCCTTCCGGATTACCGGGGCTGATTTCCCAGCCGGGAGGGATTCCCCCGTCGAAGGGCTCATGGAACAGGATGTCTGGCTGGGCGAAAGAGGCGGCGGCCAGAAAGGCCGCCAGCGCGAATGCGGAGAAGCGCTTCACTTCAGGCCGAGAAGGAACTGCCACACCCACAGGTGTCGGTGGCGTTGGGGTTGTTGAAGGAAAAACCCCGGTTGCCGAGCCCGTCTTCCCAGTCGATCTGCATGCCGAGCAGGTATATGGCGTGGGATTTCTGCATGAAGACCTTGATGCCGGAAATCTCGAACACATCGTCGTTCTCTTTCGGCAGGTCGAAGCCAAGGATGTAGGAAAAGCCGGAACAGCCGCCTCCCTTGACGCCGACTCTCAGCCCATGGTCGTCGGAAATGTTCTGTTCCTGTTTGATCCGCCCCAATTCCCGGACCGCGCCGGGCGTGAGCGTGATAGGGGGCTGTGCAACTGTGTTTTTAAATTCGGACATAAGCCTGGGCGATTTTTTTCTACTTTCACAAATATACAGCGCCGCTGACAATTCAACAAAGGGAACAGCCGAAAGGCATTTTTGGTTTTGCCGCCTCCGGCCCTGCGCAGTTGAAAAAAAATGGTAGCTTTGCCCGAAAATCAGACGATCTCCTTATGCCTGCCTGGTTGACCTTTATCCTCGAAATCCTCAAGCTGGCCATACCGGCCATCGTCGTTTTCCTGACGGCCTATTACATGCTGAAAACCTACCTGGACAAGCAGCTCCAGTTGAAATCGCTGGAAATCCGCCAGAGCCAGGCCCAGACGACCCTGCCGCTGCGCCTGCAGGCCTACGAACGCCTGTCCCTGTTTTGCGAGCGCATCTCCCTGCCCAACCTCCTGCTGCGCGTGCGCCGCGACAATATGTCGGCCGGAGAATTGCACCTGGCCCTCCTGCTGGCCATCCAGCAGGAATACGAACACAACATCACCCAACAGGTCTATGTCTCCGCCCAGCTTTGGGAGATCATCAAGCTCGCCCGCGACGAGGCCGTGAATTTCGTGGCTCTGGTGGCGGAAAAAGTGGACCCCAAAGCAAATAGCAGGGAACTGGCCCAGGCGCTCTTCCATTTCCTGAACCAGCGGGAAACAACTGCCGTGGAAAAAGCGCTGCTCGCCGTAAAAAAAGAAGCCGGCGCAATCCTTTGATTTTTGGCCGATCATCCTTATCTTAAGGGTGGTTAAGCCCCAGGGTGGGCATTCGAAAAAGTACCTATGGACGCAAGCCATCAACTGGAGCTCTTGCTCTGCGCACTCAAGCACTTTGATATTGATGTCCTGGAAGCAAACAGCCAAGAAGTCATTCTGAACAGAAGCTACGCCATTTCCTTAGGCAATAAACATCAGTATCAACTCCTGAAATCGGGCCGGCCCGGAGAGGCGTTCTCCGACGTCGTGAAGCTTTGTACGTTTATCAAAATACACCTTGATCTGAATGAGGAAACTGGAGCTAAAAATAGTGGCGCTGGCCAGCAGTGAGTCGCAGGCCAATAGTTTTGTCGTCGTCCTGAAAGAAGAAGAAGGCAAGCGGCGCTTGCCGGTCGTGATCGGTGCATTCGAAGCCCAGGCCATCGCCCTGGCCCTGGAAAATGTCCACACCAACCGCCCCATGACCCACGACCTGTTCCGGAATACCCTCGTGGCCCTGAGCATCAACCTCCGGGAAGTTATCATTTCCGACCTGAAATTCGGCGTTTTCTACGCCACCCTCGTCTGCGAACACATCGACGGCTCCATCGTGGAAGTGGACGCCCGCACTTCCGACGCCATCGCCCTGGCCGTGCGATTCAACAGCGCCATTTACGTTTATGACTTCATCATGGATGAAGCAGGCATCATCATCGACCAGCCTTCCGCTTCGAGCCCGGGCGCTGCCCCTTCCGGCAAAAACAAACCCCTGCGGTCTTATTCGGACAACGAACTGGGGCTCATGCTCGACGAGGCCCTGGCCAATGAGGATTACGAAAGGGCCGCCGAAATAAGGGATGAGATCCACCGCCGCGAAGAGGGGAGTTCCTGACAGCTGCCGTGAAGCGCGCGCTTCCAGTGGCCTTTTCACTTCGCCTCGATGATTTTTATAAAGAAAACCCGCGGGAAGGATGGGAGCGGGGGAAATGGCATAAACAAAATTCCCCTGCCGGGGCAACGCGCCAGGCAGGGGAGGTTTTCAGGGTTTTTTTAACCCCGGGTTGTGGAGGTAGACGGATTCGAACCGACGGCCTCTTGCATGCCATGCAAGCGCTCTAGCCAGCTGAGCTATACCCCCGTTTTCAAAGCGATTGCAAATTTAAACCATTCTTTCAATTTGACAAACCCCCGGGGCTTTTTTTTGTATTGGGCATTGGGTACAGGTACTGGGAGAACGCAGAAGCCTGGCCGTTAGTTCCCATATTTTGTGGCAGGGAGGCGTAGTGAACAGGATAGGGGGCTACTGCTTTTCCCAAACCTCCGTCCTTTTTCCGATCTTTTCCACCAGTTGGTATCCTTCCAGCCAATCATCAAACCGGCCATCCTGCAGGGGCCGGCGCAGGATGAGGAAGCGGGGCCTGCGGGCCATCAGTTCGGCCACTTCCTGCGCCACGTCGATCTCCAGCGCCTGTACGTGGCGGGGCTCCCAGAACAGCGAGGGGTGCACGTAGCGGATGGGCGGCAATTGCCCCATCAGGTGGTAAGTGATCTGGTCGTTGCTGCTGTAGAAAAACTCGCCGGGCTGCAGCCGTGGCCTGAGGTAGGCGGCAATCTCGCGGGGAATATCCTGTTTGAGGTAATAGTCCTGGTACTGGAAGAAGCCGTTGGCCAGCATGGCCAGCGCCAGCAGCGGATAGCCGATGCGGGGCGCCCGCGTCCAGCGCAGCCAGCGGGGCAGTTGTCCGGCGGGGAGGGCGAAATATTCACCGGCAACGAAGCAAAAGGGCAGCATGAACTGGATGAAGTAGTGCCCGAAAAACTTGCCCGTGGCCAGCACCGCCACCAGGGTGAGCACGCTCCACAAAAGGCCGAACTGCCGATGCCTCAGCGAAACCTGCTTGTGGAACAGGGCGTAGTAAAAGAAAAAGGCCGCCGGCAGGAAGCGCAGGTTGAAATCGAGGAAAAATTTGACGTAATCCCACAAGGGCTTCTGCTCCGGATAGCGGCTGCTGACGGTGAAGGTGTAAAACCAAAAATTGTCCAACAACCCCTTCTGCTGGTAATAAGTTAACAATGCAAAAAATGGCAGAGCTGCGCCGGCAGCCATCAGCAGGGCCTGCGCCCAGGCGCGGCGCCAGCTTTCTTCCCTCCGGTAGGCCAGCCACAACAGGAACAGCCCGAAGGCCAGCCCGTCGAACAACACGACGTACTTGATCAGGAAGCCGAGCCCGAGCAGCAGCCCGATGCCGAAATACTGCCAGGGCTGAGGGCGGCTCAGGCGCCACCACAGCGCCAGGGCCGTGAAAAGGTTGAAGTAGGTTTCGGTATTGGGGGAAAGGCCGTAAAAAGTGAAGAAGGAATTCAGGAACAGGTACATCACCCCCGCCGCCAGCGCTGCCGGGGCGCCGCCGCCGGAGGCGAGCCTGGCGCGGTACAGGAAAAAGGCCGTTACGGCCAGCACCACGGCGGCGATCAGCCGCAGCCCGAAAATGGAGGGCCCGAAAAGCCATTGCAGCCCGGCCAGCACCCAGAAAATGCCGACGGGTTTGGTGTCCACATAATCTACCTGATAGGTGTGCCCCTTCAGCAGGGCATCCGCAATGACGATGTAAGTGGATTCGTCCTGGTCGATGACGCTGGGGAAAAAGGATAAAAAGCGCAGGGCCAGGGCCAGGGCCAGAAAGGCAAGCAGGGCAAAAACAGGGCGTATCGGCTGCAAGGTATTCGGGTTTGAGTGTGGCCGCAAAGATAATGCGCTTCCCGCAGGGCTGTCCCCAATCCCGGATTTTTGCTCTTTTTTTGTAATTGTTCAGGTTGGAACGCGGGCCTGTGGCCCGCGAAGGGATGATCAGTGAGCTTCGAATGCCGGAATGCTGGCATACTGCATACTGGCCCGCCGCCGCCGGGCGCTGTTGCCTTGTGCGAAGGCGCCCGACGGCTTTGTCGGTTAAAAATGCCGGCATGCCGGGGGTGCCCATAGCTCCACACCCTTCAAATTGCCGGCCACCCGATCCACCCGACAAACCCCGACACACCGTCAGGGAGACTGGGAGAGGGGGAGACCCGACTCTGCGAGCCGGGCAAGCTGGGTGACGAGGTGAGCCTGATGCAACCCCAACCAACCCGACCAACCCGACCAACCCGATCCACCCGAAAAACCCGATTGACCCGAAAAACCCGACAGACCCGATTGACCCGACCAACCCGACAGACCCGACCAACCCGACAGACCCGACCAACCCGACAGACCCGACCAACCCGACAGACCCGACCAACCCGACAGACCCGACAGACCCGACCAACCC
>CAUJDW010000013.1 GCA_963169455.1 Bacteroidota bacterium | reverse complement strand
CTCGGAGAGGTCGAACCTTAAATGCTTCATTGCCGGAATCTTGCCCTTGTGCGACCTCTCCGAGGTCGAAAAACATAAATTTTCGGTATTATCTACAAATCTACGACCTCTCCGAGGTCGAAAATTCGGGATGACTCATGTATGCAGCATTAACCGCAACGCGGGCCCGGGATGCTCCCTTCCGGACAGGCGCTAATACCCCAGTATCTTCAGCATTTCCTCCGCTGTTTGCTCCGGCTGGTAGAGTTTGTCGACGATATTACCCTGGGAATTTTTGTAGATGATCACGTGTTTGGGCGAGGGGATGAGGCAGTGTTTGATGCCGCCGTAGCCGCTGATGGAGTCCTGGTAAGCGCCGGTATGGAAAAAACCGAGGTAGAGCGGTTCGGGGTCGCTGGCGTCATAGGAAGGCAGGTAAACCTGGCTTTCGTGGACTTCGGAGTTGTAGTAGTCCGAGTTGTCGCAGCTCAGTCCGCCGATGTTGACCCGGCGGTAGTCATTGTGCCATTTGTTGATGGGCAGCAGGATGAAACGCTCGGCGATGCCCCAGGTATCGGGCAGGGTAGTCATGAGGGAGTTGTCGATCATGTACCACATTTCGGAGTCGTTCTGCAGCTTTTGCCCCAGCACCGAAAAGATGGCCGCCCCACTCTCCCCCACGGTGTACTTGCCGAATTCGGTGAAAATGTCCGGTTCGGGCACCTCGTCCTCTTCGCAGGACTGCAGGATGAGGTTGACGATTTCCTTGACCATGTATTTATAGTCGAACTCGAAGCCCAGGGAGTTGCGGATAGGCATGCCGCCGCCGATGTTGATGGCGTTGAGGCTCTTGCTGTGCTGTTTGATCTCGCCGTACAGCTTAACGGCCTTTTTCAGTTCGCCCCAGTAGTAGAGGGTGTCCTTAATGCCGGTATCCACAAAGAAGTGGAGCATTTTAAGCTCGAACTTGGGGTTGTCCTTGATCTTCTCATGGAAGAAACGGGCCACGTCGGCATTGCGGATGCCCAGCCGGGAGGTGTAGAACTCGAAGTTGGGCTCCTCTTCGGTGGCTACCCGAATACCAATCTTGCATTTTCCCCTGACGTGCTGTTCGTAGTATTCGATCTCGCCCATATTGTCGCAGATGGGGATGACGTTTTCGAAGCCGTCGTTGATGAGGGTGGTGATGCGTTCGAGATAGCCTTCGGTTTTGAAGCCGTTGCAGACGATTATCGTATCCTTCGGCAGCCTGCCCTTTTTGTAAAGCCGCCTTATGAGGTCGATGTCGAAGGCCGACGAGGTTTCGATGTGCACGTCGTGCTTGAGCACTTCGTTGAGCACGTAGCTGAAGTGGCTGCTTTTGGTGCAGTAGCAATAGTAGTATTTCCCCCTGTAGCCTACGGATTTCATGGCCCGGGTAAACAGGTTCCGGGCTTTTTTGACCTGGGTGCCGATTTTGGGCAGGTAGGTCAGCTTCAGCGGGGTGCCGTATTTGCGGATCAGGTAAATGAGGGGTACGCCATTGAAAACCAGGTACCCATCCTCGATGTCAAAGCCTTCCTGCGGGAAGTAGAAGGTCTGGTCGATGAGGTCAAAGTATCTGTTGGGAACTGCCAATTGTGACTAAAATTTAGAGTCCAACCATAAAATACCCAAAAAACAGCCGTCCACGCCCGCCGGGCCTGTGGAGCGGCAGGCAAAGCGCAGCAAAAGTATAGGTAAAAATCGAAAAATGCAGGGCCACGGGCTTTAATTCTTATTCCGGGGGCAGCTTTTAGCCGAAGCAAGAACAAAATACTATTTTCATGGCGCAAAAAACGCGATTTGTTATGGACAAGCTCGACGCCCTCAACCAGGTAGCGGAATTCCACCGCACCTTCCGCCACCCCATCGAAGCCCGGCCAGTGATCCCTTCCGAAGAGCGCTGCCGCCTCCGCCTTGCCTTGCTGGCCGAGGAACTGCAGGAACTGGAAAAGGCCATTGCCGATAAGGATATCGTCGAAATAGCGGACGCCCTCTGCGACCTGCAGTACGTCCTCTCAGGGGCCGTGCTTGAATTCGGGCTGGGGCCGAAATTCCGCGAACTGTTCGACGAGGTGCAGCGCTCCAATATGAGCAAGAGCTGCAAAACGCGGGAAGAGGCTGAAGCCACGGTGCGTTACTACAGGGAAGAACGCGGGCTGGAAAGCTATGTGGCCGAATCCGACGGCGCCTTCCTCGTTTACCGCACCGATGACAACAAGACCTTGAAATCCATCAATTATTCTCCGGCCAAGCTGGAGCGGATACTGAAAGCGTAGGGCAGAGGGCATGGAGGATATGTAAAGCTGCACCGCAGTTGCGGAGGGCTTGCACCTTGGCATCCCGGCGAGATCGTGTAGATCGAAATCAGGAGAGCATATAAAAAGGCGCCCTGTAGTTCTTTATTACGGCGAGGCCATGAGGCCGGGAGCAAACCTTAAAGTTCAACGGCCTGGGAGGATAGCATGCTGAGCAGTTCTTCAACGGTGGGAATACGGCCGTTCTCAAAAAAAATACGGCCGTTGAGGATGATGGCAGGTATGGAGTTCACCTTCAGCCGCAATATTTCATCTACATCGGTCACCTGTTCGACCTCGGCGCGCAGGCCCGCTCTGGCGAGGGCGGCCATGAGGTTCTGGCTCAGTTGCCGGTGTTTGTTGTTTCCCAATCCTAATACTTGAATACGCACCATTTCCACTTTGGCTTTTTTCAAGAGGCAAAGTGCGGTATTTTCGCAGGCGCAGTAAATGATATTTATCAGACAGCCTCCTGAGTTTTATCAACAAGCCCGGCATTTTGTTGTTTTTTTCTTTAATTTCATACCTTTAAACCCGGCTGCTGTAATACCCGGCAAAAGCGGGGGTGTCGCTGCGGCATGCCCAGCTTGCTTCCGGAGAAGGTACCTTATCATTGTCAGAATTTTATGAAATTAACCGAAGAGATCATCGGCCTGCTGAGCCGGAGCTTCGATTTTGAAAGTTTCCTGAGCACCCACGTCAGCGGCATTCTGGCCATACGGGAAGATGGACAAATCCTGTCAGCAGACCAGGACGCGGCCAGGCTGTTCGGTTACGAACCGGAAGAACTGACAGGCTGCCCGATGTCGGAGGCCCTTCCTTTTCTGGATTTGCGGGAAGAACTGCAGCGGGACGAGGCGCAGGGGGCAACGGAGGGGCAGCGGCGCGACGGAGCCCGCATCAGCCTGTCTTATACCCTGCGGCGGGGTTGCTACAACGGGCAGACGGCTTTTTTCCTGCTGTTGCACCAGGAATCTTCCGTCTCCCAGAGCCTCGACCTGTACGCCCACATGTTCGAGTGGATGCCCGTCGGCATTCTGATATACAGCCTGCCGCTGCAGAAGCCCCTGAAATGCAACCAGGAACTGGCGCGCCTGTTCGAAGCTGCCGATGAAAAAGCCTTTCTCGAACAGGGCCCCTTTTCGAGCCATCCCACCAACGTCCAGGACTCCGGGAAGCTGAAAGCCCAGTTGCACAGCCTGAACAGAAAGAGCCGCCAGCAATTCGAACTGCAATTGCACACCCTGCAGGGAAAGCAAAAGTACCTGGAGATAACCACCACCCTGATCCCGGCCCTTAACGAATCCCTGCTGTTGCTGCTTTTCAAGGACATTTCCGAGAACAAAAAATCGGAGATGCAGTTGCGAGAAAGCCGCCAGTCACTGGAATCGATCATCGACACCGCCGTTGACGGCATTATTATCATCGACAGCGAGGGGGGGATGATCATGGCCAACGAGGCCGCCTGCCGGCTCTTTGGCTACAAGCGGGAAGAAATACTGGGCCATAACGTCCGCATGCTCATGCCCGAACCCCACCACTCCCGGCATGACAGTTACATCCGGAATTACCACGAAAGCGGGGTAGGCAAGATCATCGGCGTCGGCAGGGAAGTGGAAGGGCGCCGCAAAGACGGCAGCCTCTTCCCCTTCAAACTGGGGGTCAGCCGCGTCAGCCTCGAAGGGCGAACCATATTCGCAGGGGTCATCCACGACCTGACCGAACAGAAACAGGCCGAAGAGAAGATCATCGCCCTGAACCGGGAACTCGAGCAGAAAGTGGAGGAAAGGACTGAAAAACTGACCGATGTGGTCAATAAACTACTGCAGTCCAACCTCAAACTGGAACGGGAGATCAAAGAGCGAAAGGCCGCCGTGGAGGCCCTGCGCCACAACGAAGAAGAACTGCGCAAATCGCTGGAGCGCGAAAAGGAGCTGAACGAGCTCAAATCCCGCTTCGTATCCATGGCCTCTCATGAATTCCGCACCCCCCTCACCACTATCGCCTCTTCCTCCGAACTCATCGGGCTGTACACCGAGTCCAACCAGCAGGAAAAGCGCGAAAAGCACCTGCGCCGGATACGCTCGGCAGTCACCAACCTCACCGGCATCCTCGGCGATTTCCTCTCCCTGAGCAAGCTGGAGGAAGGCAAAACCAAGCTCGAACCCGTGCCCTTCCTGCTGCTCGACCTGGCCGAGGAGGTGGCCGATGATATGCAGAGCCTCCTCAAAAGCGGGCAGCACATCGAAACCGATTTCCGGAAACTGGGGGAAGAAGTCGTGATGGATAAAAAAATGCTCAAGAACATCTTCATCAACCTCATCTCCAACGCCATCAAGTATTCTCCGGAGGGAAGCTGCATTTATTTCACCTTAAGCCTGGAGGATGAGCTGCTCAGAGCCAGCATCCGCGATGAAGGGATCGGCATTCCCGAGGGCGACCAGAAACACCTGTTCTCCCGCTTCTTCCGGGCTGCCAACGCTTTCAACATCCAGGGAACGGGCCTGGGGCTAAACATCGTAAAGCGCTACCTCGATATCCTGGAAGGTGACATCCGCTTCGAGAGCGAAGAGGGCAAAGGCACTACGTTTTTCGTGGGCATCCCTGTGAAAAGGGCATGAAAAAAGCCCCGATAGAGGATATCGGGGCCTCTCACTAACGCGCTCTCTCTGATAGAGTGAAGAAAATTATTGGTAGTGCTCAAATGTACTATTTTTTGTGGGAACCTTCCAAATTTTTTTGTAAGCATCTTTAAAAAAAGTGACGCTATTTTCGGGGAAAAAATTTTTTATTGCAGGCCCGCCCACTATGTCTATTAACCGCTTTATTGTTCATAAATAACTGATTTTCAGATTTAAAAAAATAAAAAAAATCCGACTTAGCAAACCGGAAACAACATCTTTCACAGGAAAATGTAACATCAACCCTGTTAAAATCTCCCCCTTCCCCCTCCGGCACAACCCTTTCCGCTCCGCCGGGCGCCCTTCAAATAATTCCGGTGCTGCTGGCTAAGAAAGCCCTTTTTTTGTAAATTAGGCCGCGCTTAAAAATGTGCGTTTCTTCGCTAAGCGCTATTTCTTCACCAAAAAAAGAAAAAAATGGGCCTGTTCTCCTTTCTCAAAAACGCCGGCGCGAAACTCTTCAACAAGGCTGAAGAAGAAGCCAAAAAAGAAGCCCCTAAAACGCCGGAAGGCAAAGTTACCGAAGACCTGCTCAACCGCCAGAAGGCAAAGCTGCTCGTCAGTATAGTCGAAGGGCTCGGCCTGAACGTCCAGGGCCTGCAGGTTGAATTACAGGGCGAAACCGTCATCGTTTCGGGCCAGGCCGACTCCCAGGCTACCAAAGAAAAGGTAATCCTGGCGCTGGGCAATGTCGAAGGCGTTTCCGCCGTCGACGACCGCATGACCGTATCGGCGCCTGAACCGGAAGCCCAGTTCTACGAAGTGAAAAAAGGCGATACGCTGTCCAAGATCGCCAAAGAATTCTATGGCAACGCCATGAAGTACCCCGTCATCTTTGAAGCCAACAAGCCCATGCTCAAAGACCCCGACCTGATCTATCCCGGCCAGGTCCTTCGCATTCCGCCGCAGGCCTGAAGCGGCGGCTGTTGGTTGTTTTTGCCGGCCTCTGTTCGGCATACGGCCAATCGTGGTGGCAGAAGCTTGCCGGCCAGCCACGGGGCAACCCTCCTTGATTTAGCCATCAGTTGCCCCGTGGCTTCCTCCCCGCAGCAAGGTGTGTACGCTACATGAGAGATTGCTGCATTTCCCCTCAACCCTTCCAAAACCCGGCCATGAGATACTTTATCCTGTCAGCCATTGGGGTTTTCTTTTTTTCCGCACCCAAACTTACCGCCCAGGCCTTCCTGTTCGGCGCCGACCTTTCCTACGTAAATGAGATGGAGGACTGCGGCGTCATATACCGGGAAGATGGGCAGCCCAAGGGCCTCTACCAGATATTTGCCGATCACAACTGCGGGCTCGTGCGCCTGCGCCTCTGGCACACCCCCTCCTGGTATGACACGCTCAACGCCGGCCAGCGCTATTCGGATCTGGCCGATGTGCGGCGCAGCATCCAGCGGGCAAAGGCGGCCGGCATGCAGGTGCTGCTCGATTTTCACCTGTCGGACACCTGGGCCGACCCTTCCCGGCAACTGGCTCCGGCCGCCTGGCTGAATGTGGTGGACAACCTTCCCCTACTTCAGGATTCCCTCTACCATTACGTGTACAATACCTTGCTGGCGCTCGATGAAGAGGGCCTGCTGCCCGAGATGGTGCAGATAGGCAACGAAACCAACCGCGGCATCCTGCTCTCTCCGGAAGTCAATAACTCCGGCTGGGTGCTGGACTGGGAACGCAACAGCCAGCTCTTCAACACCGCTATCCAGGCTGTCAGGGATGCCGAGAGCGCCGCCGGAACCGCCATCAAAATCGCCCTGCACATAGCCGGGCCATCCAACGCGCCCTGGTTCTTCGGGCAGTTCATCCAGCATGGCGTCACCGACTTCGACATCATGGGGCTGTCCTACTACTGGGCCTGGCACAAACCCACCAGCATAGCCCAAACCGGGCAGATCATCAGCGAGCTGCGCCAGGCACACCCCGGCTACGAAGTGATGGTCTTTGAAACGGGCTACCCCTGGACGCTGGACTACAACGACAGCGCCGGCAACATCATCAATGAGCTGCACCCGGACTACCTTCCCGCCAGCCCGGAGTCCCAGAAACAGTGGCTCATCGACCTCACGCAAGCCGTCATTGACAATGGCGGCAAGGGTGTCATTTACTGGGAACCCGCCTGGGTTTCTTCTTCCTGCTACACCCCCTGGGGCCAGGGTTCCCACCAGGAGCACGCCACCTTTTTCGATTTTGACAACAACCTGCTGGCCAATGGCGGCATCGGCTGGATGGAGCACGCCTACCAGTTCCCCACTGCCAGCCGGAGCCCGGCTCAGGCTGGGGTATTCAAAGCTTTCGCCTCCGCCGGCTTCGACAGCCTCATCATCCAATGGGATCACCCTGCAATCGCCGGCGAACTCACCATCGAATTGTTCAACAGCGGCGGCTCGGGCGTATTGGCCCACACTGCTTTGTTTTCCGGCAAAGCTGGTGAACGACACGCTATCTCTCTCCCGAAATTACCGCCGGGCATCTACTTCGCCGTCGCCAGCCATAAAGGGCAGGCCGTCGGCCGTGCAAGCGTGTGGCTGGGAGGAAGTAGGCCCTGAGCGGTTTAAACCTGCCTGTTTTACAGTCAGCATCCAACCATTCAGCCGTCCGGCCTTTGCCACTCAGCCATTCACTACATTCCTCGGCTCTCCTCTCAGGAAGGCTTTGACGTTTTCCACCGTGATATCCAGCAGGCGCTGACGGGCTCCGCGGGCAGCCCAGGCCATGTGAGGGGTAATGAGGATGTTGGGCGCGTCCAGGAGGGTGTTGCCCTGTTTGGGCGGCTCAATGGAAAGTACGTCCAGCCCGGCGCCGGCCAGCTGGGCCGATTGCAGGGCAAGCCTGAGGGCGGGCTCGTCGATCAGCCCGCCGCGGCCGGTATTGATCAGGTAGGCGGAAGGTTTCATTCGGGCCAGCAGCGGGCCGTTGACGATGCCCTTGTTTTCTTCTGTCAGCGGAGCGTGGAGGCTGATCACATCACTGCGCTCGAAAAGCGTTTCCAGCGGTACAAATTCGACGCCGGGGCGTGCATCCCGCTCCGGATGCCTGTGCGTGGCGACCACAGCCATCCCGAATGCCCGGGCAATCTCCGCCACCCGTTGCCCGATGCGCCCAAATCCATAGATGCCCATGGTTTTGCCGGCCAGTTCAGGGATAGCTGTGAGCGTGTAACAGAAATCCTCCGCCCTCCCCCACTGCCCCTGCTGCACGCTCTCATGGTGGGCCTCGGCCCGGTTGGTTAGCGCCAGAAGCAGGGCAAAAACGTGCTGGGCGACGGAGTCCGTCCCGTATCCCACGGCATTGCATACCGGAATGCCCCGCATGCGGGCTGCTTCCAGGTCGATGTTGTTGTAACCCGTCGCCGTCACACAAATGCATTGCAGCCTGGGCAACTGGCCCAGCCGCTCCCCGTCAAGCACGGCCTTGTTGGCAAGAATGACCTCCGCATCTTTCGCCCTCCGGACAATCTCTTCGGCCGGGCTGTGTTCGTAAACCGTCAAATGGCCAAGCGCTTTTAATTTGTTCCAGCTCAGGTCGCCGGGATTGAGCGTGCGGCCGTCCAGCACGACTATTTGGGGGCGATGAGAGTGGGTGGGCATGGGTGTGGGGATTTTTGGAGTGATGAAATGTTGGCCCGACTCCGCCCTGCGGGCTACGCCGGGTAAAAATCCTGGAATACTGGAGTACTGCCAACTGGCATACTGGCCTCATATCCTACACCTGCCGGCCGCGCAGCCCGGTTGCCAGTCGAAAACACCTTGAATGAGCAGGACGGCGCCGAGAGCAAGCACAGTCCATTCGCCGGAAAAGAACAGGAAGTCGGCCAGGCAAAAGGCGCCGAAGGCCAGTTGCAGTAAACGCACGGTGTGCCACCGCTGCCGGCGCAACCAGGCCCTGTATCCGGAAATGCGCGCTGGAGAAGATTCAGGTATTTTGACCATAATTATTAGCCCTGCCATTTGTGGCAAGCCCCAAATAAAACAATTTCTGCTGTGTATTCCTCCTTCAGGCGACAGTAAAATCCAAGGCCGCAGTATTCCCGTATGCCGGAAAACAGCGCCAACCCGGCAGTGTTTAATTTTCACTGCCCAATCCCAAATTTGGCAGCCCCATCTTATCGTGAGGGCCTCGCAAGGCTCCTTTCACCTTAACCCTTTAACCCGTGTCTGTTCATCCGGGTTAACCTTGGCCTGCTGAGGCTCTGCCCACTGATATGCTGCCCCCCCTTGTATCCCACTCACTGCAGCGCTATTTCATCCACAAATATCCAGGGCTTCCGGCCTGCGCCGGGATGCCAGGGCGGGCAGGCGCCGGGGTTGACGGCCATAAGCCGGATGTACCGGGCTTTGGCAGCCCGCCCTTTAACCTCTACTTTGCGGATGGATGCCGGCCTGTCGGCAGACGGCATGTCCAGGCTTTGCCGGCCCAGTTCCGTGAAATTTTTGCCATCAAGGGAATGCCAGATGATGACTTCCGAGGGGAAGAATATCCAATCGGCTGTGGATTCCAGGAAATTGGCCTGTACGCTTTCCACTGCCATTTCCTCTTTGAGCGGCAGCAAAACATCCAGGCTGGCGCCTTCGAAGCCCTGCCATTTGCCGTCGGTGAAACGGGTGCTCCCCATCAGGCCGTCCACCAGGGCGAAATCTCCGCCGGCGGTGTATTTCTCGCTGTACGCCAGGGTATATTCCGGGCGCGGGATATCGGTTCGGGTAAAAACAGCGGCCACTACCCTGCTCTGCCGGCTGCCGGCAAACAGGCTGGCTTTCAGCACCACGTCTTCCCGTAGCCGTACAGGGCCTGAATAAGCGGGCGAAGCTTCTGTTGGTTCGCTGCCATCGGTGGTGTAACGGATCACGCCTTCCCGGACGGCGCTGAGCACCACGGCATCTCCGGCATTGAACCATCCGCCCGGGGGCTCAAAACGGGGCGCAGGCACGAAGTTGTTGGTATTCACCTTGCGCAAATCGGCCGAGTCGATTTTCAGCACCGCCCGGTCATAAGTCATCAAGCCGTTGGCTTCGGTCTCCACATCAGTGATCTGGGTATAGATGCTGGCGCTCAGGCCCTTTTCATCACGGAAGCGCCAGACATCGGTGTAGAATTCTTCGTATTTCCGGGCAAGTTCTTCGGCGGACGAGAGGTTGCGGTAGCCCCAGTTCTCCTGTTGCCAGAGGTGGCCTTCCACGGCCAGGCCCAGCCCGCCGAACTCGCCGAGGACGATGGCGCGATCCTCTTCCGGTTCCGGCGAGCGGGGTTCCGGATAGTGGTGGATGTCCAGCACATCGCCGGCCCGGCGGTCGGCCCATCCGCTGGCGTTGTTCACCAGGCGGGTAGGGTCGAGGGCCTTTACATAATCGGCGATCCGGGCGGTTTCATACTGCCCCCAACCCTCGTTGAAAGGCACCCACATAATGATGCTGGGATGGTTGTAGTGCGCTTCCACCAGCTGCCGGAGCTCAAATTCGAACTGCCGGGCCGACTCCTCCGTGCGCACGACGTCCGGCTCGGCGGGCCCGATCTTTTTATCGCCGTTGGGCATGTCCTGCCATACCAGCAGCCCCATCCGGTCGCACCAGTAGTAGAAGCGGCGGGGCTCTACCTTCACGTGTTTGCGCAGCATGTTGAAACCGGCCTTTTGGATTATTTCCAGGTCGTATTTCATCGCCTCTTCCGTTGGGGGGGTGTAGATGCCGTCGGGCCAGAAGCCCTGGTCGAGGGGGCCGTTCTGGAAAATGGGCTGCCCGTTGACGAGGATGCGTGTAAAACCGCGCTCATCCTTTCCCAGCGACACTTCGCGCATGCCGAAATAACTTTTTACCCGGTCCACCTCTTCCCCATCCCGGAGGATATACACTTCCAGGCCGTAGAGATGCGGATGGCCGGGGGCCCAGCGTTTCGCATCCGGTACGGGCAGGGCCAGTGGCTCTCCCGCCAGTGCGCTTATTTCGCCCACCAGTTCACCCTGGAAGAAAGCCCTGGCCAGGATGGCGTCGCCGGGCCGGGGGTTCTGTACCTCGGCCTGTATGGCCAGGAGCCCGTTGGCCACCTCCGGCCTCAGTTTCAGGGAGCCGATGTAGGCCTCCGGCACAGGTTCCAGCCAGGCTGTTTGCCAGATGCCGGTGACGGAGGTATAAAAGATGCCGCCGGGTTCGAGCACCTGCTTGCCGACGGGCTGCCAACCGGTATCGGTGGGGTCCCATACCCGGAGGATTAATTCGTTGTCGCCGGGCTTCAGCCCTGCCGTGATGTCGAAGGAAAAGGGGTTGTAGCCCCCGCGGTGTTTGCCCAGGAGTTCTCCGTTGAGCCATGCCTCCGCTTCCCAGTCGACGGCCTCGAAGTGCAGCAGCACCCTGCTTCCCTTCCATTCTTTGGGAATGGAAAAGCGGGTTCGGTACCACAGGCACTGCTCCGGGCTGACTTTTTTCATCACCCCGGAGAGGGCGGACTCTACCGGGAAAGGCACAAGTATCTTTCCGTCAAAGGCCTCCGGTTTTCCCTGTTCCCGCGGCAGGATGGCATAGTCCCAAAGCCCGTTCAGGTTCTGCCATTTTTCGCGCTCCAGTTGAGGGCGTGGATAGGCCGGCCAGGCATTGCCTGGATTGACGTCTTTGGCCCAGCGGGTGAAGAGCGGGCCGGCAGCGGGCTGCCATTCGGCCAAGGGTTCTGGCTGAGGCCGGCAGGCGGACAACAAGAAGATAAGCAAGAGAGGGAGGATGGATTTCATGTTTTTGTCTGTTTAATAACTGCGCATTACCCCTCCGTTCGCAAGAGGATCCGGCTCGATGCGGGATAACGAGCAAGCCTCCGGCTTGCACATTAGGCCGTTTCGGGGCCATAGTCCCTCACGAACGGGATATCAATAGTACCTAAAGTATCTAAAGTATCCATAGCCCCCTGCCTCCTTTTTGTTCAAATCTTAAGCTGTATCCTGAACCGCTGCAACAGCCCCGTTATCCAGATGACCAACAGCGCGAAGAGCAGGGATTTCAGCAGCCCCACTCCGCCCGTGCGAAAGGCCAGGGGCAGGGCAAAACCGGCAAGGGCAATGATGGGATAAGCGAAGTATGGGATCAGGTAACAGGTCAGGGTGCTGGTTCCGGCCGGTTCGATGATGCGGCTCCAGCTGCGCTGCCGCCGGATATCGGCCAGCCAGTACAGGAAGGCGAAGGCGGCAAAACTGATGCCGGTGCAGATGCCGATCCAGGCCGGCGTAGCCCGTATCTTGGAGATGCCCCAGAACGGGCGCAGGCCGAAGCCGTATACTATAGATATTACTGCCAGCAGCAGCAACACCCAGGTCAGCCCCGAAGGTTTTTCCGCCTGGAAGTATTTCCGGTAGATCACAGAGGCCGCTACCCCGCCCATCGCCAGGGCGGGCATGGCGCCGTCGCCCACGATCCAGAGGTATGCTTTGAGCGGCTCCAGGGGGGCAAGCCAGCCGGCAAAGGCGGCGACGTTGAAGAGGTTAAAAAATAACCAGCCCAGGAGGATGGCCGGCAGCCTGTCGCCGGCAAAAAGATAAACGGCCGCACTGAGCAGGTAGGCCCAGCCTATTAGCCCGAGGATGCCCCACCAATGGGGCTTCATCCAGGCAGGGTTTTCGGCGCTGCCGCCCTGGTAAACATAGGCCAGCCCGAGCAGGATTAGCACGCCCAGCACCTTCAGGCCCAGGAATACCCGGCTCTTTAGCGACGCCGGCTCAGTAGATGAGGGGGAGGCCTGGAGTGGGAGCGATGGGGTAATGGCCTTTTTTCTCCCCATCTCCCGATCACCCCCTCTCCCCGACTTATCCCCTTCAGGGTAGCGGTTCCAGATCAGGAAAATGGCCAGCGCCATGAGTATCTGCCACCAGTAACGGCTGAAAGGCAAGGCCTCCGCCCTGATGTTCTCCAGGTTGACCATAAAAAAACCCATCACCAGCAAGGCCAGGCTCCGCTCTCCAATATGCCGCAATACCTGCCACTTGCTGTCCCCCTTCTGCAGCCGGCTGCTTATGGCAAAGGGGATGGACAGGCCGACGATGAAGAGAAAAGCCGGAAAAACCACATCGGACAGGCCCATGCCGTCTTCTTCGGCTTTGGTGTGCAACATCCATTTCGGTACGCCTTCCAAAGACCATAGGTCGTTGACAAAAATCATGAGCAGCATCGTCAGCGCGCGGAAGATGTCGATGGAGGCGATGCGGGAGGAGGGGGTGGTTTGGGTCATATTGTTATAAGGCTATATTGTTGAGGCTGCTCATATTGCTAATCCATCGCATCAAACAAAGCTTTAAAACATTCCACCTGGCCCTGTGCGCGGCCGGTAAAAGGCTTGCGCCCGTACCAGGCGTCGAGGAAGGCCTGCGCGGGGGCCCAGACCGTCTGCATCAGGCCGCGGTAGCGGAAGGCCAGGGCCGGGTTGGCGTGTTGTTTGAAGCTTTTGTAATCCGCCACCTGCCCGACGGCCACATCCGGGATGTTCCAGGGGCAGGTGACTACCTGGAAGCCTTTCAGGGCGAAATAGGCCGCCGTGGGTTCCGCCCGGTCGTAGTGCCAGTCGCAGATAATGACGCTTTTGGGAATGAGGTCGACGGCGCGGTGGGTGTTGTTCATGCTGGCCTCCCACATGCCCAGCCCGGTGGTTTTGCCGTCTAGCAGCCGGTCGCCCCATATCCACAAGCGCCGGCCTTTCTGCAGCAGGTGGTTGTTGATGGTGCGCACCTCCCCGGCAAACAGCTCGGCCTTGTCGCGGCCGCCACAGCGGGGGCACTTGTCGTCGCCGATGTAGAAGACCTCGTCCATACCTGCATGGAAGGCATTGGCCTCAAACACTTCCATAATCTCGTCGACGAGGGCGAAAACCACTTCGTGTACTTCCGGGTGCAGTGGGCAGTAACTTTTGCAGTACAGGCCATCGGGATTGGGCCAGACATAAGTTTCCGGCAGCTGGATGTGCGGGGTTTCGTCGAACTGGGGGTACACTTTCAGCAGGTTTTCCAGTTCGCTGTGCCACGACTGGTGCCCCAGCAGGTTGATCTGCGGGATGAGGTTGATGCCGTGCTGCCTGCAGGCAGCCACCAGCTTTTTCACATCCTCACGCGACAGGGCGTTCTCGTTGCGCAACTCGGGGTGGGAGGTGTACTGGTAGTTGTAATCTACCCGTAGCACCAACGTATTGGCCCGGCGGGGCGCCAGTTCTTCATTGATGAACTTCACAAATTCATCCACGCCTTCCGGAGCCGGCGCAGCGATGCAAAGCCCCCGGATGGGAATAGTATCGATGACAGCGCCCTCCTGGGCAGTAAGGCTGGTTAGGGTGGAGGAAAGGAACAGAAGGAATAGTAATTTTTTCATGCTCAAGGTGAGTTGATGAAGGGGGAAGTTACGGAATGATGGGGATATGGCTGTAATTGTTATATTGTTATATGGTAACTGTTTAGCCCTCTTTGCAGTATGGCCCAGGACGCGGGCCTCTGGCGTCAGGGGGTGGCTGAACGAGGTTCCATTCAGGCGAGCCACCCCCTGACTGAGCACGGAAGCGAAACAGCGGCTATGCCCAGTCAGAGGGT
>CAUJDW010000012.1 GCA_963169455.1 Bacteroidota bacterium | reverse complement strand
TGGGTGACCGTTACGGTGTTGCAGTTGTCGGAGGCTGTTACGAGGCTGATGTCAGGTGTTGGCACATCTGCGGAGCATTCGATGGTGATGCCCGCGGGGCATGTGGCGGAGGGCGGGGTCACATCATCAATAACAATAGTTTGGGTGCAAATAGAGAAATTGCCGCAATCATCTTCTGCTCTATAGGTTCGGGTGATGATTTCCGGACAATTGGCATCGTCTGAATCATCTTGAACAAAAGTTACCGTTACCATCCCGCAGTTGTCAGAAACGGTAACTGAATTGATATCGATTGCAGGGAACTCAGCATCGCATTCTACTACGACAGGAAGTGGGCATTCTATTGTTGGCGGATCTGTATCGTTTATGGTAATGGCCTGGGTACAGGTAGTTATATTGCCACAAGCATCTTCCGCCTGATAAGTCCGGATCACTGTTTCCGGGCAGGCGCCGTTATCTGATACATCTCCCACGTGGGTGACGGTTGCCTCGCAGTTATCGCTCATTGTTACCGAGGAAATATCCACTACCGGAAGCTCTGTGGTACAACCTACCGTCACTGGCCCCGGGCAGGACAATAACGGCGCCTCATCGTCATTGATCGTAATGATCACGTCGCAGGTTGCCCTGTTACCGCAGTCATCAACAATTTCGTAAGTATGGGTAATCACTTCCGGACAGCTGTTCCCGTCAGAACTGGTGCTCAGCAAAGTGATGCTGTTATCCGACACATTACAAATAAAGTCCAACGTTCCACCTGCAGCCACGAACTCCGTAATAGTGGAATAATATTCAATATCATCCTGTGGGCAAAGGCCCTGAACGGGGCAATTGGTCACGCAATTCACTACTTCCACAGTCCAGTTCTGGATAATCGTTTGGCAGCCATACGGGCTGGTGGCAGTCAGGTTGTAGATCGTATTGGTAAGGGGATTGATCTCAAAAATGCTGGGATCCGCCCCAATGGTTATACCTGTCGAAGGTGTCCATTCATAAGTGTATCCATCCGGCAGGTCCAACACTTGCGTATTCCCCAGGCACATAATGATGTTTTCACCCAGAATAACCGGAGGAAGCTCATAAATCTCCACCGGGACATCCACATATTCCGTGTTGCAATCCCCTCCTCCATTATCGAGGTCTGTAACCACTAAAGAATAGGTACCCGATTGCGTGGGCGTAAAATCGGGTGTAGTCGCTACTACATTACCGGTACCTCCAGGCCCATCAAACCACTGGTAACTGTAATTTATTCCGGTTGGTTGAACCGTACTCACCAGCGTTTGGATTTCATCCACACAAAAGGAAGCGGGATTGGGCGTTACCGAAACCATTATTTCCGGGATGACATTGAGGGTTAAGGTGTCGCAGGACTGCCCGGCAGTGCCGCAGATAACAGAACCGGCGTCGCCGCATATCTGATAGGTAATGGAAGATGGCGCGTTTTCATCCGGCGTGAACTGCAGCGAGCTGCAGCCCGGAGGGCACTGCAGATAAGCATTGTATATTGGATTGTTGGGAATGGAACTCCATGTTATACTGCCAGCCGTAACACCATCAACGGCCACCTCACCGGTACAATCTACCCTCGTGGAAATGGCGCCGGGTAAGACTATGCCGGAGAAAGAAGCTATGCCATAAGTGTTGGTGTTGTTTCCCGGTTTGCAAAAAGTAATATTATAAGCTCCTCCTCCTTCCAGGCATATACCGTCACCAACAGGATATTGCTCCCCACATTCTATCTGATAAAAGAGTGAGCCGCTAGGGATAGCTCCTGTTTCAATAGTGAAAACCAGGCCCACAGACTCTTCATCGAGAATAACGGTAAACTGAATGCACCGGTCCGGGTTTGATGCGCCACAACAAAGCCCGTCTCTCGTAATCGGAGGCGAAGTCCAGTCCCCATCCGGCTGCCCGGTGAGGTCCACATAGAAGTAGGGCGTGTCATCCGAACACAGGGGGCATACGAAGTTTGGGTCACAGGGGTCCTGGATAGTAATGGTTTGAACACAATCCGTGAAATTACCACAGGGGTCCGTCGCCCGGTAAGTCCGAAAAACATTTTTGGGGCAGGATCCGCCATTAAAAATGAATCCATCGGAAAAATCCTCCACAAAAGTGACGGTCACATCACCGCAATTATCAGAAGCTGATACTGCTGCCACATTGGGGGCAGGCGTATTAGAGGGGCAGATTACCGTCCTGTTGGGCGGGCAAATGATAGTCGGAGAAGTCGTATCCGCCACCATTATCGTCTGGGTCTGCGTAGCGGTATTGCCACAGGCATCCGTATACGTCCAGGTGCGGGTTACGGTTTGTGAACAGTTGCTCCCGTTACCGGAATCTGTCCCCATCACGGCGCCGGCGCCGTCGCAATTATCTGTCCATGACAGAGACGTCATGGGGGGGATACATTGCACGGTGGAATTGGCAGGCGGAGCTGCAAGTACAGGGGGGATATTGTCCATCACCGTAATGATCTGGGACACCGAACTCATGTTCCCACAGGCATCCACATAACTCCAGGTGCGGGTGATCACTTCCGGGCAGGTGTTCCCGTCGCTGACATCAACTCCGGATACTACGCCGGCGCCATCGCAGTTGTCCGTCCAGCTCAGGTTCGTCATGGCCGGCGCCGCACTGATGCAGGCAACGGTGATGTCTGCCGGAGGGGGATCAAAAACCGGCGCGGTATTGTCCTGCACCGTGATCACCTGGCTCTGCGAAACGCTGTTGCCACAGGCATCGGTGGCGGTCCAGGTGCGGGTGATGACTTCTTCATTGGCACAGGAGCCGGCCGCCGACGATTCCGAGAAGGTGATAGCCGGCGCCCCATCGCAATTGTCCGTTGCTGTGGGGGTAGCTGCTGCCGGAATGTTGTCACAAGGCACGGCCACATCCGCAGGCACGCCGCTGAGCACCGGCGCGGCGGTATCTTCAATGGTAATGGATTGGGTACAGGTAGCGATATTGCCACAGGCGTCGGTAGCCGTCCAGGTGCGGGTGATGATTTGCTGCTGTGGGCAGGAGCCCGGCGCAGTGTTGTCAGAATAAGTGATATTGGAGGACTGGCCACAGTTGTCCGTAGCGGTGGCGGCGCCGGTGTTGGCAGGGTCGGTAGAGGCATTGCAGGCAATCGTCACATCTGCCGGGCAGGTGATAAGAGGGAGGATGTTGTCGTCAATGGTAATGATTTGAGCGCATTGATTAGTGCCCGAACAGGAATCCGCAATAGTGTAAGTGCGAGTGACGGTTTGGGGGCAATTGTTCCCATCAGAGATTTCACTCAGCAGGGCAAAACTGGCAGGGTCAATCCCACAATCAGACAAGGTATCGCCTCCGGCTGCGAGGAAAGCCGCCAAATCCGGATAAACGGCCTGCTCACTGATATCGCAAACGGCGGCCGGCGCGGGAGGGCAGTTAAAAATAGTAATGGTTTGGGGGCTTCTCGTGGCAGGGCCTTTCGGCCTGTCATCCATCAGGAAATTGGCGATCAGAGCCGGCAGCAGGAAAGAAAGGTTGCCGATTCCGGCCGGCCCGGCCCGCCGCCCTTTTGCCCTGGAATGCAGGGGGGCATTTTTCTCCGGAGTATCGCTTCCTGCCAGGCCTTCGGGCCGTTCTGCCGGGGCGCTGCTCCTCGGCCCGGCATTGCCGGTAATGGAGGTATGTTTATCAGGGGCGCTTGCTTCGTTTGATCCGGCGGATATGCCTTCTGCGCCTATGTTGTCATGCTGGGCGGCGCCGGAAATAGCCGGCGTGCTTGCAAAGGCAGAGAATTCCCGCTTCTGAACGCGTTCATCAGAGGAGGAGATTACGATCAGCATCAGCAGTGTGTAAATAGTATGTTTCATAAACGCGGAGTTTAGCCTGAGATATGCTTATCCCAGGGTTAATGCCGTCACAGTCTAAACAGAGGGCGCTAAATAGCCTGGAACAGCGGCCGTAAAGAGAAAAATACATAACCCCCCGGCCAGCTGGCCGGGCCGGAAGGCAGTACGGGAGGGAATCTTACTTTTCTGCAAAGATAAATTTAGAATCTTTCCCTGCAATTAAGAACTTTTCGGAAAATAAAGCTTAGGTTTTTCAATAGATGAGCCCCCACGCGCCATTGGAAAAGCAGCGGAGCAGATTGCATAAAAATGCCGGGAGGCGCCCGGAATTTTGGCGCCCCCCGGCAGCCGCACTTCGAATTTTTTCAGGCTGATGAATTCGTGGACGCGCCATGGATTGGCAGGCGAGGCCGCCCTCCATGGTTCAGCCCTTCGGCAGCTTCCAGCCGTTGTGGTAGCTGGCCTCGATGAGCTGGTTGGCCTCCTTGTCGTCGCGGAACATGCCTTTGTTTTCATCCCAGTATATCTTCCGCCCGGTTTTGAATGCGATGTTGCCCATTTGTGCATTGATGGCGGCGATGCTGCCGCTTTCGATGCCGCAGCGCAGCACCTTGGGGTCGTTGGCCCTGATGGCGTCCACGAAGTTCTGGCAATGGTTCAGCAGGTAATCCGAATTGTTGTCGATATCCTGCTTGGGTATGGCTTCCACTTCGAATTTCCGGGTGCCGTCCTTTTCGCGTTCCGTTTCGGGAATGATTTCCCACCCCTGCCGGTTCACCACCAGAGTGGCGTGGTTGCCGATGAAGGCGATGCCTTCCGTGCGGCCGTAGTTGCCGTTGTCGATGCCGGTGGCGTGCTCCCACAGCATGTTGAAATCGTCATATTCGAACACTGCCTGCAGGGTGTCAGGGGTTTCGGAGGCATCGTCCGGATAGGCGAGTTTGCCACCGGAGGCCATTATCGTTTTCGGTGCTTTGGCGTTCATGGCGAAGAGGGCGATGTCGATCTCGTGCACGCCCCAGTCGGTCATCAGGCCGCCGGCATAGTCCCAGAACCAGCGGAAGTTGAAGTGGAAACGGTTGGCGTTGAACGCGCGTTTGGGCGCCGGGCCCAGCCACATCTCATAATCCACGCCTTCCGGCGGCTGGCCGTCGGGCAGTACGGGCACGGGCTTCATCCAGCCCTGGTAAGCCCACACTTTGACCAGGCGGATATTGCCCAGCTTCCCGGACCGCACATACTCGATAGCTTTGGCGTAATGGCCGCCGCTGCGCTGCCATTGGCCGACCTGCACCACTTTGCCATACCTGCGGGCGGCTTCCACCATGATGCGGCACTCTTCGATGGTATTGGCTATGGGCTTCTCCACATATACGTGTTTGCCGGCTTTTACGGCATCCACCATCATCAGGCAGTGCCAGTGATCAGGTGTGGCGATGATGACGGCGTCGACGTCCTTGTTGTCCAGCAGCTTGCGGTAGTCTCCGTAAAGCCTGGGTTTTTTGCCCTGCATTTTTTCTGCTTCGGCGGCTCTTTGTTCCAGCACGTTCTGGTCTACATCGCAGAGGGCGACGCACTCGATGCCCTCAACTTTAAAATGGCGGGCCATATTGGTCCAGCCCATGCCGTTACAACCGATGAGGGCGAACCCGATTTTGTCATTGGGCGAAACGGGCTTCCGCCCGGCGGCGAGCATTTCGAGGGGGAGGATGCCGGCCAGGCCGATTCCGGCAGCATGCTGGATAAATTGTCTGCGTTTCATCTGAGCTGTTTTATTTCCTCTTTCTTTAACCTCACCCCCACCTCACCTTTTTTCTCTCAGTTTTTCTTCTCTGGCGAGAAATTCCTCTTCCGTCAGTTTGCCTTCCGCCTTTAGTTTCTGAAGCTGGCTGAGCTGCTCCAGGAGGTCGGGCTGGCCGGCTTCCTCCTCCGGCAGGCCGGTTTCGGGGGCGGGCAATTCCCTGGGAATGCGGTACTCATTTCTGGCAAAAGCCTCAAAGGCCGGCTGGATGCGAAGGAAAGACAAATCGTCGCTGGTGTGGATGCGGCTGGTGTCCTTAAGCCCGAAAGCCACCGCAAGGTCGAGGTGGTGTAAAGCTTTTTCCGCATTTTCGGTGGCTGAAAAACAGCAGGCCGCCAGGAAGTGGGCCTCGGCATCGTCGTATTTGATATCCAGCGCTTTCTGCAGGTACTGCAGGGCGCTTTCGTAGTCGTACTCCTGGTATTCCTTCCTGGCTTTCTCCCAGTGCTGGTGGAAACGTTCCCGGAGCAGGCGCTTGGGGTCGGCTGCTTCGGCTTCCTGAGCCTTTAGCCGGGCTTGTTCTTTTTCGAGGGCAGAAGCGTTGTAACGGGCATTGAAGGTGGCGCGGGGCATCGACATCAGCAGAATGAAATCGACGAAGCCGATGATGGCCAGCACACCGGCCATCCAGGACAGGCGTGGGATGACAAAAACGGTGAGGCAGAATACCAGCAGGTGCAGGATGCCTTTCTCCCGCTGATCGAGGTAAAAGCGGTGCGCGCCAAAGATGCCAAAGAGCAGGGCAAGCAGGGCGGCCACGCCTTTCCTTTTTCTTCCTTCCCTGGGTGTTTCCACTGCTTTGGCTGCCGTGCGGGGCCTTTCCCATTCGTAGTCCGGCACGCTGATACCTTCATTGGAAATGGCGTAGACGTCGATGTCCTGCTGGATGTTTTTCAACTGAAAATACCCCAGGGACTTGGCCCGGAGCCGGGGGTGGTTTTTAATGTCGTCGTACACTTTTCCCGAAACGAAAATACCGCCTGGTACGCACAGCGATTCCAGCCGTGCGGCGATGTTTACGCCGTCGCCGTATGCCTCTTCATCGCTGTAGGTGATCTCTCCGGAGTGGATGCCGACCCGGATGGGGACCTTGGGTTCTCTCTTCAGGGTTTGCTGAAGCGCCAGGGCGCATTCGGCTGCTGCGGTGGCGCTTGGGAAGATGCTCAGGGTGCCATCCCCAAAGTACTGGAGTATCTCGCCCCCGTACTGCTCGTGAAGGCGGTGGAACACCTGTTTGTGCCGCTCCCTGAGGCGGTTGGCCAATTCTTCGTCTTTCTGCATCATGGCCGAATAACCTACGATGTCAGTAAACATGATAGCAGCCAGCCGCCGTTCCTTGGGTTTCATGTGCTTGTCAGGTTAAATGGCGAATCCCGGAGCACGTTTTCCATGCCCACGACTGGTCAAAATAACAATTTAAAGTGGAAACTTACAATGATTCTCCTCAGGGAATGGGCCTGTCAGGTGGAAAAAGAGAAAGCCCCCGGTATGGCCCTTCCACTATTCAAGCAAGCATGGAAAAAAAAATAGCGGAAGGATACGCTCCGGAGGCTTTGGCCCAAAACTATAGTAGTGATGAAAATGAAACTTCTGTATTTGGCTGTCCGATTCGCCCGTTGGTATAGTCGAACAACCGCATGATGATGATTCAAAGGAACAGAAATTCCCGGCGCCATTTACCCAATAAAGGGCGATCAAAAGCAAATGATTGGTTAATTTTCCGAATAATTGGCCAACAAGCCGTTTCTGACGGGGCGCAAGCCCTTATTTTGGGCTCCGATACGCCATGAAAAAAACCATCGCAGTCATCCTGATCCTCTCACTGGCCGGCCTGGGCGCCATCCAGTACCGCTTTCTGCTGATCGGACTGAAATACGCCAATGCCCGCTTCAGCCAGCAGATGGGCCTCGCCATGCAGTCGGCCCGCGAAGGCCTGTCCTACGAAAACCAGTTGACTACCCTACTGGCGGCCGCAGTGATGGATGAACCGGGCCAGTTCTCCCTCAGCCTGGATTCGCTGAAAGAGGCCGGGCGCAGTTATTTCCGCGACTATCTGAAAGACAGGATGCTGAGCCAGGGCCTCGATGTGGAATTCGGCTTCGCCCTCACCGACGTGCAGGGAAAAAAGGTGTATCTGCAATCCGAAAACTATGAAGCCGGCAGCGGTTTCGTAGATTACCGGGGGGCTGTAAGCGGTTTTATCGCCGACCACTGCCAATGCACCCTGTATATGGAGGTGAAAGCCCGGAACCTGCTCAGCTACCTTCTGGGGCAGCTTCATGTGCTGATCATACTGTGCGTGGCTTTTTTCGGGCTGGTAGCCATTTGCTTCCTGTGGCTGCTGTATCTGCTTCGGCAGCAAAGTTTGCTGGATGAGGTCAAAAACGATTTTATCAATAACCTCACCCACGAGCTTAAAACCCCGGTTTTTACCATCGGCATGACTGCGAAGATGCTCCAGGAGAATTGTGCTTCGGAAAGGGATTTCAAGTATCTGGAAATCATCCGGGAGGAAAATGAACTCCTGAAAAGGCATATCGAAAAAGTGCTGGAGCTGGCTTCCATGGAAAGCGGCCGGCATGTCATGGAACTGAAACGACAGGATGTGCACCCGGTGCTGGATAGTATCGCCGAAAATTTCCGGGCTCAGGCGGAGCAGCAAAACGGGCGCTTCCGCTATCTCCCGGAGGCAGAGCAGCCCATGGCCATGATTGACGCCATCCATCTGGGCAATGCGGTGCAAAACCTGCTCGACAACGCCCTGAAATTCAGCCCCGAACCCGCCGAGATCGAACTGCGCACCTACAACCTTAAGGGCAGGTTGTGCATCGCGGTGAAGGACAACGGCAGGGGGATTGCCAGGGAACACCGGAAAAAGATATTCCGCAAATTTTACCGGGCGCCGGCTGGCAGCCTCCCTGAAACCCAAGGCTACGGGCTGGGGCTTAGTTACGTCAGGCAGGCCGCCCGACTGCACAACGGCCAGGCCAGGGTAGAGAGTAGCCCCGGAAAGGGAAGCACCTTTATTATCACCATACCTTCAATAGAATAAAGGCTATGAAGACCCGGATACTTCTGGTGGAAGACAACGAACGCCTGGGGTATGTTCTGAAGGAATACCTCAGCATGAAGGGCTTCGAAGTGGCCTGGGCCACCGACGGGCGCCAGGGGCTGGAAGTTTTTGAAAACCAGCCATTCCACCTGTGCATACTCGATATCATGATGCCCGGTATGGACGGTTATGCGCTGGCCGAAAGGATCAAAGCTGCCGACCCGGCCATGCCCCTGATCTTCCTCACGGCCCGCTCGCTGAAAGTGGATGTGCTGAAAGGCTTCAACCTCGGAGCGGACGACTATGTCAAAAAACCGGTTGACGAAGAAGAACTGCTGGCCAGGATTCATGCCGTACTGAAGCGGGCGGCTCCCGGCGGCTCTGCGGCCCCTTCCGGCCTGTTGGAGGTCGGACGGTACCGCTTCGACCCCAGAAATCAGCAGCTGATCCTGGGCGAAAAGGTGCAGTTACTGACTAAAAAAGAGGCCGACGTCCTGTTTTTCCTTTGCCAGCATATCGGCGAATTGGCCCCCCGCGGGAAAATGCTTCAGGCCATCTGGGGCAAAAGCGATTTTTTCACCCGCAAGAGCATGGATGTCTTTATTTCAAAACTCCGCAAATACCTGGCCGAAGATGAACGCGTGCAGATCGTGAATGTACACGGCAGCGGTTTTATCCTTCAGGTGGATCCGGATTGAAGGTTTCAATGGCGCCGGGGATTCCGAAAAAATCCTCAAATTTGCATCTTCGTCTTTAATCAGCTTTTCAAAAAACCATTCGAGTCAAATGCAGTTTCTCGATATTTCCATCCCCGAACTCGTCGAACTGGGGGCGAAGAACGCCGATTCCTACGCCAATGCCCGGCCCTTCCCCAGCATCTACTTCGACAACTTCTTCAATGCCGATGCCCTCCGAAAGGTGCTGGCCGAATTTCCCGAGCTGGGCAGGGAAGGCAAGGATGAGGTGTTCTACGCCAACCCCAACGAAGCGAAATACGCGTCCAAGGGGGAGTACAAATTCGGCCCCCTCACGCGGGAGTTCATGCACTTCCTCAATTCGCAGCCCTTCCTGGAGTTTCTGCAGAACCTCACCGGCATAAAGGAAACGCTCATCCCCGACCCATACTTCGAAGGCGGCGGCTGCCACCAGATCAAGGCCGGCGGCTTCCTGAAAGTGCACGTCGATTTCCACAAACATAAAGCCATGGGCCTCGACCGCCGCGTCAATGTGCTGGTTTACCTGAATGAAGACTGGAAGGAAGAATACGGCGGCCACTTTGAGCTCTGGGAGCGGGACATGAGCTGCTGCGTCACCCGTATCGCCCCGCTGTTCAACCGCATGGCCATTTTTTCAACTACCGATTATTCCTGGCATGGCCATCCCGACCCGCTCACCTGCCCGCCGGATCGAAGCCGCAAATCGCTGGCTTTGTATTACTACACCAACGGCCGCCCCGCCAGCGATGTCAGCGAAGCAAACCGCAACCGGATCACGACCACTTTCGCCGCACGTAAAGGGCAGGACAGCGCCCGGATGACGGCTTTCAACAGCATGGTCAACCTTGCCAATGACCTGCTGCCGCCCATCATCGTAAAGGCGATCAAGAAGTTCAGAAAAAACTGAAGCCGGCCTGCGGCGCACCGCCGTTGATCAGGAATTGCCCCGGAGCCATTCCAGGAAGTTTGCCATACGGCGCCGGGAAATGGGAATGACAAACCCATCTTCCAGCATGGCCGACCCCCCGTCCTCGCGCAAGACTTCCTTGATGTAGTCGCGGTTGACGATGTGGGATTTGTGGCAGCGGAAAAAGCGGGCAGGGGGCAGTAAATCCTGGTTGGCGCTGATGTTTTTGGCCACAAGGATGCGTTCCCCCTTGTTGTTGTAGAAAAAGGTCATGCTGTCGCTGGCTTCCAGCCGGACGATGTCCTCGGGGCGCCAGAAGGTCCAGCCTTTGGTGGTTGGCAGGCGAAGCTTTTGCTCTTCCTTCGGGCGCAGGTTTTCAACCAGGCTGGCCAGGCGGTGGTTCCACTCCGAGTCCCGGTAGTTGAGTTTCTCCACTGCCTTCACCAGGTCTTCCGGGTTGATCGGCTTGAGCAGGTAATCGATGGCGTTTACCCGAAAGGCCTCAGTGGCGTAGTTGTTGTAACCTGAGGTGAAGATGATGCTGAACTCAGGAGAGGGAAAGAACTTGATCAGGTCGAAACCCATCCCGTCTTCCATCTGGATATCCAGGAAAATGGCGTCCGGGCGTTTTGCCCGTATGAGTGATACGCCGGTTGCCACACCGTCGGCTTCCCCGACCACTTCTACGTCGGGGCAAAGTTGCGCCAGCAGGTTCTTGAGCACCTTCCGCGAGCTGGCCTGGTCATCAATGATCGCAACGGAATACATAGTATGGTTGTTTGGACAGGCAAGATACTAAGGAATTTGTGAAAAATCGAGCAACCCATGCTCCGCTGCCCTCTTTATACCGGCAGGCCGGTAATTTGCCCGTCAATCCAGCTTTTTCCGATATATGCGAAAGCGCTTGTGCAAGCTGGCGCCCATCCGTTCATATTCCGCCAGCATGCGGGAGTTGGTTTCCAGCACCAGATGGGTTTCGAAAGCCTGAATGCCGGCTTCCCGGGCGCTTTTGATCAGCGCCCAGCCCATCAGCACATCCAGGCCGCGGCCCCGGTAACGCTCGTCGATGGCGCCCAGCATCAGGTCCAACTGACGGCTGGACCTGGCCGCCCTGAGTATGTGGAAGATGCCAAAGGGGAAAAGCCGGCCGCCGGCGCGCTGAATGCCTTTTGTCATATTGGGCATGCCGACGATAAAGGCCGCGGGCTGGCTTTCCGGATCCAGGATGATCTTCACAAAGCGGGGGTTCAGCAGTGGAAGATAACGCCTGGCCGTTTCCCGAATTTCGTCTTCATCCAGTGGCAAAAAGCCATAAATGTCTTTATAGGTTCTGTTAACCAACTGGAATACACCCGCAATGTACGGTTTCAGTTCTCTGGACTTGCGGAATTCCAGCAGTTTGAAGTGGTTGCTCCGCTGTATCCGCTCGTATGCCCTGGGATAGATATCCGGAACGCCGCCCTGGATATCTATCAGGAAATCCAGGCAGTCCAGCTTTTTCTCATAACCCGCGTTTTCCACAAAGCGAGGCAGGTAAGGAAAGTTGCAGGCCGTGACCAGTATCGGTTGTTTGTCAAATCCTTCGATCAGCAGGCCTTCCGGGTCTTTTTCCGAGAACCCGAAAGGGCCGACGATCTCTTCCATGCCTCTCTCCCGGCCCCATCGCTCGACCGCACCCAGCAAGGCATGGGCCACGGCCTCATTTTCATAACAGTCCAGGTGTTCGAAGCGGACGGTTTTTTCTCTGTGCAGGCCGTTATACCGGTGGTTGATAATGCCCATTATCCTGCCCACGGCTTTCCCATTTCGATAGGCCAGCAGGAGTATCGTATCGCAGTAGGAAAAAGCTTTGTTTTTCCTCGGGTCATAATAGGCCCATTCATCCATGTAAAGCGGGGGGAGCCAGTTTGGATTTTGAGCGTGTATCCGGGAAGGCAGGTGAATGAAAGCCCGCAGTTTCCTGCGGCTTTTAACTACTTTAAGGATAATATCCATAGGGCAGATGTTTGTTTGGGCGCATTTTCAGAAGGGATATTGGCACAGGATGCAGGCTCCCGCGCTGCGCACCTAACTTCCACCTCATCCCCTGCTCGCAACAACCTGCCTTTACGGCCCGGCTTCCCCTCCAGGCAGCATTAAAACCCCGAATTAGTTTACCCTCAAAGTTAATCAATAGAACACGAAACTGGCATAGCCTACTACGCTGCTATGGTCGCCGGTGATGTCTCCCGAGTTGAGGTATTTCAGCAGGCGGCATTGCCAGCCTTTTTCCCTGGCGATGCGCAGTGCGATCAGTATTGGGGCTTTGCCACAGGCGATGCCGATGTTTTCCATCTCTTCGTAATCGAGCGCTTCGATGGCGGCGATGGTCCGGTGGTCGAGCAGGTTGGCCCGGTTGTAATCATAGTAGTGGCTCAGGTCGGAACTGATGAGCAGGAGGGTGTCGTCATCCAGCTTTTCCATTACGGCCTCGGCCCAGGCTTTGGGGTCGATATGGCCCGCTACGAGCGGCACCCATTCGAAATCGCCCAGGAGGTACTGCAGGAAGGGAAGTTCCACCTCCAGGCAATGTTCACTGCGGTGGGCTGCGCTCAGTTCGGGAAAACCATTGCGCTGGACTTTCACTTTGCCCAGCGGCGTTTTCCAGAAATCGCTGGTGTCGGCCGCCAGTTCGTGGATCATGGCAGTGTGGGCCGGGCCAATGGCCACTACCCTTTTCCATTTTTTGCCGGAATCTTCCAGCAGGGAAAATCCATAGGCGGCGACTTCGCCGGAGTAGATGTAGCCGGCATGCGGGACGATCAGGCCTTTCGGCGTTGCCTCTGCCTTGCGAAATGGCGCCTCCTGCAGCAAATGCTTCACCGTTTCGGCCAGGTGCTTTCGCTCCGATGGGTAGAATTGGCCGGATACTGCGGGTTCTCTGGTTCTTACTCCCATATTCCAGGTATTTTGGTTTCGCAATTGGTGCAGGCAGCCTTGCGGAAAGCCGGTTCGATACTCGAATGGAATCCGTCCCGCCGGATCAGCGGGCTCAGGCATTTGGGGCAGTAGGTGGCCGACCGTTTCAAATCCCGGACGTTGCCCACATAAACGAAATGGAGGCCTGCCGCCCGGCCGATGTCATAAGCCCTTTCCAGCGCCGAACGGCTGGTCGGCGGCACGTCCGTCATCTTGTAAGCGGGGTAAAAGGCAGAAATGTGCCACGGAATGTTCTCATCGATGGAAGCGATGAAGGCGGCAATGTCTTTCAGCTCCCCATCCGAATCGTTCAGGCCGGGAATGACGAGGGTGGTCACCTCCAGCCAGATGCCCCGCTTATATACCTCCTGTATGGTGTCGAGTACGGGCCGAAGCCGCGCCTTGCACAGTTTTTTGTAGAATTCGTCCCGGAAGGCCTTCAGGTCGATGTTCATCGCGTGGAGGTTTGAACCCATGGCGTCCAGCGCCTCTTCCGATTCGTATCCATTGCTTACAAAGACATTCCGGATGTTGTACTGGCTGGCCAGCATGGCCGTATCGTACAGGTATTCGAAGAAAATGGCAGGTTCGTTGTAGGTATAGGCGATGGAGGGGATATGCTTTCCTACACAGATTTTGACGATATCCTCAGGAAGGAGTTTATACCCATACCTGGTGACTTCCATTTCGATAAACGCGTTCTTTTTTTCCCGCATCAGCCTCTCCCGGAGGTTGCGGGCTACCTGAGAGAGGTCCCAGTTCTGGCAGAAGGCGCAGCCGAAATTGCAGCCGATGGTGCCCAGGGAAAATATCTCGCTGCCCGGCAGGAAATGGTACAGGGGCTTTTTCTCGATGGGGTCCACGTTGACGGCCGAGGCGCGGCCATAGACGAGCAGGTACAACTTGCCATCCTTATTCTCCCGTACCCCACAAACCCCGGCCTGCCCGTTTTTGATTACACAGCGAAGCTTGCAGGCCGTACACCTGACGGCCATGTTGTCCATCGGTTCGCACAAACTGGCTTCGTGCAAAACCGCCTCGCGCAAATGGGTTTCATACATGGCGACGGATTTTTTATTCTCAAAACAGGAAAGAATAAAAACCCCCTTTACCAATTAACAAATAGGATGCGCCAACGATTCAACGGCAGAAAGGAAAAAGTGTATTTTGAAGAATGAAGCTACCTTTTAAACTCCTGCAGGTTTGTCGAGATGCTGAAGTGGTTCAGGCCTCCTCCCAGGTGGAAGGCCGTATGGCCGTAATCGATCCGGAAGCGGTTGACTTTGATGCCGCCGCCCAGGGAGAAACCCGCCAGGCTTCCAAAGTTTTCCACCGATAGTTCCCTGCGCATGAAGTGGTTGTAGCCGGCGCGCAGGCGGAAGTTCTCGCGCTTGCCGAAAAGGAATTCGCCACTGAAGACGAAATGGCGGAAAAAATTGTCCAGCCAGATACTGGTTTTGCTCCGCTCGGTATCCACCTCGCCGAAGAAAAGCGTGGACGGCTCGGCATTGGGGTCGTCGTACAGAATATTCCAGCGGTTGAAGTGGCGGTAGATAATGGAAAAACGGAAGGGCAGATGGCGCAGCCGCTTGGAGAGGCCTACCTGTATTTCGAAGGGGATGGGTTCTGTATTGCCCTCTTCGTAGGTGGTGAGTTGCGTGCCTATGTTGCGGAAAACGACGGCGGCGGTGAAATTGCGCGCCGTATCGAAGTACACCCCGGCCAGGTCGGCCGCCATGCCGAGGGAATTATAGGCCTCCAGTTGGGAGGTGATGAACTTCAGGTTGGCGCCCAGTGCCAGCCGGCCGTAGAACTCCCGCGCCGCACCGGCTGTAATGGCGTACTCGGCTGCTTTGAAGGAGCCGTTCACCTGCCCGAACTCGTCGGTTTGGTCGAAAGAACCGTAACTGACATACTGTACTCCGGCATGGCCGGTAATGCCCGCCTTGCCGAAATGATGCGCATAAGCGGCGTAGCCGTGGCTGATTCCCGCTACGTGAAAACTGTGGTTGAAAGCCAGTTGCTGGTGCATCAGGCTGTTCAGTATGGCCGGGTTGCCAAAGGCCAGGTTGGCGTCATCGTCGCGCACTGCGATCTGCGCACCGCCCAGCGCGGATACCCGCGCCGAAGGGGAAAGGTTGAGAAACTCATAGGTGTTGATGCCCCCGATCTGGGCCTGCAGGCCCGAAGACAGAAGGATGAACAGGAATAGAGCGAGTAGTGGTCTTTGCATGTGGTTATATGGCTTTATTGTTGAGGCTTCTCCGGAAAGCCCCCGGGGCCGGAGCACCTTCATTGTTATATTGTCGGGCCTGGCTTCCAGGGCTCCGCCCGCCCGCCTTTACTGTTCGTTGCCTGCGGAGGTGCTGTCAACAACGCCATCCGCCTTCCATATCGTGCGGCAGACGCCGTTTTCGCAGTTCATGGTGCGGATCAGTTCGCCGGCTTCGTTGAACAGCTTCAGCAGGCCGTGTTCGTTATCGCCGTTGCGGTAAGTGCCTTCGGCTTTTTTGTTGCCGTTTTTCCAGAACTCCTCGAAAGGGCCGTTTTCTTCGTTGTCGGCAAAGGTAACGACTTCCTTCAACTCGCCGGTAGGGTAGTACGCTTTCCAGGGGCCGAACATGACATCGGCCTCATACTGGCCTTCCACATTCAGCCTGCCGTTTTCGTAGAAAGATCGGAAAGGGCCTTCGAAATGGCCCATGCGGTAGGCCTCCACAACCTGGGTGTCGCCGTTGTCGTAGTAGAGGATGCGCAGGCCGTTGAGCGTGTCGTTCTCATAGGTAGCCTCTTCGACTTTTTGGCCCGCTTCGTTAAACCGCTGGTACAGGCCCTGTTTGGCAAAGTCCTCCTTCCGCCGCTCGTATTTTTCGGTGTAGCCGTAGCTGTCCTTCGCTTCTACCGCTTCGACCGGTACTTTTTGCCGGCAGGCAGTGAAGGAAACGAACAGCATTGCCAGGGCGAAAGGGAAAAACAGCCGCGCTGCCGCCGGCCTCCGGATGGTAAGAGCAATTTTAGCCATGCCTGAATATTGATACGCCAATAATAACGCAAAATACCGCTTTTGATTATAGCTTTAATGCGCATAAAAGCCCGGCAGCGCCATGGCGAAATGGAGGAACCTGTATTACGCTTTTCCCCTGCAGTTGCTCATTCTGCACCTGCGCAGCAACCACCTGCTGATCGCCATGTGGGCCGTATTCGCCTTGTTCCTCTCCGGTTCGCTGGGGCGCAAGCTGGGCCTGCAGTATCTCTTCCTCGACCCGGAATACCTGGGGCAGGTCAATTTCTGGAGCTTTTTCCTCCTGGGGCTGGCCCTGGGCAGCTTTTTTATGAGCTGGAACCTGACGGCCTACCTGCTCAGCGCACACTATTTCCCCTTTCTGGCTTCCCTGGCCCGGCCTTTCACCAAATTTGTAATCAACAACCTGCTGCTGCCGCTGGCTTTCTTCGGTTTCTACCTGGGCGCCGTCATCCATTTTCAACATTATTACGAGGGGCTGCAATGGAGCGCCATCCTGGTCAATGCCCTGGGCCTGATAGCAGGGATATTCGCCCTGGTATTCCTGTATGCGCTGTATTTTCAGGCGGCCAACCGCGATATTTCATATTATGGCCAGGACGGAAAGAAACCGCCGCCTGCTCCGTCCCGGGCCATCCCCCCGGGGCGGCGCCACGTCGACCTGGAGTATATCAAGCTGGATACGGCGCGGTGGAAGGTTTCGGCCTACCTTTCAGAATCGCTCCAGCTCAGGCTGGTCCGTAGTGTGGCGCATTACGACTCGCGCCTGCTCATGGGGATATTTAAACAAAACCACCTCAATGCACTGATCATGCAATTGCTGAGCATGCTGTTGCTGCTGATGCTGGGATACCTGATCGACTACCCTGCCTTCCGGATCCCGGCAGGCGCCAGCCTGTTCATCCTGGCCAGCGTCCTGACGGCCATTATCGGCGCGCTGACTTACTGGTTCAATGAATGGCGTGTGGCGGTTATTTTCCTGCTGCTGGTGGGGGCGAACTACCTGACCCGCTTCGACAACTTTAACCACCCCAACCGGGCCTACGGGCTTGATTATGAGACAGCACCCGCTGAATACACGGTCGAAAGGCTCCAGGGCATCTGTGAATCGGACATCATCGAAAAAGATAAGGCCGGCACGATTGAAATCCTGGAAAAATGGCGGCAGCGCGTAAGCCATCCCCCGGGGCGCAAACCCAAAATGGTGATCCTTTGCGTGAGCGGCGGCGGCCTGAAATCGGCAACCTGGACAATACAGGTGGTTCAAACGGCCGATAAACTCCTGGATGGGCGCCTGCTGGGCCATTCCTTACTGATCACAGGGGCTTCGGGCGGTATGCTGGGCATGGCCTACCTCCGCGAATTGTACCTCCGGAAACAGGACGACCCTGCCATCGGGCTGTACAGCAGGCAGTATATCGACAACATCGCCACAGACCTGCTCAATTCAGTCGCTTTCACCATCATCTCCAACGACCTTTTTCTGCCGTGGACGACTTTTGAAACGGCGGGATTTCGCTACCAGAAAGACCGTGGATACATTTTCGAGCGGCAGCTGAACGAAAATACAGGCTTCATCCTCGACAAAACCATCGGGGATTACCGGCAGGCCGAACGGGAAGCGCGGGCGCCTATGCTGTTCCTGACCCCTTCCATCGTCAACGATGCCCGCAGGCTGATCATCTCCCCACAGGGCGTTTCCTATATGATGGTGGCGCCCGTCGCCCGCGATATACCCCGGCAGGTGGAAGTGGATGCCGTTGATTTCGGCTGGATGTTCCACGCCCAAAAGGCCGACAGCCTGCGCTTCCTGACGGCCCTGCGCATGAATGCGACCTACCCCTACATCCTGCCTAACGTCCACCTGCCCAGCAACCCGCAGGTAGAGGTCATGGACGCCGGCTTCCTGGACAATTACGGCATCCTGTCCGCTACCCGTTTTATCCAGGTATTCCGCGACTGGATACTGGAAAATACCAGCGGGGTCGTCCTTGTACAAATAAGCAGCTCGGAAAAGATCGAAAGGATTACGCCCAGCGGGGGGCAGGGGATCATCGAATCCATCTTTAACCCTCTGGGCATCGCCGGCAAAGTATTGGTCATCCAGGAATTCGAACACGACAACAGCCTCGGGTTTATGTTCGATTTGCTGGGAAAAGACATGTTCCACGTCGTCCGCTTCCTCTATCGCCCCTCGGAAGCCAACAAGCTGGAGGCTTCCATTTCTTTCCACATCACTTCCCGGGAAAAGGAAGATATACTAAGGGCCATAGAACTGGAAGAAAACCAGGCCAGCCTGCAGCGGCTGCTGCACCTGCTTCCTCCGGAGCGGAAAAAGTAAAAGGGCTTGCCCGGCTGGCTTGCTCCGGGCTACTTTTTATAGTAAATCCGGTAGATCGCGTCAGCAAAATCATCCGAAACCAGCATGGAGCCGTCGGGCAGGAATTCCAGGTCGACTGGCCGGCCCCAGACGTCGCCATTTTCGAGCCAGCCTTCGGCGAATGGCTCGTAGCTCACGGCCGAATTGCCCTCCAGTTTTACCATACTGAGCCGGTAGCCGATCTTTTGCCTCCGGTTCCAGGAACCGTGCTCGGCGATGAAGATGTGGCCCCGGTAGGCAGCCGGAAACTGGCTGGATGTATAGAATTCCACCCCCAGCGGGGCCACGTGCGGGCCCAGCACCTGTACAGGCGGGGTGAATTCATCGCAGGAGCGCTTGCTGCCAAACTCCGGGTCGGGCAGGTTGCCCTGGTGGCAGTAGGGATAGCCGAAGTGCATGCCGTCCTGCGCAGCGCGGTTGAGTTCGCAGCCGGGCTCATCGTCGCCCAGCCAGTCGCGGCCGTTGTCGGTAAACCAAAGCTCTCCGCTTTCGGGATGCCAGGTGAATCCCACCGTATTGCGAATGCCGTGCTGCACGACTTCCATGCCCGTGCCGTCGGCATTGAGGCGGGTGAGGGAGGCGAATACTTCGCGCTCCGATTCGCAGATATTGCAGGGGGCGCCCACCGGGACGTACAGCTTGCCGTCGGGGCCGAAGCCGATGAACTTCCAGCCGTGGTGGGTTTCGGCAGGGTATTGATCGTAAACGACGGCCGGGGCCGGCGGGTTGGCCAGGCTGGCTTCGATATTGTCGTATCTGAGGATGCGGCTGACTTCCGCCACGTAGAGGGCGCCGTCGCGGAATGCTACTCCGTTGGGCATATTCAGGCCTTTGGCCAGAGTGAATACCTGGTCGGCGCGGAAATCGCCGTCGGTGTCTTTCAGGGCGTACACCTTGCCTTCACCCCGGGTGCCGACAAAAAGGGTTCCATCAGGAGACAGGGCCATGGACCGGGCGTCTTTGAGGCCTTCCGCAAAAATGTCGATGTGGAAACCATCGGGCAGCTTGATCTTCTCCAAAGGCAGGTTGGATGGCCTGAACACCTGCACAGGAGGGTTGACCTTGCCGCAGGCGAACAGGAACAGGCTTGCCATCAGGGCAGGCAGGGAAAAAGGGCGCATAAGTTCTCTTTTTCAAATCTAACAACAACCGGAGGGGATCGTTTACTGGCTATTCCATCAAACTTGCGCCAGTTCCCGCAGCATGCGCCAGTGGCTCCGTATGGCCGCTCCCCAGGTCTTTTCGGTGTGGTAGGGCAGATGGAACTCCTCAGCCGTCTGGCGGACGATGCCGGAAAGCGCCTTGTAATGCACGTGGCACACCTTGGGAAAGAGGTGGTGTTCGATCTGGAAATTCAGTCCACCCACAAACCAGGAGAGCAGCTTGTTGTCCTGCCCGAAGTCGGAGGTCGTCAGCAACTGGTGGATCGCCCAGTTGTTTTCCATCCGGCCTTCTTCATTCGGCAGTGGGAAATCGTTTTCCAGCAGCACGTGGGCGGGCTGGAAAACCAGGCTGAGGATCAGCCCCGCCACGAAGTGCATGCTCAGGAAGCTGAGCAGGATGAACCAGGGCGAAAACGGCAGAATAAGCATGGGCAACACCAGCACGTATGCATAGTACAGCACCTTGGTGAACAGCACCTCCAGCAGCATGTTGCGAAAGCCGTTTTTGCCCGGCAACAGGCCCCTGTCCCGGAATTCGAACAACTGCGCAAATTCCTTGGTCGTCACCCACGACAGCGTCATCAGCCCATAAAGCAGCCAGGCATAGTAGTGCTGATACCGGTGTATCTTCATCTTGTTGGCATGCGGAGAGAAGCGGAGTATCTTCACCCGGCTGATGTCGTCATCCAGCCCCTGGATATTGGTATAAGTGTGGTGCAGCACGTTGTGCTGGACTTTCCAGTAGGCGGCGCAGCCTCCTACTACATTCAGGAGGTAGCCCAGCAGGGTGTTCACCGTTTTATTGCCGGAATAGGCCCCGTGGTTGGCGTCGTGCATGACCGACAGGCCGATGCCGGCCACGCCGATGCCCATCAGCAGCCACAGCGCAAAAAAAACAGCCTGGCTTTCCACTATGGTGAGGCTGATGATGAAAGGCACGAAATAAAGGCTGATCATAAATACCGTCTTCACAGCCATCTGGAAATTGGCGTGCCGGGAAATATTGTTTTCTTCGAAATAGGCCGACACCCGGGCCCTCAGGGTGTGGTAAAAATCGCCGCCGGCTCCTTTGGCAAAGCGGATAGTGGCAGTGCTTTGAGCTGTCATAATAGAAGTAGATTAGCGCTAATCCTGTGTTTGGCTAGCTGGTTGATGATAGCAGGCAATATTAACCCCGGAAGATAGGAGTTGTCTTTCAGAGCTTTATCTCCCGAGCCCTTTTTTATTTTTATTTTCAGAATTTACCAGCTCCGGGCAGGCGCTTCCCGTCAGTTTTTTTCGCTCACCAGCACAAATGCCGGCGGCATGTTGAGAGGTATGAAATTGATATCCACATTGCCGAAAACGGATTCATACAGTTTTTTGGCCAGCAGCGAATAGTGCACCTGGATGTACAGGCCGCTGCTCCGGAGGTTGTCGTAACAGGCCTGCACGATGGTGTGCCCTGCCTCTTTGGGCAGTGCGACAAAAGGAATGGCGGAGATGACGTAATCTGCTTGCTCCGCCCCGATGGAAGCCATATAATCCTTGAGCTTTTCTGCGGAATCCTGGGCGACGGTCAGCCTGGGGTCGTTTATTTCCCGGAGGCTTTCGCAGAATTTGGGGTTTACTTCGAAGGCGAGCAGTTTTGCGTCGGGGCGCATGTTCCGGAGAATGTGTTTGGTGATCACGCCGTCGCCCGCGCCCAGCTCGATGATCACGCGCGCCTTCTGGAAATCCACGTGTTTAATGGCGCCCTGGCACAAATACCTGGAGCTGCGCGTTACCGTTCCTACCGTTTTGAGGTTCTTCAGGCTTTCGCGCAGGAAATCAATGTTGGTTTTCATGAAAATGATTTTAGGACAATTATTTAGTAAGGTTAAAAAACAGCGTTAACCGATAAAATGCGCCATTTTCAGTTGGCGAAATTCCGCAGGTCGGGGAATTCGGACAGGTATTTGCGGGCCAGGGCCCGGTCGGCGCGCACGCCGCAGATGTAGGGCGCAACGAAAGCGCTTTTCTGCCCTGCACGGGCCAGCTCCTGACGGAAGGCCTCCGCTTGGGAAAAAGAGGAGAATGCGCCCAGGGTGTAGCGATATAAGGCCAGGCCGGGGCTTTTTTCAACCATGGCATCAGGGTGTCGCTCAATCAGCGGGCCTTTGAAGGGCCCCGAAAGGGAGGAGACCTGTACTTTGTATAACAGCTTGCGGTGGGAAGAATGGCCGGGAATGGCAGGGGCAAAGCCCGTTTCCAGATCCGGAAGGATCGTCTCGGGAGGGAAACCCTCGGGCTTGAGGAAGGAGAATTCCAGGGCGTAGGCGCCGCTCCGGAGCCTGGCGCCGCCCGCATCGCCGGAGCGTATGGAAATGGCGCCTTCCCCAACGCCCTGCCGGATCAGGAAATCCGCCGCCAGTTGCGCCTTTTTGATGCCGTTGAACAGGCGTGCAGACAGGGGTAGCGGCTCGGTGCAAAAGGCGGTTATGGCCAGTTGGAGCCCCGGGAAAGCCTTCATGGTTTCGGCAATCCGCCCGAGTTGAATTTTGTCATTTTCGGAAAGCCCGTCCTTCTCCTGCCCAAAGTAAATGGGTGCAAAGGCGCTGGCCGGTGCAGGGTGGGCCGGCGTGGATTCGACGGCAGGGGCAGCCGGTTCCGTGGCCAGGTCTTTCTGCGGCCTGGTTATGTTCTCCTCGACCTTTATGAGCGGCCGGGTTTGGGAAGAAGGCTGAAAGTCAGCCGGCAGTTCCATCTCAGGCAGGTAGTTCTGGAAATAGGCCAGGTAGAGGTCGCGCTGGCCATACCCATCCTTGCGGGAGGAAGAAAAGTAGCCGGTAAAGCCATCTTTGCCTATCCGGAAATAGGCGTCATCGGCGGCGGAATTAACCGGCAGCCCCAGGTTTTCGGGCTCCGTCCACCGCTTTGCCCCGGCATTGTAAACGGCCTTGAGCACGTCCAGGCCTCCAAGGCTGCGGTGTGGGTGGTTGGAACTGAAATAGAGCGTTCGTCCGTCGCGCGCCAGGAAAGGCGTGGTTTCATCGTATGGCGTGTTGATAACCGGGCCAAGGTTTTCAGGCGCCGTCCATTTCCCATTGGAAAAAGTGCTGGTGTACAGGTCGAGCCCTCCGAAACCGCCCGGGCGGCGGCTGGCAAAATAGAGGAGGGTGTCATTGGCAAAAAAAGGAGCGCCGTCTCCTATCGCCGGGCTCAGAGGCCCAAGGAAAGGGTTGGTGCTCAGCGAGCGCTCTTCCATTTTCCGGAAGGTATCGACGAAAATCTGCCCCGTTTCAGGCGTAGCGCCCTTGAAATAGTAAAGGGCCGACCCATCCGCGTTGAAATCCAGTAAAACCTCGTGCTGAGGGCTGTTCAGCAGGTGGTGCATGGCCTTTACATTGCCCCAGTTGCTGCCCCCGGGGGCTTCGCAGGAGAACATATCGCTGGAGTGATGCCCCAGCCGGTTGTCGGGGAAGCCGCTGCTGTTGCGGCTGCCGCCGATGTTGCCGGGCCTGATCGAAGAGAAGTAAAGCTTGCTGCTGAAGTTTGGGCTCAGGATAGGGGCAAACTCGTCGTATTCCGTATTTACTGCCCGCCCCATATTCTCCACGGCTACTTCGGCCTGGCGGTATTGCCATTCCATGCCGTTGGCGCAGCGGCGGGTTTCGTCCCACACCATCTGCCGGTTGGGGTGGCTGGGCCGGGCGCGGCGCAGGTAATCCTTGTAATGATCAGCAGCCTTGCCAAACTGGTGCATGGCATGGTATATCTTGCCCAGGTACAGCCAGCATTCGGGATAAGGCGATTTTTCCGATTTGATCAGGTTCAGCAGGGCCGCCTCCGCCTCGGCGAGCTGGTTGAGCTGGTAATGGCACACAGCCAGCAGGAAGCGGGCTTCCGGGTCGGATTTCACCAGGGCAGGATTGCTGTTCAGGGCCGATAAAGCTTCCGCATAGTGCTGATGGGCAAAAAACTCCTTGGCTTCCTGTTTGCCGGGGCCCTGGGCCTGTGCGGACGCCAGGGCCGCCACGGCGATCCATGTCAGAATGATTATTCTCATAGCGCCCGATTTTTAAGGGGCAAGCCGCTCTGCCCGGAGCGCCGGCAAGGGCGGCTCCAATGTTTTGAGAGCTCCGGTCAGATATCCTGCTTGAAATCGAATTTTTCAAGGTAATCCCCAACCCGGCGGAGGAAAGAGCCTCCCAGGAATCCATCGACCACCCGGTGGTCGTATGACAGGGAAAGGAACATCATGTGGCGGACGGCGATCAGGTCGCCGTATTCCGTTTCCACAACGGCCGGTTTTTTCCTGATGGCTCCGGTGGCCATGATCGCCACCTGCGGCTGATTGATGATGGGCGTGCCCATCACGTTGCCGAAGGTGCCTACGTTGGTCAGGGTGAAGGTGCCGTCCTGTATCTCGTCGGGCTTCAGTTGATTGTTGCGGGCCCGGTTGGCCAGGTCGTTTACTTTGCGGGCCAGGCCCAGCAGGTTCAGGTGGCCGGCATTGCGAATGACAGGTACGATGAGGTTGCCGCTCGGCAGCGCAGCGGCCATGCCGATGTTGATATCTTTTCTGCGAATGATCCGCGTACCGTCCACACTGGCGTTGATCATGGGGAAATCGCGGATGGCCCTGGCTACCGCTTCGATGAAGATGGGCGTGAAGGTGATCTTCTCCCCGTAGCGCTCTTCGAAACCCCGCTTCACCCTGTCGCGCCATTTGACGATGTTGGTCACATCCACTTCCACGAAGGAAGTGACGTGTGGCGAAGTGCGTTTGGAGTTAACCATGTGGTCGGCGATCAGCCTGCGCATGCGGTCCATCTCGATGATCTCTACATTGTCGCCGGTGCTGAAGGCTGGCTGGGGCGCCGGTGCAGCGGGCTGGCTCTGCAGCTGGGTTTCGGGTTGCAGCTGGCTGGGGCGTGGCGCCTCCTGGCGGTGTTCCACATAGGCCAGGATGTCCTTTTTGGTGACCCTGCCGTGCATGCCGGAGCCCTCGATGCGCTCCAGTTCTTCCGGCCCGATCCGTTCTTTCTCAGCGATGGTGCGCACCAGCGGCGAATAAAAGCGGCCGCCGGAACCCGTACGGGGCGCCTCGGCCACTGCAGGAACGGGCTCCTGCTTCGGCTGGCCGGCCGGCTCCTGGCCGTTGGGGTGGCCGTTGCCGGAATAGGCAGGGGCGGGGCTTTCCTCCCGCACGCTGGGCGTGGCTTTGGGTTGCGCCACTTCTCCTTCCGTGGCGATAATGGCAATGGCCTTGCCTATCGGGACGGTGTCGTTTTCCTGAAAGAGTATTTCCTTTATCGTTCCGCTGACGGGCGAAGGCACTTCCGAGTCGACTTTGTCGGTAGCTATTTCCAGGATGGTTTCATCCTCCTCGACCGTATCCCCCACCTGCTTGGCCCACCGGAGGATGGTGGCTTCCATAATACTCTCACCCATTTTGGGCATGATCAGTTCGACTTGAGCCATAGGATTCGCTTTGGTTGTATAATTTGGTTAGCATTTGGTTGGCGCCTGCCGCGGTACAAAGCCGGGCTGTTCTTTTCCAGACTGCAAAATTAGTTGAATTCTCCTGCTAATACAAATGGCGCAGGCCATTCTATTGTTCGGCCTATCCGGGACTTTCCATAGCGCCCTCTTGTGCACCCTTGCGCAAAATTGCTCAGGCAGGTTGTTCCCCGGCTTTTTCCTGCAACTGCCCGAGCAGGAATTGCCGCACGAAATTCAGCGCGTGCACCGAGGCGTATTCGATGTTTTTAAGGCGGTTTTTTCCGGCCTGTATCCTCCGTGCAAAAGTGGTGGAGCCGTCCCCGACGGCCATCCAGATCGTGCCTACGGGTTTTTCAGGCGTGCCCCCGCCCGGGCCGGCGATACCGGAAATGGAGACGGCCACATCGGCCCCGAGGGCCCTGATGGCGCCTGCGGCCATTTCCCGGACGGCGGCTTCGCTAACAGCCCCATGGATTTCGAGGGTTTGCGGGCTGACGCCCAGTTGCTTCATCTTTACCTCATTGGAGTAGGCGACAATGCTGCCCCTGAAGTAATCGGAAGAACCCGCAACGGAAGTGATGAGGTGGGCCAGGTATCCGCCGGTGCAGCTTTCGGCGGTGGCAAGCATTTTCCCCTGCTCGCGGAGCAGCCGGCCGGCCACGGCTTCCAGCTGTTCCTGTTCGCTTCCGAATATGATGTTGCCCAGCAGTTTGTGAATCAGGCGCGAGTAGTGGTCGAGTTCCAGCCTGAGGGCTGCCTCGTCGGGCCCGCTGCCGGTGAGGCGCAGCCGCACCTGGCCCAGGTTGGGCAGATAGGCCAGTTTGATGTGCCCGGGGAGGCTTTCCTCCAGCTTTTCAAGGCGGGCGGCAATAGCCGATTCTCCTTCGCCGGCGGTCAGGATCGTCCTGTGCGCGATGGGCAGCCCGGGGAAGTACTTTTGCAGGCGCGGGATTACCTCTTCTTCCATCAGGGCCTCCATCTCGTAGGGCACCCCGGGCATGGAGATGATGGCCTTGCCCTGCTGCTCAAACCACATGCCGGGGGCGGTGCCCATCCTGTTGGGCAGCAGGATGGCGTTGGCAGGCATGTAGCATTGCTGCCGGTGGGCTTCGGTGGTGGGCCGGCCCAACTGCTCGAAAAAGCGTATGATGCGCTCGTACGTTGGTTGGTGGAAGGCCAGTTCCACGCCGAAAAAGCGGGCCAGCGCCTTTTTGGTGATGTCGTCTTTGGTGGGGCCGAGGCCGCCGGTCATCAGTACAGCGTCCGCCTGGCCCAGCGCCTGCTGCAGGGCGTACAGGATATGGGCCTCGTCATCGCCCACCGACGTAATGCCCGTCAGGCGCGCGCCGATCAGGTTGAGCCGCCGGGCCATCCAGCCGGAATTGGTGTCTGTGACCTGCCCGATGAGGATCTCGTCGCCTACTGTAATAAGGTGTACTTTCATGGGAAGGATTTTTTAGCAATCGGCCTTGCGGCCCTTTTTACATTTTATGTTTTACATTTTAAGTAGTTGGGCACATTCAGCAGAACAATAGAACAATCCAACAATATAACCCTAGTGCTGTCGGCACTAGCCCCAGGAACAATGCTGTGGCCCCGTATTTCCGAAGCAGTATGAGTTACAATAAGTGTGTCAAACTACTTACTTTTCTCCGGCCGCCCAAGCATCCTGATCTCTTTGAGTTGAAAGGATTCCTCGCGCCCTTCGGCGCCGGATACCAGCAGCAGCCCATCCGGGTTGACCCCGGCGATCCGGCCCCGGAACTGTTCCCCGCCGGGGCGTTCGAAAAGGGCGTATTGCCCCAGGCCATAAAGAAACTGAAGATATTCAGCATTAAGGCTTTTTAACTGGCCTTCTTTCAACTGCAGATACCTGTGTTCGAGGCTCTGGCACAATTCGCCGATCAGTTCAGGTAGTGCGTAGGACAGGCCGGTTTCCAGTTTAAGGGAGGTGGGGTTGGGCAGCCCGGGCGGAAAAACTTCCTGGTTGACGTTGACGCCCAGCCCCACGACCGAGCTCTGGAAACCACTGCCGCCAAGGGTGTTCTGAATGAGAATGCCCGCAGCTTTGCGATGCTCCACGTATATGTCATTGGGCCACTTGACATAAACCGGCTTTTTGGCGTACCTTGCAACCAAATCGCGGACAGAAAGGGCAACGGCCTGGTTGAGGGAGAACTGTCGGGCGACGGGTAGAAAGCGGGGGTAAAGAATGACGCTCAGCGTGATGTTCTGCCCTGGCTGGCTTTCCCACCGGCTGCCAATTTGTCCTCTGCCCTCCGTCTGATGGGCAGCCGAAATGACAGTCCCTTCGCTTGGTTTGCTTTTTGATAGCAAGTCCGAAGCGTAGAGATTGGTGGACGGCAGAGCGGGAAACTCAAGCAGAACCTTTCCTACAAAAAGAGTGTTTTTCTTAAGCAATTGAATTTTTTTTGTTTACTTTCATGGCCCGGTGAAAAAAGGGCGGGACGACATGCTCAATCATTCACAAAACTAATAAAAACGCAATTTGAGTTCACAAGTAAAAGTCCAGCAGCGCAGGCTCACCACAGAAGAATTGAACGATCTGATCATCGACAGCATCCAGGATATCAAGGGAAAGAATATCGTCAAGCTGGATCTTCGCCGCCTGGAAGATTCGCCTACAGATTTTTTTATCATCTGTGAAGGAGACTCCAATACGCAGGTAAAGGCCATTTCGGACAATATACAGAAAAGGCTGAAAAACGAAGTCCGGGTGCTGGCTTCCCACGTGGAAGGGGAACGAAACGCCCTGTGGATCTGCCTTGATTATTTCACCACCGTAGTCCATGTCTTTTACCGGGAAACCCGCTCTTTTTACGAGCTGGAAAACCTGTGGAGCGACGCGCGCTTTACGGAATATGACAGTTTATAGCCCGGCGGCAGGCCCTGGCCGATTAATGGCAACGAATTGGCGGCTCGTGTGTTTCAACGGGTGAGTTTTTTAAACAAGGCGGGCGCGCCGGCCGTTTCGAAAAAAGGCCTTTTGTGCAGAATGCAGTTGCGGCCCATTAAAACAGAATTACACTAGATGGAGAACGAAAATAGAAAAGAGGACAACAAGCCTGGCGCTCCCAGATTCAACTCCTACTGGATATACGGCATCATCGCCCTGTTCCTGCTGGCGTTGAATTTCTACAGCATGTCCGAAGGGGCGCGCGAACAGGTGGACCGCAATAAACTGCGGGAAATGATCATCAGCCAGGAGGTGGAGAAACTGGCGGTCATCAATGGAAAGCAGGCATTCATTTACATCAAAAAGGATGCCCTGAGTGAAAAAAAGGAATTTTACAAAGACGCGGCTCAGAGCAACTTCGGCAGCAACCGCTACCACTACTGGCTCGAGATCGGTTCGGTAGAGTCTTTTGAAAAATGGCTGCTGGAAATCCAGGAAGAAGCGGGCATCCCGCCGGAATCACAGGTCAACCCGGTGTATGAGACAAAACAGAACTGGCTGGCGCCCCTGCTCGGCTGGGTGCTGCCCATACTGATCGTGGTGGCCATCTGGATTTTCATCATGCGGCGTGTCGGCGGAGGCGCCGGCGGCCCGGGAGCCCAGATTTTCAACATCGGAAAGTCCAAAGCCACCCTCTTCGACCAGAACAGCCGCGTGACCATCACCTTCGAGGATGTGGCAGGCCTGGACGAGGCCAAGGAGGAAGTGGTGGAAGTGGTCGACTTCCTCAAAAACCCGAAAAAATACACCGCTCTGGGCGGCAAGATACCCAAAGGCGTGCTGCTGGTGGGCCCTCCGGGCACAGGCAAAACGCTGCTGGCCAAAGCCGTAGCCGGGGAAGCAGGCGTTCCCTTTTTCTCCATTTCCGGTTCCGACTTCGTGGAAATGTTCGTCGGCGTGGGCGCTTCCCGCGTCCGCGACCTCTTCAAGCAGGCCCGGGAAAAGGCGCCCTGCATCGTTTTCATCGATGAGATCGACGCCATCGGCCGCGCGCGCGGGCGCAACAGCTTCCAGGGGGGCAACGACGAACGGGAAAATACCCTCAACCAGCTTCTGGTGGAAATGGACGGCTTCAGCACGGATAAAGGCGTCATCCTCATGGCGGCCACCAACCGCCCCGACGTGCTCGACACCGCCCTGATGCGCCCCGGCCGCTTCGACCGCCAGATCGGCATCGACCGCCCCGACCTCAAGGGGCGCAGAGCCATCTTCAGCGTCCACCTCAAAAATATCAAGATCGCTCCCGATGTGACGCCGGAAACCCTCGCGGAAATGACCCCCGGTTTCGCCGGCGCCGACATCGCCAATATCTGCAACGAAGCCGCCCTCGTGGCCGCCCGCCGCAATAAGAAGGCAGTCGATATGGACGACTTCAACTACGCCCTCGACCGCGTGATCGGCGGCCTGGAAAAGAAAAACAAACTGATCTCACCCGAGGAAAAACAGATCATCGCCTACCACGAGGCCGGCCACGCCATCTGCGGCTGGTATCTCGAGCACGCTTCCCCGCTGGTCAAGGTGACCATCGTGCCGCGGGGCATCGGCACGCTGGGCTATGCCCAGTACCTGCCCAAGGAAGAATACATCACCCGCACGGAGCAGTTGCTCGACAGAATGTGCATGACCTTCGGCGGCCGCGCCGCGGAGTCCATCGTCTTCAGCAAAATTTCCACAGGCGCCCAGAACGACCTCGACCAGGTGACGCGGATGGCCTACAGCATGGTGACGGTCTTCGGCATGAACGAAAAGGTGGGCCAGGTTTCCTTCTACGCCTTGTCGCAGGACCAGTTCCAGCGCCCCTACTCGGATGAGACCGCTACCCTGATCGACGAGGAAGTGCGCAAAATGGTGGATGCCCAGTACAAACGGGCCAAAGCGCTCCTCACCGAGCGCCGCGAAGAACTGGAGATACTGGCAAACGCCCTGCTGGAAAAGGAAATGCTGCTCAAATCGGATGTGGAACGCCTGATCGGGCCCCGCCTGGCGGATGCCGGCGAAGAAGCGCATCAGAACGGACTGCAAAAAAATGAGAGCGAAACGCAACCTGAAGCGCCAAAAGAAGTATAAAGAGTCAAGAATACTATTCCACGTTTTCTGGCGGGCCATAACCGGACGGGTTATGGCCCGCTCTTTTTGCCGCCTGCCGCATCCGCCTCCGCAGAAGGGGGTAGCTGAACACGGCCGCCATGATGATCAGCACGCCCCAGTAAAAGCCAGGGGGCAATTCCTCGTTCTCCTTCAACAGCAGCCAGGCCATGGCTATGCCGTAAACCGGCTCCAGGTTGACCGTGAGGTTGGAGGCAAAAGCCGTGAGGTGGCGCAGCGACCGCAGCGCCAGCACGTAGGCCAGCGTGGTGCACAGCAGCGCCAGTATGAGGATGTACACCCAGTCCATCCCCTTCGGCATCAACTGAAGCTGATGGCCGCCGCCGATGATGTAAAACGGAAGCACAAGGCTCAGGAACAGCCAGGCGCTGCCCAGCTCCAGAAAGGTAATGCTCATTTCGTCGGCCCGGCCGATCAGGCGCTTGTTCAGCGTGGCGAAAAGGGCCGCCAGCAGGGCCGAAACCAGGCCGGCCAAAATGCCCATGTTCATCGAAGCTTCCGTGCTGCTGACTATGAGCGCCATGCCGGGAATGATCAGCAACCCCAGCACGATCTCGAACCACTGCACGCGCTGCCGCATGACCAGCGGCTCGATCAGGGAGGTGAAAAAAGAAGTGGTCGCCATGCAGATCAGGGCAATGGACGCATTCGACAGCTTGATGGAGCCGTAAAACGCCAGCCAGTGGAAGGCGACCAGAACCCCTACCCCCATGTATTGCAGAATGGTGCGGCGGGGCAAATCCCGGAAAATCTTTCCCACCCGGGCCAGCAACAAGAGGCTCATGGCGGTCAGCAATACCCGCCACCATACCAGCATAAGGGCGGAAAGCTGGATGAGATCCCCCAGAATGGCCGTGAAGCCAAAAAGGAAAACAGCAATGTGCAACTCCAGGTAGGCACGCCTGATATGATCCATGCGCTCTGTTTTGTGTTGCAAAGCAAAAAAAATCGCGGAATAAGCCTATCTTTGTGAACGGAAAAAATCATCAGCCCTGCTTGAACGGAGCAGCTCCCTTTCATGTTTATCTGGCAACCGCTATTCAAATCACTAACAAAAAAACGCTGAATCGGTATGTCAGTACATGTAGGTAACAAGGCGCCGGCCTTTACCCTGGTTTCTTCAGACAAAAAGGAAATATCGCTGGAAGATTACAAGGGGCAGAATGTGGTACTGCTTTTCTTCCCCATGGCTTTCACCAGCGTTTGCACAGCCGAGCTGTGTTCCATGCGTGACAACATCGGCGAATACGATGGCCTGAACGCCCAGGTCCTGGCCATTTCGGTCGACTCGCCTTTCACGCTGGACAAATTCAAGGCGGAACAGCAGTTGAATTTCCCGCTGTTGTCTGATTTCAACAAAGAGGTTTCCAAAGCCTACGGCGCTTATTATGAAGAATTCGTGCTCGGCCTGAAAGGCGTTTCCAAACGCTCGGCCTTCGTGATTGACAGAGAGGGCGCCGTCCGCTACGCCGAAGTGCTCGATAACGCAGGCGGCCTGCCTGATTTCGAAGCCGTCAGGGAAACTTTAAGCAGGCTGAATTAGTTGTTTGCCTTGTGTAGTTAATTGCCATATTTTCAATCTTCAATGCCTGTATCATGTTGAACGAATTGTATAACCTGAACCAGGAGGAACTGGACGAAGAAGTCCTTTTGGAAGAAGACCTTTCGGATTCCGATATCGGAGAACAGGCCCAGCTGGTGGTTTACAACGACGATTTCAATACGTTCGATTGGGTCATCCAGTGTTTCATGGAGGTGCTCGGCCATACGAGCGAGCAGGCCGAGCAATTGGCCCTCATCATCCATTTCAAGGGGAAAGCCACCGTGAAAACAGCCCCGATGAACGTGCTGAAGCCCCAGAAGGACGCTTTGGTCGACCGGGGCTTGTCGGCAGTGATTGAAGGCGGCAATTAACACTGTTTCAATGAACGCTTTCTTTCGGGGTGGAGCGGGAAACGGCCGGGTTGGCTCTCCCGCTTCACCCCGATTTATTTAACCGCTGTTGAAATGCCGATTTTCTGGCTTTCGGAAAACAATACCGATTTCCCCAACCCCGAACTGGCGGAAAAGGAAGGGGTGCTCGCCGTTGGCGGCGACCTCTCAACGGAGCGCTTGCTGGCGGCCTACCGCCAGGGTATCTTCCCCTGGTTCGGGCCCGGAGAACCCATCCTGTGGTGGTCGCCCGACCCCCGGGCCGTCCTGTTTCCGGAGGAGCTCAAAGTGGCCAAAAGCATGCGCCCCTACTTCAACCAGGGCAAATTCGGGCTGACGTTCGACCAACAGTTTGAAACCGTCATGCGGATGTGCGGCAAGGTGAGGCGGCATACCTGGATTACCCGGGAAATGCTGCAGGCCTACGCCCGCCTGCACGAGCTGGGCTACGCCCATTCGGTGGAAGTGTGGCAGGATGGGCAGCTGGTGGGCGGCCTGTACGGCCTGGCGCTGGGGCGGGTCTTTTTCGGCGAATCGATGTTCACCAAAGTGAGCAACGCCTCAAAATTCGGCTTCATCTCCCTGGTGCGCCGGCTTCAGGCCCGCGGCTTCAGGCTCATCGATTGCCAGCAGGAAACCCGCCACCTCTCCAGCCTGGGCGCCCGGCCCGTCCCCCGTAAAACTTTCCTGGCTTACCTCCGCGAAAACCAACTGGAGGAAACGCCAACCGGAAAATGGAGCGCGTGGCTGGCGGAGGAATAATAACGCCCTTTTCCTATCTTTGATTCCTAAAACCATTGAACCGCCATGCGGCCCGCCCTTGCCGTTTTATTGCTTTCCGTGCTGCTTTCCTTCTCCTTCCGCCAGGATACCTCCGGCCTGCAGGGCCGCTTCCGCCCGCCCGCCGACGGCCCGCTGCGCCTGTCCGGCACTTTCGGCGAACTGCGGCCCGGCCATTTTCACACGGGCATCGATATCAAGGCCTATATGGGCCAGCCCCTCCTGGCAACGGCGCCGGGTTTCATTTCCCGGATTGAGGTGAAAGCGGGCGGGTACGGCAGGGCGCTCTTTATAAGCCATCCCGGCGGATATACCTCCGTGTACGCCCACATGGACCGCTTCGCTCCGGTGGTGGAACAATACGTCAAAAGCTACCAGTACGCCCGCGAATCCTTCGAAATAGTGCTCGTGCCGGAAAGCAGCCGGTTTCCGGTTGAACCCGGCGAAGTAATAGGGTATGCCGGCCTGACGGGGCGATCCTTCGGGCCGCACCTGCATTTCGAACTCTGGAAAAGTGGCGGCGGCCCGGCGGCCAATCCTCTCCTTTTTGGGCGGCCTGTTGCCGACCACCGCCCGCCGGCCATTCAGGGGCTGCGCATGTACGAACTGGACGAGAAGGGAACGGCCCTCCACTCCTGGCAGTTTGCCGTCCGCAGCCGCAGCGGCCGCTACCGCCCGGCCGGCGGCGACACCCTGTACACGGATTCGCGCCTTACCGGCTTCAGCCTGAAAGCCGTTGACCTGCTGGATGGCGCCGACAACCTCAACGGCATCTATGAACTGCAGCTTTTTGTCAACGACACCCTGGCCGGCGGCTTCCGGATGGACTCCATAGGCCTGGAAGAAGGCGGCTATTTCAATGCCCATATCGATTACGCCGCTCAGATGGATGGCGCCGGCCTTTTTCATCGTTGCTACCGCATGCCCGGCGATGCCTCCGCCATGCAGCAGCCCGGCAGGGGCGCCGTAGCCCTGCCTCCGGGAGGCGCCGCCAGGCTGGTTTTCCTGGCCCGCGACCTGGCCGGCAATACGGCCAGGCTCGACTGCTGGCTGAAGCGAAGGCCCCGCCCCACCATGTCCCGCCCCCTTTACAACTATTTTCTGCCTTTTGACCAGGCCAGCATCATCCAAACGGCAGGTATGGCCGCCTGGTTTCCGGACAGCTCCTTCTACGAGGATGTGTACTTCAATTATCAGTCCTCGCCGGAGCAATCGGATGCACTGTATTCGCTCGTCCACCACCTGCACGACAACCGCACGCCCGTGCACGGCTATTTCCACCTTGGCATCAGGCCCGCCCGCACCATACCGGAGGAACTGATGGGCAAAGCTTTTATCGCCTATTGCAACGACAAGCATGAAATCGTCAACTGCGGCGGCCAATGGCGCGGCGGTATGTTGCACGCCCGCGTGCGCGAGCTGGGCGACTACTGCATCATGACGGATGAGTCGCCCCCCCGCATAGAACCCCTCGGCTTTGAAGAAGATATGAGCGGCCAGCCCGCATTGAGGTTTCGGGTAACCGATAATATCCGGGCGGGAGCCGGAACAGAGGGGCTGACATACCGGGGAACCATAAACGGCCGCTGGGTGCTTTTCAGCTATGATGAAAAAAATGATGTGCTGGAACACGCCTTCGAAAAGGATCTGCCGCCCGGCAGGCGCCGGTTGCGGCTTGAAGTGGCGGATGCCGCGGGCAACAGCGCGGCCTTCGAAGGGGAGTTCTTTCGCTAGAAAACCGGATCCGTAACAATTGGCCGTTTTTTTTATTTCCGCCCAACGTTCGGCCTTTGCGCAGCGTCCTATCCTCAGAAAATAATGTTGGCCAGAAAACAGCTAAAACCCACTTTTTTGCATTTGCCATTTTCTCCTGCAAGTTGAAGAAATAAGGGAGAAAGTGGTTTTTTCAGGTGCAAAAAACGTTAATAAAAAGGAGGCATTAATTGTACAACTCCTATCCATCCAAAGAAAAACAACATCCATGAAAAAGCTTATCCTTTTTTTCCTGCTGGCTGCACCGCTGCTCTTCACAATATCGTGCGACAGCAACTCCGCCAATGAAAATCCCGATCCGCATCCTGCCATTGACTGTACGGAAAACCCGGAGGCCTGCGATCTGACGCGCTCCAACAACACCTTCGGGTTTAAACTGTTCCAGGAGCTGCAGAAAGATGAGGCGGAGAAGAATATCTTCATTTCCCCAACGAGCGTAGCCACCGCCCTGTCCATGACGGTCAACGGCGCCAAAGGGCAGACGAAAGAGGACATGATGGCCACGCTGGAACAGAACGGCCTGACGCTCGAGCAAGTCAATGCCGGCTTCCAGCAACTGCTTACGCTGCTGCCCACCCTCGACCCGGAAGTGCAGCTCAAACTCGCCAATTCCATCTGGTACCGGCAGGGTTACCCCGTTCGCCAGGAATTCCTGGCCGTCAACAATGATTTCTACAACAGCGAAGTGGCCGCCCTGAATTTCGCCGACCCGGCTGCCAAAGACATCATCAACGGCTGGGTCAAGGACAATACCAACAACCTCATCCAATCCGTCATCAACGGAGAGATCGATCCCGATGTGGTCATGTACCTCATCAATGCCATTTATTTCAAAGGAACCTGGCTGCATGAGTTCGACCCGGAGGACACCTACGCCACCGAATTCCGCCTGCAGGACGGTTCCACCACGCAGGTGGACATGATGAACATGGGGCAGACTTTCTTCCCCTATTTCGCCAACGAAACCTTCCAGGCCGTCGACCTGGCCTACGGCGACTCCGTCTTTTCCATGACGATCCTGCTGCCCAACCCGGGCCACACCGTGGATGAGGTCATCCAGCAGCTCAACACCGATAACTGGGAGCAATGGACGCAGTCCTTCGAATATACCGAGCTGTTCTTCGGAATGCCCAAATTCGAGATGGAATACGAAAAGAGCCTGGTCAAGCCCCTTGCCAACCTGGGCATGAGCATCGCGTTTACGCCGAATGCCGATTTCACCAATATCGCCGAGGCGGACCTCATGATCGACGAGGTGTTGCACAAATCCTTTATCGAGGTGAATGAAGAGGGTACCGAAGCCGCCGCCGTGACCGTGGTGGTGATCGTTGAAACCTCCGTGCCGCAAATCCCGGTCTTCATGGCCGACCGGCCCTTCGTTTTCATCATCCGCGAAAATCAGTCCAACAGCGTGCTGTTCATCGGCAAGATGATGAACCCGAATGAATAAATACTCAAAAAAACAAGTTGCCGGTTTCGTTGATCAGGCGAAGGCTGCAAGCCATCAGAATGGCTGAAGGGCGAGCCTGATCAACGAAATGCAGAGCGGCAACTGGTTTTTTGAGTACTACAAAGGATGACAATTCTCCATTTCTTTTAACGGAAGTTTTCCCCGGCGCTTCGGCGCCGGTTTTTTTTTATTTATGGTGAACTTCCGGCGCGCTCAGATACTTCTAATGAACGAAGAACCGAAAACACAACCTCATGCAATCAGGGAAATGGAAATCCCGGAAAGTCGTCATCGTCGGCGCCGGAGATGTCGGCGCTACCTTTGCTTTTTCTTTGGCTCAGAGCGGGTTGGCTGATGAGATCGCCATGATTGACGTCAATAAAAAACTGCAGGCCGGGCAGGTGCTCGACATTTCCCACGGGCTGCCCTTTTTCCCGCCGGTGAGCATCCACGAAGGAGATCAGAATGATTACGCCGACGCGCAGGCTATCGTTATCACTGCCGGCGCCAGCCAGCAACCCGGCGAGTCGCGCCTGAGCCTGCTGCAGCGCAATGCCCGCATCATGGAAAGCATCGTGGATGATATCGTGGCGCAGCATTCCAATGCGGTGATCATCGTGGTGGCCAACCCGGTGGACGTGCTCACGCGGGTGGCCCTGGAGCGATCCGGTTGGGAACGGGGCCGCGTCATCGGCTCCGGCACCGTGCTCGACAGCGCCCGCCTGCGTTTCCTGATCAGCAAATACTGCGGGGTGGGGGTGCACAACGTACACGCCTACATCCTGGGCGAACACGGCGACAGCGAATTCGCCGCCTGGTCGCTGACCAACATCGGAGGGATACCGGTTGATACCTTCTGCCTGGAAAACGGCGCCCGGGAGGCCTGGACGCAAGACCGCGCCAGGATCGAGGAGCAGGTCCGCAATTCCGCTTACCACATCATCGACTACAAGGGGGCTACCAGCTACGCCGTCAGCCTGGCCCTGGTGCGCATCATCGGGGCCATCCTGCGCAATCAGAGCAGCGTGCTGACTATTTCCACCGCTCTGCAGGGGGAATACGGCCTGAACGATGTGTGCATCAGCGTTCCCTGCCTGGTCGGCGGGCATGGAGTCGAGCGCATCATTGAGGCCGACCTGCCGGAAGCGGAGGCTGCGGCGCTGAGCCGGTCGGCGGAGGTGCTGCGGGAGGCTTATGCTAAGCTGTCGTGAGTTTTGGAGGCCGGCTGCCAGCGCTTCAATACAGGAACCCGAACAACCACAAAGGGATCTGCCTGCCCACCCCCAGTTCGATATCATCGACCCCGAGGTAATGCCCGGGCAGATGTTTCACTTGCCCTGCCTTTTTGTTCTTCCCGCCTATTTCAATCGTCCATTGATTATCAACCAGAAAATCTCCTTCCGAAGCATGCTGAACGAGGTGCTGCTGCCGCAATTGGTTGAAGGAAAACGTCTCCCGCAGGTTGCCAATGTTTGGCTGAGATGGTGCAAGGGCGTATGCGAGGTTGGTATTGTCCAGATAAAGCTTCTCGGGTTTTTGGAGGGCGGTTATTCCTTTGCCTTTCCGGTAAAGGGAAGCGGCCAGCTGAGCCCGCTCCAGGTGCTGAAGGTACCGTAGCAGCGTGTTGCGATCCAGTCCGGAACGCTCCGAAAGTTTGGAAATGTTGGGAATAAAAGGAGCTGATTCAGCAATGATTTGGAGCAAAAGGGCAATTTTCGGAATCTTTTGCACCGGCCCTGCTTCTGCAGAGGCCAGGTCGGATTCAAGCACCAATTGCACTACCTGCTTGAGCCGTATGGCAAACAAAGGCTGGCTTTCCAGAAAAAAGGGATAATACCCATGTTCGAGATAGGGCTGAAAATGTTGAAGGGGTTTAATATCCCTGCATATTCGGAGCGCTATTGCTTCATGATCTTGTAAAATTTCATCCAGAGAAAAGGCGCCTGACTGAAAGAGGCCCTTCAGCCAGAGGTATTCCCGAAAGGAAAGCCCCGGCATGCTGTACATCACGGCCCGCCGGCTCAGGTCGACTTGCTGCCGGCTCAACTCAACAATGGAGGAACCCGTAAAAACGATAGACAGGCCAGACTTAAGATCGTAGAGATTCTTAATCTCCCGGGACCAGTTCGGATATTTATGGACTTCATCCAGGTAGAAATGGGTGATTCCCCGTGCAGCAAGCGATTCCACCGTTTCCCTGAGGCCCTGGGAAGCAAAGTGAAGGTCGTCGAGGGGCAGGTAAAGGCTATGGCTTTGGGAAGGGTCGGATAGTTTTAAATGCTGCAGTAGAAGCGTGGTTTTGCCCACTCCCCGGGGCCCTTTGATACCGATTAACCGCCACCCCCACTCAATCTGTTCGTGAAGTTGCCGGATGTGTTCTGTTCCAATCCCATCTGCTAAAATCCGGGATTGTCGTATGAGGTTTTCCATGCTTTCATGAATTGATTCATGAAAAATACAAAAAAAGCATGAACTGATTCATGAAAAATGCATTTAATTACAATTGCCTTCTTTACTGCTCTCCTGAACAATACCAAATTGGAGCAACAGGAAAAACAGCCTGGGCGCCAGAAGCGGGTTGTAAAAAAAACGGCCAGCCGATATATGGAGGCTGTTTCCCTGGGCCTCGAACACCTGAACCCTCCTTGCACAAGAGCTACGCCCCCTCCACCTCATCCATCACCCCCACCTTATTCAGGATCTTCTGTAGCACCTCGTGGGCCTCGCTCAGCCCTTTCACATGATCCTTTACCAGGATGAAGTGCTTGTGCGACTGTTTGAAGCTCAGCCCCATCTTATTGCCCTGGGTGCTGACCAGTTGGAGCATATTGTTGAACAGGGTGGATTCGTAGAAGGGCGACTGCGGGTTCTCCACAAAATAACACCGAAGCTTGTTGTTCTTTAGGATGATGCGTTCGAAGCCCAGCGCCTTGCACGCCCAGCGCAGGCGCAGCCCCTCGAACAAGTCTTTCACCTGGACGGGCAGCTTGCCGAAGCGGTCGCGCAGCCGCTCCTCGAAGCGGGCCAGCTCTTCCTCCGTTTCTATGCCGTCCAGTTCGGTATAGAGGCTGAGGCGCTCCTGGATGTTGCTGACGTATTCGTCGGGGATGAGCATCTCCACGTCGGTGTCGATCTGCACGTCGCGCACGAAAAGCGGGTTTTTCTCCAGTTCCTCCTGAAAGAGATCCCTGAATTCGGTCGCCTTGAGTTCGTGGATGGCCTCTTCCAGGATTTTCTGGTAGGTTTCATAACCGATATCGGCGATAAAACCGCTCTGTTCGGCGCCCAGGAGGTTGCCCGCCCCGCGGATGTCGAGGTCGCGCATGGCGATGTTGAAGCCGCTGCCCAGGTCGGAGAACTCTTCCAGGGTTTTGAGGCGTTTGCGGGCTTCCGTGGTCAGGGCTGACATGGGGGGGCTGAACAGGTAACAGAAGGCCTTCTGGTTGGAACGCCCCACCCGCCCCCGCAACTGGTGCAGGTCGCTCATTCCGAACTGGTGGGCGTTGTTGATGATGATGGTGTTGGCGTTGGGAATGTCCAGGCCCGTCTCGATGATGTTGGTGCACACCAGCACATCGTACCTGCCGTCGATGAAGTTCACCAGGGTTTTTTCCAGGGTGTCGGATTCCATCTGCCCGTGGGCCACGGCGATTTCCACGTCGGGGCACATGCGCCGCACCATGGCAGCGATATCAGGCAGGGTTTTCACCCGGTTGTGTACGAAAAACACCTGCCCGCCGCGGTTCACCTCGTAGTACACCGCCTCTTTGATGATCTCCTCGCTGAAGATGCGCACCTCCGTATGGATGGGCTGCCGGTTGGGCGGCGGCGTACGGATGATGGACAGGTCGCGCGCCGCCATCAGCGAGAATTGCAGGGTGCGGGGGATGGGGGTTGCCGTCAGGGTCAGGGTATCGACATTGACCTTGAGGTTGCGCAGCTTCTCCTTGGCCGCCACGCCGAACTTCTGTTCCTCATCGATGATGAGCAGCCCGAGGTCTTTGAAAACGGCCTGCTTGTTGAGCAGGGCGTGGGTGCCGATGATGACGTCCAGTTTCCCATCCTTCAGCTCTCTGAAAATCTGGTTGCGCTGGGCCGTGGTGCGGAAGCGGTTGACGTAATCGACACTGGCGCCGAATTCCTCCAGCCTTTCCCTGAAAGTGCGGTAATGCTGCAGGGCCAGAATGGTGGTAGGCACCAAAACGGCAACCTGTTTGCCGCCGACGATGGATTTGAAGGCCGCCCGCACGGCCACTTCCGTTTTTCCGAAGCCGACATCCCCGCAAATGAGGCGGTCCATGGGGTGGGCCTTCATCATATCCTCCTTCACATCGTTGGTGGCCTTGAGCTGGTCGGGGGTGTCTTCGTAGATGAAAGAAGCCTCCAGTTCGTTCTGCAGGTAGCTGTCGGGGGGGAAAGCGAAGCCCTGTGAGGCCTTTCGCTTGGCGTACAGCTTGATCAGCTCGCTGGCGATGTCCTTGACCTTCTTTTTGGTGCGGGCTTTGAGGTTTTTCCAGGCTTCGGAGCCGAGCTTGTCCAGATTGGGCGCCGTGCCTTCCTTCCCGACGTATTTGGTAATCTTGTGCAGCGAGTTGATGCTGACGTAGAGGATGTCGTTGTTCTTGTAGATCAGGCGCACCGATTCCTGGATGTGCCCGTTGATGTCGATCTTTTCCAGGCCCGAGTAGCGCCCGACGCCGTGGTCGATGTGGGTGACGAAGTCGCCGGGCTGGAGTTCGCGCAGCATGCGCAGGGAAATGGCCTGGTCTTTGGTGAAGCCCTGCCGAAGGCGGTAGCGGTGGAACCGCTGGAAAATCTGGTGGTCGGTGTAACAGGCCACCCGCAGGGCCTTGTCGATGAAACCCTGGCTGATCGAATTCGGAATGGGGTGGAACCGGACGTGGGCGTTAAGGTCTTCGAAAATGGCGTAAAAACGCTCGATCTGTTTGGGGTTTTCGGCAAAGAGGTAGTTTTCGGCCCCCTTTTGGGTGTTTTCGTTCAGATTGTCGATCAGCAGGTTGAACTGTTTGTTGAAACTGGGCTGGGGCAGGCTGTCGTAAACGATCTTCTGATCAAAAGAAATGGGCTGGGCGCCGCCCGCCAGGCAAATAACGGGGAACTGCCCGATGTCCTCGATAATTTCGTGGGGGCGGATGAAGGCCCGGCTGTGGAAAATTTCCCGGAGTTCTTCTTCCTCCCGAAATCGGATGGATTGGGAAAAAGCCTCCGCCTTTTCGAAGCAGAGCGCCAGCTTGTCGATCAACACCTGGAAGTCCTTCACCCAGACTGCCGTCCGGGCCGGCAGAATGCCCGGCAGCGACACTTTCTGCTCCTGTGTGAATTTGGTGTTTATATTGGGGATGATCGTCACCCGGCTGATGTTCTGGACGGACAACTGGGTGGTGGGGTTGAATGTCCGGATGCTTTCCACCTCGTCGTCGAACAATTCGACGCGGTAGGGGAACTCGTTGCCAAAGGAGAAAATATCGACAATGCCGCCCCTGACGGAAAACTGGCCCGGTTCATAGACGAAGTCTTCCCGCGAAAATCCGTATTCCACCAGCACTTCAGCCAGGAAATCGATGTCGAGTTGCTCGCCTTTGCTGATGTTGATGCGCTGCTGGTTCAGTATTTCCGGGGAAACGACTTTTTCAAAAAGGGCCTCCGGATAGCTAACTACGATTTCACCCGAGCCCGGAGCGCTGATGAGCTGGCTGACCGTTTCGGTACGGAGCAGGGCGTTGTTGCTGTTCAGCTCTTCAAAATACATGGGCCGTTTAAAGGAATCGGGGAAAAAGCGGACGGGTTTTGTGCCGAGCAGGTGGGCGAGGTTGTTCTGGATGTATGCCGCTTCCTCCTTGTCGTTGGCTATGAAGAGGTGGCTTTGCGGGGCGGCGAGGTATACCCCGGCCAGGACAAAGGACTCCTGTGCGCCTGCCATTCCGGTGAGTTGTAAACGGGCGGGCGTTTCGGATTGTATGGCCTGCGCGATGCGCCGGGTGCGCGCTTCATCGCGGTACAGCTCCAGGAGCCGTTCAAGATTGTTGTTCACGGATGTAAAGATAATGCTTGTTCGGATACGTTTTTGGAAACAGTTTTGCCCATGTATAGTTTAAGTGATGAAGCGCACAGTCTTCTCCGCCTGAATTCATTTATATTTGCACGTAAAAAAACGGATTAAATGAGACAAATACTGGTATTACTCCTTGTTGTTTTTACCTCTTCTTTCGCCGCCTGCCAGCAGGAAGCTGTTAAGCAAACGGGCAGCGGAGAGGCCGGCGCGGATGTCGTCAGCGAAGTGCTGCCGGTGGATGCCTACGAAGCCAAGCTTCTCGGAAATCCCGGGATCCAGCTCGTAGATGTGCGTACGCCAAAGGAATTTTCCGACGGCCATATCAAAGGCGCCAGGAACATCGATTTCTATAGCGCTGATTTCGCGCAGCAGCTCGAGAAACAACTCGACAAAAACCAGCCCGTCATGCTGTACTGCCGGACCGGCAAACGCAGCGAAAAGGCTGCCCGAAAAATGGCCGAGCTGGGATTTCGGGAGGTCTACGACCTGCAGGGCGGCTTCCTGGCCTGGCCCCAGTAAGGTGGGCTTTAAGGAGAAAGGTTCAAGGGGGCGTTTGCATTTCTGTTTAACTTCTGCCGCAGCACGCAAAAAAAATCTTAAACAAAAATTCCGGCTTGCTGTTGATTCACTGTTTCATCAAATCAACAGCAGCCTTGGCAAAGAAAGTCATCGTAATTGGTTCCGGTTTTGCCGGTTTGTCCGCCGCATCCAGCCTTGCGCAGAAGGGGTATGAGGTCACTGTGCTGGAGAAAAACAGCCTGCCCGGCGGACGCGCCCGCAAGTTCGAGGCCGAAGGTTTTATGTTCGACATGGGGCCCAGCTGGTACTGGATGCCCGATGTATTCGAGCAGTATTTCGCCCGCTTTGGCAAAAAGCCCTCCGATTATTATGAACTGGCCCGGCTCGACCCCTCCTACAGCATTTTTTTCGGCAAAGGCGATGTCATGGAAGTCCCCGCCGGCATGGAGGAACTCTATGCCATGTTCGAGCGCTATGAGCCGGGCAGCAGCAGGAACCTGAAAAAATTTCTGGCGGAGGCCGAGTATAAGTACCAGGCCGGAATGGCCGACTTCGTGCGCAAACCGGGCCATTCGATCCTCGAATTTGCCGACCTGCGCCTGGCCGCAAGCCTGTTCCGGCTCCAGATGTTTACTTCCATGGCCCGCCACGTGCGAAAGCTTTTCAGGAATGAACAGCTCATTCAACTGCTCGAATTCCCCGTGCTTTTCCTCGGGGCCACTCCCGAAAACACCCCCGCCCTGTACAGCCTGATGAATTATGCCGACATGGCGCTCGGCACCTGGTACCCCATGGGCGGCATGTACAAGATCGTGGAAGCCATGGTGAGCCTGGCCGAAGAGCTGGGCGTGAAGATACTGCTCAACCAGGAAGTCAAACAGGTATATGTGCCCAACGGGCATGCCACCAAAGTGATTACCCAGGACGCCGAATACGAAGCCGACATTGTGGTGGGCGGCGCCGACTACCACCACGTCGAACAGCACCTGCTCGCCAGGGAGCACCGCACTTATTCGGAAAGATACTGGGACAAGCGCACCATGGCCCCATCCTCACTGCTGTTTTACCTGGGGCTCGACAAAAAGCTGGAGGGCCTGCACCACCACAACCTCTTCTTCGACGCCGACTTCAGCCGGCATGCTGTAGAGATATATGACCAGCCCCGCTGGCCTTCGGAACCCCTTTTCTACGTCTGCGCCCCCTCTGTAACCGACCCTTCGGTGGCGCCGGAAGGCCGGGAGAATCTCTTCGTGCTCATTCCCCTGGCCCCCGGTTTGGAAGACGGCGAAGCCCGGAGGGAAAAATACTACGACATCGTCATGGAGCGCATGGAAAGGCTCACCGGGCAGGCGATCAGGGAGCATGTGGTGTTCAAGCGCTCTTTCGCCCATGCCGATTTTGAAAAGGAGTACCACGCTTACAAAGGCAATGCCTACGGGCTGGCCAACACCCTGATGCAAACGGCCTTTCTCAAGCCCAAACTCAGAAGCAAAAAGGTAAGCAACCTGTTTTATACCGGCCAACTGACGACGCCGGGCCCCGGTGTTCCCCCTTCGCTCATCTCCGGACAGGTCGTAGCCGAAGAAATATTCAAAGCCATTAAACCCGGGCCAGGCCCGAATCGCAAGCAAAATTAACCGTTAACGCCATGATGGAACTGTATAACAAGGTATGTGAAGAGTGCAGCCAGCTCATTACCAGGCGCTACAGCACCTCCTTCTCCATGGGGATCAGGGTGTTTGACCCCCGTTTCCGCGGGCCGGTCTATGCCATCTACGGCTTCGTGCGCTTTGCCGATGAGATCGTGGACACCTTCCACAACTGCAACAAGGGAAACCTGCTGCAGCGATTCCGCGAAGACACTTATCGCGCCATTGAAGAGGGCGTCAGCCTGAACCCCGTGCTGCACGCCTTCCAGGAAACGGTGCGCCGCTACCGGATCGACATGGAGCTGATCGACGCCTTCCTGGACAGTATGGAGATGGACCTGCACCACAGCCGCTATCACGACAGCCTCTACAAACAATATATATATGGTTCCGCCGAAGTAGTCGGGCTCATGTGCCTGCACGTGTTCTGCGAAGGCGATGAAGCTTTGTACCGGCGCCTTAAAGCCCCGGCGCAAAGCCTGGGTTCGGCTTTCCAGAAGATCAATTTCCTGCGCGACATGAAGAGCGACTTCGACGAGCGCGGGCGGGTGTATTTCCCCGGCATAGACTTCACGCGTTTTACCAACGACGATAAACTCGCTATCGAAGCGGATATCAAAAAGGATTTCGACGACGCCTATAAAGGCATCGTTCAGTTGCCAAAAGGCGCCCGCCTGGGGGTTTACCTGGCTTATATCTACTACCTCAACCTCTTTCAGAAAATCAAAAGCGCCCCGGCCAGCCGGGTGGCGGAGGAAAGGATACGGGTGCCCAACAGCAGAAAGGTTTATCTGCTGTTCAGTTCTGCACTGCGCAATAGCCTGAACATGTTGTAATTGCCCGCGCGGGCCGGCTTCCGCCTTCCGGCGCCAGGCGGCGGGGTTTCGACGAGCCTGCGGTCAAATTGAATGGAATGAAGCAGAACGTTTTGCAGGGTAAAGAGCCGGGCCCAAAATCCGGCCGGAGGGTGTGGATGATCGCTCTGGCGGCATTGGCTTTGCTGCTGGTAGGCGCACAATGGCTGGGCGGCCAGGTTGCTGCCGGCAACCTCCTGCTCCAGGTGCCCAAAGCCGGGCAGATATCCTGGCTGGAAACCCGCTGGGCGTATTTTTACCTGCATATTTTCACCTTCGTCCCGGTTTTCGCCCTCAGTTTCGACAGCAACGTCCATTTTTACAAAAAGTGGAAACACCTGCTCCCTGCCATTCTCATCGTCGGCGCCATCTTCATTCTGTGGGATGTGTTTTTTACCGCCAGTGGTGTTTGGGGTTTCAACCATGCCTATTTTGCCGGTATCACCCTGCTCCATCTGCCTGTGGAGGAGTGGCTTTTCTTCTTTACCGTTCCCTTCGCCTGCGTATTTATTTACGAATGCCTCAACTTTTATGTGAAGAAGGACTGGCTGGCGCCCGCCGAAAAACCGCTTACGATCGGCCTGGCGGCCGTCTTCCTGCTCACCGGCTTCCTCTTCTGGGGGCGCCTGTACACCAGCACCACTTTCCTGCTCGCAGGCTTTTTCCTCCTGTTTCACTACCTCTTCCTGGACGGAAGCTACCGCAGCCGTTTTTATATGGCCTACCTGCTGAGCCTGATCCCCTTTCTGCTGGTCAACGGGGTGCTGACCGGCGGCTACACCAGAGAACCCGTCGTGCTCTACAACCCCGATGAATACCTCGGCATCCGGATCACTTCCGTCCCCCTCGATGATGCTGTGTACGGCTTCCTCCTGGTTTTTGGAGTGGTGACGCTGTTCGAAAGGTTTCGGCGGCGGCGGCGGGCGTAGCCGCAATCCTGAGGCATTGCTCGTTTGTATCGTTTTTTTCCCGTAATTTTGCCCTTACCATCACTAAATAAAAAGCGCATGTTTGACGGCCGCCCTGTTACCGAATGGCTCCCGATCACCCGCGAGGAGGTGGAAATGAGAGGCTGGGAGGAACTGGATGTAATCCTGGTTTCGGGCGACGCTTATGTCGACCACCCCGCTTTCGGCACGGCGGTCATCGGCCGCATTCTGGAGGATGAGGGATTGCGCGTGGCCATCGTGCCCCAGCCAAACTGGCAGGACGACCTGCGCGACTTCAAAAAGCTGGGGCCGCCGCGCCTGTTCTTCGGCGTTACCTCCGGCTGCATGGACTCCATGGTCAACCATTATACGGCTGCCCGGCGCCGCCGCTCGACAGACGCCTATACCCCTGGCGGCGCTGCCGGCTTCCGGCCGGATTACGCCACCACGGTTTACACAAAGATTCTTAAACAGCTCTTCCCCGACGTCCCGGTGCTGATCGGCGGTATCGAGGCTTCCCTGCGCCGGGTCACCCATTACGATTACTGGGCCGACAAGCTGTTCCCCTCCATCCTGGAGATGAGCGGCGCCGATATGCTGGTTTATGGCATGGGCGAGCTGCCCCTGCGGGAAATAATCCGGCTGTTGAATAAAGGCGTGCCCTTCGGGGCGATCGATACCGTACCCCAGACAGCCATCCTGCGGACACAAATGGAGGGGCCGCCCAGAAATAAAAACTGGGAGGATATCTGGCTCCATTCCCACGAGCGCTGCCTGCGCGACAAACTCGCCTATGCGGCCAATTTCAAACACATCGAACAGGAATCCAACAAGGTGCAGGCCCGGCGCATACTCCAGCAGGTGGGGGAAAATGTGCTCATTGTCAACCCGCCTTACCCCCCGATGACGGAAGAGCAGATCGACCGGTCTTTCGACTTGCCCTATACCCGCATGCCGCACCCCAGGTACAAAAAACGGGGCTCTCCTCCGGCCTACGAAATGATCCGTTTCTCCGTTAATATGCACAGGGGCTGTTTCGGAGGATGCAGCTTCTGCACCATTTCCGCCCACCAGGGAAAGTTCATCGCCAGCAGGTCCGAAGAATCAATACTGAAAGAGGTCGACATCGTGACGCAGATGCCGGATTTCAAAGGTTATATCAGCGACCTGGGCGGCCCTTCCGCCAATATGTACCGCATGAAAGGAAAAGTGCAGGAGATATGCGACCGCTGCGTGAGCCCCTCCTGCATCCATCCTGTGGTGTGCAACAACCTGGACACCAGCCACAAGCCCATGACCGAACTGTACAGGAAGGTGGATGAACACCCCAAAGTGAAAAGGGCTTACGTCGGCAGCGGCATCCGCTACGACCTGCTGGTGGACAGCTACAACAAACACAACGACGGCAGCCTGGAGGAGTACATGGAGCAACTGGTTACCCGCCACGTCTGCGGCCGCCTCAAGGTGGCCCCCGAGCATACTTCCGACGCTACCCTGAGGGTCATGCGCAAGCCTTCCTTCAGGTATTTTCACGAGTTCAAAAAGCGCTATGACCGGATCAATAAAAAACATGGCCTCAACCAGCCACTGATCCCATACTTCATCTCCAGCCACCCCGGCTCTCAGATGGAAGATATGGCCAATCTGGCGGCAGAAACCAAGGACATGGGCTTCAAACTGGAACAGGTGCAGGATTTTACACCCACACCGATGACCGTCGCTACCGTCATCTATTATTCCGGAGTCCATCCCTACACCCTCAAACCGGTGTATACGGCCAAATCCAAAAAGGAGAAACAGCAGCAGCACCTCTTTTTCTTCTGGTATAAGCGCGAAAACCACCAGCTCATACGCGACAAATTGAAAAGCATCGGCAGGGAAGACCTGATCGAAAAGCTGGTCGATGATAAAAAGAAGCACAACAAGCGGGAAATCATCAAAGCGCGGCAACAGCAACCGCTTTCCTCTGCGAAAGGCCGGGTGCACAAAAAGAGAAGATAATGCCCGGCAGCGAGGCAGGTTCCGGCTCTGTGAACCCTAAAAAAGCCCTTTTAAAGGGAAACCTTTTTTCGGCTGCTCTTGTTACTTAAGATGCATTGGGAAGAAAGCATCAGCACTCACCCTCAGCGATAGAAAGAAAAAAATTTTCAGGTGTTTTTTTGTGGCGCTGCAAAATTTCTTTTGTAGCCAGGTTGATGCCAACGGGTTTCAAAACCGCGCTTCGCGCCACAGGCAAAAAAAGGCCGGGCCGTGTGAAAACAGGCCGGCGAAAAATTTTCGCACAGGCCTTGTACAAATGAGAATCACCCCTTACTTTTGCATCCGCTTTTAAAGGAAGGCGGTTTGGAGAAGAGGGGAGGGATGGTTTTTCAGCGGTGGTTGGCGAGTTGTGGAGGTTAAAAAAATGGGCTGGAAAATTTTGCAGGGAGTTAAGGAAAGGTTATCTTTGCAATCCCTTTGCGGCTGAGCGGGGGGAAGAGTTTGACAAAAGCCCTTGAAGGAGGGTAAAGATAGGGCCTGGGGCCCTGGGGGCTGCACGAGCGTGCGAGGCTAACCGGGGTGCTTTAGGCGCAATCAGGCGCTGCAGTAAGAAGCGGGGCCAAAAAGTTCATTGACACTGATGCAGAGAAAGGTAAGCACTACTTAAAAGAGAGCTTATGCGGAT
>CAUJDW010000011.1 GCA_963169455.1 Bacteroidota bacterium | reverse complement strand
ACGTATTGGGCTACCAGCCGAGGTTTCCCCGCAAAACTGAAAAAAGGGAAGAACCGGAAGAGGAGTGCTGCCCGGAATAGGCCAGTCTGCCAGCAGGCAGAGCCTTAGGAGGTTCCGGGGTCCCAGGTTCAAAGTTCCAGGTTTCAGGTTTCAGGGGTTGCCCTGAGCTCACCTCGTCTCCCCCTCACCCAGTCTCCCGGTCTCCCAGCAGGGTTACAGGCTGTTTTCCTGGCTTCGCCGGGGCGGGAAGGCGGCGGTTAGTCGATGACAGCAATACATTTCAGCTCGATGCAGATCGGGGTGGGCAGGGCGTCGATGCCCACGGTGGTTCGGCAGGGCTGGTTGTCCTTGAAATACTCGGCGTAGATGCGGTTGTAAGTGTGGAAGTCGCGCTGCATGTCGGTCAGGAAGACGGTCACGTCCACCAGGTTTTCCCAACGGGCGCCGCTGGCTTCCAGCACCCGGCGCACGTTCCGGAAAACGGAATGGCACTGGGCCTCGAAGTCGAACTCCAGATAATTACCCGAGGGGCTCTGTTTCAGCCCCGGCACGCCATCCGTTTCCGGGTCGCGCGGGCCGATGCCCGACAGGAATAACAGCTTGCCGGCCCGCCGCGCGTGCGGGTACAGGCCAACGGGGCGGGGCGCGCCCGATGCATCGATCTTTTCTGAAGGCATAACCGAAAGTCAATTAGATATGCGAACAGCACAAGTGCCGACAGCACTAGCCCTTCCTGTTGCGCAGTTCCTCCTCGCGCAGGGCCCGGCGCAGGATTTTGCCCACGTTGGTTTTTGGCAGTTCAGTGCGGAATTCCACTTCCCGTGGCACCTTGTAGGCCGTGAGGTTTTCCCGGCAGAAGGCGATCAGTTCTTTGTCGGTCAGGGAGTTGTCCTTCTTCACGGCGAACAGTTTTACGGCTTCCCCCGATTTTTCGTCGGGGATGCCGATGGCGGCGCACTCCAGCACTTTGGGGTGGGAAGCAATGACCTCCTCTATCTCATTGGGATAGACGTTGAAGCCCGAAACGAGGATCATGTCCTTTTTGCGGTCGACGATCTGGAAGAAGCCGTCTTCCCCCATCATGCCCATATCGCCGGTGCAGAGCCAGCCATCGACAACCGTTTTGGCCGTTTCATCCGGGCGGTTGTAATAACCTTTCATCACCTGGGGCCCTTTCACCTGGATTTCGCCCACCTGGCCAGGGCCCATCACGTTGCCCTGGTGGTCCACGATGCGCATGTCGGTGGAGGGCACGGGAAGCCCGATGGTTCCCAGGCGCCCCTGGTTGCTGGTGAGCGGGTTGACGCTGGCCACCGGCGAGGATTCCGTCATGCCGAAGCCTTCCGCCAGGAAACAGCCCGTGATCTGCTGCCAGCGCTCGGCGACCGGCCGCTGAACGGCCATGCCGCCGCCGACCGTGACTTTGAGTTTGCTGAAGTCGGACGAAGCGAAATCAGGGTGGTTGGACAGGGCGTTGAACAGGGTGTTCACCCCGGTGATGATGGTGACCTGATATTGTTTCATCGCCTTGATCACGGAGGGCAGGTCGCGGGCGTTGGTCACCAGCACCGAGAGGGTGCCGATGCTGCCCAGGGCGAGGCAGTTGACCGTGAAGGCGAAGATGTGGTAGAGCGGAAGCGGGCAGAGGGCTATTTCCTCCCCTTCCCTGAGGTAGGGCATCATCCAGGCCCGTATCTGGAGCAGGTTGGCCACGAGGTTCTGGTTGGTCAGCATGGCCCCTTTCGAGACGCCGGTGGTGCCGCCGGTGTACTGCAGCAGGATCACGTCGTCGGCGCTGCTTCGGAACTCCTTGATGGTGAACCGTTTGCCTTGTTCCAGGGCTTCGAGGAAGTTAACGGTATTGGGGATGTTGTACTTCGACACCATCTTGCGGATGTTGCGCACGACGAAGTTGACGATCTGCTTTTTGGGGAAGCCCAGCATTTCGCCGATGCTGGTGGTGATGATCGTTTTTATGCTCGTGTCTTTGAGGATATGCTCCAGGTTGGCGGCGAAGTTTTCCGCAATGACAATCGCCTTGGTATTGGAGTCCGTAAACTGGTGGCGCATTTCCCGCGGCGTGTAAAGCGGGTTGGTATTGACGATCACCAGGCCTGCGCGCAGGGCGCCGAACAGGGCGATGGGGTACTGCAGCAGGTTTGGCATCATGAGGGCGATCTTGTCGCCGGGTTCCAGCCCGCGGGCATGGAGGTAAGCCCCGAACTGGCGGGATAAGCGGTCCACTTCGCCGAATGTCATCTCCTTGCCCATGCAGGAGAAGGCAGCTTTGTCCTTGTACTTCCGGAAGGTTTCATCCAGCAGGTCGACAACTGTCGCATAAGAGCCGGGGTCGATATTGGCGGGGACGCCGGTGGGGTAGTTCTTTAGCCAGGGCCTGTGTTCACTCATTGTCGTTTTCGGTTTAAATCGTTTTGAAAAAATCGGCGGGCGTTGCCTTGCCGGCCACGGGCAGCGCCCGCCAGTAGTACTTGCCTGGCTGCTAAAATACTAAATTTCGCGTTTATACAGCCGCCGGCCCGCTTCAGAAATTAAACTCCACCCCTGCCAGGAAACTGCGCCCCGGCATGCGGTATCGCTCCAGTTCTTCGTACAGGGCGTTGTTGATGTTATCGACGGCCAGGTAACAGCTGTGCCTGTTTTTGATGCGGTAGGACAGCTTGCCGTTGGCGATGAAGGCGGCGCCCGGCTCGCTGCCGGGGTAGATGAAGACTTCTTCGATCCGGCTCCGGTACCGGCTGTTGAGGTTCAGCATGAACTTCCCGTAATGGGCCGTGGCGGACAAGCTGAAAGCATGCCGGACTTTGTAGGCCAGTGCATCGTTGACCCGCCCTTCCGATGCGTCTCTGGCGTCGAGGAAGGTGTAGCCCAGGCGCAGCACCAGGAAATCGCCCAGGTGCCGCTCGTAGGCCAGCTCCAGGCCCTGCATGACTGCAGCCTTCAGGTTGATGACTTCATACAGGAGGGGCTCCAGCGGTTTGGACAGTTGCTGGAAGGAGATCAGGTTCTGATACCGGTTGTAAAAAAACGCCACGTCGACAGAGGCTTTGGGCTGCAGAGCTATTTTGGCGCCCAGTTCGGCGGAGAGGATCAGCCTTTCGGGGCGCAACCCGGGGTTGGGCCGGAAGCGCAGCCCGCCGCCCTGTTCGAATTTGATGTAGCGTTCGGCCATGGCGGGGTCGCGGAAGGCCTGCGCCAGCAGCATCCGGAAAGAAAGCCCGGGCCTGGCTTTGTACACCATGGCCAGCTTGGGGCTGACATTGGATTCCCGGACGCCCTCTCCCAGTATGCTGTAATGGTCGAAGCGGATGCCCAGCGTAGCGATAAACTTTTCGCTGAACGTGATCTCGTCCTGCACATAAACCCCGAGGCTCAGCGCCTGATGGCGGCCGTACAGCACCGTATCCGGCAGCCCCACGACTTTATCCCACTTCACATCCGTGCCGGCGATCAGGTAGTGGTTGGAACTGGTGTACAGGTCCAGCTGCGAGACGTTGCCCAGCCGCTGGGTGCGGATAGAGGATTCGGCGACGAGCTGTTTGCCGAAGTTGACGTTGGTGCTGTCGTTGCCGGGCTCGCCGTCGAAGGTGAACAGGGAATAGTTGTGGTAGTAATAAAAGCGGCTGGAGTATTTCACCCGCTCATTGGGCAGGGCGTAGTAGTACAGGTCGGCATTGAATTCCCGGCGGTCCTGGTAATCGTCGCGGCGGAAGGGGGCCACGCTGTATGCCTGCCTTTTGCTGAGCCATGTGGCGGGGGTGTCGTTGAAGATCCGGTTGGCGTTGCCCGACAGTTGCAGGAACCGGTTTCGGGCAAACTGCCATGACGCCTTGCCGTAGAGGTTGAACAAGTCGAAGCCCGATTTTTCGCGGTGCCCGTCATTCGCCTTCCAGCTTGCGTCGACGAGGTAGGAAAAATGGCCGTGTTGGCGGCTGTGGCTGAATTCCAGGGTATGGAAGTCGTTGAAGCGATTGTAGCCGGAAGAGCCGGGCGCCCGGTTGAAAAAGCCGTAGTTGAGGTGCAGCCTGGTGTGGGGTTCTGCGGAAGGCTTGCGGGTGATGACGTTGACCACGCCCCCCATGGCGCTGGAGCCGTAGAGCGAGGAATAGGCCCCTTTGACCACTTCGATGCGCTCGATGGAGCTGAGGGGGACCAGGTTCCACAGGGCGCCGCCCGATTCGGGGCTGAGGGCTGGCCGGCCGTCGATCAGGAGGAGCACCCTGTTGCCGATGCCCCCGCCTGCCACTTCCGATGCGCCCCGGATGGAGAAGGCCTGAACGTTGGCGCCGCTGGAGCGCGTCACGATGACGCCCGGCACTTCGTCGAAGGCCTGGTCGAAGGTAGTGAGGTTTTTCTCTCTGAGCTGTTTGCTCGTAACCAGCCCGATGCTTGCCGGGGCCATTTTGACGGCCTGAGGCCTGAGGGTTGCCGTCACTACGGCTTCCTCTGCCAGGACGGCCGTGGGCTTCAGCGGCAGGGAGAGCGTGGTGGCCTGGCCGGCAAAAACCTCTATCTGGTCCAGTTGGAGGGTTTCGTAGCCGACGTAGGAGGCCATCAGGCTGTATTTTCCAGGCTTGAGCCCTTCCAGGCTGAAGGCCCCGTCGAGGCTGGTGGAGGTTCCCGCCTGGCTGTCCGCCAGCCGGATATGTACGAGAGGGAGCTGTTCGCCGCTTTCCGCGTCGCGCGCCACCCCCGCAATGCTGCCTGTCGCCGGCCCCGGCATTCCGGGCTGTGCTGCTGCGGGCCCGGCGAGGGCGCCGCAGAGCAGCAGCAGCAACACTTTTTTTCTCAGTTGGGAAGGCATGGGTTCAGGATTCAGGATAAGAGGCCCGGGCCTACTGATACCATACGTTCACGAAATCGAAATCGGCCCTGAAGTTGATCTCCTTTTCCTCGCCGGCTTTGACTTCGAAAGTGGCCGGGGCGGGGTAGTTGAAGATGGGGATGATGGCTCCGCCCGGCCCGGCGATTTTGATGACGACGCCGTGGCTCACCTCGGCTTCATTGTTCCAGTGCACCCCGAGCGTGGCGCTTTTCAGGGAAGGGTCGTTGACGAAATCGTGGCGGAAGCCGAGGGCGATAGCCGAGTAGGCGCCCGGTTCCACTTCGATCTCATACGCATATTCCGTTTTCCCGGGCTCATATTCCAGGATCACGGGGTTCTGGGAGTTGTAGGGGGCGCCGACGGCATAGGTTCCTCCCAAAACGCCGGGGCCGAAGAAGTTGTCGGGCACGGCTCCCCAGCCGGCCAGGGGGTCGAGGCTGAATTCGGGGAAGATCGTCACCTGGACTTCGCCGCTGTCCGCCCAGGTTTCCCAGGTGTCCGCATTCTCGATCGTAATAGTGCCGTAGACCTTGGTCACCTCAGGGTCGTCATCCTTGTCGCAGGCGGTGAAAAACAGGCTCATGAAAAGGGCCGCCACGGTGAGGCTGATGGCAAATCTGTTCGTTTTCATTTTTCTTTTTTTAGTGAGATAAATCAGGTACGGAAACCGGCATAATCTGCCGCGCCGGCATCGGCGCCTTGAAAAGGCAGGGCGAAATTAATGTTCTCCGCAATGCCGATCATCACAGAATTGTCAAAAGTAAGTTGCTGAGGATTAAAAGTTTAGATGCCTGGCCTTCCCGGAAATGGTATGGAATCGGGAATGACTACAATCATTGGCTGCCCATGATATTTATCATTAAGCGAAGGGGTGCAGATTCGTTTAATTTGAGCTATTATCCAGTAAATCTCAAAGCATTCCTGGCCCATGTCTGATACTAACCACACTAATACTGTTTCCCGCGATCAGGGGCCCCCTCAGCGGGGTTTCGGCCCAAGCGCGGGCCTGCTTGGCATAATGGCCCTGGCGGCCCTGCTGGCGCAAAACCTCTACGGCTGGTTCCACTACAACTGGACCGGCGCGCTGGGTGGGGCGGCCGTAATACTGGCTTATCTGGCCGTTTTTTTCAGGCCCCTGAAGAGAAATATCGACACGCCTTTTTTCGCCACACTCTGCCTCCTGTCTATTGCGCTGGGCACAGCCCTGGGTACGTTCGTGACGCAGAATGCGCCGGCAGAGGTTTTTACTCAGCGCTATGGCGAAACGGGCAGTGGGATACTCCGGGGCCTTCAACTCCATGACGTCTTCCACAGCTGGTGGTATGTAGGCTTATTCGTTTTGCTGGCGGCGAGCCTGCTGCGGATCAGCTTCAGGCGGGGCTTCTCCAGGGCGAACCTGGGCTTTCAGCTGGCCCACCTCGGCCCTGTTATTGTCCTGGCCGGATTCTGGGTGGATTACTTCTACGGCTTCCGCGGCATCATCCAACTGGAAACCGGGCAGAGCACCAATGTAGCCAGGATCTATGCCGGCAGCACCAATTATATAAAGGACAGCACCGAACTGCCATTCCACATCCGCCTCGACAAGTTTGAGTTTGAAAAGTACGAGCCCGATTACCGCATACAGGCCTGGAGGAATACTGCCGAACCCTCGCCTCAGCCAACTGCCGCCGGGCATGCCCATTCAGGCGGAGAGCCGGAGATCGTCGCCACCTTTCCCCTGGAGCAGGGCAAAATCCGCCGCATCTACGGCACGGATGTCCGCTTCCGGCTGACGGAATTTTACCCCAACTTCAAATTCGATTACAGTTATCCGGAGGTCAATGACACCATCGAGCCCCGCGACCCCGGGGTTTTGCTGGCGCTGAAGACCCCCTTCGGAGATGCCGACCTCCAGCTGCTGTCCAACCGCCCTGGCCGCAATACGATCGCAGACGTGAACCACCTGGGCGCCTGGCTGGAGTTTTACTGGGAAGCACCCGCCGAACTGAGCCAGGCCCTGAATGGCCGGACGGATCCCAAATGGGCCGAAGTCAACCGGGTGATCCTGTTAGGCAGCGCGAAGAAGATATACTATCTGGAAAGCGGAAACCTCCGGGAGGAACCCCTCGAGGCCGGCCGGTTCTATACTTTCCCCAACAAGGAGGATATCGGCTTCACGATGCGTTATCTGTTCCCCGACGCCGCCTACCTTCAGTCCGTGCCTGCAACGGATGGCGATGAGCTGCTCAACCCCGTCGCCCGGGTGGAAGTGTGGGAAAAAACGAAGCCGGGCTCCCGCGAAGCCTTCCTCTATCCCGGAGGAGGAGCCAGAGGAGGTTTTTATCTGATTCCCGGCACGCCCTATTTCCTGGCGCTGGAATCCTTCAAAGACAAGGAAACCAAATACTGGAAGAGCAGCCTGTCGGCCCTGGGAGAAAGCGGCGAAGTGCTGAAGAGCCGGGAGATCAAAGTCAATGAACCCATGCTTTTCGGCGGTTACCGCTTTTACCAGTCGGATTACGACCCGAACAACCCCAGCTATTCCGGTATAGGGATCAGCCGGGAGCCGGGCCTGTACGTCATTTATTTCGGCTTCACCGTGCTCGTTCTGGGGTGTTTCCTCCTGTTTTACGGGCGGCCTGCAAAACCGGCCCATCAGCCTGCCTGAGGGTGGGAAAAGGGCCGGTGAACCAATATAAAAAACGGAGTATCGGGATATCTTCCAAAAACAAAAGCCATGTTCGAAAGCTTCTATTATACCTCCAGCTCGTTCAAGCTCACCTTAATATTATATGTCATTGCCCTGCTGGCGTATGTGGCGGGATTGTTCTTCAGGGGCAAAACCTGGGGGGTGATTCCGCTGGCCCTGTTTGCCCTGGCCTTTCTGGCCTGCACCGGCCTGATCGTGGAGCGGTGGATCGAAGCCGGGCGGCCGCCATTCAAGAGTTTCTATGAATCGCTGGCTTTTGCCGCCTGGACGGTTTCGCTGGTGAGCCTGGCTGTCGAAAGCCGTTTCAGGATCCGGCTCATCGGGCTGTTGTCCGCACTCGGCGTCGTTTCCATTCTGCTGTTTGCCCTGACGAAGCGGGACGTGGAGGTGATCGCGCTGCCGCCGGCGCTGCAGACCTGGATGTTCATCCCACACGTCATTTCCTATTTCCTGGCATACGGGGCCTTGTTCGTGGGCGGGCTGGCCGCTGTTTTGTATCTGATATTTCCCCGGGGCGTGGCCTCTCACCGTGCGCTCGGGCAGCAGGATCACATCGATTTCAGCGCCACCACCTATCAGATCACCAAATTCGGCTTTCTGTTCCTCACTGCCGGGCTGTTGCTGGGCGCCTGGTGGGGCCAGAACGCCTGGTCCAACTACTGGGGCTGGGACCCCAAGGAAAACTGGGCCCTGATCACCTGGCTGATTTTTGCCGCCTACCTGCATTTCCGCAACGTCGGCTACTGGGGGGAAAAGCGCCTGGCCTGGGTCGTCATCATCGGCGTCGCCGCCATTATTTTCACTTACCTCGGCATGAGCTACCTGCCCACCGCAGAGGACAGCCTGCACGTTTATTCGGATAATTAGGCCGCAAACCAGGCAGCCGGGGCTGCAATAACAGGCTCAAATAAACTCACCTGCGGGCCGTACCTCCCGCGGTTGGCGTGAACCTGGCTTTGCCAGCCGCTGGCAGGCTGTCCTTGAGGAACTGGAGTTGACGGCATTGCATCTGCATTCCTTCTATCCCCAGCCCTTCCGGCCACATGATGCGTTTGGTTGTCCGCCAAAAAAAGAACCATGACAAAACTTACTCGCGCGGTACGGAAAATTTTTCTTGAGCGCCATTTTGAGGCGCCGCCTCGCTAAAAATTTCCATGCGGGAAAAGTACGTGTCCGGGATATTCTTCAAGTGCAGTGGCGGAAAGGGCAATATTATTCCGCATTCCAGGCAAAGCTGGCCATTGTGTGACTAAAATCACTCAATGAATTGACTTTTCTCATCAGGCAGGGACATGAAATCCTGGATTTTCATGTCGGAAATCACAATTGACACAACTATGACAGGGGTGACGAAAAAATGACACAAGGCCCGATCAAAAATAAAAATGCTCATATAACTAAAAATTAAGCCATGAGAGTAAGAATATGCTTCGCGACAATACTGAGCCTGGCTCTGGCATTCAGTTTTGTTTCCTGTGAGGGCGACCAGGGGCCGATCGGGCCGGTAGGGCCAACGGGGCCAACAGGGCCGACAGGGCCTACCGGGCAGAACGGGGCCGAGAACTGCCTCGATTGCCATGGGAGCAACCAGTTGATCACGGCCAAGCTGTTCCAGTGGGAGAACTCCATCCACGCACTTGGCGGACATTACGACAGGAACACCAGCAGCTGCGCCGGCTGCCATACCAGCCAGGGCTTCCTGGAGCGGATCGCATCCGGCCAACCCAGCCCCACGGGCACGATCGATGACCCGCTGCCGATCAACTGCTACACCTGCCACCAGATTCACCAGACCTACTCTTCTGAAGACTGGGCGCTGGCATCCACCGGCCCGGTCACCTTCTGGGTGGGCGGCGAAACGGCCGACATCGGCGGCGGCAACCTCTGTATCAACTGCCACCAGGCCAGGGTGCCCAGCCCCGCGCTGCCTGCGCCAGGCGTCGATGGCATGGCTACCGTCACCAGCAGCCGTTTCGGGCCGCACCACGGCTCTCAGGGCGTGTTGTTCACCGGCAATGGCGCTTATGAAGTGCCGGGGCCTGCGGCATACACCAATAGCGTACATACCAATCTGGTTGAAAATTCCTGTATCTCCTGCCACATGGCTACCGTTACCGGCGGCCGGGCTGCCGGGGGGCACACTTTCCGGGTAGAATCGGAAGCAGGCAGCCTCAATTACAGCGGATGCACGCAATGCCATACGGATGAGGACGAACTCGAAGCACTGGTTGAAGCCACCCAGGCAGAGATCGACGACCTGCTGCTGCAACTGGGTACGCGGCTCAAGGACCTGGGCATTCTCCAGGATAACCTGGAGTATGCAAACGCCTCCAGTGGTTCGCCTTTGAACCTGACGAACGTCCAGCTCGGCGTACTTTGGAACTACCAATATGTCCGGGAAGACCAAAGCTTAGGCGTACACAATTACAAGTATGCGAAAGCCCTGTTGGAAAACTCCATTGCGGCCCTGAATTAAGTGTTCTCCGGGCTGTAAAATGTTACCGGCTAAGAAAGGGCAGTTGGCTCCCTAAATCAGGGCCAACTGCCACTTCTAAGGGCTGGCCTGTCAGGCGCTCTTTTTTAAATAGCATCTATTTCATCCAGTATGAGAGGCTTCGAGCCCTGGGGTGGAATACCAATTTTCTGAAATCATGAAGCAACAACTAGCTCTTCCCGTTCTGGCCGCCGCCATATTGCTTCTGAGCATACTGGCGCCGTCGGGGTGCTCCTACGACTCGGGCATCCTGACTATCGAGCCCCCGGATGTGGACACTACGGTCCAGGTGAGTTTTTCGGAGGACATCCTGCCGCTTTTCGATGAGTTGAAATGCAATATCAGCGGCTGTCACAATACCGGAGGCATTCCGCCCGACCTGACGCCCGCCAATGCTTATGACGAACTCACCCAGGGAGGTTATATCAATACCGAAAAGCCGGCAGACAGCGAGCTGATGCAGTGGCTGCTCGGCAACAGAAGCCTGCCTATGCCCCTCTCCGGGCCGAATAACAACCTCAATGAAAAAGTGCTGGCCTGGATCATCCAGGGCGCTAAAGACAATTAAAAACTACCATCATGAATAAGTTCTCGCTGTTCTCCAAAGCATCACAGGGCGCCTGCATCCTTACGGTTGTTTTCCTGCTTCTTGCCGGAGCCGCCCTGGCCCAGGAAGAAGAGGCCGCTCCCGAAAAAGACAAGCGCCCCGTGCGCAATACCTTCGAAAGCATCTGGCTCATCGACAACCAAACCGTCATGGTGCCCATCAAGGGGACTTTCGAAATGGATATCCTGCACCGCTTTGGGACCATGGATAACGGATACGACGATTTCTGGGGCATCTACGCGCCCTCCAATATCCGCCTGGGCTTCAACTATGTGCCCGTCGAAAAGCTGCAGATCGGTTTCGGCTTCACCAAAGAGCGCAAAATGTGGGACTTCAACGCCAAATACGCCCTTTTCCAACAGGGGCGCCAGGGCGGCTGGCCAGTGAGCGTAACCTATATGGTCAACGCGGGCATCGACACCCGCGACAAGAAAAACTTCCCGGAAGACACCTACGAGGGGATTGACCGCCTGTCCTACTTCCACCAGCTGATGGTGGCCCGCAAGTTCAGCGACGCCTTCTCCCTGCAGGCCAGTGTGAACGTTTCCCACTTCAACTTCCAGGAACTGGTGCCCGGCGAAAACCCGGACGAGTTGCTGCAAATGGAAAACGACAACCTCTCATTGTCCTTCCTCGGCCGCCTGAAGGTTAGCCCCACCCTGAGCATCATCGCCAACTACGACCTGCCGCTGACCGACCACGAGGTCAACGACCCGAACCCGAACCTGGCCTTCGGCATCGAAGTCGTTTCCAGTTCGCACGCCTTCCAGATATTCGTGGGGCAGAACTACAACATCGTGCCGCAGCTCAACAATTCCTTCAACTGGAAAACGAACCCCGACGAAGGTTTCCTCATCGGCTTCAACATCACGCGCCTTTGGAATTTCTAAACATCCTGATCCTTTAATCAGAAAAAACTGCAGTCATGTCAGAATCATCAGAAAACGGCCGCCGGGACTTTTTGAAGAAAGGAGCTCTGGGTGTCACCCTCGCCGCCTGGGGCCAGCTGGTATTTTCCTGTTCCCACTCCGGCCATGAACACGTGGCGGAGGAACAGGGAGACATCGTCAAGGTGCTTACGCCCGACGGGCAACTGGTGGAAGTGGACCGCTCGCACCTGAAGCACGTGCACCACGTCCACCCGGTTACCTATGAGGAGACCAGAGAAGGCGTGCCGGGCAAGAAGTTCGTCATGGTTATCGACCTGGCCCGCTGCACCAACGCCCGCAAGTGCGTTTCGGCCTGCCAGAAGATGCACCACCTCCCCCCCGACAGGGAATGGCTGACGGTCAAACTGATGAAGGACAGCGAAGACGGGGCTCCGTACTGGTTCCCCAAAACCTGCTTCCACTGCGACAACCCGCCCTGCGTGAAGGTATGCCCGGTTGACGCCACCTTTAAGCGGGATGACGGGCTGGTGCTCGTTGACAATACGCGCTGCATCGGCTGCAAATTCTGCATGACCGCCTGCCCCTATTCCACGCGGGTGTTCAACTGGGGCGAACCCGGCGTTCCCGCCGATATGAAGACACACTTCAGCTCGGCGGAATCGAGCATTCCCGGGCAGGTGGGCACAGTGGAAAAATGTGACTTCTGCCCCGACATGGCCCGCATGGGCAAACTGCCCGACTGCGTGACGGCCTGCCCCAACGGCGCCTTCTTCTTCGGCGACCAGAACGAGGACATCGTTACCAACGGCTCCGAAACCTTCCGCTTCAGCGAGCTCATCGCCGAACGGTCCGCCTATCGCTACGGCGAGGACCTGGGCACCAAGCCAAGGGTGTACTACCTGCCGCCCGCCGGCCGCATTGAGCCCGCTGAAAAATCGCTGGAGGAAATGCCGGAAGAACGAAGGAAGCTGTACGAAGACATGCTGTAAAGGAATCCAATTAGCGGACTCGATAATCATCAATGATGAAAACTGCTGAGCTCAATAAAAAACAAACCGCCATCCTGCAGGCGCTGGGCGCACAGCTCGAAAAACCCGGCATGCTTTACCGGTTATGGGTGGCCTTGCTGCTGGTTCTGATCCTGGCCGGAACCTACGGCCTGTACAGGCAGATCCTCATCGGGCACGTAGTCACCGGCATGCGCGACAATGTGGTTTGGGGGTATTACATCGCCAACTTCATTTACTTTATCGGGGTGAGTTACGGCGCGGCCATGCTCGCGGCCATTTTATACTACTTCAAAGTGCCCTGGGGGCGCCCCATCGTACGGATCGCGGCGCTGGTAGCCTTTATCACCGGCATCATCGGGCCGGTGTTCATCCTGCTGTGCATCGGGCGCTTCGACCGCCTGCACTACCTGTTCATCCACGCCCGGGTTCAGTCGCCGATCACCTGGGACGTCATGGTGATCTCCACCTATCTGGTCGGGATCACGGTATTCACCTATCTGCTGCTGATCAAGGACTTTGCCATACTCAGAGACACTTCCCTGCTGGAGCTGTCCTCCTGGCGGAGAAAGCTTTACACCGCCCTGTCGCTGCGTTATAAGGGCACGGACGAACAGGAGGGGCAGATCGACCATTCCACCAAATCGATGGCTTTCATCATGGTGCCGAAGGTGATCCTGGCCTTTGCGGTTTTGTCCTGGATATTCGGAATGACGCTGCGCCCCAGTTGGAACAGCACTATCTTCGGGCCGGCCTACGTCATTTCCTCTGTTGCGGCCGGCATTGGGCTGATCATCGGCCTGATGTGGGTGTACCGCAGGCTGTATGGCCTGGAAGAGTACATTACCGGCCTGCATTTCCGCAATATGGCCTTTATTCTGGTCATACTCGTTGCGGCTTTCGGATATTTCACCTTCTCGGAATACATCACCAACTGGTATAGTTCGGGAAAGTGGGAGTCGGCAGTAACGGCCAAGGTGCTGAGTTTTAAGGAATTCGGCTGGGCTTTCCACCTGGCGAACCTGTTTGCCATCGTGCTGCCCATTGTCATTATCGCCATTCCCAGGTTCAGGACCCCGAATATCATTGCCTTGCTTTCCCTCCTGCTGGTGGTGGCCATGTGGGTCAGGCGCTACCTGACGGTGGTGCCGCCGCTGGAAACCCCGCTGCTGCCCGTACAGGACGCGCGGCCCGAATTCGTGCACTACAGTGCTACCTGGGTGGAATGGGCGTTGGTGCTTGCCGGTGCGGCCACTTTCTTCATTTTCTTCACCCTGGCGCCGAAGCTGATCAGCGTGATCCCGATCTCTGATTACGACAAGGAAACCAGATAAAGCCCCTGCACAATGAAAAGATCAAATTCAATATTCCGGCTGCTTACCTTCGGTTACTGGGCAAAGGCCCTTCTGCTGGCGCTTCTGGCCGGCTTGCCGGGCAGCGCCCTGTGGGCTCAGGAAGAGGAAGAAGAACCCGAACAAATCAGCAGCAGGATGAGCCTGTCGGCCATACAGGGCGATGAGGATAAACTCACGCTGAAAGCCCTGGTGCGGGCGAAGATCGACGGCCGGTTCACCGGCCTGCAGGGCCTGGAAGTTGTCTTCTTTTCCCCTTCCGACACCCTGGAAAAAGAACTGGGCAGGGATAGCACCGATATGGACGGGATAGCCAGCCTGTCGGTGTCCAAATCAGCCCTGCAGGCAGACACCGGTGGGGCCTTTATCCTGAAGGCAGTTTTTGAAGGCAATGCCCTGTTTGAAGAAAGCGATGACGAGATCGCCGTTACCGCTGCAGGCATGGCGCTGGAAGCCATGGAAGAAGACTCTGTCAGAACGCTGGTAGCCACGCTGGAAAGCGGAGGCGCTCCGGTAGCGGAAGCCGATGTGTATTTCTATGTACAGGGTGCCTTCAGCCCTTTAAAGATCGGCGAGGCCACTACAGATGAGGAAGGAATGGCGTCAGTCGAATTTCCGGCTGGCCTGCCCGGCGATCCCGACGGCAACATCCACATCATTGCCCGCCTGGAAGAAGATGAGACATTCGGAACCGTAGAAGCCAATGTGAACAAGGCCTGGGGCCGCAAGCTGGAAGCCTCCCACAACCAGTCGAGAGCCCTCTGGAGTTCCAGCCCTCCCCTGTGGTTGCTGCTCACATTCATCACCCTGCTGGTGATTATCTGGGGGCATTACCTGGAGGTCATCTACAAGTTGTTCAGGCTGCGAAAAAAAGCTGCGGCAGAGGGTTAAAATCAGGTGGCCCGGCTTAATGTCAAACGTCATAAGAAATGAAATCTTTAATAAAAAATGGAAGCCATGAAAAGTAGATTTTTTGTTTTGTTAGCCGTTTTTGTAGTGGCATTGTTCTACGCCCAATCAGCCAGTGCACAAGCTAAGGATTGGGTAGTGCCCGACAAGTATAAGAAAATGGAAAACCCGGTTAAAGCCGATAAGGAGTCCATCGCCAAAGGGAAAACACTGTGGAACCTGCACTGCAAATCCTGCCACGGCAAAGACGGCCTGGGCGACGGCCCCAAAGCCGCCAACCTCGACACGCCCGCCGGTGATTTCACCACGGCTGCTTTCAAGAAGCAGACTGACGGCGCCCTTTTCTACAAATCCTGGATTGGCCGGGATGAAATGCCGAACTACGAGAAGAAGATCCCCGATAAGGAAGACGTCTGGCACCTCGTCAATTTCATGCGCACCTTCTAGGAAGCCAGTATACAGATCCGCGAAACCCGATAGAAAACAGCAGGCAGCTTGCAGGATTGCTGCATGCTGAATGAAGGGGGTAAACCAGGGGCCACCCTGCACTGCAGGGTGGCCTTTGTGTTTGGTTGAACTTCGGAAGTTTGCCAGGCTTCAAACTCACCGGCTGATGCGGCGCAAAACCAGGAAATACCCCAGAAAGAACAAGGCGCCGGAGGCCAGCAGGCTCACCAGTATTTCCGGGGGAAGGATACTCAGTTGCTCCTTCCGGAATTGCTCGCTGATGCGCATGGGCGCGGAATAGGGAAAAAGGTAGGCGTATTTCCAGCCGGCCGCGATGGCCCCGGCGATCGTCAGGGCCAGCCCTGCGCCGACGGGGCGTATGAAATCGCGCCAGTAGAAGCTCAGCAGGAACTGGATGGAAAAAATGCCCATGACGCCCAGAAAGAATTTGAGGAAGAAGCGGGCAGTCAGCCCGAAGGAGTCGAAGTCCTGGAAGCCGATCTCCGGCTTCAGTACGGCCAGGGCGTTGCCGGCCAGATACATCAGCCCGCAGAGCAGCAGCGAAAATGCCAGGATCAACAGGAAAGCGAATGTCCACTTCGACAGGTAAATGACGAGCCGGGGGTAGGGTAGGGTGAAGATATTTTTCCAGGCATTGGCTACGTGTTCCACCTGGTTGGCGGAAAAGGCCGCCACCATGGCGTACATCGGCAGGATGAGCACGGCGTAGAGCCCGAAAACATTGGAGGCCATCAGCTGCCAGGGGTCGGCGCCCATCTTGGCGAAATCTTCACTTCTGAAATAAAAAAGGGCGAAGGCCAGCCCGGCGATGAGGGCGGGCATCCAGGCCGCCGTGGCCAGGGCCAGGGTGCGGCGCGACTTCAGGAATTCGCTGCGCAGCGCGAGCCAGAAAAGCTTCATGTGGCTTCCGGTGAATTGGTGATTTCAAAAAACAATTGCTCCAGGTTTTTGCGGCCCCATTCCAGGGCGTACACTTTTATGCCCTGCCCGGCAAGCAGCGCGTTGAGGCGGGCTGCCTCCTCCCGCCCGATGTTCCCAAGGTTGAGCCGCTGCCCGGCAGGGAGGGCCTTCAGGCCTTCCTGCGCCAGAATTTCCAGGCAGCGCTGATTGTCATGGGTGTCGAGGAAACACTCCTCGCGCGCCCGCTCCCGCAGCACGGCCATCGGCCCCTGGAAAAGCAGGCGCCCCTGGTGGATGATGCCGATATCGGACACGATCTTCTCCACCTCGCTCAGCACGTGGCTCGACAGGAAAACCGTGGCGCCTTCCGCCGCAAGCCTGGCCAGCAGTTCCCGCACCTCCCGGATGCCGCTGGGGTCCAGGCTGTTGGTCGGCTCGTCGAGGATGAGCAGTTCCGGGGAGCCCAGCAGCGCCAGGCCTATGCCCAGGCGCTGCCGCATACCCTGCGAGTAGGCGCCGGCTTTCTTGTGGCGGGCGTCGTACAAGCCCACCTGCCGGATGACCTGCCCGGCCCGGCTTTTCGGCAGGCGCAGCAGCAAGGCGCGGTTCAACATGTTTTCCCAGCCGGTGAGGTGGTGGTACAGAGCGGGCTCTTCAACCAGCGAACCGGTGCGGGACAGAATTTCCCGCCGCTTCTCCCGGATGTCGGCGCCGAAGATGCGCACCTCGCCCTGAAAATTGTCCAGCAGGGACAAAAGCACCTTGATGGCCGTCGTTTTTCCCGCTCCGTTCTGGCCGATGAAGCCGTAGATGGCCCCGGCTTTTACCTGCAGGGATATGTCGCGCAGGGCTGCCTGCCCGGAGGGATAGGAAAAACTCAGCGCCGCGGTTTCGATGATGTAGTTGTTCATTCGTCTATTTGGCTTGGCTTCATTTCGCGGATAAAAAACGCCCCGTCCGTCATGTCCGGCCATTCGGCATACCAGTTGGCGTAGCCGTAAAACCTGGCCTGAAAGGGGCGCTCAAAGGGGAAGGCAGCCAGCGATGCTTTTCGCAGGTAAGCATAAGGCCGCCCCGTTTCCGCCCACAGGTATTCCAATGATTTGTTGCTGCTGCCCGGCACATTGCGTACGCCGAATTGCAGGCTGCCCGACTGCCCGGAATAGGCCGTAAACGACAGCACGTAATACCTGTCTGCGTACCTGTCCTTCAGGTAGCCGCCCATGGGGCGCATCTTGTCGGGGTATTTCAGCTTGTGGCGATCATACCCCAGGTGGGTGTTGGCTGCCCAGAGGATGATCTTCCGGCCCGGGAAGCGTTCTTCCTTCAGCCAGATCAGGTGGGCGGCCATAATGCTGTCGCGGATGTTCAGGACGGTATTGTCGGGGTCGTTGGGGTTCATGTGCAGGAGGAAATAGTAGTAGTGTTTCAGGCTTTCCACTCCTTTGCAGAACAGTTTGTCCTCCGTGCTTTGCGGCTGTAGTTGCCCGGCCAGGCGTGACAGGGAATCCAGCTGGCTGAAAAAGGCCTGCCGGAAGAGGGTGTCGCGTTTCCAGCGATGGAAGTCCCGGGGGCTGTCGGGCCTTAATGCTTTCCAGACAAAGGAAAAGTAAGCGGAATCGAAAGCGGGGGCATGCCTTCGCAGGAACTGATAAATGGAGTCTGCCCGCACTTCCCGCGGCAGGTTGCCCGACAGTTGGCTGTCGAAGCCCACGAAGGGAGGCCCGCCGGTTGCCAGGGCCGAGCCGGCGTACTGCCGCAGCCCGGCCGTTTCCTGGCTGTTGCTCCATATTTTGAACAGCCCGATCCGGAAGGCGGAGTCGATGGAAATGCCCTGTTCCAGGGCTTTTGCGGCCAGGGCGCAGTCCAGCATTCCGGACTCGAAGGCCAGCAGGGAAAAGCCCATTTCCTGGTGGAGGAATTTTACAAGCCGCGCCTTCGCCAGAAAAGTGCCGCCATCGCCGTGCGACTGCTCGCCCAGGCCGATGAGCTCTACGCCTTTAAGCTCTTCTTTCAGGAATTCCAGGTCATCAAAAACGGTATCCATCGGGTTGATTGAGCGGATGGGCAGGGCATGCTCCTGCAGCCATTCGGTTTTCCCGGTTTTGTCGGGCGGCTCCGTCTGGCAGGCTGTCAGGGCCAGCAAAGCAGCAGGCAGCAATAACAGCAGCTTTGGGTTTTGAAGAAAGGGCAACTCCATGAATTTCAGGTGGAAAAATTTTCCCCAATAAAGAGGGAAGGCAGGGAAAACCGAAAAAAATCAGATGAATGAAGCTATTTGGCCTCCAAACATGCACTTCATTAATCCACAGCAGTAACTGTTTCAGGCCTCCTTTGCGGCATTATCCGGAACGCGGGCCTGCGGCCAGAGTGCGGTGCAAGAGGCCGGCGTTCCATGCTAAGTAGTTGCCCACAGCACCCGAAGCAGCAGCACTAAAGAGAAAGCCAGCAGGGCGGCGCCGGAAATGCGCCGCAGCCAGAGCAGGTGAACGGGCTTGAGGAAGTTCCGGATTTGTTTGGCCAGCACCACTTTGGTAAAGTCGGTGGTGATGATGGCGCCGAGGATGCCCCCGAAAAACAGGAAGGCCTCTCCGCCGTCCAGCCCGCCGTCCATAACCATGGTGGTGGTGACGCCGATCCAGAAGAAAAAGGTGAAGGGGTTGATGGTGTTGATGAGGAAGCCTTTAAGCCAGAGGCTGAAGTAGGCTGAGGAGCGCATGGCCGTTTTGGCCCAGTGCGGGTTGTTGCCGGTGCGCGGGGCCGTAAGCAGGGTTAGCAACCCGAAGATGGCCAGGATGATGCTTCCGCCAATGCCGAGGTAGAGCGCAAAATGAGGCCCCGCCGCCACTCTGCTGATCCAGGAAACGCCGAAGTAGGAACCCAGGATGAATAATATATCGCTGACCCAGATGCCCAGCCCTACCATGGTCCCCGCCCGGGCGCCTTCTTCCACGCCGGCCTGTATGAGCGCAAAAAAGATCGGCCCAACCAGAATAGCCAGGATCAGGCCCAGTTTGACGCCGTCGAATATCAGGTTCATCCTGCTCACAAATTTTCCTGCGGCAAGTTAAGGAAATTTAAGAGCATGTTTGGAGGCCGGATTTGAAAGCGAAAAGTGTCAATTTTTCGGTGAGACAAGGCGCTTTTCGAAGGGCGTACCCTGAGGTACGGCCAAGAAAAGCAACGCAGTATCACCGAAAAAGTGGCCTTTTTTAGCT
>CAUJDW010000010.1 GCA_963169455.1 Bacteroidota bacterium | reverse complement strand
AACGCCACAATCGCCTTCGGGCGGCGTGAAGTTCAGCGGCGAGGGCGGCGTGCCGCCGGACGCGTCTGTCACAGACAGAAACTGCGCCGAGGCTTGCTGCAATCCTGCCAGGCCGAACACGAGCACCAGGGCGATCGCGCTAAACCAGCTGGAGGGAGAAGCGAAGGTAAATTTCGTTCTTTCCATAAGATCACAATTTGTTTAAAGAATTAAGAATTAGGTAAATATAAAAATCAGGTCGAAATGCAAAAATATAACTTATGTGCTATGGCAGGCGAATACCCAAAGGGCAGGCGCCCGTAGCATGAATTTTTGTGTGTCAGGTCGTGTTGTCGTCGTCTTATTCAAAATTTCCCTCGATGTCAAGAAGAACGCGCCATGACTGTTTCGCGGCGCTTGTTTTTTATCTGGCCTGGTTTGGGGGTATTAAGCAGCAGGGCTTTTTCCGCCATTAAAGCGGCATGAAAAAAGCGGGCTGTCAGTAATTACAAAGCTGAATCAGAACTAAGGGATGATATGCTAAAGGGAAGCGTAAACAAGGTAACCATATCGTCGGTGTACATTTTTTATTCATGGGATCAATTTTGAAGCATCGCACAGAGCGGACAGCGTAGCGTTAAGCTCAACAGTTACCGGGTCGTCATGGCAAGAAAGTGAGATCATACCAGTTTCGCAGATAGCACTAAGTAGCGTCGTAAGACAGTTTCATCGTAACAGCCACAAATATAAAATAACTTTATAAACCTCGCATACCCCGTAGAAGGTATTTTTAATATTTTTCCAAAACGAATAGGAAAGTGCGCTCAGACCAGGCTGTTGTCATAGGCGATCTTAACCAGCCCGGCAGTGTTGCTGACGCCCAGCTTGCGCATGATATTCTTCCGGTGCACGCTCACGGTCTGGTCGCTGATGTACAATTCCCTGGCGATCTCCTTGTTGCTCATCGCCTGGGTAATGAGGTGCAGTATTTCCAGTTCCCGTTTGGTCAGGCTGTGCTTTTTGACGAAACGGTCGTGAAAGCGGAACATCTGTTGCCGGAGGGGCGGGCCGTCGCAGGGCAGGCCGTCGCCTGCATTCACGCCGTTGCCCATATAGGTGTCCCCTGCCAGTACGGCCCCTATGCCGGCGAAGAGGTCTTCCAGCCCTTTATCTTTGAGTACGTAGCCGTCCACCCCGGCATGGAAAGCCGCCCGGATGACCTTTGGGGAATCGTACATGGTAAGGGCCAGTGTGGACAGCTTCAGGCCCAGGCCCTGGATGAATTCCAGCACTTCCAGGCCGTCTTTCCCGGGCATGTTCAGGTCGAAAATAAGCAGGTGGGGGGATTGTTTCTTCAGCAGCCGGATGAGCTCGTCTCCGTTGGCAGCTTCACCTATGATCTCGAGCGTGCGGCCCTTGTAGCGGGGGAGAACGGTTTTCAGGCCTTCCAGAAAAATTTTATGGTCATCGGCAATGATGGTTTTAACAGCTTGCATGAATGCGGTTTTAATATGTTAATGGGATCGATAATTTGCCTTGCCAATGGCTTCTAAAAAACATTGCAAATTTAAGGGTTCTCCGGCGCCTTGTAAAGGGGCGGAGCCAGGCAATTTGATGAAATTTAAGCTCCGAAGAGCCTGCCGATTCTCATGGAAGGGTTGCCGGATTCCCGGGGAAGGGGTAGCGCCGGGGAAACAGGGGCGAATGCAAAGTTAATCTTTTTTGTCATATTGTCAAACGGCGTAATGCTTCCCGGGGGCATGCAGCCTTCCGACTTCCGACTTCCGATTTCCGACTTCCGATTTCCGACTTCCCCCTTCCGACTTCCGCCTTCCGCCTTCCCCCTTCCCCCTTCCGCCCGCCCACTCGTTGCACTCGCGTTCGGGTAAACCTTCCCACTTCCGCCTTCCCACTTCCCACTTCCTACTTCCGACTTCCCACTTCCTACTTCCCACTTCCTACTTCCGACTTCCCACTTCCGACTTCCGATTTCCGACTTCCGACTTCCCATCCCGGCCTCCTTGCAGTCGCTCCCTCGGCCGCTTCCGCCCGTCCACTCGTTGCACTCGCGTTCGGGTAAACCTTCCGGCTTTTTACCCGCCCGAGGCCTCCCCCACTGCATACACCAGCACATATTCCCCGATCATCGAGTAGTGCAGTTTGAAATGAGCCTTATAGGCTTCCTTGACGATAAGCCCGGTGCACTGCCCGCCGAGGGGGTCGAAAGAAAAGGGATGGATGTGAATATTGGAGGAAAAATCGAGGGCGCGCCGGCCGTAGGCCTTGTACAGCGCCTCTTTGGCGCCCCAGTAAACGTGGATTTGTTCAAGCCGCCAGTCGGGCTGCAGGCTCTCCAGTTCGAGGGGGCGCATAAATTTGTGGGCCAGGTGGCTGATGCGGGGCACGAGGTTCTGGATGTCAATGCCCACCGGGCAGGGCGCGGCAATCGCAGCGGCCAGCCCTCCCGAATGGCTGATAGAAATCTGGTAGGCAGAGCCCTCCAGATGAGGCTTGCCGTACTCGTCTTTTAGGAAAGCCCCGCGCGTGGCGCGGCCCGACATATCGTGGACGAGCTGGCGCACCGCCAGCCATTCCACCCTGCGCCGCCCCCTGATCTGTGCGAGTTGTTCCGACTCGGAAGGCGACAGGCTGAGGCGCGCGAGAAACCAATCCTCCGGTTCTTCGATGCGCCATAGGCCGATCTCGCCCTGGGGTTGAATGTGCTCGTGCAAAATAACAGGCATCCGATGAGCAGATTTAGCTGGAAGAACCAAAAGTAAGAAATATCTGTTCTTCTGCGTGAACGCAAAAAACACGAAACCATGATAAAGGCCCGCAAGGCGGCCCAGATGGCCGGCCACAATGCCGCCGTCTTCGCACTGAGCGCCGCCGATGAGCCCCGCAGCATCCTCTCCGGCGCCGGCGACGGCTGGGTGGCCCGCTGGAACCTCGATGAACCTGACATGGGGCGGCTGCTGGCAAAAGTGGACATCCAGATCTTCGCCCTGGAATACCTGCCCGGGCTGCAAACGGTGGTGGCCGGCAATATGAACGGCGGCGTTCACTGGCTGCGCCTCGACGCGCCGGAAAAGGCCAGAAACATCGCCCATCACAAAAAGGGCGTATTCGCCATCCTTCAGGCCGAGGATTTTGTCTTCACCGCCGGCGGCGAAGGCGCCATCACCCGCTGGGACCCCGCTGCCGGGCGCAGCCTGGAAAGCTTCCAAATCAGCAACCAAAGCCTGCGCTGCCTGGCCTATTGCCCCCGGCGCCGCGAAATAGCCGCCGGCGCCAGCGACAACGCCATTTACCTGCTCGAGGCCGATTCACTGGGCCTGCGGCAACGCATCGCCGATGCGCACGGCAATTCGGTCTTTTCTCTGCAATACTCGCCCGATGGCGATCACCTGATCAGCGGAGGGCGCGATGCACAGCTCAAAGCCTGGGCGCTCGGTGAAAAGGGCGCCGCCCTCCTGTCCGCCCAGCCGGCCCACTGGTACACCATTAATAGTATAGTATTCCACCCGGAAGGCCGGTGGTTCGCCACTGCAAGCCGCGACCGCACCATTAAGTTCTGGGATGCTCAAAGTTTCAAACTGCTCAAGGTGCTGGATACCATTCGCGACGGCGGGCATATCAATTCGGTGAACCGCCTGCTGTGGAACCCCGGCAGCCGGCGCCTGATCTCCGCCAGCGACGACCGCAGCCTGATCGCATGGGAAGTGGAATGGGTGTAGAGCCTACGCAGCCCCCTCCGCCCGGCCCGGAAATCAGATGATAATTCTGCGGCGCCCTGTTTTGGTAGAACAAAAATTCAGGATTGCCGGGTTTGGGCTAATTCGTGGCGAAAAACCGGGGCCAGGGCTGCATAACTTGTTGTTAATCAATCTGTCGAAATGCATCAGCTCCGTGTAAAAAAAGCAAAATAAGGCTTCTTTAATCGGGGCAAAGTGCCTACTTTTGCACCGATTTTTCGAGTACCCTTAAAGAAAGGAACCGTGAAAGTGGAATTCAAGAAGCTCTCCATACTGGTTTTCGCCCTGGCTTTCAGCTGGGGAATGTTGCCGGCACAGGATCACGGCCATGAGCAGGACGATCATGGCGTTGAAACGGAACAGCACGACGAGCACGGCGGGGAAGCCGGCCATGGCAGCCACGATGAAGGGGATTACGACCCCGTCGGCACCGTCATGGGCCACATTGCCGACGCCAACGAGTTCCACGTCTGGAAAGGGGTGCACATTCCCCTGCCGCTTATCCTTTATGCGCCCGGCCAGGGCTGGACGACAGGGCTGTCCAGCATGTTCGAACACGGCCACACCGCCGTTGACGGCTACGTGCTCAACCATGGGCGGGTCAACCGCGTCGCCGACCCCTCTTTCCCGAAAGGCGAAGTGCACATCGAGGGGATAACGCACAAAACCGAAAAGGCAGGCGAAAAAGACAAGGATGTCTATTACGCCATACATGAAGGCCGGGAGTACCGGCTCGACCCGCCCAGCACGGTCGACGGCGGCTTCCTCGGCGGCGGCATCACCTCCTTTTACGACTTTTCCATCACCAAGAACGTCTTCACCATGATACTCGCCGCGCTGCTGCTCATCTGGCTGTTCTCGGCAGTGGCCCGCGGGTATGAGAAGAACATCCACAAGGCGCCCTCGGGCATACAGTCTTTCATAGAAGTCTTCTTCGTCTTCATCCGCGACGAAGTGACCAAGCCGATGATCGGCCCGAAGCACTACGAGCGCTTCCAGCCGTTCATCATGACGCTCTTTTTCTTCATCCTGTTCTGCAACCTGCTGGGCCTGGTGCCCTTCTTCCCGGGCAGCGCCAACGTGACCGGCAACCTGGCCGTCACGCTGACTCTTGCGGTGTTCACCTTCCTGGTGGTCAACCTCAACGGCAAGAAGGATTACTGGGAGCACGTCTTCTGGATGCCGGGCATTCCGGCCTGGGTGAAGGTCATCCTGACACCGGTAGAAGTGCTGAGCTTGTTCATCAAGCCCTTCTCCCTGATGATACGTTTGTTTGCAAACATTTCCGCGGGGCACATCATCATCCTGAGCCTGATCGGGCTGGTGTTCCTCTTCGGCGATAACGGCCGCAGCGTCGGCGGCGCCGCAGGCGGCGCCGTGATCGGCGGCTTGTTCACGGCCTTCATGAACCTCATCGAATTGCTGGTGGCCTTCCTCCAGGCTTTCATCTTCGCCATCCTGACCGCTTCTTACATCGGCGCGGCAGTGGAAGAACACCACCACCACGAGGAAGAGGCGCGTGAAGGAGCGCATTAGGAAGTGGGAAGTGGGAAGTGGGAAGTAGGAAGTGGGAAGTGGGAAGTGGGAAGTGGGAAGTGGGAAGCGGCCGAAGGGAGCCCCGTACCGACTGTAAGGAGGCCGGGATGAGAAGTGAAGTCGGAAGTCAGGTGATTTCCGCCTTCCGACCTTGAAAATCTATTTTTTCATTTATAAATATCTCAGAAAATGGGAGCAATTGGAGCTGGTATTGCAGCATTGGGTGCAGGCGTCGGCATCGGCCTGATCGGTAGCCGCGCCATGGACGCCATCGCGCGTCAACCGGAAGCCGTAGGCGACATTCGCAACAACATGATCCTGACGGCAGCCCTTGTGGAAGGCGCTGCGCTGTTCGCGATCGTGGTTGGCCTGCTGGCCGGTTAATCCGCACCGAACGAATTGGAAAAAAGAGCGCGGGCTGCAGCGATTGGCTGCCGGCCCCGCTCTATCCGAAGAAAAAGAAGACCTCTAAAGATATTTCAACCATGACTGAAGTATTATTTCTGGCCGACTTCTCCGTCATCAAGCCCGACCCGGGCCTGATTTTCTGGACTGCCCTCATTTTCATCCTGGTATGGTTCGTTCTGGGCCGGATGGCCTTCCGCCCTATCCAGAACGCCCTGAAGCAGCGGGAACGGGACATTCAAAACGCCCTGGACGAGGCCCGCAAAGCCCGGCAGGAAATGGCGAACCTGAAAGCCGAAAACGAAGAACTGCTCAAGCAGGCCCAGGAAGAGCGCGTCAAGATACTGAAGGAAGCCAAAGAAGCCCGGGATACGATCATCCACGAAGCCCGGGAGAAAGCCAAGGCGGATGCCCATAAGATCGTGGAGAACGCCAAACACGAGATCGAAAACCAGCGCATGGCCGCCGTCGTCGACCTCAAGAACCAGATCGGGCTGCTGTCCATCGAAATCGCCGAGAAGGTGCTTCGCCGCCAGCTGGAGGACAAGCAGGGCCAGGAAAAGTTCGTCAAATCCCTGGTGGATGATATTAAACTGGGCTAAAGTTTGACCCGGCGGCCGAACACACAGGTAAGCCGGCTCAATCTCTCAAATTCATAAAGACATGTCTGTACAGAGAATCGCTTCCCGCTACGCCAGGTCGCTGGTCAGCCTGGCGGCCGAGCAAAACAAGCTGGACCGCGTGGCGGAAGACATTCGGTTGTTCCAGAGCCTGGTGTCGAACCGGGACCTGTACCTGCTGCTGAAAAGCCCCATCATCAAGGCCGACAAGAAACAGCAGATACTGGACGCCGTTTTCAACAGCAAACTCGACCCGCTGATGTCGGCTTTCCTGGAGATCCTCGTCCGCAAAGGGCGCGAAGCCTACCTCCCTGAAATCGCCAATGCCTTTATGGAGCAATACAAGCGCCTGAAGCACATCTCCACGGTCAGGCTGACCACGGCCGCGCCCCTGAGCGAGGAAACCATTGCCGCCATCCGCAAAAAGCTGGAAAGCAGCGATGCCACCGATGACGTCATCGAACTGATCGCCGAGGCCGACCCCGGCCTGATCGGCGGCTTCGTCATCGAGTTCGACGGCAGGCTCTACGATACCAGCGTGGCCAACAAGCTGGAGGAACTCAAACGGGAGTTCCGCGACAACCTGTACATTTCTCAGATCATTGCACGATAATTCAGAATGTTCTTTTAAAACCGCTGCGGTGCGCAGTGATAAAATTTTTAGATATGGTTGATGTAAAACCTGATGAGATATCAGCAATACTCCGGCAGCAGCTCTCCGGCTTCAGCTCGGCCACCGAGTTGGAAGAGTATGGCACCGTTCTGCAGGTAGGCGACGGCATCGCCCGCGTTTATGGCCTGAACCATGCCCAGGCCGGCGAACTGGTCGAATTTGAAACGGGGGTACAGGCCATCGTACTGAACCTGGAAGAGGACAACGTGGGCGTCGTACTGATGGGCCCGGGCGAAGGCATTCGCGAAGGGTCGCGCGTTCACCGCACCAACCGCATCGCCTCTATCAAGGTGGGCGAGGGCTTCGTCGGGCGCGTGGTGAACCCCCTGGGCGCTCCCATCGACGGCAAAGGCGAGATCAAAGGCGAGCTGTATGAAATGCCGCTGGAGCGCAAAGCCCCTGGCGTTATCTTCCGACAGCCGGTAAGCGAACCGCTGCAGACGGGCATCAAGGCCATCGACGCCATGATCCCCATCGGCCGCGGCCAGCGCGAGCTGATCATCGGCGACCGCCAGACGGGCAAGTCGGCCATCGCCATCGACACCATTATCAACCAGCGCGAGTTCTACGAAAGAGGCGAGCCGGTTTACTGTATCTATGTGGCATCCGGCCAAAAGGCCTCCACGGTGGCCAACGTGGCCAAAACGCTGGAAGACCACGGCGCGATGGACTATACCATCATCGTGTCGGCTTCGGCTTCGGACCCCGCTCCGCTGCAGTTCTACGCGCCTTTTGCCGGCGCCTGCATCGGGGAATACTTCCGCGACACGGGCCGCCCCGCGCTCATCATCTATGACGACCTGTCGAAGCAGGCCGTGGCTTACCGCGAAGTATCACTGCTGCTCCGCCGCCCGCCGGGCCGCGAAGCTTACCCGGGCGACGTATTCTACCTCCACTCCCGCCTGCTGGAACGCGCCGCCAAGATCATCGGCAACGACGATATCGCCCGCAAGATGAACGACCTGCCCGAATCGCTGAAAAACGCGAAGGGCGCCGACGGCAACCCCCTGGTTAAGGGCGGCGGCTCGCTGACGGCCCTGCCGATCATCGAAACCCAGGCTGGCGACGTGTCCGCATACATCCCGACCAACGTCATTTCCATCACCGACGGCCAGATATTCCTCGAGTCCAACCTCTTCAACGCCGGCGTGCGCCCGGCCATCAACGTGGGTATCTCCGTATCCCGCGTGGGCGGCGCCGCTCAGATCAAGTCGATGAAGAAAGTGGCCGGTACGCTGAAACTCGACCAGGCCCAGTACCGCGAACTGGAAGCCTTCTCCAAATTCGGCTCCGACCTCGACGCAGCCACCATGGCCGTGCTCGAAAAGGGCAAGCGCAACGTGGAAATCCTGAAGCAGCCCCAGTACTCACCGGTTGCCGTCGAAAAACAGGTGGCGATCATCTACCTGGGCACCAAAGGCCTGCTGCGCAACGTGCCCGTGGACAAAATCCGCGAATTCGAAAGCCTGTTCCTGACTTCGCTCGAACAGCGCCACCCGGAAGTGCTGAAAAACTTCCAGGCCGGCAAACTGGAAAAGGAAGATTCCGATAAAGTGGAAGCCATTGCGGCAGAATTGGCTAAGCAGTATAAATAACAACCGATGGCAAACTTAAAAGAGGTACGCGAACGCATCCGCTCGGTACAGAACACGCAGCAGATCACCAAAGCAATGAAAATGGTGTCGGCTGCCAAACTGCGCCGCGCACAGGACGCCATCCTGCAGATGCGCCCCTATGCCGACCGCCTCAACAAGATGTTGCGCAACATCCTGTCGAACCTCGAAGGCGACGCCCAGACGGCTTTCGGCGAGGTGCGCGAGGTGCAGAATGCCTGCATCGTGGTGGTCACCTCCAACCGCGGCCTGTGCGGCGCCTTCAACTCCAACGTCTGCAAGGCGGCCATGGCCACGCTCGAGGAAAAATACGCCGGCCTGTACGCCAGCGGCAACCTCACCCTGATGTTCATCGGGAAAAAGGGCTACGACTTCTTCCGCAAGCGCTACCCCAAAGCCGTCCTCAACAGGGAGTTCGTCGACCTGTTCAACGACCTGAGCTTCGACAACGTCAGCACGGCCGCCAAACGCCTGCTTACAGCTTTCGAAACCGGGGAGTTCGACGCCATCGAGGTCGCCTACGGCAAGTTCAAGAACGCCGCCACGCAGTTTACCATCACCGAACAGTTCCTCCCGGTAGCCAAGATCGAAAAAGAAGCAGGCGACAAGCTCGTAGCTGATTACATCTTCGAACCGGGCAAGGAAAAACTGCTGGACTACCTCGTGCCGACCATCCTGCAGACGCAGTTCCAGAAGTTCCTGCTCGATACCCACGCTTCCGAACACGGCGCCCGCATGACGGCTATGGACAAGGCCACCGAAAACGCCGACGACCTGCTGCGCGAGCTGCGCATTTCCTACAACAAGGCCCGCCAGGAAGCTATCACCAAGGAAATCCTCGAGATCGTCGGCGGTGCAGCGGCTCTGGAGAACGGGTAAGGCAAAGTGGGAAGTGGGAAGTGGGAAGTGGGAAGTGGGAATGAAGAAGGCGAGGCGTTTTAGTTAGGCATTAAGAAACCATATCACTGATATCTCTTTGAGCAGGCGTAGCTGGAAGATTCCGGCTACGCCTGTTGCTTTTCCCGGCGGTGGCAGAACCTGGATTTGCAGGATTAAGAGCATCGCCTTTTAGCCTTGCTTTTACCTCTCCCTCACCTGCCCATCCCCCTTCACAATCCACTTATAACTCGTCAACTCCCGCAGCGCCATCGGCCCGCGGGCGTGCAGCTTCTGGGTGCTGATGCCGATCTCGGCGCCCAGGCCGAATTGCGCGCCGTCGGTGAAAGCCGTAGAAGTATTGGCGTAAACGGCAGCGGCGTCCACGTCTTTCAGAAAGGTTTCCACTACTTCGGCATCTTCGGCAATGATGGCCTCACTGTGTTTGGAACTGTAGCGCGCGATGTGGTCGAGCGCCTCGTCCAGCCCGTCAACGGTTTTGATGGACATTTTCATGGAGAGGAACTCCGTGCCGAAGGAATCCGCATTGGCAGGATGGAGTAAGGCAACGGGGTAATGCCCCTGCAGGGCGGCAAATGCCGACTCATCAGCGAACACCTCGCACCGATGCACTTCGCCCAGGTTCTTCATAATAGCCGGAAGATCGGGCAGGCGGTTTTGGTGGATGATCAGGCAGTCCAGCGCATTGCAGACGCTGACGCGGCGGGACTTGGCGTTCTCGATGATGGCTTTCCCTTTTTGCAAATCCCCGCTTTCATCAAAATAGGTGTGTACGATGCCGGCCCCGGTTTCGATGACCGGTATTTTGGCGTTCTGCCGTACGAAGTCGATCAGCCCCTGGCTGCCCCGGGGGATGGCTACATCGATGTAACCTACGGCATTGAGGATATGCGGCAGAGCTTCCCGCTCGCTGGGCGCCAGGTAGCAGGCGTCCTCCAGTTGGCAGGGCTTCAGCACCTGATGGATGAGAGCCAGGATGGCCAGGTTGGAGTAGTGCGCATCGCGGCTGCCCTTCAGTACGGAAGCGTTGCCGGATTTGAGGCAGAGGGCGAATACATCGAAGGTGACGTTGGGCCTCGATTCAAAGATGATGCCGATGACACCCATGGGCACAGTTACCTTGGACAGCTGCAGGCCATTGGGCAGGGTGCGGGCCTCGAGGGTATGGTTGAGCGGCGAAGGCAGGCTGGCCACCTTGCGCAGGTCGCCGGCGATATCGGCCAGGCGTTTTTCGTTGAGCAGCAGCCGGTCGTACTTGGGGTCGGCCGGGTCCATGCGGTCGAGGTCCTTCTGGTTTTCCGCCAGAAGGGTGCTGACCTTTGCCATCGTCAGATCGGCCAGTTGGTTGAGGATGCCGGCGATGTCCGCATCGCTGAGGCGAATGAGGCGGCGGCTGGCGGCGCGGGATTTTTCCAGGTGCTCCTGGATGGCGGCCTTCAGGCTTTCAGTAGTGGTGGATGCCATGGGTAAAACATTTAGACGAAAGAGGCAAAATAGCGAAAGCGGGGGGGAAAAGCAAGGGGCGGAATTGCCTGGCGCGCAGAAGCGGAAGTATTGCGTTTTTTTTGCGCATTCGCCTGGAAATTTTTTAAATTGGGATATGAAGGCAACTCCGGATATCAGGCCCCATTTGCTTTGGGAGTACAGGTGGGAGGAAGTCGACTTCACCCGCCTGGCTACCGTGGTCATCGAGCGGGTCGTCGAACGTGGGACCCCAAAAGAATGGGAGGAAATCCTACGTTTCTATGGAAAAGAGGAAATATTAAAAGTTGGTAACTGTTTAGCCCTCTTTGCAGTATGGCCCAGGACGCGGGCCATTGGCGTCAGGGGGTGGCTGAACGAGGTTCCATTCAGGCGAGCCACCCCCTGACTGAGCAAGGAAGCGAAACAGCGGCTATGCCCAGTCAGGGGG
>CAUJDW010000009.1 GCA_963169455.1 Bacteroidota bacterium | reverse complement strand
AGGCGCAAATAAAAAAAAGGAATACAGACACGCTTTTCCAGGTCGGGGCGCGAAGGGGGGCTCATGTTTGGTGGTTTTAATTTGTTATATTGCCGTACTGCTGCGAATTGCATGCAGGGCCCGGTCCGGTAGGCTCGCCCTTTGGCAACAGGCGCTTTGCTGCCTGGCTGGCAACGCTCCGGGCATTTGCCTGACATTCCGGTATCGCCCTGTTGTTTTGTTCCAAAAATACCTGAATTTTAGTATCAAGCTGTATGAAAAGCGTGTCTGTATTCCTTTTTTTTATTTGCGCCTGCACCCTTGCCGGCGCGCAGGGAGAGCTTGTTATTGCGGAAAAAGGCCAGTCGCCCTATCAGGTTACTTTTTACGCTGAACCGGCCCGGGAGGTGGCGCTGGAACTTCAGCGTTGCCTGCGCCAGGCTACGGGGGCGGATTTTCCCCTGGCACAGGCGGAGCCCGGCGGCGCGGAGCCCTTCATTCACCTGAGGGCCGCCGGCCCGCACGCGGCGGCCCGCGGCCCGCTCAGCCCGGGCTGGATACGCCTTCAGGCGCAGGGGCAAAGCCTGCTCATTGAAGGCAGCGACGCGGAGCACCTCTGGTACGCCGCCTATGAATTCCTGGAGCACTTCGCCGGCTGCCGCTGGCTGGATCCGGAAACGGATTTTGTACCCCGCCTGGAACGGCTGGCCGTTCCGGAAGATTTAGACTACTGGTTTCAGCCGGATATCGCTACCCGCACCGTGCATTCGCGGCTGTTTTACGACAATCCGGAATTCGCGCGGAAACACCGGGTGACAGCGGAGGCCTTTCCATACTATACCCCCGGCGCCCGCGTGCACACCTTCCACCGCTTTTTGCCCGAGGCCTCTTTCTACGAGGTGCATCCCGAATATTACGCCCTCCGGGACGGCAGGCGCCTGCCAACTCAGTTGTGCCTGAGCCATCCCGAAGTGCTCCGGCTCGTCATTGATTCGGTGCGGGCTCATTTCGAACGCCATCCGGAAGCGGAGGCCATTTCGGTGAGCCAGGACGACAATACCCAGTATTGCACCTGTCCCGATTGCAGCCGGGCGGATGCCGAAGAGGGCTCCCCCGCCGGAACGCTGCTGCGTTTTGTCAATAAAGTGGCGGAACAGTTTCCCGGCAAAACCGTCAGCACCCTGGCCTATCAGTACACCCGCTCGCCGGGCAAAACCAGGCCAGCCGCCAATGTGCTGATCACGCTTTGCTCGATCGAGTGCGACAGGAGCGGGCCCATTGCCGAAAAATGCACCGCTTTTGCCGACGACCTGGCCGCCTGGCGGGATATGGGCGCGAGGCTCCGCATCTGGGACTATACCACGCAGTTTACCAACTTCCTGGCGCCCTTTCCCAACCTCCACACCCTGCAGCCCAATGTGCAGTTGTTTCGGAACAGCGGCGCGCGCTGGGTGTTCGAGCAGCACAGCCACCATCCCAGCGAGTTGTTCGAACTGCGTTCCTACCTGACGGCCAAACTGCTTTGGAACCCGGAACTGGAGGTGGATTCCCTGATCCGGGATTTCTGCACCCACTATTACGGGCCGGCGGCGCCTTTTATGCTGGACTATATCTACAGCGTGCATGCCGAGCTGGCCAAACAGCCTGCTTTCTTCCTGTTTCTGTACGGCGACCCCTCCCAGGCCTTCGACAGCTTTCTTTCTGCCGGGCTTCTGGAGCAGTACCGCCAGGCCATGGACGGCGCCGAAGCTTCGGTTGCCGGTGATGCCCGGCTGCTGGAGCGCGTTCATCGCGCCCGCCTTGGCGTAGATTTTGCCGTGCTGGAGGCCTGCCGCCGCAACCTCTCGCCTTCCCTGTCCCTGAAGCAGCCCTGGGTTCCTGTTCAGCTGGAGCGCTTTGCCCGCTTTTGCCGGGATGCCGATATCAGCCTGATGAACGAAATGGGGTACACCGTAGAGGAGTACGCCCAGGCTTACCAGGCAACCCTGGAGCGGGCCGCCCTGCCCAACCTGGCGGCCGGCCGGCCGGTTACATTGCATACCAAACCCAAAAAATATGCCGGGGAAAACCCGCAGGCGCTTACCGACAGCGCTTTCGGCGGCGCCAGCTTTTACGCCAACTGGCTGGGCTTCGAAGGCAACGATCTTATTGCGGAAGTTGACCTGGGTGAGATAGTGGAGGTGCGCGCGACGGGTATGGCTTTCCTGCAGGTGGTCAACCACATCGTTTTTTTTCCGGAGGAAGTGCAGTACTTCTACGCAGGAGAAAACCGGCAGTTCCGGCCCTTAGGCAAGCTGTCCAACCCGCGGCCCCTGCAGCGGAACAGCAAGGTCAACGACCAGTTTTTCTTCGGGCTGGAATTCGAACCCGTAAAGGCCAGGTACCTGAAAGTACAGGCCAAAAGCTTGCAGAAGGCGCCATGGTGGCACCACGGCGCCGGGCTGCCCTGCTGGGTGTTCGCCGATGAGTGGCTGGTGTGGTGAACCGGGAGATTTTCTTTTCGGCTGGCCGAAGCCCCCGGCATATTATCGCTGTTCCTCTTCCAGCAGGCCCCGCTTTTTGAAGTCCATCAGAATGGTTTTGATGACCTGCCGGGTGAGGATGCCGGCCATTTTGCTGGCGCCCATGTACTTCCACAGCAGCTTCGCCGTGTAAGTGGCCAGGTCGCTGCGCAGCTGGCTCCAGGTGGAAGGTTTGTAGTGTTGTTTCATCATCCATTCCACTTCGCGGTCCAGTTCCCGCGCCTCGCGGCTCAGCTCGGGTTTTTCGTACTTGTAGATGTTGACGAAAACTTCCCGCAGGCGGTGGAAGATATCCTTTTCCAGCCCGAAGATCATACCCGGAGGTATGCGCTTTTTGTTTGGGTAGGGCATGGCATTGTCCCCGTACTTTTCCGGGTTATAACTCATATCCGGAACGATGGGATAACCGCTGGACTCTTCGCTGAAGAAGCGGCGGTGGCGGGGGTCGTTGGCATCCCAGCCTTCAAAGACCGACATGCTTTGGGCGCGGTCGATGGGGATGCAAAAGTAATTGCGCAGGAAGCTCTGGCAGTTCTTGCGGCCCAGTTCGAAATCGTGCTCCCGGAATTCGCGGGCGAAGAAGCCGCCGAAGCCGTCGAGGGAGCCGCAGCAGATGGGGTAGGGGTCCTTGGTTTCCCCTTCGCGGCGCGAGGGGAAGATCATGCGCAGGGTATGCCCTTCGGAGAGCCCTTCGGCCAGGTCGCTTTCCTTCATCATGGCCTGCCCCCGGATGGCGCTCAGGATCTGGGGCGCCAGTTCGATGAGCTTCGGCGTGCTATCGCGGTCTTTGTCCACCTGTGATTCGAAGTTGGGGAAGGGGTCGATCATCAGGATGGCGTAGTTCTTTTCTTCGTCACCCATGCACTTTTCCTCCAGGGCCCGGATCACTTCTCCGAAAGGCTCATTGTTGACGGTGCCGCCATCGACGGCGAAGAAATTGAAGTCCTCGTCTTCCACTTCGATGCGCAGGCTGCGCGTTGCAATGTTCTGTTCGTATATGTTTTCATCCTGGCCGGGTTTGACGAACATGCGGTGCACCATGGCTTTGATGTAGTCGGTGCTGGTGTTTTTCAGGTGCCGGGGCGCCAGGCCCATGGGGAAGGCCCCGGTGGCGATGGCGCAGTCGAGCAATGCGCGGCGCGCAAGCTCCGATTCGGGGTTGAAAGGAAGGATGTGCGGCGGGGTCGGCGCACCGCTTCGGTTCACCCTGAAATGGGCAATGCCCTTGTGCAGGTTCATCTTGTGCGCCGGCTTGGGCGGTTCGTCCAGGCTGCGTTTCGTTTCCTCGTAGAAATTGACCGCCAGGGGAATGCCGCGCAGGCTGGTGATCGTGAGGATAACCTCCAACTCCGGAGAAATATAGTCGGGCAGGCTGTGCACGACGCGGGCCAGTTGCATGGCCTTTTCGGCAATGGCGTCGATGGGTTTGGAATTCAACAGGGAGATGACGCCGTCTTCGTCGAAGATGTCCTCCGTCTCCAGCATCTGCAGCAGGGTAGGCTTGCCGCCTTCGCGGTCGTTGAGCCCGACCCAGGAGTCGTACAGCTTGTTGTTTTCCTTGTTGGGGTTTTCCTTGTTGATGGGCCGGATGCCCTCAAAAAGAGAAAGGGCCGTGATGGCGGAGGTCATGCCGCCGGCGGAGGATCCGCCGACTACTTCGATGATCACGTCGTGATCAGGCACGGAGGGGTCGTAATCGGGATGATCCTTGCCCAGTTGGCGGTTTCTTTCCTTGGCGTTTTCCCAGCGGGAGAGGGTTTCCAGCAGATAATCCATTACGCCGGCGGTATAGGCGCCTGCCGAAACAGCTCCGGCCATTGCAATGCCTATCTTGAATACCTTTTTCTTTTGTCTGACCATGGCTGAGGTTTATATATGGGTTTACCGGTGACCCGGTAAACTTAGTGATTTTCTACGATTTCCCTGGTTTTTTGTTGCCTGTAAATCAGGTGTAAAGGGAATGGCGTGATTGTCCTGCAATCGCGGCCGGGAATGGGCGAAGGTATGTAAAAAAAAAGCGCGGAAAGCCAGTGACCCGGAGTTTGCCCCCCGGTCATTTTCCGGAATGGCCGCAGACAGGCCCGGAAAGGGTTCCTCGCTTAAACCGGCCATCTTAAATCCGAAGTCGTATGGCAACAGAACAGCAAAAAACAGACCGCTGGGCTTTTTATTTCCTCATGGCCCTGGTGTTAATTGGAATCCTGATCCTGCTTGGGTTGGCAATAACGCCCCTTATCCTGAAGCTATTCGGGAGCTAAAGCTGCATGGCGCAGCGAAAGGAGAGTGAAAAATTTAAATCGCAAGCTACTTGAATTTTTTCTGTGGGCCGCTGCTTCACCCGAAGCGGCGGCATTTTTATGCCGCAGGCGCTATGCTTCTGCGGGGCTTCCCGCCAGCGGTTGTTTGGCGGCGTTGAGGTTTTTCTTGACATAGTTGACGACCTGGCGGACGGTTTTTCGGCGTATTTCCCGTTCGAGCTCGCGGTTGATGTGGTCCAGCGTGTACTGGAACTTGAGGGAAAGGCTGTCGCGGCGAATCTCGACGATCTTCAGGTTGTAGCTGTTGGGGACGATGTGCTCCTCGTATTCCGCGATGGCGCGCACCAGGTCGGTTTCCAGCTCCTCTACCGTTTTCAGGCCCTGGATCATGACTTCGAACTCGATGCTGATCTTTTTGATCTCCCTTTTGGTGTAGTTGACGATCTGGCTGGAGAAGGCCATGGTGTTGGGGATGTAGATGAGGTCGTCGTCGTCGTTCAGCAGGGCTATTTTGGTCAGGGTGATGTCGATAATCTTGCCCTTTTGCTCCCCGATCTTGAGGTAGTCATCGATGGATACTTCCTTGGAAAAGCTGATGATGATGCCGCTGATGATCTCGGCAATAAAATCCTTGGATATGATGGCGATGGCGGCCGCCACGATGCTGAGGGTGGTGAACAGGGTTTGGAAGTCGATCTTCCAGAAGCCCAGGATGGTCATGATCAGCCCGCCGGTGATGAGCAGGTAATAGATGTTCTGGAGCCCGAGGATTACATTGTCCACCTGGCCGGGCTTCATCTTTTTACCGCGCCGGTACAGCCAGGAGAGGATGGAGATGACCACGCTCAGGCCCAGCGCGAAGATGAAGTACCGTATGACGATATCGGCAAAGTAGTCATATTCGGGGCCGAGAACTCTGGCCAGGTGGTACACTTCGATGTATATAAGAATGCCCAGGGCGGCTACTCTGAGGGGAAAGGCAAGGTGTTTGATTGGTCCAAACATGGCTTTGCGGGTTGGTTCCAGAAAGGGGCCCGGAAAACCTTCGCCGGGCACGGCTCTTTTCATGAAACCCCATTGGCCCGCATCTGGTTGTCTCCCCCGGACATATAATTGCCCAGAATATCGGCCACCCGCCTGATGACGGGTTTTCCGGTGAGGTCTTCCATCGGTTTTATTCCGCCTATGCTCAGCGTATTGACTTCGGAGAGGGTGCGCCGTCCATGGTTGTCGACGAGGGTGTCCACCCCGAACATGACCACACCTTTGGGTACGAGCGATTCAGCCAGCCGGCGGGTGATTTCCAGCTCCCGTTTGTCGGCGCGGGCTTCCATGGCCTGCCCGCCCTGGGCGGCGTTGCAAAGCCATGACCCTTTAGGCGGGACGCGCAACACGGCTCCGATGACCTCGCCGTTCACCACGATGATCCGTTTGTCGCCCTGGTGGACATTGCGCAGGAATTGCATGCCCAGGTAGCCCCCTTCTTCCAGTTGCTGCCGCAGCACGGGGGCGTAGCTTTCGAAAGAATGGCGCCTGCGGTTTTCGTAGATATAGCCATTGTGGGCCTTTACGATCCCGCGCCCCCCGTAGTTGTGCAGCGGTTTGAGCACTATGGGAAATTGTTCGTGAAACTGCCAGATGTCATCCAGGGTGCGGCACATTCTCATGGGCGGGCACAGTTCCGGGAAATTCAGCAGGAAAGCTTTGGTGCTGGTGGCCTCGATGCCGGAAGGGCGGTTGAAAATACGGCTTTCGCCGATGGCCGTGCGCAGGAAGGCGAAAAAACCCTCGGGAATGGGGCGGGGAAGGCGCAGCCATAACCAGTCGTAATGCCTGGCGTCCACTTTTTCGGTATGGTGGAAAAAGTGGTGCGCATTCGGGTCGAAGGCCATTTCCCTTCTCAGGGGCCAGGCATGGAGTTCGGTTGACTGGTGGTGGTAGAAAAAAGGGTCGTTGGCCGGGTTTCCCCGGCTGGCCACATCCAGGCGGGCGATATTCCGGAGCCGGCGGAGGGCCGAACTAAGGGCATAGAGCGAATTATCACTGCTGTGGCTGCGATGGTCGGTTAATACCAGGACGCTGAGTTTCTTCATGCCGCAGGGAGTGGGTTAACCAAAGCTCATTAACTAGCTATACGCGGCGGGCGGTTATAAAGTTTCAGGATCCGGTGCCGGGCTCTTGACAGGCGCATTTTTATTGCGCTCTCCGACAGCCCCATCAGTTCCGTCAGCTCCTGGATGGAGCGCCCGTCGAAGTACTTGGCCGTCAGGATGGAGCGCGCTTCCGCAGAAAGCTGCCCCATCAGCAGGAATATTTGCTCGATGACGGCCTCCCTGGCCATGGCTTCCTCTACATCGAATTCTTCCTCCGCCATCTGGCCGGTGCCTTCCGGCGAAACGGCCTGATGGCGCTGTTTTTCCTTGGCCTGGTCGATGCAGGCATTGCGGCCGATGCGGAACAGCCAGGCGGAAAACTGCGCCGGCGATTTCAGGTGGTGGATCTTTTCCGCTGCTTTGGCAAAAGTGTCCTGGGCAATGTCAGCAGCTTCTTCGGCATTGTTGAGAATGGCGTGGCAGTAGTGGTGCAACTTGGTAAAATAACGGCAGTACAACTCTCCGAAAGCCAGGCCGTCCTGTTCATACTGAAAGAGGAGCACCAGTTGCTCATCGGTCATTTGTTTGAAAATCGCCTTTTGCATGCTACCTGAATTTGAATGGCAAAAGAGCATTTTTTGCTCCATTGGCCATACAAAGCTATTACTTCTCCGCCTTCCGTTTATTGGATTTAAAAGCGTATTTTGGGAATAGGGGATTCTCTCAGCCCTACGAGAATCTCTTAGAGAAACGCAAGTTTGCAGAGGCTGACAGCCAAAGGGCTGAAAATCCCTTGCCCTCCCTGCTCTATGCTCTCTGCCCCTTCCCCTTCGCACTTTCGATCATGACTGCTTCCATGATATTCTCCTGGTTGAGCACTCCGATCAGTTCGCCGTTTTCGAAAACGGGGCAGATGGAGAGTTTCCGGCGGGACATTTCCTCGAAGGCGTCGTTGAGGCTCATGCCGGGGGAGAGGCGTATCCATTCCGGGTTCAGGATGCGTTTAATCCGTTCTTCTTTACCGTACTGCTGCAGCCCTTTGATGATGTCATCGCGCGAGAGGGTGCCGATGATCTGGTTGTCTTCCGTGACGAGGAATTCCCGTTCCTGGCCGTCCAGCAGAGTAGCCGTAGCCTGTCCGATGGTTTCCCAGGCGTGCAGCAGGGTGAACTGGTGCATGAGCACGTCGCTCACCGTCAGCCTCGACAACACGGAGCGCTGGGCTTCGTAGTTGGCTTCGCCGCCGGCGCCCAGGTAGATGAACAGCCCGATAAAGATGAGCAGGAAGTTGGGTGCAAACAAACCGGCCAGGACGAAGCCCATGGCGAGGAACTGCCCGATGCGGGCCGCAATGGAGGTGGCGTCCGCCCGGCCGAAGCGGATGGCCAGCAATGCGCGCAGCACGCGCCCGCCGTCCATGGGGAAGGCCGGTATGAGGTTGAACAGGAAAAGGATGAGGTTCATTTTCAGCAGCCCGGAGGAAAAGCCCTGCCAGTCATTGATCTGGCCGATGTCTTCAAAAAGCGGGAACAGATGGAAAGGCATGCCCGTGGCCAGGATGAGCAGCCCGATGGCCGCTGCGATGCCCAGGTTGACGGCCGGCCCGGCCAGGGCGACCAGCAGTTCCTGCCCCGGTTTCTCCGGCATCTTCTCCAGGCTGGCCACCCCGCCGATGGGCAGCAGCGTGATGCGCTCCGTCGTAATGCCATAGCGCCGGGCCTGAAGGGCGTGCCCGAACTCGTGCAGCAATACGCAGCCGAAAAGGGAGAGTATCACCCAAACGGGCATCAGCGCCTCAACAGCCGGCTCCCCCGAATTCAGGCTGGCCAGAACGATCCAGATCAGGATGAGCAGGAAAGTCCAGTGCAGGTAAACGTTGATGCCGGCAAAACGGAATATTTTCAGTGACCAGGCCATGAGGAATGGTTTTGGTTACAGAAACGCGGGCCTGCGGCCCGGGATGCAAAGGTTTCAAACTCAAACAACTTCGGGAAGGCTTTGCGCCGCGCGGCCTCTCAGCCCTCCACCAGCCCGTGTTTGATGGCGTATTTGACCAGCCCGGCGGTGTTTTTGACGCCCAGCTTTTCCAGCAGGTTTCTCCGGTGGGTGTCCACAGTGCGGATGCTGATGAACAGTTTCTCCGCGATCTCGGGGTTGGAGTATTCCTCGGCGATCAGTTTCAGGATCTCAGCTTCCCGTTTAGTCAGGGGGATTCCCTCCTTGCGTTCGGCGGTTTTCTTGCCCTTGTCGAGCAACTGCCCGACGAGGGTGGCGGAAACCTGGCTGCTGAAGTAGCTGTGCCCTTCTGCAACGGCCTTAATGGCGTTGATGAGCTCCCTGCTGCCGGCATCCTTGAGCAGGTAACCCGAAGCGCCTGCCTCAAGCATTTTGACGATGTAGCTGCTTTCCGAATGCATGGACAGCACCAGAATCCTGACTTCGGGATATAATTCCCGCACCAGACGGGTGGTTTCGATACCCCCGGCGCTCCCCATGGAAATGTCCATCAGAATGAGGTCTGGTTTTACCTCTTTCAGCTTTTCCAGTACTTCCTTGCCGTCGCGGGCCTGGGCGGCCACTTCGATGTCTTCGTGGTGTTCGAGGATGGAGACTATCCCTTCCCGGAAGACCCGGTGGTCGTCGGCTACCATAATTCGGATCATGCCGTTCAGTTTTTTATGGGCACTTCGACCGTGGCCAGAACGCCTTTTCCCGGCTGGGATTCCAAAAGGAAGGCACCGCCCATCGATTTGGCCCTGGTCTGAATATTCTGCAGGCCTATGCCCTTGCCGGTGGGGTACTCCTGCAGCCTGGGTTCGAAACCGACCCCATCATCTTCTACCACTAATACAACTGTAGTGGGGTGTTTGATCAATTGGATGTTGATGGTGTTGGCCCGGGCGTATTTCAGGGTGTTGTTGATGAGCTCCTGGGCGATCCGGTAAAGGCCCAGTGCGATTTTCAGGTCGAGGCGTTCGCGCATGCCGCTGTGGAAGAAATTGGCCTTCACTTTTCCGCTGCTGTTGAGGCGGTGGCAGAGGTTTTCCAGCGCCGCCACCAGCCCGAAATCGACCAGCACGTTGGGCATCAGGTTATGGGAAATGTTCCGGATTTCGGCCGACATGGCCTGCAGCAGTTCGCTCATGGATTCCATCATCCTGGCGGCCTGATGGCTGGGCTGCCCCCCCAGCTCGAGTTTCAGGGCGTCGAGGTTGAGTTTTATGGTGGAAATGAGCGGCCCGATGCCGTCGTGGATCTCGGTGGAGAGCTTGCGCCGCTGTTCTTCCTGGGCCTCCAGCATGGTATGCAACATGTGGCGTTCCGTTTGCTTGGACCGGGTCACATCCATGATGCTCAGGACGAAGCCCTGGGGAATGGGGCGGCAACGGATAGTCAGGAAAAGGCCGTCGGCCGGTACGGCCAGGAGGTCGAAGGAGGGTTCCTGTCTGTTTTTTTCCAGCTCCTGGAGGCGGTAATACAGGTCCGGAATGTGTTCTACCTGGCCCGGCAACAGCGGAACCTGCTTTTCCGGCAGCCGCAGATAAGCGCTGCCCAGTTCATTGCTGAGCAGTACGCGCCTGTCATTGCCGACGGCGACGATCCCGTAGGGCATACTATTAAAAATGGCTTCCAGAATTTCCTTGTCCTTCATCAGGCTTCGTATTTCAGTTTCTGCACCATCTTCATCAGCTTCTGGAAACAACGCCCCGTCAGCACGGCGTCTTCCAGGGCGTCGTGGCCTTCGCCTTCCCGCTCCAGCCCGAAGAAACCTGCAACGGCGTCCAGGCTGTGCCTGGATGGCGCGGGCAGCCCCGCAGCCCGGAAAACAGGGAAAAGGGTGTGCGTGAGGGTTTGCAAATCGAGCAGGCGGTAGCTGAACGGCCAGTTGCGGTTGATAATGCCGTATGCAGCCCGGAGGAACGCATAATCATTGACGATGCCCAGCCCGCAGATCATCGTATGTTTCAGCAGGTGGGCATTGTCGTAGGCGCCTGGCCGGAGGTTGCGGCAGCCCAGCATCCATTCCTCGAAGCCGGGCAGCACGTCGTCCAGCATCGGGGCTTCTTTCAATTCCTGCAGGCTGATCCCATGCACCGATTCCGAAGGCCTGGAAAATGCTTCTTCGTTCTCGGGGTACACCAGCGAGCTGTAGCGGCCAAGCTCCTGCCATTCCTCGGTGTACAACACGGCGCCGATGCTGATGATTTCGTGCCAGGAAGGGTCGCCCCCCGTCATTTCCAGGTCAACAACCAGATAATTCATTTTTTGCTGAAAATTACGAAGCTTTGGCTGTAAGCCGGGCAAAATTTTGGCAAAGGCTGATAAAAATCATTTCCGGCAGCCGTCCCGAGGGGGTAACTTTTCAGCTCAACAAAGCCCGGCCTGAAATGAATGCCATTCGTGAGAAAACGGAAAGGGAAAAAATATTTGCTGACGCAACCCACCCCCGGGTCCGGTCACTGGCCAGAGATATTTGCCGGGGGCTTCCGCCCGGCAGGGAGCGGCTCGACGCCCTTTTCCGCTACGTGCGCGATGAAATCCCCTTTGGTTTTCCCCCGCGCTGGAATGAGGACGCCGCTTCGGACGTGCTGGACAATCAGCAGGGGGATAACATCGGCAAATCCATCCTTTTTCAGGCCCTGTGCCTGGCTGCAGGGCAGGAGGCCCGCATCCGCTTCGGGTTCATCCGTCGGGGCCTCATGCGGGGCGTCATTCCCGGCTGGGCCCGCCTGCTGATGCCCGGGAAACTGCTCCACGCCTGGGTGGAAATCCGCCTCGACGGCGAATGGGCGCCCGTCGATGCCTACATCAACGACATGCCGCTTTACCGGGCAGCCCGCCACCACCTGGAAGACAGCGGGCGCTCCATCGGCTATTCTCTGGCCTGCACCCCGGCGGCGCCATGCCATTACGACTGGCAGCTGGGGTATAACTACCTGGGCGCGCTGGCCGAAGGCCACGGCGCCTGGGAAGATGCGGCCGACTATTTCGCCAGCCCGGCCTACCGCCCGCTGCCGCCCTGGCTTTTGTGGTTGTATCCGCTGGTGAGAAAAGCCGCCAACTACCGCGTGCGGAATTTGCGTTATTTCGACAGCATCTGAAGGAACAGGAGAAAAAATACGCGCCCCGGGGTGCACACAACGGCGGGAAAACTTAATTTTGCACCGCTTTTTAACCGGATAAACCTTTGCTGATATGGGACGCGCATTTGAATACCGCAAAGAAAGAAAAATGAAGCGCTGGGCCGGCATGGCCAAAGCCTTCACCCGCATCGGGCGGGAAATTTCCATCGCTGTGAAGGAAGGCGGCCCTGACCCCAACTACAACCCCCGCCTTCGCCTGGCCATCCAGAACGCCAAAGTGGCCAACATGCCCAAGGTGAACGTGGAAAACGCCATCAAAAAGGCTACTTCCAAGGATGCGGAAAATTACGAGGAGATCGTTTATGAAGGCTATGCGCCCCACGGCATCGCCGTCCTGGTGGAAACGGCCACCGACAACCCCATTCGCACCGTCGCCAATGTGCGCCACATCTTCTCAAAATACGGCGGCAACCTCAGCACCTCCGGCTCAGTCGACTATATGTTCACCCGCAAGGCTATCTTTAAAGTGGCTGACGCCGGGCAGGACCTGGAAGAACTGGAACTGGACCTGATCGATTTCGGCCTGGAGGAACTCCGCAAAGAGGACGAACACCTCGTTCTGCAATGCGCCTTCGAAGATTTCGGCCGCCTGCAGAAGGGCCTGGAAGAGAAGGGCCTGGAAGTGGAACAGTCTGAACTGGTGCGCCTGCCGGGCCATACCAAGGAACTCTCCGACAGCGAAGTGGAGGATGTGATCAAACTGATCGAAAAGATGGAAGAAGACGATGACGTGGTCAACATCTTCCACAATATGGATATGAGCGAATGACCCGCAGCGGCGCCCCCGGCCGGGGGCGCCGCCCGGGGCCGCCCTTTTTTCTTTGCCTATCTTTGATTCGCACTGCGCCCCTTTGCTTTTTCAGCCTTATCCTTCGGCCCCCCTGACTTTTCTCATTGCATTTTCTGCAAAACCCCTGCTATTTATTTTCATGATCGAATTCGTGCTGAATCGCCAGTTGATCTGCACGGATAAACCGGCAGCGATGCCGCTGCTTGATTTCATCCGCAGGGAGCAGCGGCTCACCGGGGCCAAGGTGGGCTGCGGGGAAGGGGATTGCGGCGCCTGCCTGGTGCTGGAGGGGCGCCTGGAAGAAGGGCGCATGCAATACCGGCCCATCGTAAGTTGCCTTACCCCTCTGGCCAATGCTCATGGCAGGCATATCGTCACCGTCGAGGGGCTCAATCTGCGGCATTTGTCGCCGGTGCAGGAAGCCGTGGCCGAACATTCGGCTGCTCAATGCGGCTTTTGCACGCCGGGAGTCATTGTGGCCCTTACCGCCCTCTGCCTTTCCGAAGCACCGCTCTCCCCTGAAAAAGCCATTGCCGCGCTGGACGGCAACCTCTGCCGTTGCACGGGCTACCAATCGCTGAAGAAGGCCGCCCTGGCCGTTGCCGCGCGCCTGCCGGTGGAACGGCAAAACCGGGCTATCCCCTGGCTCATCGAACAGGGCTGGCTTCCGGCCTATTTTGACGCCATTCCCGGGCAGGTGGCTCAGATTCCGCGCTGTTCGCCGGCTTTCGCGCCGGGCCGGCCAATCCTGGGCGGCGGCACCGACCTGCTGGTTCAACAGGCCGGCCAGCTCATGGCGGAAGCGCCCAACCTGCTGTGTGAGCGTTGGGAGATCGGGGGTATCTGTGAAGACGGTGATTCCTGTTTCATCGGGGGCGGGCTGCCCATAGCTGCTATTCTGGAGAACCGGACGCTGAACAGGCACATTCCCGGCCTTGGCCGGTGCGCCCCGCTCATCGCCTCCACGCCCGTGCGGAACATGGGCACACTGGGCGGCAACCTCGCCAATGCCTCTCCCATTGCCGACCTGGCTATTATCTTTCTGGCATTCGAAACCAGGGTCTTACTCAATGGCCCCTCGGGGCGGCGGGAACTTCCGCTGGAAGATTTCTACCTGGCTTACAAGCAAATAGACAAAAGCCCCTCGGAGTATCTGGAGGGCCTGCGCCTGCGCCTGCCCGGCGCCCGGCGGCTCTTCAGTTTCGAAAAAGTGAGCAAACGCACCCACCTGGATATCGCCAGCGTCAATACCGCGATAGGGCTGGATTTTGACGGCGAAACCATGAGCCGGGTTCGGTTGTCTGCAGGAGGCGTAAGCCCCGTGCCGCTCCTGCTCCGGCGCACCGGCGCATTCCTGGAAGGGAAAATGATTTCGGAGAGTGTGCTGGGCCGCGCCAACGCGCTGATGCAGGAGGAGATCAGTCCCATCAGCGACATCAGGGGGAGCGCCGATTATAAGCGCCTGCTGCTCCGGCAGTTGTTCTTTGCCCATTTTCTGAAGCTTTTTCCGGAGCACCTGTCATTCGAAAATATACATAACGAAGGCCTTTTAGCCCATGAAAAACATTCACGCTTCAGGGCACGTGAGGGGGCAATCCGTCTTTCTGGATGACCTCCCCGTCCATGAAGGAACGCTGTACGCCGCCGTATTTGGCTCTCCGGTAGCCCACGGGAGGATTACCGGCGCCGATTTGGAGCGCGCCAGAGCGCTGCCGGGGGTAGTTGCGGTTTTCTCCCATGAAGACATCCCTGGTAAAAACCAGATAGGAGGAAATATTCGGGATGAACCCCTGCTGGCGGAAAGGGAGCTGCACTACATTGGGCAGCCCGTTTTTCTCATCGTCGCCGAAGATGAGTGGACGGCCCGCCGGGCGCGTCTGCTGGCCGGGCTTCAGTACGAGGCCCTGCCCGCCATAACCGATGTGGAAGAAGCCTGGGGCAGGGAGCAGTTTCTTTTTCCACCCCGCACCTTCCGCCTGGGGAGCGTAGACGAGGCCTGGGAGCACTGCGTTTACCACTTCGAAGGCGAAGCCGAAACCGGGGCCCAGGAGCACCTTTACCTGGAGCCGCAGGCTTCCTATGCCTTCCCAGCTCCCCATGGCGGGATGAAGATATGTTCATCGGCGCAGGGCCCGGCGGAGGTACAGCATGTGGCGGCCCGGGTATTGGGCTTGCCTGTGCACCGCATCGAAGTGGAAGCAACCCAGCTTGGCGGCGCTTTCGGAGGCAAGGAAGGCCAGGCTACGGCCTGGGCCTGCCTGGCGGCGCTGGCGGCCTGGCGGCTGCAGCGCCCTGTGAAGCTGGTGCTGCCCCGCCAGGATGATATGCGCATGACAGGTAAGCGCCTTCCCTGCCGGGCCCGCTTCCGCATAGGCCTGTCCAGGGCGCTGAAGATACTGACCTACGAAGCCACTTTCCTGCTCGACGGAGGGGCTGCCGCCGGCCTTTCCCCGGGCATCCTGGAGCGTGCTCTTTTTCATGCTACCAACAGCTATTACATTCCCAATGTGCGGGCGACGGCCTTTTGCTGCCGCACCAACCTGCCGCCCAATACGGCTTTTCGGGGCTTCGGCGCCCCGCAGGCCATGTTTGCCCTGGAAGCGGCTATTGCCCGGGCCGCCTATGAACTGGGTATTCCCGCCCGGCGCATTCAGGAAGCCAACCTGCTGAAGGAAGGTGATGAATTTCCCTACGGCCAGCGGGCCCGGCAGGCCCATGCCAGGCAATGCTGGGCCAGGGCCGAAGCAGATTTTGATATCCGGAAAAAGGAAAAAGAAGTAGAGGCGTTCAACCATCAGAATGCCTCAACCAAAAAGGGCCTGGCCATGATGCCTGTCTGTTTTGGCATTTCCTTCACCAAAACCTCTATGAACCAGGCCAGCGCACTGCTGCACATCTATCAGGATGGCAGCGTAGGGCTGAGCAGCGGCGCCGTGGAAATGGGGCAGGGGGTGAGCACCAAACTGGCGCAACTGGCCGCCATGGCCCTCGGCGTCCAGGCTGAGCGGATCAGGGTGGAAACGACGGATACGGCGCGGGTGGCCAACAGTTCGCCTACCGCGGCCAGTTCAGGAGCCGACCTCAATGGCAAAGCCGTGCAGCATGCCTGCGCCCAACTGCGCCGCCGCCTGCTCGAAACGGCTGCATCTATCCTTCGGGCTCCACTGGCAGAGGTCGATTTGCACGCAGAACAGGTTTGGCGAAACGGCCGGCCCACTGCCCTGAGCTGGGAAAAACTGGCGCCCGAAGCCCTGCAGCGCAGGGTGAACCTCAGCGCCCAGGGGTATTACGCCACACCGCTTATCTGTTTTGACAGGGAAAAGGAGAAAGGGCATCCCTTTGCGTACTACGTTTACGGCACAGCCGCCGTTACGATGGCCGTGGATTGCATCCGGGGAACCTATGCAACGGAAGAAGTTTGCATCATCCACGATTTTGGCGACAGCCTCAATCCGGACATTGACCAGGGCCAGGTGGAAGGGGGCGTGGTGCAGGGCATCGGCTGGATGACTTCCGAAGAAGTGGGCTGCAGCCCCGATGGCCGCTTGTTGGCCGATAGCTTGTCCACTTATAAGATACCGGATATCTACGCGGCGCCTGATGTGATCGATTGCCGCCCGCTGGGCGCGGAAGGCCCGGGAATGGCCGCCCTGCGCTCAAAAGCTGTCGGGGAGCCGCCTTTAATGTACGGCATTGCCGCTTACTTTGCCCTTATACAGGCCATTCGCGCTTTTAATCCCCACTACCGGCCGGGCTTCAGGGCGCCCATGACCCCGGAAAAGGTGCTGATGGCGCTTTACCAGGACGAAAACGCGGCGGCGCTTTGAAACGGAGTGAAGGTGTTTTTTAAGTAAATTCGGGCGATGGAAATCTGGAAGTTCATACAGGAAAAACTAACTGCGGGCCAGCCGGCGATGCTCCTAACCGTGCTCGAAAGCCAGGGCAGCAGCGCCGGCCGGCAGGGCTTTAAGATGGCAGTGGCGCCCGATGGTGCAAGCCATGGGACTATCGGCGGCGGCATTATGGAGCATAAGCTGGCGGAACGCGCCCGGAAGCTGCTGGAGGGTTCCCCGGCTACCTTTTTATTGCGCCAGCACCATGATCTGCAGGCCGGTGAGAACCGCTCGGGCATGATCTGTTCCGGCAGCCTGTCGGTGGCTTTTGTGCCGCTCTATGTTTCTCAACTGCCCCTGGTACAGCGGCTTGTTGGTTGTATTGAGGAAGGGGGCGCCGGCCTGTTGCAGCTCAGCCCCGGAGGATTCGCTTTTTCAGAAGGGGAGGAGCGGGCGGATTTGCTCCATGTCCAGGTGGATTCCGAAACCCAGTGGCTATACGAAGAAGTGCTGGGCATTCCCAATACCTTGTTTATCTTCGGCGGGGGGCACATCAGCCTGGCCCTGAGCCGGCAGTTCCAGTTGCTGGGGTTCCAGGTAGCGGTATTTGACAACCGCGCCAACCTGCCGATGTTCCAGGACAACACCTTCGCCGGCCGCAAAGAGGTGGTGGATTACAGAAAGGCCGGCCAGCTCGTCCCCGAGGGCCGCAATGTGTATGCCGTCATCATGACCGCCAGCCACCAGAGCGACGCCCTGGTGCTGGAGCAGTTGCTGGGCAAAAAAATCCGCTACCTGGGCATGCTGGGCAGCAAGAGCAAGGTGGGCGCCATTTTTGACGGATTGCGCGAAAAGGGGGTTCCGGAGGCGCAGTTGGCCCTGGTGGCGGCCCCCGTCGGCCTGAAGATTAACAGCCATACGGCGGCGGAGATTGCGGTGAGCATCGCAGCGCAGGTGGTGATGGTGAAGAATGGGTAGGGGGAGAGCCCGGGATTTATTTAATATTTACAAATGTCGATTTCAGATGGTATTTCAATTCTTCGGGCGTTGAGAAGAATTTGACCAGATGCCCGTTTTCGGGATCCCGGAGTTTGCCAACGAAAAAAGCCTCGAGGCGGGGATCCCTCCTGGAAATATCCTTCGCGAATACCAGGATTTTTTTATAGCATTTTTTTGCATTGTTGTATTCATCCTCAATGGGTGAAATGTTGCTGCTAGGCAGTGGGGTCCCGTATTTTTCCCCGATCAGCAATACCAGAATATCGCAGGCTTCAACGGCATGTTTCCAGATGCTTTTTACTGGCTCGGGAGAAGCCTGCCAATTTTCCGCAAGTTCAACAGAACAGTTCGGATTGACCTCCTCAATAACCTGTTTTGCGAGTAGCCGTTCAACTTGGAATTCAGCCATGTTAGAACTGATGAAAACCTTTAGCTGGTTTGCAGGCATGGCCAGTTTATCCATTGCAATCAGGAGGCTTGCCCTGATTTCCCGAATGGAAGCGGGCTTCAGGAAAAAATCTACAACCCCGAGATCTTCGCATTTTTTTTTGACCCATTCTTCGATTCTACCGGTTACCACAATGACGGGTATTTCGCGGAATGGAGGGCGGAAGGAGCGTATTTCGGAAAGTATCCTGATCCCTGCATCGATAGGGTCGAGGTTTTTTTCCCCTTCGAGTGTGATATCCAGGAGAACAGCCTGGGGGTCAAATGCGAGGATTTGGGAAAAAACCTCATCTGCACGGGTGGCAATCCTGCAGTCAAAGTGGCTGGCCAGGCTATCTGCATATTCTTCCGCCAATTTGGGCGTGTCTTCGACGATTAATAAACGATATTTCATCCGAATAGCAATTGTGCAAGTCAGGATTGTTGGAGATTTCGGGGCAGCTCGATCCGGAAACAGGAATCTTGTTTTATATACTGGATGCTTCCCTGGTGTGCTTCGACGTTTCTCCTTACGATAAACAAGCCCAGGCCAAGCCCGTTCTGTTTATTTGAATTGAAAGGTTCGAATAATTTATCACTGATCCTGCTATCTATGCCGGGGCCGTCATCGTAGAAAAAAAGGTGGATTTCCTGCTCTTTTTCTTCGATGTAGATGCGGACGTTCCCATTTTCAGCAACAGCATCCAGGCTGTTGGCCACGAGGTTTTCGATGACCTCTCCGATGAGGTTTTTATCACAACGGATTGCAGGCTTGGCCAGATGGGCATCGATGCTGATCGAAGCGCCTTTTCGGGCGGCCATTCCCATTATTGCGGCATTGGATTTTGAATTTTTCTCAATTATTTCTGTGATATCACAGTCCTCAAAATGTGGTTCCAGGGGGCGGGAGGCTTCCTTGACCCTGCCGATGGCATCTTTCATCTGGTGGACTGACTCCAGGATGTTTCCGATCCGATTTTTATTCTTAGGGTCTAAGGTATCACCCAGAGTGTCTTCCAGGTTTTCAGTTGATGTTTGAATGACCTGAAGCGGGCTGTTCATACGATGGGCCATCGCAGCTGCAGAAAGGCCGATAGCGTGCAATTCATTCTGTTTCTGTTGTTCTTTAATCAGCCTCGAGTTTTTGATCGCGACTGCAGCGCTGTTGGCGATAATCTGCAAAATAGTGATCTCCCTCTCATTAAAAGGAATGTAATGGCCGTCTTTCAATTTGTTTTCCACTTTTAAAACACCTAGGATCTGGTCTCCAACCTTAAGTGGAAAGCCGAGGAATGATTCGCATTTCTTCTTATCGCCGGGGTAATGGTCTTTATCATATTTGCCCTTCCAGTGCGGGTGAGCCCTTACTTCTTCATTGTTGCGGGCCAGGAAGGGGTTGCCGGTTATGGCGATCCAGGCTGTGATTCCAACCTTTTCCCTATCTGAGGCAGGCAAGTCCTTTAACTCCTGCCGGCTGATCAGTTGATACTCTGCGATTTCTTCGAGGTGTTTGGCATAGCCCTCTGCTTTGGCTTCAACAAGCCTTCGGGGGTCATTTTCGTCGACCAGAAACACCACACAGGCCTCAGCGTTGAAAAGGCCTTTTCCGATGGTCACAATTTCTTTTAGCAGAGTGTCGGCCTGGAACTTCCCTGTCAAACCCTCGGAAACCCTGTACAAGGCATCGGTAAAAGCCCGCTCTATTTTCAACCTGTTTTCCTGAAGGCTGCCCAGCACAATGGAGATGCTCCGGGCCAGGGTTTCCATAAGTTGCTGGTCATCGTTGTCGAAGGGCCGGTATTTGTTATTGACAATCTTGTTTTCTACTTTCAGCACTCCGACTACTTCGTTGGCTACAACCAGTGGCACTCCCAGAAAGGAGTTGCATTTTTTGTCGCTTCCGGATGGGTAATGATCTTTGTCGTATTTCCCTTTCCAGTGAGGGTGAGCCATCAGTTCCTCATTGTTTTTAGCGAGGAATGGTTGGCCAGTAATGGCGATCCAGGCGGTGAGCCCCACTTTTTCCTCCCGGCTTTCCGGAAATTGCGCCAGTTCTTCTTCGGGAATCAGTTTGTATTCTGCTATGCCAATCAGTTGTTTGACATAGCCATCTCCCGCCCGTTCGATGAGCTTGTCTCTTTCTTTCAGGAAAAGCACACAAGCCTCCGCACTGAGCCGGTCACTGGTCAGGGAAATGATCTGGTCGAACATGATCTGCTGTTCGGACTCCTTGGAGATAAGGTCGATGACGGAATGAAGCGCGTCTCTCGTTTTCTGCTCGTGCGCTCTTTGCTGTTGTATTTTGTCAATACTTCTGGCATTAGTAATCGCGATGGCGACATGGGTGGCAAGGACTTCAAAAAACAGGTGGTCCAGTTTGGAAAATGGGGCAAAGCCTCCTCTTCCCCGCTTGCCCTCAACGTTCAGAACGCCTATAGCTTCGCCCTGCACTTGCAAGGGATATCCCATGAAATTGCCGATTCCCCTGTTGATGCTTCCAAAGAGCAGCGCGTCATGATCTCCCCTCCAGTGAGGGTGCGCCTGGTGTTCTTTTGCATTGGCGCTGGAAAAAGGCCGCCCGCTTAAAGCGATCCAGCTGTTAATACCCAGTTTTTCTTTTTCATTTTCCGGTTGCTCCTTCAAAACCGGGCGGTCAGTGAACAAGGGCGGGCGGCCCAGAAATTGTTGGGTATAGCCCCTGGCTGCAACCAACCTGAGATTCCGGCCATCTTCGTCGCACAGGAAGATGGAAGCTGCCTCAGCATCATATATCTCCATGCAGAGATCCACGATCCGCTCCTGAAGCTCTTCCGTATCGAATACTCCAACAATCGATTCTGTGATCTTGTCCAGAATGCCCTTTAATGTCCTGGCCGCCATCTGGTTTTTGGATTTGGAGGAAAATTTATCATTTTTTCTTAAACTGAGGGGCAGAATAAAAGAAAAAAATGCACGATACACAAACCGGAATATCACCTGGGTTGAAAAAAAAAGCAGGAATACCGGCTGGCATTCCTGCTTATGATTTTTTGCTTCAGTTATGAGGAAGGCAGTTAAGCAACCTTAAAGGGCGCCAGCCTGGCCTTCTGACTGATTACCACCTGTTGTCGCGGTTGCGGTCGCGGTAGCCGCCGCCACCACCTCCGCCGCGGTTGTTGTCGCGGTTGCCGGTGCGGGGTTCCGCTTTCTTGACGACAATGGTCCTGCCATCAAGTTCGGAATCATTCAGGTTTCTGATGGCCTCTCTGGCCTCGTCGTCATTGTCCATTTCGACAAAACCGAAACCTCTCGATTTCCCGGTATACTGGTCATCGATCACTTTGGCGGAGCTGACGGCGCCATAAGTTTCAAAAGCTTCTTTCAGGTCCTCGCTTTGCGTGTCAAAGCTGAGTTTGGCTACAAAAATGTTCATTGTAAAAAAAATTAAGGGTAAAACAATAGCACTTCAAGCTTCCCTCGGCCTTTCTCCCATGCTACATGCACGGAAAAAAAGCAGAGTTGCTTAGCGGCGGACCAGTATGGAGAGACGGGGAAATTCTAGATCGACTCGGAAAAGAAGATATAAAATCTGCAGGCAAACTATACTAAAGGCCAGCGTTTCAGCCAGGATTCTTGAAATCCTTACTGCAAATGTAACGAAAAGGGCCGGGATTAGTTGCTTTTCAGGAATAATTTTTTCGCCCTCAGCCCCCCGTATCCTCCCTGATGAGCTCCATCACCGCTCCCACAACCGCTATCTTTCCGGCCTCAACCAACCCAACAGGGCCTTCGGTGATGTAGGCCAGCAATTCCAAAACTCAAGTATTCCCCCTTTCCCTCACTCCTCCATCTCCACCTCCAGCGACTGCAGGTATTTGTTCAGCCGCTCCATGGGCTTCACGATGGCCACCCGGCCGGAGCGGACGAACTCGTAGATGCCTATTTGTTCCAGCTCTTTGAACAGCGCCTCCGTTTCGTGTTCGTGCCCTGTTTTTTCGATGACGATAAACTCGGGTTCGATCAGCAGGATGCGGGCGTTAAAAGAGCGGATGAGCTGTTCCACGTTGTCGCTGTTGGAGAAGATGTGCGTCGGCACCTTGTACAGGGCGACTTCCTGGTAAACGATCTCGTCGGGTTCGTAGAAGAAGGCCTTCAGCACATCCACCTGCCGCTCCAGTTGGGCCACCAGCTTCTGCACCATCTCCTGCGTAACGTGGGCAACGATGGTGAAGCGGTGTATGCCCGGAATGGACGAACGGCTGGTCGTCAGGCTCTCTATATTGACGTGCCGCCGGCTGAACACGGACACTACCCGCGACAGCAGCCCCGACTGGTTCTCCGTGAAAACTGTTATGGTGTAGTATTTTTTTTCTGACATCGCCCTGATATTGAATCCTTTTTAAAAAAGCTTTTTGAATCAGGCGCGGCTATGCGCCCTGCAACCTATCGCTCCAGCACCACCTCGTCCACCGCGCAGCCGGCGGGCACCATGGGGAAGATGTTTTCCTCCATCTCCACGCGGATGTGGAGCAGGTAGGGCCCGTCGTGGGCCAGCATGGCGGCCACGGCGCCGGGCAGGCCTTCCGGTTTGTCGATGGTGCGCCCCGGCACGCCGAAGCCCTCGGCGATCTTGACAAAATCGGGGTTGGTGAGGGCTACGGAGGAGTAGCGGCGGTCGAAGAACAACTGCTGCCACTGCCGCACCATACCGAGGTAGTTGTTGTCGAGCAGTACGATCTTGACGCCCACCTTCCATTGCGAGCACATGCCCAGTTCCTGCAGCGTCATCTGGAACCCGCCGTCGCCGATGAAGGCTACCACCTCGCGTTCGGGCATGGCGAGCTTGGCGCCGAAAGCGGCGGGCAGCCCGTAGCCCATGGTGCCGGCGCCGCCCGAGGAAACCCACTGGTTGGTGCTCTTATACTCGTAGTAGCGCGCTGCGGCCATCTGGTGCTGCCCCACGTCGGTGGCCACGATGGCCATGCCCTTCGTCTGGTTCGACACCTCGCGCACCGCCATGCCCATTTTGATGTGCCCCTGAGGCGTGGGCTTCAGGTCGCGGCTGATGACCTTTTCATATTCGATGGCGTCCAGCTTTTTGAACTCCGCGATCCAGCCCGGATAGGATTTTTCCTGCACCAGCGGCAGCAGGCGCTGCAGGGCTACTTTGGCGTCGGAGTGAATGGGGATGTGAGCGTGGACGTTCTTGTTGATCTCCGAGGCGTCGATCTCGATATGGATGACCTTGGCCTGCCTGGCGTAGCGGTCGAGGCGGCCCGTGACGCGGTCGTCGAAGCGCATGCCGATGGCGATGAGCACATCGCACTGGTTTTGCAGCATGTTGGGCGCGTAGTTGCCATGCATGCCCAGCATGCCCATGTGCAGCGGATGGCCGGAGGGGATGGTGGACAGCCCGTGGATGGTGCAGGCCAGGGGGATGCCGGTTTTTTCCACAAAAGCGCGGAAGTCCTCCTGGGCATGGGCGATCTGTATGCCGTGCCCGGCCAGGATCAGCGGCCGTTCGGCCCGGTTGATCAGCTCGGCGGCTTCCCGCAGTATCTCGGGGTCGGGCTTGGGCATGGGGTGATAACTGCGGATGAAGGGGCGGGGCCGGTACTCGAAGTCCAGCTCTTCCAGCTGGGCGTTTTTGGTAATGTCGATCACCACCGGGCCGGGGCGCCCGGAATTGGCGATGTAAAAGGCTTTGGCGAAAATCTCGGGGATTTCCTCGGCGCGGGTGACCTGGTAGTTCCATTTGGTTACCGGCATGGTGCAGTTGATGACGTCGGTTTCCTGGAAGGCGTCCGACCCGAGCAGGTGGTAGGCCACCTGCCCGGTGATGCAGACCAGGGGCGTGGAGTCCAGGATGGCGTCGCTCAGGCCGGTAATGAGGTTGGTGGCGCCGGGGCCGGAGGTGGCCATGCAAACGCCGGTTCTGCGCGTCACCCGGGCGTAGCCCTCGGCGGCGTGTATGGCGCCCTGCTCATGCCGCGGCAGCACGTGGCGCAGCCTGTCCTGGTAGTGGTACAGCGCATCGTACACCGGCATGATCGCGCCACCCGGGTACCCGAAAATGGTGTCGACCTGTTCTTCGATCAGGCAGCGCAGCACCGCTTCGGCGCCGGACATGCGTTCTTTGGGTTTCGTCGCTGGCGCAGCCGCTTCGAGGGGCTGCTGAGCATGCTGTTTCATTTTTTGATGCTTTTGTGAATCAGGCTATTTGGGGCCGGTTATATTTCATCCGTCACGCAACCCTCGCTGGCGGAGGATACGGTGCGGGCGTACTTGCGCAGCAGCCCGCTTTCGGCATTGAGGGGCGGTTGTTTCCAGTCCCGCCTCCGCTGTTCGATCTCTTCCGCCGAAAGCCGGGCTTCGAGCAGGTTGCGGACGGCGTCGATGGTAATCTCGTCGCCGTCTTTCAGCAGGGCGATCAGGCCGCCGTCCTGCGCTTCCGGGGTGATGTGCCCGACAACGAAGCCGTGGGTTCCGCCGGAGAAGCGCCCATCGGTGATCAGGGCGACTTTGTCGCCCAGGCCTTCGCCCATCAGTGCCGATGTAGGCTTAAGCATTTCCGGCATGCCGGGGGCGCCTTTCGGCCCGCAATAACGGATGACGACGACATCGCCGGCCTGGATCTCTTTGTTCCGGATGGCCTCATTGGTGGCGTCTTCGCCGTCAAAAACGCGGGCCTTGCCGGTAAAGCGTTCGCCTTCCTTTCCGGTGATCTTGGCCACCGCGCCCTGCTCGGCCAGGTTGCCGTAAAGGATCTGAATGTGGCCGGCTTTTTTGATGGGGTTGCTGAGCGGCCGGATGACGTCCTGCCCTTCCGCCAGGGGTGCTGCTTCGGCCAGGTTTTCCGCTACCGTTTTGCCGGTGACGGTCAGGCAATGGCCGTGCAGGTAGCCTGCTTCCAGCAGCATTTTCATGACGGCCGGCACGCCGCCCACATTATAGAGGTCTTCCATGACGTAGCGCCCGCTGGGCTTGAGGTCGGCCAGGAAGGGCGTTTTGTCGCTGATGCGCTGAAAATCGTCAATCGTCAGGGGGACGCCTGCCGATTTGGCGATGGCGATCATGTGCAGCACGGCATTGGTGGAGCCGCCCAGGGCGGTAACTACCGTCAGGGCGTTTTCGAATGCTTCGCGCGTCATGATGTCTCTGGGGCGGATGCCTTTTTCCATCAGCTTGCGGATGGCTGCGCCCACGCGCATGGTGTCCGTTACCTTTTCCGGCACGTTGGCGGGGTAGGAGGAGTTGAGCGGCAGCGCCATGCCCAGGGCTTCGATGGCGGAGGCCATGGTGTTGGCCGTGTACATGCCGCCGCAGGCGCCGGGGCCGGGGCATGCCCGCTGTATGATGTTGCGAAAGTCCTCTTCTTCCATATTGCCTGCGATGCGCTGCCCGAAGGCCTCGAAAGCGGAGACGATGTCCAGGGCCTTGCCTTTATAATGCCCCGGGCTGATGGTGCCGCCATACACCAGGATGGCCGGCCTGTTGAGGCGCCCCATGGCCATCATGGCCCCGGGCATGTTTTTGTCGCAGCCCACTACGGCTATCAGGGCGTCGTACCACTGGGCGGAAACGACGGTTTCGATGGAGTCGGCGATGATGTCGCGGGAAGGCAGCGAAAACCGCATGCCGCTGGTGCCCATCGACATGCCGTCGCTGACGCCGATAGTGTGAAACACCAGCCCGATGAGCCCGGCATCCGCAACGCCCTGTTTGGCCTGCGCGGCCAGCCCGTTGAGGTGCATGTTGCATGGGTTGCCCTCCCAGCCGGTGCTGACGATGCCGACCTGGGCTTTCTGCATGTCGGCCTCCGTAAGCCCTACGCCATACAACATGGCCTGGGCCCCGGGCAGGGTCTCGTCCTGCGTGATCCTTTTGCTATACTTGTTGAGTTCTGCCATAGATAGTGCCTTTTCCTGTGGAATTAGGGTTTTCAAAAGTAAGCCCGGCCGAAGCCAATTGCTAATGAAAATAAAAAATTGTTACGGCCGTCAGTGCGGGTTTTTGGTGAATAAAATATTGATTTTTAGTTTTTTATGTTAATGTATCTTACGATCCTTTCTCATTCCCCGCCACTTGCACGCCTTCTCAAACGAAAAAAGCCGTTCCCGGGAGAACGGCTTTTTTCTGGTGCATCCATCAGCCTGGCTCAATGCCATTCTCCCGGTAGCGGTGGGGTATGATTCACGACTACAGCAATGGTATTGGCCGAAATGATGTCGCTATTGAAGGATAGCATGATGCACTATTTTGCGCCGGCAATGTGGCTGTTTCAACCGGAACTTGCAACTTTTTGCCGGGCTTTTTGGAATGGCCCTGGAAAAATACCAGGGAAAGGGTAGGGGTGGTGGGGAAGATGGAATATTGGAGTATTGGCCCGCCGCTGCCATCGGGCGCTGTTTCCCTGGGCGGAGGCGCCCAATGGCTTTGTCGGGTAAAAATAGTGGAATAGAGGAATGGCTGTGCGCCGGCCTCCGGCCTTCTCAGAGGGGGGACGAGGAGAGGGGGCCCCTGGGGACTGGGTGACGAAGTGAGCCTTATGCAACCCCAACCCACCCAACAAAACCCGATTGCCCCGAAAAACCCGAAAAACCCGAAAAACCCGAAAAACCCGAAAAACCCGACAAAACCCGAAAAACCCGAAAAACCCGAAAAACCCGAAAAACCCGAAAAACCCGAAAAACCCGAAAAACCCGAAAAACCCGATTGCCCCGAAAGACCCGACCAACCCGACCAACCCGATTGACCCGAAAAACCCGATTGCCCCGAAAGACCCGACCAACCCGACCAACCCGACCTTCCGGCCTTCCGGCCTGCGCGCCACAACCGGGTAAAAGCCGTGAAATGTTCCAGCTGTCGTTTATCTTTGAGCAAAAAAGTGCTTCGTAATACACTCGCCCTGATATTGTGCTGCGCCCTTCTGCCTGTTTTCGGGCAGGGCCGCCAGAAGAAAAAGATCATATTGCCGGATGCCCTTGCCGAGGTTTCAGGCCTGCACTATGCCGGCCCCGACAGCCTGTGGTGGCTCAACGACAGCGGGAACGGCGCGGAACTTTACCTGACGGACGAGCGGGGCAAGCTGAAACTGGCCCTGCCGGCGCCCGGCGCCCGCAACCGCGACTGGGAAGCCCTGGCGGCCGATGACGAAGGCAGGCTATATATCGGCGACTTCGGAAATAACGGCAATGCACGCCGCGACCTGTGTATCTACATCTTCCATCCTGCCACCCGGCGGCTGGATTCCATCCTTTTCAGCTACCCGGGCCAGCATGAATTCCCGCCGCCGCCGGAGCAATGCAATTTTGACATGGAGGGCTTTTTCTGGTTCCGCGACACCCTGCACCTTTTTTCGAAAAACCGCCTGCAGCGGGGCAACTATTATACCAAACACTACACCCTGCCCGCCGCCCCGGGCCGGTACACGGCCAGGCTTCAGGACAGCCTGTTGCTCAGAAAGCGGGTGGTTACCGGGGCGGCCATCAGCCCGGATGGGCAATCGGTGGCCCTGCTGTCCTATTGGTTCAAACCGCTCTTTGGTTTTATCCCGCTCGTCAAAACGAGCATTTACCTGTTCCGGGATTTCCCGGAGGGGAATTTCCTGAAGGGCGCCGCCACACGCCGCCGCGTGCCCCGCTGCATCGCCCCCACCCAGTACGAATCCATCGACTTTATTTCCAACAAGGAGGTGTGGGTGGCTTCCGAGAAAACCATATTCTTCCGCCAGCAGGCCCGGCGGCGCAGGTTGTAGGGCCCTTGTATTGCCCTTCCCGTGTCAGGGCGCCATGGTTTCCGCCAGGTGCAGCACCGACAAATCCTTTGCGGCCAGGGGCTTTTCCATGGGCTTTTGGGGCGTAAAGCGCACCACCTTTTGCTCGCCGGGCAGCAGGTCGAAGTAGTTGTCCGAGAAAAAGCCGTCCGCCTCTTCGAAGGAGAGGAACAGGTTCTTCGCCAATGCTTTGCAGCTCAGGCTGAGGATATAATCGCCCTTATCCGCCATTTCCATGGTGATGGCGAGCTGGGGGTCGGCAGGCAGTTTCAGGCCTTTGGGCGCTGTGAAATAGTACAGGTTTTCGTGGAGCAACTGCTCATTTTCGTAAAGGCGGGCCCGGAGCACCATGCCCTCTTTGCTGCCCATGTTTTCGAAGTGGCTCAGCGGGAATTCGGCCGCCACCAGCGCGCTGTCGGGCGAAAGGCGGGCATTCGACCGCTGCCGCCACAGGGTTTTTCCGTTGAAATCCATCAACTCCAGATGGAGCTGGGCCTCTGCAGGCGCCATCCGGTCCGAACAGGTAAAAATTTTCAGCTTGTCGTCGCCATCGATGAAAGCGATGGTTTCCTTCCTGAAGGCATCGCGCACGAAGTAATGCAGGGCTTTCCAGCGGAGGTAGTAATCGATGCCCGACCAGGAGGCCACGGGCCAGCAATCGTTGATCTGCCAGTACAGGGTGCCCATGCAGTAGGGCTTGGCCGTGCGGTGAGCCTCGATGGCGAACTTGATGGCTTCCGCCTGCAGGATCTGCCCCACGTAGAGGAACTGGCCGAACTCCCCGGGTACCTGATAGTTGTCCTTCATGTACGAGCGGATGCGCAGGTTGCCGATGCCGCTGCGCTGGTGCGACGCCATCACTTCCGATTCGATGTCGTAGTCTTCAGGCAGGGTGTACTGCTTCACGGAGCGGAACTCCGGGAACGACTGGAATCCGTATTCGCTCATGAAGCGCCCGATGTACTTGCGAAAGTCGCGGAAGGGGTGCTCGCCATGCCAGACGCCCCAGTAGTGGATATCGCCGGAGGTGCTGTTGTAGGTGGCGTGTTCGCCGGGGATGGCGTAGGGGGAAGAGGGCCAGTAAAATGCTCCGGGGTGATACGCCTCCACCAGTTCGGGCAGCAGCCGGTGGAAAACGCGCTCGTAGGCGCTCCAGATGGCGCTGCGCTGCTCCATGGTGTAGCGCTGTTTCCAGCCCCAGCCCGATGCCTCCCTGAACTGGGCCCAGGCCACGTCGATCTCGTTGTTGCCGCACCACAGCGCTATGGACGGGTGGTTGCGCAGGCGCCTGATGTTGTAAATGGCCTCCTGGCGCACGCTCTCGATGAAGGCGCTGTCGCCGGGGTACATGCTGCAGGCGAACATGAAGTCCTGCCACACCAGAATACCCTGTTCGTCGCAGAGGTTGTAAAATATGTCGTCTTCGTAAAAGCCGCCGCCCCAGATGCGCAGCATGTTCATGTTGGCGTCGGCGGCTGCCTGTACGATCCGGTGATACCATTCGGGCGTCAGGCGGTTGAGGAAGACGTCATTGGGGATGTAGTTGGCGCCTTTGGAGAAAAGCGCCTTGCCGTTGAGTTCTACGTAAAAGGAGCGCCCATTGCCGTCGGCGTCGGGCTCCTGTACGATGCGGATGTTGCGCAGCCCGATCTTATGCTCCAGCCTGCTGATGGGCTGCCCGTCTTTTTCCAGCACTACCGTCAGTGGGTAGAGGTAGGGTTCGCCGAATTCTTTCGTCCACCACAGGCGGGGCTGGCGTATTTCCAGGGGCAGGCTGGTTTCCTGTGCCCCTGATTTCAGGGCAATTTCCTGCCGGGCCAGCAGGCTGTCCTGCCAGTACACGGCGAGGGTGGCGGAGCTTTCCCGCTCGGCCTCAACGGAAACCCGGACGTCCAGCCGGGCGAGGCTGGCATCGACGGATTCCTGGTGGAAATAGGCATCCGTCAGGCGGGCTTCATCCCATGCTTTCACCAGGATGGGGCGCCAAATGCCGGAAGTGGTAAGGCGGGGGCCCCAGTCCCAGCCGAAATGGTAGCCGGGCTTACGGATGAAAACGCTGACCTTTTTGTCGCCCAGGCCGCCGTTTTCCGACTGGTCGTTGACTGCCGGCAGGCCGTAACCGTGCGCTTCCAGCTTTTCCAGCCCGATCTGAATAGGGGAGTGGAAAAGGATGTACAGTTCGTTGGCATCTTCCTTCAGATAGGGTTTGACGTCAACCTCCCAACTGCGGTGGAAATTGTCGGCCAGCAGAATGAGCTTGTCGTTCAGGTACACGTCGGCGTAGGTGTCCAGCCCCAGAAATTCAAAGGTGATCCTTTCCCGGCCAAGAAGGCTTTTACCCAATTGAAACTGAGTTCGGTAAGCCCAGTTGTTCTTGTCTATCCATTGCAGGTTGCGCTCGTTGAGGCGGTAGTAGGGGTCTTCTATAATGCCGTTGTCGAGCAGGTCGGTGTGCACACTGCCCGGAACGGTGGCAGGCATCCAGTTGTCCTGGTCGAAGGCCTTGAACTCCCAGGCGCACTGCAGGGTGTCAATAGACATGTTGTCGTTTTTTTGAGCGAAAGCTGCCAGGGAAAACAAGGGCAGAAACAGGGCGGGAAGAAGCAGGTTTTTCATGTCGGTGGAATATTTTCCGTGAAATTAAAAAAACAAAGGCGTATGGCCATTATTGTTTAGTTTTAGCACAAAAAGCTGTTGTTTTGGACTTCAACCAGATTCTCCGCGATTTAAAAGCCGGGCAGTTCCGCCCCGTTTACTTCCTGCACGGGGAAGAGCCTTATTTTATCGATGTCATTTCCGGCTACATCGAAGGCGAAGTGCTGAGCGATGCGGAAAAGGCTTTCAACCAAAGCGTTTTTTACGGCAAGGAAGTGGACCACCTGGCGGTGCTGGACGCTGCCCGCCGCTATCCGATGATGGCCGAGCGGCAGGTGGTGCTCATCAAGGAAGCCCAGGAGATGCGTTCGCTGCCCGAGTTGCTCACCTACATCGAGAAACCCATGCCGACGACTCTGCTGGCCATCTGCTACAAGCACAAAAAATTCAATTTCAACTCCAAATTCGGCAAGGCTCTGCAGAAACATGCCGTCGTGCTGGAATCCAAACTCCTATACGAAAACCAGGTGCCCGACTGGATACACACCTACCTGAAGGGGAAAAAGCTGACGATCACCCCCAAAGCCGCAGAGCTGGTGGCCGAGTACCTGGGCTCCGCCCTGGCCAAAGTGGCCAATGAACTGGACAAACTGGCCATCAACCTGGGGCCCGGCGCCGAAGTGAACGAAAAGCACATTGAAACCCACATCGGCATCAGCAAGGATTACAACATTTTCGAACTCCAGAAAGCCCTGGGCCGGCGCGACATCCTGACGGCCAACCGCATTGTCAACTACTTTGCCGACAACCCGAAAAAAAACCCCCTGCCCGTCATCATCGCTTCTCTGTACAACTACTTCAGCAAAGTGTACCAGCTGCATTTCGCCAAAAATTTGCCGGAGAAGGAATTAATCGCTACCTTGCAGCTGCGTTCGGCATTCTTTTTAAAAGATTACCGGGACGCCGCCCGAAATTTCCCCCCCGAACAGGCCGAACAGGCCATAGCCCTTCTGAAAGATTACGACTTGAAATCCAAAGGCGTCGGTTACAACAACACCGGCAAACCCGAAGGCGAGCTCATGAAAGAACTCGTGTGGCGGTTGTTACACTGAGCAGCTTTTGCAGGTTACAGGACTTACGTTCGCCCTCCTGAAACCTGCAACTTGTAACCCGCAACCCTGCGCCCCTCCTCAGCTATCCCCCTGTCTCCATTCCCGTTTGGTTCATCTTCATTAAACCAGATAAATTATGGCAGTTAGGATTTTTACGTGGATCGCTTTTGTTTTTTGCAGCTCGACGCTGGCCGCACAGTTTACCGTAGTTGGTACGGACGACACCCAGCCCAATGGGCCTGTGCAGCTGATCGAGGAAGTATGCCTCGGGGCGGGCATCGATGTTTTGAGCATCGAGTACGAAGGAGAACCCAAAGCCGTGGGGCGGTTCTGGGGCGGGGCGAATGTAGTGGGGCTGAACCAGGGCTTCGTCATGACCAGCGGGCATGCAGGCAGCAATACCGGGCAACTGGGCGTCGACCAGCCGAGCGGCCTCAACGCCTCGGTGGACAACAACAGCACGGCAAGTTATTCGGGGCTGGCCGCCCTGACCAACAACGGAGAGGTCTTTGATGTGGCCGTTTACCGGATCCGCTTTATCCCCCGCGGTGACACCATTATGTTCCGTTACGTCTTCGCTTCGGAGGAGTACCCGGAATTCGTCTGCACCAATTTCAATGACGTTTTCGGCTTTTTTCTCTCCGGGCCCGACGCCAGTGGCGACAGCGTGACGGTAAACCTGGCCAGGGTGCCCGGCACCAACCTGCCGGTTTCCATCAACAGCGTCAACAACGGCATGCTGGGCGCGCACCCCTTCGTCAACCTGGCCTATTGCCAGGAGCCCAACGGCTCGCTGGATTTCGCGCAGTTTTTTAACCAGACGCCTTTCAACGCCTATCCGGTCTTCAACGGCTATACCGATGTGTTCGTGGCCAAATCGGCGGTCATTCCCTGCAGGGAATACACCATGGAACTCGTCATTGCCGATATCGGCGACGAACTGTATGACTCGGGCCTGTTCTTTGAAGCACAAAGCTTTTGTTCCTTCTCCGGCAGCCACGAAGGGGAATCTTTCGTCATTGCCGAAGGCTGCGCGCCTTCCACCCTGCAGTTGAGCCTCGACGGTTTTACCGAAGGGCTTTATCCGCTCACCTACACCCTGGGGGGAACCGCCTCCCCGGGAGAGGACTTCTCGGGCTTCGATACCACAGGAGTCCTGGAAAACCCGGCCGATAACTGGACGCTTAACCTGCTCGTCGGGGATGACGGCCTGGAAGAGGGCCCGGAAACGATCGAGCTCATGATCGAGGGGGATAGCTGCATCCAGAAAAAATTTACGATCTACATCGTTGATCCCATTCGAATCGGCGGCCCGGCAAATGCCGGATGCAGCGGCGGCCCGGTAACTTTGACGGCCCTCGGCGACTCCCTGGCCCTGGCTTCCTTCCGCCTGGAATGGAGCAACGGCGACACTACCCGGACAACCAGCGTGGAGCCGGTGGGGGCCACTGAATATTTCCTGACATACAGCAACGAGCTGGCTTCCTGCACGGCTTCCTATGCGCTTGCAGCCTCCGACACGACGGAATACAGCCCCCAACTTTGCCGGGAGGAAAGCATCGAGGTCAACGGCACGGTTTATGACCGGAACAACCCCGTCGGGGTGGAAGTGTTCCACACGGCGGCCGGCTGCGATTCGGTGGTGCTCGTCAACCTGGCCTTTTTTCTGCAGCAGGAGTCTGAACTGGAAGCCACCGTACAGGAAGGCCAGCCCTTTAGCCTGGGCGGCCTGGAGTTTTCGGCCAACGGGTTCCACGAATTGGTTTTTCAGGATGAAAACGGCTGTGACAGCCTCGTGCGCCTGCGCCTGCATGTTCTTCCCGCAACGGCCTACCTCACCGATAGCATAGCCGTCGGCCAGAGCGTAAGCCGCTGCATCGAAACCAGCTTGTTCCAGTCGGTGGCCTCCTTTGCCAATGCCTGTCCGGAAACCCTGCCCGCAGCTGATTTCCAGTTGGGCCCTGATGGCTGCCTGGACTATACCGGGCTCACGCCCGGCCTGAGCACGGCCTGCCTGCTCGCCTGTGACGAATATGGCTTGTGTGATACGACTTATCTGACTGTCAGCGTATTCACCAACCTGCTGGCGGCGGCCGACGATTACGATACCACCCTGTACAACGAACCGTTGGTTGTGGACGTATTGGCCAACGACTGGACGAGTTCCACTCAACTTATTGCGCAATATATCGTGGGGCCGCCGGTTTACGGAAGCGCCTCCGTAAACCCCGACGGCGCCATCACCTATAGCCCTGGCCCCGGCGCCTGCCAAAAAGAGGATATTTTCACTTACGCCATCTGCAACAGCACCGGCTGTGATACCGCTGCAGTTTATATCTGGCTGGAGGCTCCGCTGAGCGCCTGCCGCGGTGTTTGGCCCGGCGATGTCAACAACGACGGCAAGGTCAACCAGATCGACCACTGGGCAATCGGGCTGGGATACGGGCAGAGCGGCCCGCCGCGCCCCAACGCCAGCCTCGACTGGGTGGCGCAACCCATGATCAACTGGGGCAGCACCATCACCTTCATTTACCAGTTCAATTCCAAATACGCCGACTGCAATGGCAACGGGCTGGTGAATTCCGACGACACCTACGCCATTTACCTGAACTGGGGCCTTACCCACCCCCTGGCGCCGCAGTATGCCGATTTCCCGGATAAAACCCTGGACGCGGCCCTGATTCCCGAAGGCTCGGGAATCAGCCTGTCGCTTGGCACTGCGCAACGGCCTGTGGCAGAAGCCTATGGGCTGGCATTCGAAGCCCACTGGGATCCCGGGGCTGCAGGCCCCTTCCATTTCAGCTCCGCCGGTAGTTGGCTGGGCCAGGAAGGCGATGGCCTGATGGCCTTGCAAAAATGGGACGCAGCCCTGGGCATCGGCTACGTTTCCCTGGTTCGAACCGACCAGAACCCCGTGACGGATTTTGGCTCCATCGGCCGGCTGTCCGGCGGTTGCTCAGGCCCGGATTGCGGAGGCCTTCGCATCCGGAATATCCAGTTGCTTCAGGCAGATGGCGATGCCTTCGACATCGCGGCGGAAGTAGCCCTGGAAGGCAGCCTCACGGGTGTCAGGGAAAACCTGGGCCGGGAAGTTGTGGTTTATCCCAACCCCGCCAGGGACATCCTTTACATTGTGCTGCCCGAGGCCGCCGCAGCAGAATTGCTGTCCGCCGATGGCAGCCGGGCCTGGAGCGGTAAGCTACAGCAAGGCTTGAATGAATTGGATATAAATAGCTTATCTACAGGTTTTTATGTGCTTAAGCTTCAGCTGGGGCGGGCTTTGGTGGCCAGAAAGCTCACGATCGGCCCTGGAAAACAATAGAAAAGCAGGTGAAAAAGGGGAGGAGAGGGGAGAATTTAAAAAAAATACGGCTTTGCTATTGTTTTTTTCAATAAACCCCCAGTATCTTTAGCCCCGTCAAAATGATTGAAATGAATACTTTCGTTCGCAATAACTGGTGGTGGTGGCGTTCACATTCGGGGAACCGGGTGAAGCGGCACGCTATGGTTTGAACGGACGAAAGAACCAAATTATAAAGCGGCTTGTCGATCACTCGGCAAGCCGCTTTTCGTTTTCATCCCGCGGGGTTTGAAAACCCCGGGAATAAACACCAGACGATGCTCACTACAGAGAAAAAAATCCCGATCAGAAGCCAGGTGCGGCGTTTTCTTTCCGACACCGTCACGCCGGTGACCTTGTACCTCAAAGCGCGGGACCACTTTACTGAACCGGCCCTGCTGGAAAACAACGATTTCCGGAGCAAGGAAGATTGTTACTCTTTCCTGGGCTTCGACGTCATTGCCAGTTTTCAGGTGCAGCCGGGGCAGATCACGGAATACCTGCCGGGCGGGGAGAAGGTGGAAACGCCTGTCCGCAGCGTGACGGATGTGCCTGCAGCCCTGTTTGGATTCCTCAGGCGCTTTGAGCCGGCCTATGGCGGTGTTCCCTATAGTGGGTTCAACGGGCTGATCGGCTACACCGCTTTCGATGCCGTGCAGTATTTCGATACCCTGCAGTTCGATGCCGCCAGGCGCAAATTCACCCTGCCGGATATCCGCTACAACCTTTACCGCTTCATCCTCGCCATCAACCACTTCAGGGATGAATTGACGGTGGTGGAGAACATCCCTCCCGGGGAAGAGTCGCGGATGGACAAAATGGAAGCCTTGATCCGGAGCCAGAAATTCGCCGCCCATGCCTTCCGCCTGGACGGCCCTGAGCAGAGCAACCTCACTGACGAGCAGTTTATGGAACTGGCCAGCCTCGGCAAGCGGCACTGCCAGTTGGGCGATGTGTTTCAGATCGTCTTTTCCCGGCAGTTTTCCCAGCGCTTCACCGGCGATGATTTCCAGGTGTACCGGGTGTTGCGTTCCATCAACCCCTCGCCTTATCTCTTCTATGCAGACTATGGCAGCTACCGCATTTTCGGGTCCTCCCCGGAGACGCAGATGGCCATTCGGGGCGGCGTCGCGCAGGTCAACCCCATTGCGGGCACCTACCGCCGTTCCGGCGACGTGGAGGAGGACGCCCGCAAAGCCATCGAGTTGTCGGAAGACCCCAAGGAGAATGCCGAGCACATCATGCTTGTCGACCTGGCCCGCAACGACCTGGGGCGCCACGCCTTCAACGTGCAGGTGAAGGAACTGAAGGACATTCAGTACTTCAGCCACGTCATCCATCTGGTCTCAAAAGTGACCGGCCAACTGGCGCCAACGACCAATCCCGTGCAGGTCTTTGGCGACACGTTTCCCGCGGGCACCCTCTCGGGCGCTCCCAAATACAAGGCCATCGAGCTGATCAACCGCTACGAGAACCAGAACCGCAGCTTTTACGGCGGAGCCCTGGGGTATATCAACTTCAACGGCGAAATGAACAAAGCCATCATCATTCGTTCCTTCCTCAGCCAGAATAATACCCTCTACTACCAGGCCGGAGCAGGCATCGTGGCCGCCAGCGTGGAGGAAAAGGAACTCCAGGAAGTGAACAACAAGCTGGGGGCGCTGAAGAAGGCTCTGGCAGAAGCGGAGCGCCTGTAAGGAACGCCCGGGCCGCGATAAATCAATTGTACACTATGTTCTCGGGCCGCAGGCCCGGGAACCAAAAAGACAACCAATGAACGTCCTCGTCCTCGACAACTATGATTCCTTTACCTTCAACCTGGTGCAATACATCCAGGAAATCCTGGGCAGCCGTGTGGATGTCTTCCGCAACGACGCCATCGGGCTGGATGCAGTGCAAGCCTATGACGCCATCGTCCTGTCGCCGGGGCCGGGGCTGCCATCGCAGGCGGGCATAATGCCGGAGCTGATCCGCCGGTACGCCCCGGAAAAGCCTATCCTGGGGGTATGCCTGGGGCACCAGGCCATCGGCGAGGCCTTCGGGGGCAGCCTCGAGAACCTGGCGCAGGTGTACCATGGCGTGGAAACCCCGGTTGCGGTAACAGATGTGGAAGAACCCCTGTTCTTCGGAATCCCCGGTGAATTCCAGGCAGGGCGCTACCATTCATGGGTGGTGCGGCAGGAGGGGCTGCCGGACGTGCTCAAAGTAACGGCTGTCGACGCCCGGGGCGCTATAATGGCCATGCGGCACAGCCTGTACAACGTCCGGGGCGTGCAATTTCACCCCGAATCCATTATGACCCTGCACGGCAGGCAGATGCTGGAGAATTTCTTCGCCTGGTGCGTGCCCGAAGCCCGGGGGCTTTTGACTCAGCAAAAAAATAAAGTGGAGGAAATGCCATAAGCCTGAAAACCAGCTGGGTTTTCAGGTAAGGCCTCAATTAAAAAAACAAATGCCCATGAAAGCGATACTTGCCAGGCTTTTCGAACACGAGCGCCTCAGCCGGGAGGAGTCCCGGCAAGTGTTGCTCGATATTTCCCACGGCCAATACAACCAGCTCCAGGTGGCCAGCTTCATCACCGTTTACCAGATGCGGCCCATTTCCATACAGGAACTGCAGGGCTTCCGCGACGCCCTGCTCGAACTTTGCCTGCCCTTCGGCCTCAACGGTATGGAGGCTATCGACATCGTCGGAACAGGAGGCGACCACAAAAACACCTTCAACGTGTCCACCCTGTCGGCCGTAGTTGTGGCCGGGGCAGGGTATAAGGTCGTAAAACACGGAAGTTACGGGGTTTCGTCCAGCGTGGGTTCTTCCAATGTCCTGATGGAGATGGGCTACGAGTTCACCGCGGATACGGATGAATTGCGGCGCCAGCTGGACCGGGCAAATATGTGTTTCCTGCACGCGCCCCTGTTCCATCCTGCTATGAAGGAAGTGGCCCCCGTGCGCAGGGAACTGGGAATGAAGACCTTCTTCAACATGCTGGGGCCCCTGGCCAACCCGGCCCGCCCCAGCCATCAGTTGCTCGGCACGTATAGCCTGGAGTTGTCGCGTTTATACCAGTACATCATGCAGGATACGGGCCGCCGCTTTTCCATCGTTTATGCCCTCGACGGCTACGATGAGGCTTCCCTGACCGGGCCCTTCAAGCTGCGGACCAATGAGGAAGACCTGATCCTGGCCCCGGCCGACATCGGGAAGCCCCAACTGTCGCAGGAGGACCTCTACGGAGGGGAAACGGAAGCGGAAGCAGCGGCCATCTTCCGCAATGTGCTCAACAACGAAGGCACACAAGCCCAGTTCGATGTCGTAACGGCCAATGCCGGGCTGGCAATTCACTGCCTGCGCCCGCAACAGAGCCTTCTGGACTGCATCGAAGAAGCGAAGGAAAGCCTGCTGGGCGGCCGCGCCCGGCAGGCATTTAACAAACTGCTCAATTAACCCGCGTTCATGAATATTCTGGAAAAGATCATAGCACACAAGAAAAAGGAAGTCGCCGAACGAAAGGCACTGTATCCGGTTCAACTACTGGAGAAGAGCATTTACTTCGGCACGCCGGCGGTGTCCCTGTGCAAATACCTGCAGCGTGCGGACAAGTCTGGCATTATCGCCGAATTCAAGCGCCGTTCCCCCTCCAAAGGGGATATCAACCCCTACGCTTCCGTAGAGCGGGTGTCGATCGGCTACATGCAGGCCGGCGCCTCGGCTTTGTCGGTGCTGACCGATGCGCAGTTTTTCGGCGGCAGGAACGAAGACCTCACCGAGGCCCGCAGGTTCAACTTCTGCCCCATTCTGCGCAAGGATTTTATCATCGACGAATACCAACTGGTGGAAGCCAAATCCATCGGCGCCGATGCGGTTCTGCTCATTGCCGAGTGCCTGGAAAAAGAAACGCTGGCCCGGCTGGCCCGCATGGCCAAAAGCCTGGGCATGGAAGTGCTCATGGAACTGCACAGCGCCCTGCAACTGGATAAGTACACGGCGGATGTGGACGCCATTGGAGTCAACAACCGCAAGCTGGAGGATTTTTCCGTCAGCCTGGCTAATTCCCTGGAGCTCGTTTCCGCACTGCCGGCCGAGGCCGTGAAGATATCCGAAAGCGGGCTCGACGACCCCAATGCCGTAGTGGAGCTCAGGCGCGCCGGCTTCCAGGGCTTCCTCATCGGCGAACACTTCATGCGGCAGGCCGACCCGGGAAGGGCATGCCGGGAGTTCATCCGCCGCGTGCAGCACATCGAAGAGATTTTAAACAAGGCTATTGCCTGACAGAACACATAGGACATGCAAATCAAAGTCTGCGGAATGCGCGAGCCCGAAAATATCAAAGCCCTGGCGGAACTGCCGGTGGATATGGCGGGCTTCATTTTCTACCCCAAATCTCCCCGCTTCATCGGGGAAAAAACCAGGCAATGGCTGGAGCGCAACGGGAGCGTGCTGGAAGGTAAAAAAAGAGTAGGAGTGTTTGTCAACGCCGAGGTTGAAGAGATACTGAATGCCGTGCACGATTTCGGGCTGGACTTCGTCCAGCTGCACGGTGACGAAAGCCCCGAATACTGCCTGTTGCTGCGCACCATCTCGGAAGCGACCTCCATGCGCAAGTTCCGGCTCATCAAGGCATTCAGAGTGAATGAGGGCTTCGACTTTTCGGGCCCGAATGCCTTCAGCCCGCACTGCGCGCTATTCCTGTTCGATGCAAAAACAGAGGCCTTCGGCGGCTCGGGCCGGCAGTTTGACTGGAGCCTGCTGCAGGCCTACCACGGCCTGACACCCTTCCTGCTCAGCGGCGGAATAGGCCCGGATTCGGTGGAGGCCCTGCGCGCTTTCCGCCATCCCCAGTTTTACGGCCTGGACATCAACAGCCGCTTTGAAACGGCGCCCGGCCTGAAAGACATCGAAAAGATCAGGGTTTTTATTCATGAACTTCAGAACCAGGCGTAAAATGATCGCAATTGACGAAAGAGGCTATTACGGCGAGTTCGGCGGGGCGTTTATCCCCGAAATGCTTTACCCCAATATCGAGGAGCTGCGCAACAGCTATCTGCGGATCATGCAGGAGCCTGGTTTCGAGCGGGAATTCCGGGCTTTGCTCCGGGACTACGTCGGCAGGCCGACGCCGCTCTACCTGGCGGAACGGCTGTCGGAACAATACCAGGCAAGCATATACCTCAAGCGGGAAGACCTCAACCATACCGGCGCCCACAAGATCAACAATACGGTCGGTCAGATTCTGCTGGCCCGGCGGCTGGGCAAGAAACGCATCATCGCAGAGACCGGCGCCGGCCAGCACGGCGTAGCCACAGCGACGGTCTGCGCCCTGATGGGCATGCCCTGCATCGTCTATATGGGGGCGGTGGACATCCGGCGGCAGGCGCCCAATGTCGCGCGCATGCGCATGCTGGGTGCAGAGGTGCGCCCGGCCACCAGCGGCAGCCAGACCCTCAAAGACGCTACCAACGAGGCGATCCGCGACTGGATCAACAATCCGGAGGATACGCATTACATCATCGGCTCCGTGGTTGGCCCACACCCGTACCCCGATATGGTAGCCCGCTTCCAGTCGGTAATCAGCGAAGAGATAAAGGCGCAGCTCCGCGAGCAAGCGGGGCGGGAGAACCCTGACCTGATCATCGCCTGCGTAGGGGGCGGCAGCAATGCCGCAGGCGCTTTTTACCACTACCTGAATGAGGAAGCAGTCCGCCTCATAGCTGTTGAGGCTGCCGGGCTGGGAGTGGACAGCGGCGAGTCGGCCGCTACCAGTGTGCTCGGTTCGAAGGGCATCATCCATGGCAGCCGCACTTTGCTCATGCAGACGCCGGATGGGCAGATCGTGGAGCCCTACTCCATCTCCGCCGGCCTGGATTACCCGGGAATAGGGCCCCTGCACGCCCACCTGATCGCCTCCGGCAGGGCCGAGGCAATACCCATCACCGACGACGAAGCCCTGGCAGCAGGCTACCTGCTTTCCCGCCGCGAGGGCATCATCCCGGCCCTGGAAACGGCCCATGCTTTTGCAGCCCTGGAAAAAATCCAATTTCGCCGCGACGATGTCATCGTTATCAACCTGTCGGGGCGGGGCGACAAGGATCTGGAAACCTATATCAACCACTTCGAGCGATTCAAAAGCCAGAACACATGAACCGCGTTCAACAGCTCTTTGCCCGCAGGCAGCGCGACATACTCAATATCTATTTCACCGCCGGCTTTCCCGGGCTGCACGACACGGAGCGCATTATCCTGGCGCTGGCGCGGGCCGGGGCAGACCTTGTTGAGGTGGGCATGCCCTATTCCGACCCTCTGGCCGACGGCCCCACGATCCAGCAAAGCGGCCAGCGTGCCCTGAAAAACGGCATGACGCTCCCCCTCCTGTTCGAGCAGATCAGGGCCGTCCGCCTGAAATCGGACATCCCGCTCGTATTGATGGGGTATTTCAACCAGGTGATGCAGTACGGAGAACAGCGCTTTATTGACCACTGCGTGGAGTCCGGCATCGACGGGCTCATCCTGCCCGACCTGCCTTTGTATGAATATGAGCAGGCCTTCCGGGAAATGATCAGCCGCGCCGGGCTGAGCATCAGTTTCCTCATCACCCCGCAGACGCCCGAAACGCGCATCAGGAAAGTGGACGAACTCAGCCGCGGCTTTATATACATGGTGGCGGATGCTTCCGTAACCGGCGCCAGAAGCGGCATCAGCGACAAACAACTGGCCTATTTCGGCCGCATCAACCGGATGGCCCTGAAGAACCCCCGCCTCATCGGATTCGGCATCTCCAGCAGGGAAACCTTTGAACAGGCATGCCGCTATGCCAATGGCGCCATCATCGGCAGCGCTTTTATCCGCGCTCTGGCTGAGGCGGACGATGTGGAAAGGGCTGCCCTGAATTTTGTCCGGGGAATCAGAGGAGAAGTGGCGGCAGGCTAAACGGAATACTTTCACTCCATACATCTATCTTATCATGATCATTCAACTGGAACAGAACATCACGGCTTCGCAGCTCGAAAAACTGAGGGAAAAGCTGCAGGAGATCCAATACAGGTCCACGCGGGTTTCCACACAATTCGGCGATTACATCATCGGGGTGGGGAAGAAGGAATTCGATATCCGCGCCATCGGCGCCCTGCCCGGCATCCGGGACATTCACCGGGTGAGCGACGATTACAAGCTGGTTTCCAAAAAATGGCGCGTGGAGGATACCGTAATTGAACTGGAAGAGGGCATACGGATCGGCACAGGCCACTTTGCCCTCATGGCGGGCCCCTGTTCCATCGAATCGGAAGAGCAGGTTGAAAAGACGATCCGCCACCTGGCCGCCAATGGCGTCCGCATCATGCGGGGCGGTGTGTACAAACCGCGTAGTTCCCCCTATTCCTTCCGCGGGCTGGGCATCGACGGGCTGAAGCTGTGGCATGCCAAAGCCCGTGAAGCCGGTATCAGGATCATCACCGAAGTAATGATGGTGGAGCAGATCAAACCTATGATTCCCTATGTTGACATATTTCAGGTTGGGGCGCGCAACGCCCAGAATTTCAATCTTTTGGATGCTCTGGGCGAAGTAGGTAAACCTGTGCTGCTCAAGCGCGGCATCTCCGGTACGATCGACGAACTGCTTCAGGCGGCGGAGTATATCTTCTCCAACGGCAACGAGCGCATCATGCTCTGCGAGCGCGGCATCCGCACTTTCGAAACGGCCTACCGCAACACCATGGATATCAACGCCATCGCCATGCTCAAGGACAAAACCCACCTGCCCGTTATTGCCGACCCCAGCCACGGCATCGGGCTGCGCCGCTATGTGGACAAGGTAGCCCTTGCCTCCGTTATGGCCGGCGCCGACGGCATCATCATGGAAGTGCATGAACAGCCCGAGAAAGCCTTCTCCGACGGCCAGCAAACACTGGGCTTTTCAGAGGCGGAAAGACTGTACAGGCAATTGCGGCTGGCCTTTGAGCTGCGGGAGGGTTTTTGATCCGTCTATCAGCAATCGGCAGGCCTGGAGCAACATGCTCTTATACTTGGATGCAATAGCCCGGGAACTCAGAAACCCTCACCCTTCCAGCGCCTGCTCCAGGTCGGCAATGATATCCTCTGCATTCTCGATTCCCACCGACAGCCGCACGAGCCCATCAGTGATGCCGTTTTCCAGCCGGATTTCCCGGGGCACATTGAGGTGCGACATGGAGGCCGGGTGCAGGATAAGGGTATCCACATCCCCCATGGTAGGCGCCAGGCTGCAGAACCGGATTCGGCTCATGAACCGTTTACCGGCTTCCAGGCCCCCTTTCAGTTCGAAGCTGAGCATGCCGCCGAAATCGCGCATCTGCCGTTTGGCCAGCTCATGGCCGGGGTGGCTTTTCAACCCGGGATAGTTCACCCGCTCCACTTCGGGGTGGTTTTCCATCCATTCCGCAATCCGGATGGCGTTGCGGCAGTGGCGCTCCATGCGGATCTCCAACGTTTTCAGGCCGTTGTTGATCAACCAGGCGTCCCATGGGTTGCAGTTGGCGCCCAGCAGTTTGAGTTTCGGGAAAACGGCCTCTTTCATCAGCCCGGCGTCTTTCCCGATGATTGCGCCGGCGGTGGAATTGCCGTGCCCGTTGAGGTATTTGGTGGTGGAATGGACGACAAAATCGGCGCCGAGGCCCAGAGGCTGCTGCAGGTAGGGCGTGGCGAAAGTATTGTCGGCCACCACGAAGCAACCGGTTTTCCGGCCCGCCTCACAAAGCGCGGCTATGTCGAGGCATTCCATGGTGGGGTTGGCCGGCGTTTCAAAATACAGGAGCCGGATGGAAGGGTCCTGCGCCAAAATCCGGGCGGCGGCCCCGCTGTCGCCCAGGCTGGCCAAGGTGATGCCGATGTTCAGAGGTTCCAGCACCTTGCGGAACAACTCCGTCGTGCCCCCGTATAGGTTGCCCTGAGTGAGGATCCTGTCGCCGGGCTTCAGCAGGGCAAGCAGCAGGGTTGAAATGGCCGACATGCCCGAGCTGCTGAGATAGCCATGGGCGTCAAAGCCCAGCCTGTGGCTTTCCAGCCGGGCGATCTTTTCGGCGACGGCATCGATGGTGGGGTTGCCAAAACGGCTGTAGAGGTAGCCGGGGCGCTGGCCGGAAAAAACTTCCATGCCCTCTTCGATACTTTCAAATACGAAGGAGGAAGTGGCGTATATCGGAAGCTGGTGCGGTTTTGCTGGCCGGGGTGCTTCCGGGCCGCGCACGCAGGTGGAGCCGAAACCAATCGTTTTTTTCATTGTTCCTATATTTTAGTGCGCCGGTTAAGGCCGGCAATTTTGGGGAAACGGAATAAGGGGTTAATTTTGCAGTCCGCCGTTTCGCGGCTGCAGGAATGAAGGAGCATGCAAGATAATTATTCGGACGAATATTTGGACTATCAGGTCATAGCGGTTGACCGGAAGCAGTCGCCCATCCGGATCGACAAGTTCCTGATGGACAGGCTGGAACGCACTTCCCGCAACCGCGTCCAGAATGCCATCCGCAGCGGCGCCATCCTGGTGGATGGCAAGGAAGTCAAACCGAATTACAAGATACGCCCGGGGGAGGAAATATCCGTGGTAATCCCCCGCCCTCCGGGGGAAGGCGCGAAAGTGGCCCCTCAGCAGATTCCCCTGGATATCAGGTATGAGGACGAAGACCTGCTCGTGTTGTACAAGCCCGCTGGCATGGTGGTGCACCCCGGCATCGGGCACCCCCGGAATACCCTGGTCAACGCCCTGGCCTTCCACTTTGGCGAGCAGAACCTGCCCGTCATGGATGACAATCAGTCGGACCGCCTGGGGCTTGTCCACCGTATCGACAAGAACACCTCGGGCCTGCTGGTGGTGGCCAAGTCGGACTACGCCATGACCCACCTCGCCAAGCAGTTTTATTACCACACCATAGAGCGCACCTACAACGCCCTGGTCTGGGGAGAGCCGGAAGCAGATTCAGGCACCATCATCGGCAATGTCGGGCGCCACCCGCGCTTCCGGCAGAAGTTTACCGTTTTCCCCGACGGGGAAGCCGGCAAATGGGCCGTCACCCACTACAAGGTGCTGGAACGCCTGTATTACGTCAGCCTGATCCAGTGCAACCTGGAAACGGGGCGCACCCACCAGATACGGGTGCACATGGAATTCCTGGGACACCCCCTTTTCAATGACGAACGCTATGGCGGCGACCGCATCGTGAAGGGCACTATTTTCAGCAAGTACAAGATGTTCGTGGAAAACACCTTCTCGATCATGCCCCGGCATGCGCTGCACGCCAAGTCGCTGGGCTTCATTCACCCCCGCACAGGAAAGGAGATGTATTTTGAATCCGATCTTCCCCTGGATTTCCAGGATGCCCTCGACCGTTGGCGCAGGTACGTCGCCGGGCGAAAGGCAGCTACAAATAACCAACTCGATTAATGGAAAATTCAGCTGTAGAAGAAACCCGCCGCTGGGTCGAACACTTCGTGGTAGGGTTAAACCTCTGCCCTTTTGCCCGCACCCCCTTTCGCAACGGCCGCATCAGATATGTGCTGTACGAAGGCGAAGACGTCGTGGAACTGGCCCGCCTGATGGTCCGGGAGGCCCACTGGCTGAGCCTGCAGCCGGCCAGCGAGGTGGAGACCACGCTACTGATCCACCCCAACGCCCTGCCGGATTTCTACGACTACCTCGATTTTCTGGAGGAAGCGGAACTGCTGATCCGGGAAAACGGCCTGGAGGGCATCATCCAGGTGGCTTCCTTCCATCCCGATTACCAGTTTGCCGGCACGGAAGCCGACGCGCCGGAAAACTATACCAACCGCTCGCCTTACCCCATGCTGCACCTGCTGCGCGAGGAAATACTGGAAAAAGCCCTGGAACAGATCGAACACCCGGAACAAATTCCGGAAGAGAATATCGAAAAGATGAACCGGCTGGGCCATGATGGGATCGAGGCATTGTGGCGCAAGGTGCGGGGAGGGTAAGCCCGGGGGATGGTGGGAGTTGCTATATTGCTATATTGCTATATTGTTATATTGTTATATTGCTATATTTGTATATTGTTATATTGTTATATTGTTGAGGGTGCTTCGGAAGGTACTGGATGGGAGTGACGGAGCGCTGGATTGCTGGCCCGGCTCCGCCCTGCGGGCTTGGCCGGCTAGGAATATTGGAAGCCATACAGCAATATAGCCATACAGCGTAACTGTTTAGCCCTCTTTGCAGTATGGCCCAGGACGCGGGCCATTGGCGTCAGGGGGTGGCTGAACGAGGTTCCATTCAGGCGAGCCACCCCCTGACTGAGCAAGGAAGCGAAACAGCGGCTATGCCCAGTCAGGGGGTGGCTCACCCTGATGGGCTACCGATCAGCCACCCCCTGACGCCTGGAATGAATACGGGCAGGTGGCCCTCCTAAATAGGTACGTTTTGGAAAAAAAG
>CAUJDW010000008.1 GCA_963169455.1 Bacteroidota bacterium | reverse complement strand
CTCGGTGGATGCGGCCAATGTATTCGTCGGCGGCGGCAGCGCCGGCGGCTTCATCGCCCTGGGCGTGGGGTATATGGATGATGAGGAAGCCCCGGAAGAAGCCGGCGCCCAGCCGGCCATTTTCGGGGGCATACCCATCGCCTACTGGGGATGCCATGCCAATGGCGCCCAATGCAGCCTGCAACGCCCTGCCCTGGGGCCGGTGCAGGGGGAATTAAACACGGGCAACCATGACGCTTCCGTCAAAGGGGTGCTCAATATTTTCGGCGGATTGCTGGATTTGAACTGGATCGATGAGGGAGAACCCGCCCTGTACGCCTACCACCAGGACAACGACCTGGTGTCGCCCTGCGCCAGCGGCAAGCCCTTCGCCGCCGTGCTGCCCCAGTGCGGGCTAAACGCCTGCGCAGCCATCCCCAACACCTGGCCCGAATCCTTCGGCTCCTGCGCCATGCAGGAATACCTGGACACCCTGGCCGGCGCGCCGGAACACGAGATATGGATCGATGAATGCCCGCTACCCTCCTTTCCCTGCAACTATTCCTGCCACGAGCTGAACATCTCCACCATCAACCAGATTGTGGACAATACCGCACGCTTCTGGAGCCCCCTGATTTGCCCTCCTGTCCAAACAGAGGAAGCCGGGCAGGCCGATGAGCCCGGCATCCGGCTGCTGCCCAACCCGGCCCGGGAGGAACTGCGGCTCATCGGCCCCGATGGCCAGGGGCCCTGGAATGTGGCCGTTTTCAACCTGGCAGGGCAATGCGTGCTTCGCACTCAGCTGAGGAATAGGGAAAGCCTGGATGTCAATGGGTTGAGGGCGGGGTTTTATTTTGTAAAAATGGATGATGGGGAAAATTCCGTGGTGCTGAAGGTGGTGGTTGGGGGGTGAGGGGGCATGGCTTGGAAGCCTACCCAAACACCCTCCGCTTAAACACCCGCAGCAACCCCAAAAAAACCAGGCCGTGGGTAAGCAAAGCCAGCCCTATTTCCACCCACCCCGTTTCCCCTACGGCCACGGCGGCCAGAAAGTGAAACGTCCAGTACACCGGCACGGCGCCCAGGAGGTACTTCAAACCAGAGCCGATGAAGAAGCTGGCCGCCGGCAGCAGCAGCACCAGGCTTACCACCTTGTACACCGCCAGGCCCTCCACCTTGTTCCGGGCAAAAGAAGCCAGAGACAAAGTGACCAGCGGAGCGGCGCTGGCAAACAGCAAAGCTCCTAGGGCCAGCTGAAAAAACGTAAAATGGGCGATGCCCGTACCCGCCAGCATCAGCACCGCAAAGACAAAAGCAGCGGAAGTGCCCAGAAAAAGGCGGTAAAAGAGGAAAGTGTTCACGCCAACCGGCATGGTGCGGATGGCCGTCAGCGCCTCCTCGTCCTGCTCGTCCAGCAGCATGTAGGCGATAACGCCGCCAATGCTGGATACCACCTGCAAAGTCATCAACAGGAGGATGAGAAAGCGGTATCCCTCCAGCACCGGAAAAAAGCGCTCCAGCACGGGCAGCAGCAGGAAAACGGCGGCAAACTGCAGGGCCGGCGCCACCCAGAACATGAACCACAGCATCTGCTCCCGCAGGATCATCCGGAAATCGAGGGCTATCAAACGCACCAGTCTTTGCATAGCTTACCGTAGGGTTTGGTGTTTTAAAATGCGAACCGCCAGCAGAAAAGCCCCGGCGTTCCAGGCCAGCAGATAAAGCAGGGCGTAGGCCAGCTTCCAGCCCGCGACGGGCCCGAAGGCGGCATCCAGCAACAGCAGGCTGCCCTGGGATGGCAACAGATACCACAAATAGGTATCGGTAAAACCGAAAAAATTCAGAAAGGGCAGCACCATCGGCAGAATGAGCCCCACGGCCCGTAGGAGATAGTCGTTGAAGTTCCGGCAATAGGCCGCCACGCTGATTCCCAGCAGGGTGAAAAGCGCGGCGCTCAGCCCGGCGCCCAGCAGGAAAGCAGCATAGTTGAAATACCAGCCATAAGCCGCCCAGGCAATCACCAGGCTGCCCGCCAGCGCAACCAGCGACAGGCTGATCACCTTGGAGGCCAGGTACTGCCAGGTGCGCAAGGGGGTGACACTAAGGGCCTGCAGGGTGTTCTCGCTCTTTTCAAACAGGTACAGGGCGCCGACGAACATCAGCCCCAGCCCCATCGGGTCGTTAAAGATCAGGAAAATGGCCAGCCAGCCGTAATCCCCCTCCGGCAGGTTGAGCAGGATGAGCACATACAATACATTCACCACCACAGCCGAGGCGATGATGTTGTAGCGTAGCTGTCGCAGAAAATCCCAACGCAGGGATATGACTAGTTTGTTCATTTTTAGTTATTGAACCGTATTATTCGGATTGCCCGTTTTTAAATGGTTGAAAGTACCTATTTAGGAGGGCCACCTGCCCGTATTCATTCCATGCGTCAGGGGGTGGCTGATCGGTAGCCCATCAGGGTGAGCCACCCTCTGACTGGGCATAGCCGCTGTTTCGCTTCCGTGCTCAGTCAGGGGGTGGCTCGCCTGAATGGAACCTCGTTCAGCCACCTCCTGACGCCAATGGCCCGCGACCTGGGCCATACTGCAAAGAGGGCTAAACAGTTACGGTTGAAAACTAAATGGCTGAGGCGCCCCGAAAAACCCTGTTTTTTTTACACGGAGTAACACGGAGCCTTGTTATTCAATGCTTTGACTCTGTAAATCTCCGCGTCTAACACTTTCCGGAGCATCCTCATGGTTATATGGCTGTCAAAGGAATCTCAGCGTAGCCACCCCACACGCCAACCATATAACAATATAACAATATAACAATATAACAATATAACAATATAACAATATAACAATATCCCCCTCCCCCGCCATTGCCGGCCCCCTACCCCAAAGCCTTGCCCGTCACCTTGATAAATATCTCATCCAGGGTCGCTTCGCGGCTGTGGATGGCCTGCACGTATTCTTCCCTGAGTATCCGGAGGAATTCCGGGTTGTCGCCCAGGCCGTCGAGGGGGAAATCGCGTTGTTCCACGCGGCCGTTCTGGTATTCCACCCGCACGCTGCGGTGGCCGTACTGCAGCTTCAGGGCGCGGGGCGAGTCGATGAGTTTGATCTCCCCGTCCACGATGAAGGCCACGCGCTGGCAGAGTTCGTCGGCATCGTTCATCTGATGGGTAGTCAGGAAAATGGTCTTGCCTTCGCGCTGCAGCTGCAGGATGATGTCCTTGATCCGGCGGGCGTTGACCGGGTCGAGGCCGGAGGTGGGTTCGTCGAAGAAAAGGATATCGGGATTGTGCATCAGGGCGCGCACGAAGTTCAGGCGCATTTTCATGCCTTTGGAAAACTCAGCGGCCCTTTTGCCGGCGTGCTCTTCGAGCCCCACCATGGCCAGCAGTTCCATCGGGTTGCGGACGGGCTTGTCGTAGAAAGCGCCGAAATAGCGAAGGTTTTCCAGGGCGGTCAGCTTGCCGAAGTGGTTGGGCAGCTCAAAGCCTACGCCGATGTGGTTGTAAATGCTTTTATCCCAGGCGGACAGCGGGCGGCCCATGAGGGATATATCCCCGCTATACCCTTCCAGCAGTTTGATCAGAATCTTCTGGGTGGTGCTTTTCCCAGCCCCGCTTGGGCCGAGGAAACCAAAGGCCTCCCCGGGGGAGATGTCGAAGCTGATGCCTCTCACCGCAGGGTTGCCGCCCTGTGGATAGGTGAAGGCCAGGTTGGAAACGGAGATCATGGTTTTAGGTTTTCGGCTGCAATTAAGGTTTTTCCGCCATCTTTTCATACCATTCTAAACCATGCCACTACGCGCTTACCAGGTCCGCCATTTCCCTGAGTTTCCCCTCTTCCACCACATGCCGCCCTTCGAAGGTGTGCTCCTGAAAAGCTAGTTTGTTGGCCCTGATCAGGCGGCGCTGTTCGTCGATCCTGTCCTGGTTGAGGAAGGGGTCCTGGGTTCCGTAAACGAGATGCAGGCCTTTATCGGCGAAGTATCCGGCATGGGGCAGGTAGTGCAGGTCTTCCGGTATGGAGCCGGCCCAGAGGATGAGTTGGTGGAAGCGCGGAAAAGCCCGCATGGCCCACCGCATCTGCGTGGCGCAACCCTGGGAGAAACCCATGAGGATGATGCGCACATCGGGGGCGCACAAGGCCACATGCTGATTGTAAAGGATGGAGAGGAAATTGCAGTAGTCGTTTATCTCTTCTTCCCGCCCTTCGCGCGTCATCCAGGAGGCGACGGGGTCGCCGCTGAAGCCCGTCCAGTAAAACCGCGAAAGCCCCTCGGGGGCCAGAATGAGGGTGTCAGCAGCACTTATCGCCTCGAAAGGCTGTATGAAGTTGCGGGCGAGCTGCCCGTAACCATGGCAGGCGATCCAGAGATACTGGATCCCGGGGCCGGGCTGGCCCAGGCTGCAGTAACGGGCCGTGCGGGGCACGGTGAGGGTGTGGGTGAGCATGGGGTGAGGGTTGGTTATTCGTTGTAGTTACAGGTTGCAGGTTGCAGGTTGGCCGGGAGGCTTCAGGAAACTGGGACAACAGCCCGGTGAAAGCCTGGTTGTCAGGGAAACCTGAAACGCTGTACACCTTACCCCCAGGGCTATCCTGCCTTCTCTCCGGCGGCGGCGGGCTACTGTTTCCCGAAGATATCCTTCGTCCGGTTGTCCAGGATGGGAGCCGGGCGGGGGGCTTCGTCGGACACCTGGTTGAAGACCTTGTCGATGTGCGTCCACAGGCCGCCCTGCAGGCGGTAGGCCTCGTAGCTGCCGTCGGGGTAATTGTTCAGGCCTTCGCCGTAGGGGCCGTTCATCTGGATGAGGTGGTCGAAAATGACCATTTCCAGCAGCTCGTCGTAGTTGCAGCGGGTGCTGACCTCGGCAGAATATTCCCGCAACACCCGGTGCTTGCGCTGGTTGCCCTCGTGCACGAAAACAGGGGCGCCGAAGGCCGGCCCGTCCTCATTGAAGCGCAACACGTCGATCAGCTTGCGCTTTCGGAAGAAGCTGTTGCCGTCGAAACCGAACAACAAGTAGGCCTTATCTCCATCCGGTGTTTTAAAATCGAGCAGGTTGTAGTACACCGCGCCGTACCAGTTGTCGGGCCCCAGCACCGCCGATTCGGGGTTTTCCACAGTGAACGAACGGTCGATCAGGGGGTAAAGCTTCAGCTCAGGAGTGTTCATCTGTATGGCGCCGTAGTAGCGATAGTCGTTCTCGTCGACATACAACTGCCAGGAGAAAATGCGGAAACTGCTGTCCCGGGGGTATTGAATGGAAACGGACTTCAGGCTTTCAAAGGGGTAGTTGAAGGAGTTTTCCACCTTCAGCGCCTTCACCAGGCGGGGAATCATCTCGCGGCAGGCGCCGAAGCGGTGCTCGGCCAGCGAGTCATTGACCACGGCGTAGGCCAGCAGGCCCAGGGTATCTTCCATCTCCTGGAGGAAGGCCAGCCCGGTTTCGTCGATTTTACCGTTATTTTGAGCAGTGAGGGGCGCCGCTGCGGTGATGGCCAGGGCGAGTATTGACACCAGTTCCTTCATTATTATCGGTTGTTTTGAAAATGTTAAACGAAGGGAGGGAAGCGCATATTTTTAGCCAGAGTTTTTACCCTGCTAAAATTCAGAGCTCGTATTTTAAAAATTGGAGTTCCTCAATTTTTTCAAATCCTTTATCAGCGGAAAACAGAGGTAAATTGTAACGATTCTTTTCTGAAAAGTAAGCCTTTCAAAGCCAAGGGAGTAGTTCCCACTCATTTTCTATAGACCTTCATAATTTTTAACGTTAAATCTTTCGCCCTATCGAACAAAAGTTCCCATTGGACGGATAGCGCTTTGCGCCAGATATTCAGGCAAAAAAAGCTCAGGCGCCCTGCTGCTGAAGCTTCTCCCGCATCCACTCCTGCGCTTCCGCACTGAAAGCCGGCGGCGGCGGCGCTTCCCGGTAATCAATAGACAAATGGTACAGCCCCCGCTCATAGATCAGGGCCAGCGCTTCGCCCAAATCCAGCACGGCGTCCTCGTCGGGCGCTTTAAGGGGAACGGGCACAACTGGCAATGAATCCTGAACATTGAAAGCCCACACATCGGTGCGGCCCTGCCCTGCCCGCATGAGGGTAACCAGGTAGTGAGCCTGCGGCAGGTAAGGGTGCGTAAAGGGCCGCTGCCCCCTGCGGATCAGGTCGATCTCCAGCAGGTGTACGCCGGACTGATGCAACTGCTCCCGCTTTTCGATATAGGGCTGCAGGCCCGGCCTGCGCTTGTTTACCGGCGAGATGATCTCAATGGCGGTAATAAGCTGATTGTGTTTTCGATCCCGGATTTCCACCACCGGAATGCGCACTTCCACCATTCGGGTGGCGGGAATGGTAATGGTAACCGGCGTTACAGGTTTGGAGCCGGCGGTTGCGTATTCCTCCGCAGGTTCTTCCGCTTTCCGGCGCAGCACCTCCACATCCGGATACAGTATCCCTACATCTTCTTCCGGCGAAGTATCTGCAACCGTATAAAGGCTCATCCGCGCTACATAAGCCGGGCTGACCTGCGGGGCCAGCAACTCGCAGATCACAGCCGCCAGCCGCTGATGCACGTCGGGCCAGAGGTGGCCTTCCAGGTAGGGATCCATGCCTGGGAAAGGGGATGGCATAGTCAATAATTTTATCCCTGTCAAGATACCGCTTTTTGAAAGAGCGGGCAAGCGCCCGGCAATTCCCCCCGAGTTGCTATCTTTGCCCACCTGATTTCACTAAATAGATATGAAATACAAGTTTTTCCCCAACGCGCTGAGCCTTTTGTTTGCCCTTTTTTCCTTTACCCTGCTGGGCGCCCAGGGCCTGGCCGAGATCGACACCGTTTTCGTCAAAACCACCCGCATCCCGCTGAAACCCGCTGAAACGGGACGGAATATTACGGTGATCGAAGGGCAGGAGCTGCAGAAGATGGCATTCACATCCCTCGACGGCCTGTTCCGCTACATCCCGGGGCTCGAGGTTCAATCCCGGAACGCCTTTGGCGCACAGGGCGACATCACCATGCGCGGCTCCACTTTCACCCAGGTGCTGGTGCTGGTGGACGGCATGAAGCTCAACGACCCGCTTACGGCGCACTTCAACAGCTACATCCCCGTCACGCCGGCCGAGATCGAACGCATCGAGGTGCTGCGCGGCGCCGCCTCCGCCCTGTATGGGGCCGATGCGGTGGGCGGCGTCATCAATATCATCACCAAAGGGCAGCAGGAAACACCGGAAGAAGCCAGCGAACTGAGCGGCCTGGTGAACTACGGCCAGCACCGCCTGGTGAACGCACAGCAGGGCTTCTCGGTGCGCAAAGGCCGCTTCTACGCCGGCGGCGGCTTCAGCATGAACCAATCGGACGGGGAGTACATCCCCGAAAAGGTGCTGGAGGAAGGCATGCTGGAAGGCTACAACAACTTTTTTAACCTCAAAACTTTCGGCCTGTCGCTTGGCTATCAGCTCAACGACAGCTGGCGCCTGCTGGCCCGCTCATCTTATGACGACCGCCATTTCAGCGCCCGCTATTTCTACACGGCCAGCCCGCTCGACAAATCGGTGGAGACCACCCGCAACTGGTGGAACCAACTCTCCCTGTCCAACACCGGCCCCAACCACCGCACCGACTTCCGGCTGGCCTACCGCAACGGCACGGACCGCTATACCTTCAGCCCCGATTTCCCCTCCACCAACCTGCACACCACGCAGTTCTGGAACCTCAACATCAACCACCTGCAAATCGTCAATGACAAGCTTTCCCTGAACTTCGGCGGGCAGGCGGACCGCCGCGCCATCGAAAGCACCGACCGGGGCAACCACAGCGACTGGCACTACGGCCTTTACGCCATGGGCGTTTTCCGGCCTGCCCGGGCGCTGAACCTCACCGGCAGCCTCCGCCTCGACCAGGACGAGAACTACGGGCTGGAATTCACGCCTCAACTCAACGCCTCTTATTTGCTCGGACCCCTCACCTTCCGCGTTTCCGCCGGGCGCAGCATCCGGGCGGCGGATTATACGGAGCGCTACGTCTCCTACAACCTGCCCAACCTGTCGCCAGGGCGGAACCTGGGCAACCCCGCCCTGGAAGCGGAGCGCAGCTGGTCGCAGGAAATCGGCCTGGATTACCGGCCGCTGCCGAACTGGCAACTGAAAAGCACCGCCTTTTTCCGGCAGTCCTCCAACCTGATCGACTACGTGCTGGCCAATGAAGCGGACATCGCCAACAAGCAGAACCTGCAGCCCGGGGCCGATTATTTCTACGCCACCAACATTGCCAATGTGCGGACGCAGGGCGTGGAAATCGAGTCCTGGCTTAGCAAACCGCTGGGAGAAAAAGGGCGGCTGTCCTGGTCGCTGGGCTATACCTACCTGAACACCTCCAACCAGGAAGGCGTGGCCTCGGTTTACATCTCCAGCCACGCCCGGCACCTGGTTTCCACCAATTTCATCCTGGAAAGCGGCCGGCTGGAGCTCGCCCTCAACGGCCTGTACAAGCAGCGCCCGGAACGCCTGGCCACGGCGATCAACGCCCGGCTCGATGCGGATTATCAGGCATGGAACGCACGACTGGGCTTCCGGCTGACGCCGCAGTTCGGCCTGAACCTGCAGGCGCTCAACCTGTTCGATGCGGACTTCCAGGATATCCTGGGCGCTCCGATGCCCGGAAGGTGGGTGATGGGGGGAGTTAGGGTCGGGCTGTAGGGAAAACTGTTAAAAGTTCCTGGTTCCAACGCTGCTTTCGAGTAAGGCAGAGGGAACATCCCCAAGCCAACTCAGGCTCATCTGTGCCTTTTGCCCTTGTTATTCTTATAATCCATGAAGATAAACTCCCCAAGGCCCTCCAGGCTGCTGTAAAAAGCCTTGCCGTTGTTGGCCTTGGTGAACTGGTCGACGAAGCGGACCAGGTAGGGGTCGCGGGCGATCATGAAGGTGGTGACGGGGATGTCGAGCTTGCGGCAGCGCTGCGCCAGGTTGAGGGTGCGGTTGACGATGGTGCGGTCCAGGCCGAAGCTGTTTTTGTAGTAGCGCTTCCCCTTTTTGATACAGGTCGGCTTGCCGTCGGTGATCATGAAGATCTGCTTGTTGGGGTTTTTACGGCGGCGCAGCAGGTCCATGGCCAGCTCCAGGCCGGCGACGGTGTTGGTGTGGTAGGGGCCCACCTGCAGGTAGGGCAGGTCTTTGATCTCGATCTGCCAGGCGTCGTCGCCGAAGACGATGATATCGAGGGTGTCTTTGGGGTAGCGGGTGGTGATGAGTTCCGCCAGGGCCATGGCCACCTTTTTGGCCGGGGTGATGCGGTCTTCCCCGTAGAGGATCATGGAGTGGGAAATATCGATCATCAGCACGGTGCTCATCTGGGCCTGGTAGAAGGTTTCATAGACCTCCAGGTCGTCCTGGCCCAGTTCGAACTCGTCGATGCCGTGGTTGATCTGGGCATTGCGCAGGGATTCGGAGACGGCAAGCTGGTCGAGCTGGTCGCCGAATTCGTAGGGGCGCAGTTCGGAGGTGGACTCATCGCCGCCGCCGGAGTAGCGGGTGTTGTGGTTGCCGCGCCGGGCCCTTTTGATCTGCCCGAAGACGTCTTCCAGGGCCTTCTGGCGGATGGCGATTTCCATTTTTGCAGTAGGGACAAAGCCGGGGTTCTCCTGGCTTTCCGGCTGTATATAGCCCTTGTCGATGAGGTCCTGGATGAAATCCGCCATGCCGTATTCCTCATTCGTCAGGCCGTACTCCTTGTCCAGCTCCGTCAGCCAGGAGAGCGCCTCGCTCACGTCGCCGGAAGTATAGACCAGGAGTTCCTGAAACAGCTTCAGCAGGCGGTCGAAAATGGACCCCTGCCCTTGGCCAGGAATATATTGGGAGAATTTCCATCCTTTCATAACATGCAACCTATGATTCTTACTCCACAGAACAGCAGCGGGCCAGTTCCACGTAATCAGGCCGGTCGGACGCCAGTTTATGGATAAAACTGCTTTTGACGGCCCCATCCTGAATGACGAAAACGCCCGGCATCTGGAAGCCGTCGCCGAGTTGCGGGCCGATGCCGTGGCCGCTCAGCACCCCCGCCGAAAAGCCCCTGATCCAGGACTGCAACCCGAACAACTGCGTCAGGTTGCCTTTTACAAGCCCGAAAGCCTGATAGTAGCGGCATTCGGGGTCGCTGATGTGCAAGGCCCCTTCCAGCCCGAAGCGGCTGAAATAACGGCCTGCAACCTCATTGTCCGTCATGTGGACGAAAACGACTTTCGCGCCGAGCTCTTCAATTTCCTTCTTCTTTTCGGCGATGTCCGAAAGGGCTTCCCTGCAGAAAATGCACCCGAAGTGCCGGAGAAAGACCAGCAGCACCGGCTGTTCCTCAGACATTTCCCTCAAAGTCTGCCCGGTATTGACGGACATTTCATCGAGCAATTCCGGGGCGAAGGCCATTTCCGCTGCCATAAATGGATTTTTTGAAACACGAAAAACGCAGAGACAATGAGAGTAACAAAGCAAAGGCGGGAAAGGTTGCAGGCGTTACGGTATGGCGGATGAAAAGCTGCGGCGCAGCTTTTCATCCCTGCCGGGGGCGGCAATGCCCGCTTGCAGTACACCAGCCTGCTACAGTGGGCAGTAATTCAGCAGGCAGTAATCAGCGCCATGTTGGAACTGTTTTTCAACGAGTTGCGCCTTAAAGGCATATCCCTTTAGTTATTTCCCACTGCACTACCGCCTGCTGACATACTGCCTAACTGGCCGAACTGCCTACAGCCCCATTCCGTCGTACACATCCATGACGGTGCGGACGGCGGCGGCCGAATCGTTCAGCAGTTTCATTTCATCGGCATCGAGTTTCAGCTCGATGATCTCTTCGATGCCGTTTTTGCCCAGTTTGACGGGCACGCCGAGGAACATGCCCTTGATGCCGTACTCGCCGTCGAGGCGGACGCAGCAGGGGAAGATGCGGTTTTCATCGCGGACGATGGTTTCCACCATCTGTGCAGCGGCGGCGCCCGGAGCGTACCAGGCCGAAGTGCCCATCAGTTTCACCAGTTCCCCGCCGCCCATTTTGGTGCGTTCGACGATGGCGTCGAGTTTGGCGGCGTCGATCATTTCCGTGACGGGGATGCCGGAAACCGTGGTGTAGCGCGGCAGGGGCACCATGGTGTCGCCGTGGCCGCCCATCAGCACAGCCTGTATGTCTTTCGGCGAGACCTTCAGTTCTTCGGCCAGGAAGGCGCGGTAGCGGGCCGTGTCGAGGATGCCGGCCATGCCGAAGACGCGGGAGGAGTCCAGCCCGGCGGTTTTGTAGGCGGCGTAGGTCATCACGTCCAGCGGGTTGGACACTACGATGATGATGGGGTTGTCGGAATGCGCCTTGATCGACTGGGTGACAGTGTTGACGATTTTGGCGTTGGTGGAAATCAGGTCGTCGCGGCTCATACCCGGTTTGCGGGGTACGCCGGCAGTGATGACGACGATGTCGGAACCTTCCGTGTGTTTGTAGTCATCGGTGCCGATGAGGTGGGTGCTGTAGTAGTCGATGGGCGCCTGTTGCCAGGAGTCGAGGGCCTTGCCGCGGGCAAGGTCGCCCATGATGTCCAGCAATACGACTTCCTTGACGATGTCCTTGTGAGCCAGCACGTTAGCACAGGTGGCGCCAACGTTTCCAGCCCCTATGACGGTTACTTTACTCATGTTCTTTCTTTTTGGTGATTATTTTTGATTGAAGATTTTTCCGGGCCTTTTCAACCGGGCGCCGCCTTCTTTTGTCTTAGTGTTTTAAAGCGCCATTATTTACGATCCTCACTTCACATTTCCCCCTCGCCTGAAACCGCTGCAAAAGTAGCATTTTTTAAGCGCTTTGCCATGCCATTGGCCAAAGAATTGGCGCGCCGCAGACGTATTGAAAGCAGAGATTTTCGTATTTTTGCCGCGCTTTACAGAAAATGTTGTCTTTTTCATCAATCCAGAAAATTTGTAAGGATGTCCAGAGCAATTACAATGCTTTTTTTTGTCGCTGCTTTTTTGGGGCAGCATGCCTTTGCCCAGCAGCATAACCACATGTGGTGCGGGATCAGCAGGGAAGATGCAGCCATCATCCAGCAGCGCCTGCGGGAGAACAAGGCCGCCCTGCATAACCAGCCCGTTATCACCCGCGATATCCGGTATGTGCCCGTAAAGTTCCACCTCATCGCCAAAACGGACGGCACGGGCATGGTGGCCAAAAACAAGGTGCTGGACCAGCTTTGCATTCTCAATGAAGAATACGCCGAACTGGGGCTCCAGTTTTACATCAAGGGCGGCTTCAATTACATTTACAACAACACCGCCTATTCCAACCACCAGGCCACTACGAATACCATCATGACCTTCCAGCGGGACAACACCGCCATCAATATCTACATCCCGGAAAGCGCGAGCTCGCCCGACCAGCCCGGCCCCGGCGTCGTTCTGGGCTATTATTCCCCCTTCAAGGACTGGCTGGTCATTGCCAAATCCGAGGTCGGAAAGGCGGGGCTCACCTTCCCCCACGAAATGGGCCACTTTTTCAGCCTGAACCACCCCTTCCTCGGATGGGACCATGAGCAATGGGAACAGGCCGAACACGGCAATCCCGTGATGATGACCGTCGCCCCGGACGGCGTAACGCCCGTCGAGCTGGCCAACGGCAGCAATTGCGAAACCGCCGGCGACGAAGTCTGCGACACCCCTGCCGACTACCTCTTCGGCTTCGGCTGGGATGACTGCAACTTCACCACCCAGGTGCGCGACCGCAACAACGAACTGCTCAACCCCGATGAACGCCTTTGGATGAATTACTTCTTCGGCTGCAATGTGGACGACTATTACTTTACCGACATGCAGCAGCAACTCATCCTCCAGGACTATTTCAGCAGCCGCCGGAACTACATCCGCTCCAACTTCACGCCCACCCTGACGGAAATTACGGAAAAACCCAACCTGGAATATCCCGCCAATACGGAAGAACTCGGATTCTTTAACAGCGTCGAACTGGACTGGGCGGCTGTGCCCGGCGCCGAGGCCTACCTGCTGCAGATATCGCTGGTGCCGACTTTCCCGTCCTCTTCCCTTACCGTTTACGACGAAGTCGTTTACGGAGACTCCAAGGTAATCACCACCCTGGACGCCAACCGCACCTATTACTGGCGCGTGCGCCCATTCAGCGCCTACCGCACCTGCACGGAGTTTTCAAGCATCTTCTCCTTCAAAACGGGTTCTCTGGTCAGCAGCCGGGAAAACGAGTTGGTGGAATTGTTCAACGTCTCGCCCAACCCCGCCAGCAGCGGGCAGGAACTCACGGTGGGCATCCGCTCGGGCAGCACATTTGAAGGCCGGCTGACGATGTTCAGCATCACCGGCCAACTGGTGCGCGACTACGGCAAAGCCGCCGTCCAAACCGGCGCCAATACCTTCAGCCTGCCGCTCTCCGGCCTGGATGCCGGCGTCTATCTGCTGGCCCTGGATACCGAAAAGGGGAAATTGTATCAGCGGGTGGTGGTTGCCCGGTAGGGAGAGATAACAGGGATTCCGGTTTTATTCCGCAGAAACTGTTTTGGGGCCCCTTCGCGGCCATACTGGCGCAGCCTTCCAACCTATAATAGTTGCAACTATTTAGGTTGGAACGCGGGCCTGCGGCCCGCGAAATGATTAATTCTACTTTGGCACTTTAGCTAACATTACGCTCCTCCGGAGCTAAATGGACTTTGAATAGCCAATTCTAACAACATTTTCGGCCCTCCGGGCCTTTCAGCAGGCCCAAAATAGCCCCGGAGGGGCGTAAATGTTCGT
>CAUJDW010000007.1 GCA_963169455.1 Bacteroidota bacterium | reverse complement strand
TTATATTGTTATATTGTTATATTGTTATATTGTTATATTGTTATATTGTTATATTGTTATATTGTTATATTGTTATGCTAGATGTGTTCAACTACTTAGTAGCCTTTTGATTACCGTTTCGCGGGTAAAGCCTGGGAAGTTACTGCAAAAGATAATAAGCCAGGGAGAGCTGGGCTCCCGACTGCCGTGCTTTCCGGGAGGGAGAAAGCAGCAGGTCGGACATGCCGTACTGGTATTGCAGGCGCAGGGCCAGTTTGTGGGTAGGGTAATAGGCCAGCCCTGCCAGTGCTTCCAGGGTAAGCGCCCGGAGCTCCGCGTTGGCAGATCCGGCGCGGGGGGTATGCAGCAGGCTGCTGCCGGCGTACCCGCCATCGGGGAGGCTGTTGCCGCCTGTCAGGTTCCAGCTGTCGCTGCGGGACGACCCTATGAGGAGGCTGCCCTGAAGGCCGGCCTCCAGGGCAAGGCGGGGCAGGGCCCGGAAGCCGAGCGCCAGCGGGAGGCTCAGGTGCCGGCTTTGTTCCAATTCGGAAGAAGCGGCCAGCAGGCCCGGAGCGGGGGAGGGGTTGCCCTGCGCTCTGGAGTTTTGTGCCGACAAGAGCTGCTGGCTGATGACGGCTTGCTGTTCATAATAGCGGTAGTGCAGGCCGGAACGCATGTAGAGCCGGCCATTCCGCGGACGCAATTCGGCGGAAAGCCCGGCGAGGTAGCCGCCCGGGCCGGGCAGGTTTTTTGCAAACAAGCCCCCCTCGGCCGCAAGGCGGATCCTGCCCGGCGCCCGGGCTATCGGAACAGGCAGCTTTGGCCTGGCCGGCTCCCATGTTAGCATTTGGGCCGCCCGGTTCAGGGCAGGAGGCAGTGGCAGGGCATGTATTGCGGTTTCCCGGTTTTGAATGATTACCGGTTCGGCAGGATTGGAGATAGTTTCGGAGGCCGGGATTATTTCACTTTCCTTTCCCGGGGCCTGCTGGTAAAACTGTTTTTCTCCGATTCCCGCATTTTCTTTATTCCCTGCGGAAATCGCCTGTTTTTTGGCTGAAATGGGGCCCCGGGCGCCGTTTGCCATCGCAGGGGCGGGCATGCCCGTTTCTCCGGCGGCGGCCTCAGCAGGTGCTGGATGTGTTTGTCCACTACTTGCGCCGGAGGCCGGTTTTTCCAGTTTTACCGCCGGAGAAGAAGCAATGGCCCTTTCCGGCTTTGCCGCGCTGTGGATAAAGGCATAAACGCCCCATCCTGCCAGGGCCAGGGCCAGGGCGCCCAGCAGCCACCACCACAGGAAGAATGGCCGCTTTGCCCCTTCAACCGGCATTTCGCGGTCGAGCAGGCGGGCCATCTGCCCCCAGGCCTGGTTGACAAACTGCTCGTCGAATTCGTGCTCGTAGTTATCCTGCATGGTTGTAGTGTATTCGGATTAACTGCTTCAGTCTTTGCCTCGCGTTGGACAGGTGCCATTTTGAGGTGCCAACGCTGATGTTGATCTTCTCTGCGATCTCCACATGGCTGTAGCCTTCGATGGCGTAGAGGTAAAAAACCTCCCGGGTGGCATCGGGCAGCAGGTCGGCCAGCTTCAGAATGTCTTCCAGGTACAACTTGTTCAGCGCATTTTCTCTGGCCGGGGCGTCGCGCTCCTCGAGGTCCAGAAAATGCACGGGCCTGGGGTTTTTCTGAAAATAATCGGACAGGCTGTGAAAGACCAGCCTGCGTATCCACCCTTCCAGCGAGCCGCTGAATGAAAAAGTATGCAGCTTTTTAAAAACCCGCAGAAAGCCCATATTCACGATTTCCATGGCTGCGTCGCGGTCCTGCGTATAGCGCATGCACATCCGCATCATGCCCGCGAAGTACTTTCGGTAGAGCATTTCCTGTTCGTAGCGGCTGTTTTTCAGGCAGCCCTTCACCAACTCCTCATCGGAATGCTGTTCTGCGCCTCTGGGCATGGCCGTTCAAAAAATTAATCCTACCCGCATCACGATGCGGTTGTAAACGAGTTCCCTGATCTCCAGTTCCGCGCCTTGAAAATTCTCCCGTTCCAGGCGGGCTTTCTGGTATTGGTAGCCCATCCCGACCAAGACGTTGGTATCATCATCCGCGCCGAGCCGCAGGCCGATCACGCCGCGGAACAAGGGCCCGCCTTCGGCGCGGGTGATCTGTTCTTCCCGGTTGGGAAAGGCAAAGCCGTAACCCGCGCTGAGGGAGTAGTATGGCGCCACTGCCCGGCGCGCCAGGTACCCCCTGGCTTCGGCGAAGAGGGGGTAGATGCTCTGCCCTTCGTCGAAGGAGTAGGTGTCAATGCCCAACCCCAGCCCCAGGCCGAACTGCCGCAGGAACTGATAGCCGGTGCTGTGGTGTAGCCCAAGCCCCATTTTGAAATCGGAGCCCAGCGTGCCGCTCAGGGTGTTGAAATAGGTAGCGTGGTACAGGCCTTTTTCTTTAAAAGCATAAGCCTTCTTTACCGGAGCGGGCGCCGTTGCCGCCTCCGGGCTTTCCGCTACCGGCGCCGCCCGCCCTTCCTGGATGATGCGCTGGACTTCCTCTTCCCGGAAGGAAAGAGTGTCTCCGTTGGCCAACTGCAGCCAGAGCCGGGCGCCCTGCTGGTACTCCACGATCTTCCCTTCAAAAGCGCTGCCGTTTTTCAGCAGGATGCGGTCCTTTTCCACCTGAGCTGCCAGGAGGATCGGGAAAAGGGTGCAAAAAAGAAGCGCCCCATGGCGTAGAAGGTGCATAAGCCTGCGGTTTTTATTCAATCCACGCCGATCCGGCTCAGTTCAACCGGTTGGGCGGGGTTGCTGATGTCGAACTGGTGCAGCCCGTCCTGCCCGATCACAATGGCCAGTTCCCGGCTTCCAATGGTAATGACGTCATAGGCGTTGAACCCCTTGGCCTGGCTCAGGAGCCTGTCCCCGATTTTTGCCCAGTCGGATGCGTCGAATATCTTCAGGCCTTCGTCGTTTTCACAGATCAGGAGGGCGTCGCCCCATTTGGAGAGCCCGTGGGGGTTGTGCATGGGATGTGTGGCCAGCAGTTTCGGTTCCGTGAGCGTGGTGACGTCCACGACATCCAGCTGGTTGTTGAAGGTCTGGCATTCGGTGCCGGAACGCAGCGTTACATAGGCCAGGTTGCCGTCGACGAATACGGGGTCGCAGGCGGTGGCGTGCTGGAAGGTGGACAGAAACAAGGGGTTGGTAGGGTTGCTGTTGTCGTAAATGTGCATGCCGTTATTGGCGCCGATGAACAGCTTGTCTTCGTAGGGGAATATCGTTTCGATGCCCCAGCCCAGGCTCACCGTATTGACTTTTTCCGGCGCCTCGGGCACGGCCAGCGCAAATACGTGGAGCTGAAAATCATCGACCACATAGAGATGCCCCATGGACATGGTAAAGCGGGCCATCGAACCGCCCACGCCGACATCGGAGCTGGCGCCGGGCGCGATATTGCCCCGGTTGTCGTTGGAAAAACTCTCCAGGGCATTATCTTCAACCCATAGGCCGCCGCCGAACCAGAAAATGCCGCCCTGCTGTTCATCGCAGGGCAGGGTCTGGGTTTCTTGGCGTTGCCGGTATTCCACGAGCAGCCCGAGCTCCGGGTCCGAACCCAGGGCCGGGAAAACGTCTTCGGTGCGCCCGGCAAACACGGGGGCGGCCGGGTCTTCGATGTCGATCACCACCAGGTCGGTGTAATTGTCGGCGTACAGCAGCCCGCCGCGCACCGCCATGTCCACGTTGCCGGGAATGTCGATGAAGCTGATGGCTACGGGATTGTCCGCCTGCCGGTCGTCGATGACGTGGATGCCTTTGCGGAATTCGTTGATCAGCAGGTAGCCGTTGTAGTAGTATATCTTGCCCGGGTTTTCCAGCGTGCGGGCGGCTTCCGTTTCAATGGGCTGCCGGAAATCCGCCGGCTGGAGGTAAACCGGGTCGAAGACGAAATACGTTTGCGTGGACTCGCACTTGTCTTTGATGCAGGAGGAAAGGCCGATGGCCATAGCCCCGATCAGCAGGGCCGCGGCGCTGCTTCCGGCCAGTAAGGCCCGCCAGCGGGCGAAAAAAAGGATTGCTTTTGTCGTGTTCATCGTACTTATCTTTTTGTTTAGACGGCATCCCGGGGCCGGAAGGTTGGGATAAAGTACGACAATTTTTAAATGCCGGGGCGTATATTTGACCTTAAAAACCGATGGCCCGAAGAAAACTCTCCCTCTTACTCCTCGCACTGTTCCCTGTTGTGCTCACTTTTGGCCAGCTCACCCTGCGCCTGACCGACATCCCCAATAACACACCAACAGGCGACGATATTTATGTCGCCGGCAATTTTAACGGCTGGGACCCCGGGGATGCGGATTATATACTGCAGCCCCAAGGGGGAGAAGCCTATGAAATCACGATCAACCCCAATCCCGGCGCCCTGGAATTCAAATTCACCCGGGGCAGCTGGCAAACGGTGGAAGGCAACGCCAATGGAGGCTTCCTGCCCAACCGGACGCTGAACTACAGCGGCGGCCCGCAGACGGTTGAGCTGCAGATACTCAGCTGGGAAGGCCAGGGGGGCAGCACGGCCGCGGATAACGTGAGCATTCTAAGCGAAAATTTCTATATGCCCCAGTTGGATCGCAACCGCCGGATATGGATTTATCTGCCGCCCGATTACGATACTTCAGGGAAAAGTTATCCCGTGCTGTACATGCAGGACGGGCAGAACGTGTTCGATGCAGCAACCTCTTTTTCGGGAGAATGGGAGGTGGACGAATCGCTCAACCAGCTTTTTGAAGAAGGAGACGAGGGGGTTATCGTAGTAGCCATCGACAATGGGGGCGGCGCCCGCATCGACGAATACAGCCCCTGGGTGAACCCCAGTTATGGCGGCGGCGAGGGCGATGCCTATGTCGATTTCATTGTGGAGACGCTGAAGCCCTATATCGATGAAAACTTCCGCACCCTGTCCGGGCGGGAGCATACCGGCATCATGGGCTCTTCGCTGGGCGGGCTCATTTCCATGTACGCCGCCATCGAGCATCAGGATGTGTTCAGCAAGGCCGGCATTTTCTCGGCCTCGTTCTGGTTTGCCGACGAATGTTACACCCATGTCGCTGCCGTTGGAAAGCAGGCCGGCATGCGTTTCTACCTCATCGCCGGCGCCCTGGAAGGATCGGGCGGCGGGCAGGTGGCGGATATGAACGCCATGTACAACACCCTGCTGGCGGCTGGTTTTTCCGAAGAGGAAGTCCTGGCTGCCGCCCATGCCGACGGGCAGCACAGCGAGTGGTACTGGGCGAGGGAGTTTCCTGCGGCTTATGTGTGGTTGTTCCGGGGGGGGAGTACGGATGTAAGCCAGCCTGTTTCCAAAGGCTATTCCTTCCGCTTTTTCCCCAACCCGGCAGATTCCCAGTTGCAGGTGCAGGCGGAGATGTGGCCGGATAAGCTGGAGTATGAGGTTCTTTCACCGGATGGCGTTACTTTGAAGAAAGGCCAATTGCAACAAGGCGCCGGCATTCCCCTGAAGGGCTTGTCATCAGGCACCTATCTCATTGCCGTTTACCGGGAGGGGGAGCTGCAGGTGGTGCAGCGGTTTGTGAAGAGATGAGGCAGGGGTTCAGTGAATAGAGTCGAGTCTGCATCCAGGTTTTGGAGTCCGGCCTTTGAACTGCAAAGGCCGGACTCCACTCCAGACAAGCTCTACAGGTTGACCAGCACCGCGTTGATCTCGTTACCCTTCACCAGGCGCTGGACAAAGGCGCGGTGGCCGTGGGGGGTGAAGAGCACCAGTTTGCCCTCGCGCATTGCGGCCAGCCGGTCGAACAGCTTCCAGCGGGTGACGAGGCTGCGTTGGTCGTCGGTTTTGAGGGCGATGTCGAAGTAACATTTGTTGCCCCGCATCATGGCGGTGAGGTCGGGGGTGATAACGGTTTCCGCTTCACCTGCATGGGAAAGGGATGCCGGTTTCTCAAAATCTTCTGCGTCTATATTGACTTTTACCGTGGAATAGCCCTTGCGGCGGACCCAATCGGCTGCTTTTTCGTACATGCTCTTATCTTTTTCTGACATGGCTTGTGTTTTTTGGTGAACAAATAGGCAAAAACAGGAACGCTCCGGAGCAGGCTGCCCCCGGGCTTCCGTTTAAAGTTTGTGTTTCGGCGAAAAAAAACTGCAGGGAGCCGTCAGGCTGCGACGGCGCTGGGCGGAGCGCTTTCGACGAATTTTTTCCCATCCCATTTTCCGAGCCATTCCACCTCCTTGCCGGCCTTCTGATACATCTGGAAAGCATCGACGGCCGCGTTTTTAGTCTTTCGGAAAATGGTGATGTTATTGGGCACGGCTTTGATCGTGAAGTAGTAATTGCCGGCGCCCATGGTATAACCTTTACGCTGCCTCATGTATAAAAAAATTTAATTTGAAAAAAATCAGGCTTCAACAAGCCGCACATTTCTGGCTTCCGGCCCTTTGGGGCTCGAGATCAGTTCGAATGCGACTTTGTCTCCTTTGTGAATTCGGCTTTCGAGGCTGGAAGCGTGGACGAATACTTCCTCGTCTGCATTTTCGGGCAATATGAAGCCATACCCCTTTTTGCGGTTAAAAAACTTTACCTGGCCTTTCTTTTCCTGGTTTTTCTCAGGGGCAAGAAAACTAAAAAACTTCTTCAGAAACATGGCTTTTGCAGTATTTGAACAATTTTTGTTTTGACAGGGTTGCCCTGCTTTATGGCATAGGGCACTTGGACGGGAAATAACCTGAGGGGAAAATTTCCAGACAAACCATTAATACAAACAGGCTGAACCTGAAAAAAGTTTAACGGCCCCGGCCGGGCTCAGAACAAGCCGGTAATATTTCCATCGTCATCGATGTCGATGTTTTCCGCTGCCGGTTGGGCCGGCAGCCCCGGCATGCGCATGATCTCGCCTGTGATAGGGATGAGGAAGCCGGCGCCGGCAGCGATCTCTATTTCCCGGACGGTGACCACGAAATCCTTGGGGCGCCCGAGCAGGGCTGGGTTATCGGACAGGGATTTCTGGGTTTTTGCTATGCAGACCGGGAGGTTCTGCAGCCCCAGGGTGGCGATTTTCTGCAGGTCGCTTTTGGCTCTGGGCATGTAGTCGATCTCGCTGGCGCCATATATCCGGGTAGCGATGGTTTTGATCTTTTCCTCCACCGGCCAGTTCCAGTCGTAGAGGGGTTTGAAGGGCTCGGCCTGCCTGTCGGCGATATCGGCCACGGTACGGGCCAGTTCCTCTGCACCGGCGCCGCCTTTTTCCCATGCGTCGCACAGCACCACAGGTACGCCCTTTTGTTCGCAGCGCCTTTTGATGACGGCCAGCTCCTCATCGCTGTCGGTGACGAAGCGGTTCATGGCCACGATGGCGGGCAAGCCGAAGAGGCGGATGTTTTCGAGGTGTTTTTCGAGGTTTTCGATGCCCTTTTCCACTGCTTCTGGGCTGTTCTCTTTCAGGTTGGCCAGGGGCGCGCCGCCGTGGTATTTCAGGGCGCGGACGGTGGCTACGAGCACCACGGCGCGGGGTGACAAGCCGGCGCTCTGGCATTTGATGTCGAAGAACTTCTCGGCGCCGAGGTCGAAGCCGAAGCCGGCTTCCGTAACGACGTAGTCGGACAGGCTCATGCCCATGCGGGTGGCCAGCACGCTGTTGGTGCCCTGGGCGATGTTGGCGAAGGGCCCGCCGTGCAGGATAGCGGGCGTGCCTTCCAGGGTCTGCACCAGGTTGGGTTTGATGGCGTCCTTCATCAGGGCGGCCATGGCGCCGTGGGCTTTCAGGTCGCGTGCGAAGACGGGTTTTTTGTCGAAAGTGAAGCCGACGAAGATATTGCCCAGGCGCCGCTTCAGGTCGCTCAGGCTTTCGCTCAGGCAGAGGATGGCCATGATCTCGGATGCGGCCGTGATGTCGAAGCCGGTTTCGCGGGGCACGCCGGAGGCGGTGCCGCCCAGGCCGATGACGGCTTTGCGCAGGGCGCGGTCGTTCATGTCCATCACCCGTTTCCAGAGCACGGTGCGGGGGTCGATGCCGAGGTTGAATTTTTTATTCTGCAGGTTGTTGTCGATCAGTGCGGCCAGCAGGTTGTGGGCTTTTTCGATCGCGGCGAAGTCGCCGGTGAAGTGCAGGTTGATGTCTTCCATGGGCAGCACCTGCGAATGCCCGCCGCCGGTAGCGCCGCCTTTGATGCCGAAAACGGGCCCCAGGGAGGGCTCGCGCAGCACGGCGGCGGCTTTTTTGCCGATGCGGCATAGCCCCTGGGCCAACCCGATGGAAACCGTCGTTTTGCCTTCCCCGGCAGGGGTTGGGGAGATGGCGGAAACCAGGATGAGCCTGCTGTTGCGGGCCCGGTTCGGGTCTATTAAGGAAAGCGGCAGCTTGGCCTTATATCGGCCGTAGCGCTCGAGTTGATCTTCAGGGATGCCGAGTTGGGCTGCAATTTCCCGGATGTCGCGCAAAGTGGCGGCCTGTGCAATTTCGATGTCGGTCTTCATTTCGTTTGGTTTTAATTCTGGCCAGGATTTCCCCTGCCTTTCGACGAGCGGGAAATGCTATTGGGCTGCCAAAATAGGCAGTTGGCCGGAAACAAACAAAATGATATGCGGAGAAGGCAACATTTATCCTGAAATGCAGTTAATTTTATAGCAGAGTTTTTTCATACTAGTCCAAAATTTCGGCCGTGCTTCTCAGGCACGGCTTTTTTTTTACCCCATCACATTACCAGCTCGTTGATCAGGGTATTGTCGTCATCCAGAGAACGGAACAGGCGGGCGCGGAAGCGGTGTTTGGAATTGAAGAGCATTTCCGCCATTCTGTCGATGGCGACCAATGACAGGACGGTCTGGATGTAGGCGTCCACGAGGTCGTCAAGGCCCAGCCCGAGCTTGTTGAAATCGCGCCGGTCCATCAGCATCAGGCGGTTGGTGTCGCTACCCCAGTTGTTGCCTTCTTCCTTGATGGAGAGGTTGGTGCCCAGCATTTCCCAGGAGTTGTGGCCCTCCTCGATGTGGTCGGCCAGGGGGCGGTTGGCGCGCCGGGCGTAGATGCACAGGGGCCGGATGCCCTCTTCGGTGGCGCTGACCATCATGCGCAGGTCGGCCACGTAGGTATTGCCTTTGGAACTGGGCACGGTTCCGATGTGATAGAGCTTGCCGCGGCTGCCGGCGGAGCTCCAGTTGTAGTTGCCGATGAGGCTCTGCACGATGAAGCGCTCGTAGTGGAAGTCGAGGGCCATGAAGGCTTCCAGTTCGGCCTCATTGACTATGGTGAAGACCCCCTGCCCGGCGTTGCTGTAGGGGTTTTTGACCACGGCCTGCCCGCCCATTTTGCGCACCCAGAGCGGGATTTCCTCCTTGCTGACGTCCCAGATGGTTTCCGGGGTCAGGATTTCCAGCCCGCTGTTGGCCAGTTCGCCGTTGAAGAGGTCGTAGGCTTTGGAGGCCAGCATTTTATTGCGCCCCCCGGCCAGGCAGGCGATGATAGGGTTGAAGATGGCCGTTTTGGTGTGGATGGGCAGGCGCGTCCAGGGGCGCTGGGTCAGGTAGCGGAAAGCGGCGCGGATCTGACGCCACTGGCCGTCTTCTCCTCTGGCGAAGAGGACGCCGTCCTTGAAGCGGATGGCGGGGTCGGGGTCGTCGTGGTAGCAGGCCACGTAATGCACCGGCTCGCCGAAGGCGTCGGCCATGGCGCGGGCGTAACCCAGGGTTTCCATGGGGTTTTTATCGTAGATGACCGCCAGTTCGCCCGGTATCCGCTTTCTGATCCGGAGTTGCGGTTTGATAGTGCGCTCCATGAGCAGGCGGTAGCCACCCTGCTCCTTGTTGTCGTCGAGCAGGGGCATTGATTTCTGGCCGGAGGGGCAGGAGTTGTTCTCGATGACCACCATCTTGCGGTTGCCTTCTTCATTGGTCACGTGCATGAGGTCGGCGCCGGCCCAGAGGAAGTGTTTCGGTTTGTAGGACAGCAGGCTGCGCAGGGTGTCGGCTTTGACTTTGGGGTGCAGGTGGCAGTATCTTTTTATGATGCGGTCTTCCTCGAGGTGCAAGAAGAAAGCGATCATGGGGTGAATGGTCGCATTGAGCGCTTTGGCGTACCAGTGGTCGGCCGGTTCGAACTGGCCGGGTTGGACGAGTTGGGCTTTCATGATATGGGCGGTATCTGGTTCGGTATTTGGTTGTAGCATGGCCGGGATAAAGTTAAACACAAAGGGCGGAAAGGTATTAAAATTTCATCCGTACTGCTATGGCTGCCCGCTTTAAATTTAGGTTACCAATTTTCACGAAAAAATATGGTTCAGTGGCACGGTGCGTTCGTCTTCGAGGCGCGACATGGCGTTGATGAGCCTCAGTTCGCGGAAGTGCGGCAGGTCGGAGGCGTGTATGTGGTCGGGCAGCAGCAGCCCGGCCTCGATCAGGGCGGCGCGGCGGGTTCCGGCCAGCAGGGGCCGGGCCGGGGTAAACCACTTTTCCCCGTCGAACAGGGCGATATTGGCATAGGATGTGTCGGTGAGCAGCCCGCGGCGCAGGAAGAGCACGTCGTCGGCCCGCCCGCGCAGGCGGAACAGTTTCTCGATGGCCTTGCGGTCGGTGAATTTGTAGCTGTAGCTGAGCTGCCCGCAGTCCACCAGTTTCAGGCTGTTGACGGGCCGGAACAGGTAGGGCAGGAATTCAACGGTTTCGATCTTTTCGGCATAGATGACCCGGCATTTGAACAGGCCCTGGCGCGCTTCCCCGGGCAGGTGGATGTCTTCCAGGCGGATGCCCCCCTGCAGGCCCAGCAACTCCCGGCGGCTGCGCATGAGGCGTTCCTGGTGGTAGTGCAGGTTGTCGAGCTGGCCGTCCTGGCAGCGAATGGTTTCCAGCAGCAGTCGGCTCATGGAGCGAGGGCTTCGGCGGTGGTGAGGAAAGGCAGGTACACTTTGCGGGCCATTTCATCGTATTCTTCGGCTTCGGAACTCCGGGCGGTGATGCCGCCGCCGCTTTTGAAAACGAGCCCGCCGGATTCGGATTCCAGGAACCTGATCATCACCCCGCTGTCGAGCGACCGGCCGTCGAAAAGGCCGCAGACGCCGGTATAGTATCCCCTCGGCCGCCGTTCTGCCGCGCGGATGACCTCCACTGTTTTGCCCTTCGGCGCCCCGCTGACGGAGCCGGCGGGCAGCAAGCGGAAAATAATGCCGCCCAGGCGTTCCAGGTAATCGCCCGGCAACCGGCCCACAATCTCCGAACTGCTCTGCAGCAGGCCGCCCTGATGGGTCTGGATCTCTTCCACATAGCGGTACTTTGTCACCTGCACCCGGGAGGCTACCATGCTGAGGTCATTGCGGATCAGGTCCACGATCGTGGCGTGTTCCGCTTTTTCCTTTTCGTTGCCGAGCAGCAGGGCTTCGGCGCCCGGCAGGCTGGCGTCGATGGTGCCTTTCATGGGGTAGGAGGCAATCTGCCCGTCCCGCATCGTTACGAAGCATTCCGGGGAAAAACAGGTGAAGTGCTCCTTCCACCACAGGCGGTAGCTGGCGCGGCTGCGCAGGAAAACCTCTCTCAGGCTCAGGTTTGTGCGGGCCTGTGTGGGGAAGGCCAGGTTGAGCAGGTAGGTGTCGCCGGCAGCCAGGTGGCGCTGCACAAGTTGGAAAGCCCGGCCATACCGGTCGCGGCTGATGGGGTGTTTTTCGAAAAAAAACGATTCTCCGGAGGGCTCCAGCCCGGCAGCATTGCTCTGCCCGTTGATGTCGAAAAGCAGTTCTTCCGCCTCGATCTCGTCCAGTTTCAGCACCACGGGCCGCTGCATTTCGAAGTCGATGAGGAACAGAAAGGGCTTCCGCTCCTTTCCATAAGCGTTCATGCGGGCGATGGCTTCTGCTCGGCTTAGTGTCTGGATCATCAATGGTTTTTGTGGCAACCTTTCGACTGCAAATTTACGGGAATGTAACGCATAAAAGCCAGAGGGAGTTCTATGACAAGGGCGGTTGCCGGGTTATAGCACTGGTTGTATCTGAAAACCAGGCATTTACAGGGCCGTTGACACCGTTTTCTGTGAACAGTCCACCCTTCGCCAAATATCGCGTTCTTTTGGCAGGGCATATCCCGGCATCCCTCAAGCACTCACTCCTTTGCTATTCTCCTTATCTTCGCCCAAAAAACATGACCCGCCGGGAACTCTACGAAGAAATCAAAAGCAAAAAATCCTACCTCTGCGTGGGCCTCGATACCGAATGGGAAAAGCTGCCCAAACATTTATTGAAGTACGATGACCCCGTTTTCGAGTTCAACAAACAGATTATCGACGCCACCCGCGACCTGTGCGTTTGCTACAAACCGAACCTGGCTTTCTACGAAGCAAAGGGCCTGCGCGGCTGGGAGTCGCTGCGCAAAACGCTTGATTACATTCCTGAAGGACACTTCACCATAGCCGACGCCAAGCGGGGCGATATCGGGAATACCTCCACCCAGTACGCCCGGGCCTTTTTCCAGGAGCTTAACTTCGACGCCGTCACGGTAGCCCCCTACATGGGCGAGGATTCCGTAGCCCCATTCCTCGCCTTCGAGGGCAAGTGGGTGATCCTGCTGGCCCTGACCTCCAACGCCGGCAGCCGGGATTTTCAGATGGACAATCAGGAAAACGGCCAGCCGCTCTACGAGAAGGTCATGCGCCGGGCCATGGAATGGGGCAGCCCTGACAAGCTGATGTTCGTCTGCGGCGCCACCCATCCGGAAAAATTCGCCGAACTGCGGGCCATCGCTCCGGAGTATTTCTTTCTCGTTCCAGGTATTGGAGCGCAAGGCGGTGATTTAGAGAGTGTTAGCCGCCATGGCTTCAACGATCGCTGCGGGTTGCTGGTGAACTCTTCCCGGGGCGTCATCTTCGCCGGCAGCGGGGAGGATTTTGCGGAGAAGGCCCGGGCGGCGGCGCTGGCGGTGCAGCGGGAGATGGCGGGTATTCTCGGGGCGGGCTGAAACCCCAAAGAACTAACACTGAACCACCTTAAACCCACTTCCCGAACTCAGGAACCGCTGGATGATGCGCGCCGTTTCCGGGTTGCCCGGGTAGGGGCGGATGGCGTCGCGCAGGGGCTCCGGGCGGCCGTTGACGGCTTCGCGGGCGATGTATCCGAAGCCTCGGAAGCTGCCGTCTTCCACCAGCACCACGGAATATTCGTCGGGTTCGCGCCCCTGGTCCAGGATGAAGAAATCCTGGCCGAAAACGGTGGACAATTGTTCACAGGCATGGCCGGCGCGTTCGTTGTAGGATTCGGGGGCCTCCTTGCCGGCGCAGGCGCCGTGGCATTGTTTGAGATGGTAGTGGAAGCAGGCGCCTTTGCCGGGTTGCAGCCCGCTGAGGCGCGGGCAGAGTTCGTGGCTGGCCTGAATGCGGCTGAGGTGGCTCTTGGCATGGCTGAGCTTGGGGTATTCCGAGATGATGTCGTACTGGCTTCGCGTTTTTGCAGTAACCTGGGCAATCTCAAAGCAGCGGTATCCGCCCTCGTTTTCGAAGGTGTGCACCACGTAGGGAAAGCGGCGCACCCGCTGCGCCCGGTTGATAGCCGGGCTGAGGCGTTTGATCTCGTGGGACTCCAGCAGCAGGGCGATCAGTTCGCTGCCCGTCAGTTCGTAGGATATGTCACAGGCGTACTGTTGAAGTTTGGAGGCCTTTTCCGATTTGTCGGCAAAGTGTTCCGCCACCCGCTTTTTGATGTTGATGCTTTTGCCGACGTACACCACATCGCCCTTTTGGCCGTGGAAGTAATATACGCCGCAGGATTCCGGCAGGGCGTGGATTTTTTCCAGGCTGAAATTTTTGGGCAGCAGGGATTCGCGAATGCCGAGGTTGACCATTTCGCGGGCCGTGCGTTCATTTTCTTCTGCGGCCAGGATGCGGCGCAGCAGCTCGGCTGTGGCCAGGGCGTCGTCGAGGGCGCGGTGGCGGTTTTCGACGCGGATGCCCAGGCTGCGGATGAGGTTGCCCAGGCTGTAGGATGGCAACCCCGGGAAGGCCGTGCGGCTCAGCCGCACAGTACAGAGGTTCTTGCGGGAGAAGGTGTAGCCGAGGCGGGCGAACTCCTCGCGCAGGAAGCTGTAATCGAAGCGCACATTATGGGCGACAAAGATGGCGCCTTCCGTCATTTCCACTACCTTACGGGCCACTTCGAAGAATTTCGGCGCGCCCTGCACCATGTCCTGCGTGATGCCGGTGAGCTGTGTGATGCCGTAGGGAATGTAACGTTCGGGGTCGACCAGGCTGTTGTAGGTGTCAATTATTTCCCGCCCATCGTGCAGGACAATGGCAATTTCTATAATTTTATCCCGGGCGGCCTGCCCGCCGGTCGTTTCCAGGTCAACGATGGCATAGTACTGCTGCTTCATAAAAACGCAATATCGAAACAAAATGATGGTAAATCTAAAAAATATAGTTTTAATTTTCGCCGCTCTTCAACTAAATTGTGTCGCGTTGAGTGAAAAAAAAGCGGAAGTTTCACCCCTTCCGGAAGCACAGAAGGAACTTCATGTGGGCGCAGCCCGCCTGGATGCGTACCTGCCGCGATTGATGGATAAAAATGTCGCCCTGCTGGTCAACAACACCTCGATGGCAGGCCCGGCGCACCTGGCCGACACCCTGCTCAGCCGTGGTGTGAAGGTAGTGAAAATATTCGCTCCCGAGCATGGCTTCCGCGGCGAAGCCGACGCCGGTGAGCAGGTGAAGGACGGGAAGGACGCGCAGACCGGAATTCCCCTGGTTTCCCTTTACGGCAGCAAGCGAAAGCCGGGCGCCGAAGACCTGGCGGGCATCGACTGGGTGGTTTTCGACATTCAGGATGTTGGGGCGCGTTTTTACACCTACATCTCCACCATGCACTATGTGATGGAAGCCTGCGCCGAAAACGGCGTCAGCTTCATGGTGCTGGACCGCCCCAACCCCAACGGCCATTACGTGGACGGCCCTGTTCTGGATACGGCCTTCCGCTCCTTTGTTGGCATGCACCCCGTACCGGTGGTGCACGGCATGACGGTGGGGGAGTACGCCCGCATGATCAACGGCGAGGGCTGGCTGGAAGGCGGGCGGCAGTGCGGACTGGAAGTCATTCCCTGCGCTGGTTACACCCATTCCACACCCTATGCGTTGCCGGTGCGGCCCAGCCCCAACCTGCCCAATATGCGGGCCATTTACCTGTATCCTTCCATCTGCTTTTTCGAGGGCACGGTGGCCAGCGAAGGCCGGGGCACGCCCAACCAGTTTCAGGTTTACGGGCACCCGGACTTCCCGAAAGGGGATTACACCTTCACGCCTGCTCCCATGTTCGGCGCCAAATCGCCCAAGCTGGAAGGCGAGTTGTGCCGCGGCTTCAGCCTCGTGGACAGAAGCCCGGAGGACATCCGGGCCGAGGCACGCCTCAACCTTGGCTACCTCATCGGTTTTTACCGCGATTTCCCGGACAAGGACAACTTCTTTCTGAAAACCAATTTTTTCGATAAGCTGGCGGGCGGCGCCCACCTCCGGGAGCAGGTCATTGCCGGCAGGACAGAAACCGAGATCCGGCAGAGCTGGCAGGAAGGGCTGGAAGGCTTTAAAAAAATCCGCCGGAAGTATTTACTTTACGACGATTTCGAATAGGCTGTTCATGAAGATCATCCACACTTCCGACTGGCACCTGGGGCAGAAGTTCCTCTATAACGACCGCGGGGAGGAGCACCAACTGGCCCTTGACTGGCTCCTGGACACCATCCATCGCCGGGAAGTGGACGGGCTGATCGTGGCGGGTGATATTTTCGACATCGGCAATCCGCCCAACTATGCCCGCCGGATGTACTACCGCTTTCTGACCCAACTGATACAAACCTCCTGCCGCCATATCGTTATCACCGGCGGCAACCACGACTCGCCCGCCATGCTCAACGCGCCGCGGGAACTGCTTCAGGCGCTGAACATTCACGTGCTGGGCTCCGCTACCGAAAACCTGGCCGATGAACTGGTGGAGTGGAGGGATGAGCAGGGCGGCCTGGAGGCCGTCATCGCCGCTGTGCCATTCCTGCGCGACCGCGACCTGCACTTCAGCGTGGCCGGCGAGAACGGCATGGAACGGGTGGAACGGCTCAAACAGGGCATCCGGCAGCATTATCACGATTTGGGGCAACTCATCGAAGCGCGGTATCCCGGTGTGGAGGTTCCGGTGGTCGCCACCGGGCATCTCTACGCTACGGGGGCGCAGGCGTCGGGCGCGCAGGACAATATTTATATCGGCAACAAGGAAAACATCGCCGCCAAAGACTTTCCGAAGGTTTTTGACTATGTGGCTTTGGGGCACATCCACCGCCCGCAGGCCGTGGGGGGGCTGGAGCACGTCCGCTACTCCGGCTCCCTCATCCCGCTGAGTTTCAGCGAGACGAAAGACGAAAAGAGCGTTTATCTGCTGGAATTTGAAGGGAAGGCTCTAAAACAGCTTGAGGCCATCGCGCTGCCCACCTTCCGGCGCCTGAAGACCATCCAGGGGCCCCTGGAGAAAGTGGAGGAGGCCCTCAGGCGCTTCGGCAGCAAGGAGCGGGAGGGGCTGGCCCCCTGGGTGGAGGCCATCGTTGAAACCGGGCGGCTCATCCCCCGGCTCGACCAGCGCCTGCACGAGCTGACGGCGGATATGCACCTGGAACTGCTCAAGATCCGCATCCTGCGCCAGCAGCAGGCTCAACAGCAAAAACCGGATACGCCCGAACTCGGAGAGCTGGACGAAATGGAGGTCTTCAGAATGAAATGCCTCAGCTACGGCAGCCCTCCGGAAGAGATGGAAGAGCTGGCCCGGTCCTTTCTGGAATTGCGGCATTGGATGGAGGATCGCGAAGAAGGGGAGCATGCTTGAAAGGCTTTTTTACCTTTGCCCTCATGAAAAAACGCGTCATCATCATCGGCGGGGGTGCGGCAGGTTTCTTTGCCGCCATTCGCTGTGCGGAGCTCAACCCGGAAGCGGAAGCCCTCATCCTGGAGGCCGGCCGGGAAGTGCTCAGCAAAGTCAGGATTTCGGGGGGCGGGCGATGCAATGTCACCCATGCCTGTTTTGTGCCTAAGGAGCTGTCGAAGTTCTATCCGCGCGGCGAGCGCGAACTCATTGGGCCTTTCCACCGCTTTTGCTCCGGCGATACCGTCGACTGGTTCGAAAAACGGGGAGCTCCCCTCAAGATCGAAGAAGACGGGCGCATGTTTCCCACCACCGACAACTCGCAGACTATCGTCGATTGCCTCTGGGAGAGCGCCCGGAGGGCGGGCGTCCAGGTGCTGATGCAGCAACGGGTGCAGGGGCTGGAGCCGCCTGCCGGGGAGCGTGGGCACTGGCTCGTGCACACCAGGGAAAAAAGTTTTCCCGCCGAGGCTGTTTTGGTGGCGGCCGGCAGCAGCCCGGCTATATGGAAGCTGCTGGGCGAACTGGGCCATACCATCGTCGAGCCGGCGCCTTCCCTTTTTACCTTTAATATCAAGGACCCCCGCATCGAAGGCCTGCAGGGGCTTTCTGTTCCTAAGGCCACCGTGTATGTGCAGGGCACAAAGCTACAGGCCAGCGGCCCTCTGCTCATCACCCATTGGGGCATGAGCGGCCCTGCTATCCTGCGGCTCTCCGCCTGGGGCGCCCGCGAACTGGCCAGGCTGAAGTACCAGTTCGCCATCCGTGTCAACTGGCTGAGCCAGAGCCTGGAATCTATCAGGGAAGAATTGGACAGCCAACGGCAGGAGAATCCGAAGAAACTAATACAGGCTCACGCCCTATTCGGCCTGCCCGCCCGCCTGTGGCGCAGCCTGGCGGCCGGCGCCGGCATAGGTGAGCACCTCCGCTGGGCGGAACTCGGCAACAAAGGCCTCAATAAACTGGCCGAAGAACTGGTGAACGGGCATTATGCAGTCAATGGCAAAAGCACCTTCAAAGAGGAATTCGTCACCGCCGGCGGCGTGAGCCTGCGGGAGGTCGATTTTAAAAGTTTTCAGAGCAAGTTGTTCCCCGGCCTGTTCTTCGCCGGCGAAGTGCTCGACATCGACGCCATCACCGGCGGCTTCAACTTTCAGGCCGCCTGGACGGGCGGGTGGATCGCCGGGGAGGCGATGGCCGGCGGGGGGTGAATGGGAAGTGGGAAGTGGGAAGTGGGAAGTCGGAAGTCGGAAGTGGGAAGTCGGAAGTCGGAAGTCGGAAGTCGGAAGTCGGAAGTGGGAAGTGGGAAGTGGGAAGTGGGAAGTGGGAACCTGCCCTCCCCGAAACCTCCTAAGGTTCTGCCCACTGCCGGCTGTTCACTGCCGACTGACAAACTGCCTATTCCGGTCCACCCAGTACGCCCAGAGGACGAACAGCCATTGCAGGTGGCCGGCCCAGGCGATGGAAGGCACATCCGGCGGCGGCGGGCCGAAGAGGTTAGCGATATAGATGATGGACAGGAAAGCCGCCAGGCCCCAGAAGGCAAAGCGCCCCACCCGGTTTTTGGCGGTTGTACTGCGCAGATAGAGCCAGATGCCAAGTACGAACAGCAGCCCTTCCACGATCAGGGTAGCGGGCAGGGAATTCCACAGGCCGATGCCCAGGCGGGTGGCCCCTCCGGGAATCAATGGCAGGTCGGGACGGTGTACAAGGAGGTCGAGTAGCCAGTGGCTGGCGACGCACAGGCCAAGGACAATAGCGCCAATCTTGTTTTTTTGAAAGATCCAGTACACCAGCCCGAATAAGAGCCCCCACACCATTGCCATGAGCAGGCTGTGGGTGATGGGGTAGTGCTCAAAATCCAGCGGGGTAACTGTGGTAATGCCTGGCACAATTTTCACCCGTTCCAGGCCGAATAGCAGCAGGGTTGGCCAGAGGAGGTCGACAAATTGGGAGGCAAGGAAGAGCGTTCCCAGGGAAACGCGGGGCGCCGCAGCTTTGGCTCCCATGCCGACGGCGAAGTGTCCAATGAACATGGCGATTGGTGTTTAGGGTAGCAAAGCTAAACTTCATACAGCAGAAAAGCAATGGGGAATGTGTACTGCTCAAGGCCAAATGCGGCTTCAAAAGCCAATCCCGGCGGGTGAACAATCCGCTTTCCTAGATACTTCTGGGCTCCCTGCTGGCCTCTATTATTGTGTACTTAAAGGAGTGGATACCACTCAAAAGGCAGAAAGACTGGTAATTATTCGATAATAAAAAAGGGCATTCCCGGAGTCATTATTGCCGGGAATGCCCTTTACTATTTTTTGCATTATGAGAAGCCTGACGTCTTTTTTCTTTCTAGTATTAGTAGCTTCTATGGGGAATGCGCAAAAGTACGATTACACCTGGCTATTCGGTTATGAAAGCGACCTGGGAGTTGAAGGCATTGAAGGAACAACAATTGACTTTAATGAGCAACCTCCCACGGTAAGCCCAATTACTCTTGGGGTCAGCTTAAATATAAGCAATGCCATGATCTCGGATAGTTCCGGGAACCTACTGTTCTATACAGATGGATGCCGGGTGGTTGGGGCTAACCACGAGGTTATGGAAAATGGGGAAGGGATTAATCCCGGGGAAGTGCATGATATTCAGTGTGGAGAAGATGGGTTGGGGTATACGGCCTGGTTACAAAGCTGTGCAATTTTACCTGCCCCAATTAACGATAATGTTTATTTCCTTTTGCATAAACACATTATTTATCAATACCAACCTGAATTTGAAGTCATTACTGATGGCTTGTATTACACCATGGTGGATGTCTCTTTAAATAATGGTGAAGGAAGCGTAGTTGAAAAAAATATCCCATTAATTTCAGAGCCTTTAACTGCCGGGCAGTTGACAACTGTCAAACACGCTAATGGTAGAGATTGGTGGATAATCACGGGGGGTAGGAACAATAACATGTATTACCGTTTGTTACTAGGCCCAAACGGAATCGAGGTATTGCCGGCACAAATGCTTGGAGAAGCGTCGGGAGATGGCGGGCAGGCATGCTTCTCCCCGGACGGTAAAAAATATGCCCGATTTTTTACGCCAGATGGCTTATTCCTTTTCGATTTCGATCGGGAAACAGGGTATCTTAGTAACTTTCAGAAATTTGAAATCCCGAGCGAAAGCCAACGCAGTGGCGTATCATTCTCTCCCAACTCCCGTTTCCTCTATGCCTGCACACGGGATACCATATACCAATATGGCCTTGACAATGAAGACATTGAATCCTCCCGTCAGGTAGTTGCGGTTTATGACGGCTATCAGTCCCTGTTCAATACCACTTTTTTCAATGCCCAGCTTGCCCCCGATTGCAGGATATATATCAACACCTTTGCCGCCGTTGATGTCCTCCATGTTATCAATAACCCCGATGAAGCAGGGATGGCTTGTAATGTGGAACAACACGCCATTCAATTACCATTCCGGCATCTGAGGACACTGCCTTTTTTCCCAAATTACCGCCTCGGCCCTCTTGTAGAAGGCGAAGATCCGCCCCCCCCTTGCCAGCCGGTAGTATCTGCACAGGAAACAGCAAGAGGAAACACCCCAAAGGCGTACCTTTTCCCCAATCCGGCCCCGGGTTATTTCAAGGTGGCTTTCGATGCGGCGCCCCTGCTGCCCGGGCAGATTTTGCTATACAATACCCTGGGGCGCCTGGCCTACGAGGGCTTGCTGGCGCCCGGCCAGCGGGAACAGCGCTTTGAGGTGCAGGGGCTGCCGCCAGGCCTGTATTTTTATGCTGTGTCGGTGGGCGGCCAGCTTTGGCGCAGTGGGAAGGTGGTTGTGAGCCGGTAGGGATGGAATCGCTACAACGATTCCATCCCTACCGATAAAACATGCTCTACGGCATCGGATAGGAATTCATGTATATAATCTTCCACTGCCCCTTATCTTCCTCCAGAATGCGCACGCCGCGCAGGGCCTTGGTTTGCCCGTCCAGCGTCTGGTATTCGTCAAAAGTGGCCCACAGGGCTTTGCCGTAGGGTTGGAACTGGAAGTTTTCCCGGCGGAGTTTCATGGGCACCGGTTCCGGATTGGCCTTCAGGTAATCACCAACGAAGGGGCCCAGCTTGTCCCAGCCATAGGCCTCCAGCACCACGTCGCCCTTTTCGATGCAGGCCCAGCGCACCCGCTCGTCCTGGACATAGCAGTCGGCCCAGGCTTCAAAGTTGCGCTGGTAGAAGTATTCGGATTCTTTGGCCAGCAGTTTTTTTGCCGCTTCGATATCGGGCGCGGATTGTGCCTGTAGTTGCATGGTAGCCAGTAGCACCGAAAAGAGGAGGAACGGTTTCATGGAGTTGCTTTTAAATTCAAGGATAAACAATGGGATGGGAAAATGGTTGCAGGGCTTGCAGTTTACCCCACCGGAGCATAAAACCAGCCATCTGGAACAGTATGCTATTGCGGCCGTGGAAATAGAGGGGGATGACGGTGGCTCTGGCCTGCTGTATCAGCTTGGCCACAAAGCGCTTCCACTTCAGGTACTGGGCAGGCAGCCAGAAACGCGGGGCGGTGGCCACACCGCCGGAGGGGAAAATAGCCAGCGCTTCGCCGGCTTTGAGGCGCTCTGCGGCGAGTTGCTTGGTCAGGATATTGGCCCGGGCGGCAGCCGGGGTTTCCCGGAAGTCGATGGGCAACATATAGTTTTTCAGCGGGTTATCGCGGGTGAGGACTTCGTTGACAATGACAAAAAACCTGGGCCGAACCAATGGGTGAGTTGGTAGGGCATGGGTGCCTGATTTTAAGAATTTGGAGGTTCCACAGCAGTGAGCGGCTGACTGGCCCGGAATATGCTTCGCTATGCCAGGCGCTCAATTAAGGCTACGCCCACTGGTTGGCGAACATCCGCCACACCTCATCGGGGTTGGGCGGGTCAGCCGTGATGGTGATGGTGGTTTTCTGCACGGGGTGTTCGAAGGTAAGGGCTCGGCAGTGCAGGTGTATGGAGCCGTCGCGGTTGGGGTTCGGGAAGCCGTACTTGACATCTCCGCGGATGGGGCAGCCCAGGCGGGACAACTGCACCCGAATCTGGTGGGGCCGGCCCGTGAGCGGTTTTACTTCCAGCAGGTGGTGCCCGCCTACCTCTGCGGTCAGGGCGTAATCCAGTTCCGATTTTTTGGCTTCTTTGCTCCGGGGGCGGAGGGAAGCTCTGGCCAGGTTCTTTTCCCGGTCTTTTTCGATATAGTGCACGAGGTGTCCACTGAGGGGTTCCGGCCTTTCGGTGGTTATGGCCCAGTAGGTTTTCTGCACCAGGCGGTCGTGAAACAGTTTGTTCATGCGTTCCAGGGCCTTGCTGGTGCGGGCGAAAACGACCACTCCGCTGACCGGCCGGTCGAGCCGGTGGATGGTGCCCAGAAAGACGGCGCCGGGTTTTTTATAGCGGTCCTTGATGTAGTCCTTGACGAATTCGCTCAGCGGCTTGTCTTCCGTTTCATCTCCCTGCACCAGCATGCCCGCCGGCTTGTTGACGGCGATGAGGTGGTTATCTTCAAAAAGGATTTGTAAGCCATGCATAAGGCGCTGCGGGTTTGTGAGGTGCAAAAGTAGGTTAATAATTTTTAAACAACATTGCCGAACCCGTTCCCACCCCTAATATCGTCCGCATGGCGTCTTCAGGGCGGGTGTCCAGGTATCTGACCTGTTTTTCCGGCACGTGGAAAATAAAGCCGTTGGTGGGGTTGGGCGCGGTCGGCACAAAGATGGTAATTAATCCTTTGCCGACTTCGTCATCGGCGACAAAACCGGTCATCAGCATGCCGTTGTTGAACACATCGGCGAGGACTACCTGTGAAAAGGGCATCTTTTTGGCGCCGAAGAACTGCTGCACGGTTTCCCGGAGCACGGAATAAAAAGGCAGCCGCATGAGCCACTGCTCCTCCAGCCTGGTGAACATCCGGCTGCCAAAGCTCGTCTGAACCACCAGCCCGATCATAAAGAAAGCCGTGATGACAATGGAAAAGGACAGCAGGTCGATGATCCATTCCGACACCTTCTCGGAAAAGGGGAAAAGCGGGCGCATGGGGGCCAGTATCCTGGAGAAAAAATTGACGATCAGGCGCACCAGCATGACGAAGATCGTGAGGGGCAGCACCACGGCAATTCCACCAATTACGGTGGTGACGAAAAAGCGGCGCAGCCGCCGGAGGAACAACCGCAATCTTTTAGGCATCATAATCTTTGATTTTTAGCATCGGTTCCTGTTCAATTACAGTAACTCCCGGCGACAGGGCTTGGTTTTATGCCACTGCAGAGAAAAAATTCCCGGGCAGGGCGCTTTCTTGTGCGGAGGATTTCGCAATTTCAGGCTCAGCAAAACCCGCCTGCCATGATAGCCAGAGCATTGGCCCTTCGCCTCGACTTCTATCTTTTCATTCTTCTTGCCGCCATCGCCCTGGCCATGCGGTTCACGGCCAACCCCCAGCCTTCCATCGTCGCTTTTGAACTGGCGGGCAGCCAGGCAGAAGTAGAAAGGCTGTTCCGGCAATGGGGCCCCGATGGGCAGCAACTGGCCCGGCGCAGCCTGTACCTGGATTTTCCCTTCATTCTGGCATATAGCTTGTTCCTGGCCCTGCTCGTTTTCCGGGCCGGCAGGTGGAGCCTTCACCGCTGGCTTCCTTACTGGTTGATCAGCGGCATTGCCGCGCTGCAATTGATCGCCGGGCTGCTGGATGTGGGCGAAAACTTCTGCCTGCTGCAGTTGCTGGACGGCAGGCAGGCGGAATGGCTTGCCCCGCTCGCCCGCTGGCTTGCCCTCCTCAAATTTGCTTTCATTGCCCTGGGCATACTGGTGGTTGTGGCGGGAAGGGCCGCCGGGTGGCGGCGGGGGTAGCTTTTGGCCCACGGGGTGGGCGTAGCCTGCGGCCCACGGCTGAAGTCGTGGGGTAGGGGGGTAGCCCACGACTTCAGTCGTGGGCCACATGGTATGCCCCGGAGGCCACCCGTTCGAGCCAGGCGGCGTTATCCAGGTACCATTGGGCGGTTCGGCGCAGGCCTTCGGTTGCCTGGACGGTAGGTTCCCAGCCCAGTTCGTTTTTCAGCTTGGAAGCATCGATGGCGTAGCGGCGGTCGTGCCCGGGGCGGTCTTTGACGAAGGTGATGAGTTGCCGGGAAGCGCCGGCGGGGCGGCCCAGCAGGCCGTCCATGATGTCGCAGAGTTCCTGGACCAGGCTGATGTTCTTCCATTCATTGTTGCCGCCTATGTTGTAAGTCTCTCCGGTTCTTCCCTTGTGGTAGATGAGGTCGATGGCAGCGGTATGGTCTTCCACCCACAGCCAGTCGCGGGTGTTCTGGCCGTCGCCATAAACGGGAAGCGGTTTGTTGTGGCGGATGTTGTGGATCATCAGGGGCAACAGTTTTTCCGGAAACTGGTAGGGGCCGTAGTTGTTGGAGCAGTTGGAAATCACCACCGGCAAGCCGTAGGTATGGTAATAGGCGCGCACCAGGTGGTCGGAGCTGGCCTTGGATGCCGAGTAGGGCGAGCGGGGGTCGTAGGGCGTTTTTTCGGTAAAATAACCCGTTTCGCCCAGGCTGCCGTACACCTCATCGGTGGAGATGTGGTAGAAGCGCTTTCCTTCCGGGTTCTTCCAGTGGAAGCGGGCAGCGTTGAGCAATACAACGGCGCCGACGATATTCGTCTCTATAAAACTCATGGGGTTGGCAATGGAGCGGTCGACGTGTGATTCGGCGGCCAGGTGGATGACGCCATCGAAGCCATAGCGGGCAAATAACTGCTGTATCTGTTCCGCGTCCGTGATATCCCCTTTCACGAAAGTATAATTCGGGCTGCCTTCGACATCCCGGAGGTTTTCCAGGTTGCCGGCGTAGGTGAGTTTATCCAGGTTGACGATGTGGTAGCCGGGGTATTTATTCACCATCAGGCGAACCAGGTGGGAGCCGATGAAGCCGGCGCCGCCGGTGATGAGGAGCGTTTTTTCGAAAGCCATTATCGTTTTTTTTCGGCGCAAAGCTACGCATTTCCGCCGGCCTGCGCCAATCGGCCTTGCCGGAACGGTACCGGAATGAAGAATTCCTTACATTTGTTCCGCAATCCGCGTTTTTGCACCAAACCGTGTAAGGCAATGCGAAACACTTTTATCTTTCTTGCCCTTCTGCTCCCCCTGATGGCCGGGGCCCAGGGGTACGACAATGCCCTCAACAAGGGCAACGGGCTGCTCGTCCGGCTCAGCTATGGCGGGCATGCACCGGGAGGCGACCTGAAAAACCGCTTCGGCCCTGCCTTTGGGGTGGGCTCCGGGCTGGATTTCATCAGCAGTAAAAACAACTGGATCGCAGGGCTGGACTTTTCCTACTATTTCGGCTCCGATGTCAAGGAGGACGTGTTGTCCTCTCTGCGCACGCCCGAGGGGTTTATCATTGGAAACAACCGAACCTATTCCGATATTCAGCTCCGGATGCGCGGTTACTACGCCGGCGGCCATATCGGCAAGCTCATCGGGTTGGGCTTCGCCAACCCCCGCTCCGGCATCCGGCTCACGCTGGGGGCGGGCCTGTTGCAGCATAAGGTGCGCATTCAGGATGACCCTCAGAGCGCCGTCCCGCAATTGTCGGGCGAGTACAAAAAGGGTTACGACCGCCTGTCCAACGGGCTGGCCTTCACCGAGTTTATCGGTTATCAGGTGCTCAGCATGGACCGGCGCGTCAATTTCTACGCAGGCCTGGAATTCACCCAGGGATTGACGATGAGCCGCCGGGACTACGACTTCGACACCCGCACCGGAGATGAAACGGAGCGCCTCGACCTGCTCTTCGGCCTAAAGGTGGGGTGGATACTGCCGATCTATTTCGGCAGAGAGGCGGATGAGATCTATTATTAGCGGGAAGCTTCTGCGAACCTCAAACCACACACCATGGCGGCCATTTTAGGCATTGATTATCCGACCTTATGGTTTCTGGTAGTTGGCGGGCTGTTCAGCGGCTACGCCATACTGGATGGCTTTGACCTGGGGGCGGGCGCACTGCATTTGTTTTTCCGGAAAGAAGAAAGCCGGCGCATTGCCCTCAACGCCATCGGCCCTGTATGGGACGGCAATGAGGTCTGGCTGGTCATTGGCGGCGGGGCTTTGTTTGCCGGATTCCCTCTGGTGTACGCCACTTTGTTTTCCGGCATGTACATCCCCTTTATGTTGTTTCTCGCCTTCCTCATCTTCCGGGCGGTGTCCATCGAATTCAGAAGTAAAGAGCCGATGCGCTGGTGGCGGCAGATGTGGGACGTCAGCTACAGCATTTCCAGCGCCATGCTGGCCGTGCTGCTGGGCGTCGTGCTGGGCAATGTCCTGCTGGGCATGAAGATCGGGCCGGGCGGAGAATATGAAGGCAACTGGCTGGAATTCCTCAATCCTTACGCCCTGATGGTGGGGCTTACCACGCTGGCCCTGTTCACCACCCATGGCGCGTTATACCTCCTGATGAAAACCGAAGGCAGGCTATACGACAAACTCACCATACTGGCCAGGCGGGCCATGGGGTTTTTTCTCATCAGTTTTGCAGCTGTCACGGTTTACTCCCTGGCTTTCCTGCCGCACCTGACCGACCGCTTCAGGGAACTCCCCTGGCTGTTTGTGGTTCCATTGCTGGGCTTCCTCAGTATAGCCAACATTCCCCGCCTGATCTCCATGCACAAATACAGAAAGGCTTTCCTCTTCTCCAGCCTCACCATGTCTCTGATGCTGCTCACGGTGGCCATTGAACTCTATCCGAAGGTCATCATTTCCACCATGGATGAAGCCTACAGCATCACTATTTACAATGCCGCTTCCTCCGACAAATCGCTGGGCATCATGCTGACGATAGCTGCCATCGGCGCGCCCCTGGTGCTGGCCTATACGGCTTTCGTGTTCTGGACATTCAGGGGCAAGGTGAAACTGGATGATACGAGTTATTGAAACGCGCTTCCCGAGCCCATGATCCGCTTATAATCCGAATGCCATGTCCAGATTCTACAAACAGGTTTTTGAAAACAACGAAAAGTGGATTGCCGGCAAACTCGCGGCCGACCCCGAGTATTTCAAAAAGCTGGCGTACGGGCAACACCCCGAGTTCCTCTATATCGGTTGTTCCGACAGCCGGGTGACGGCCGAAGACCTCATGGGGGTGGAGCCTGGCCAGGTGTTCGTGCACCGAAACATCGCCAACCTGGTCGTGCCGACGGATAATAATGTCAACGCCGTAATCCAGTTCGCGGTGGAGCAGCTCAAGGTTAAACACATCGTCGTCTGCGGCCACTATGGCTGTGGCGGCGTCAAAGCCGCATTACACCCCCACGACATGGGGCAGCTCAACAGCTGGCTGCAGACGCTGCGCGACGTCTACCGCTTCCACATGGATGAACTGGAGGGCATCCCCACTGAAGAAGCCCGTTTCAACCGCCTGGTTGAACTCAACGTGCTGGAACAGTGCATCAATGTCATCAAGGTGGACCATGTGCAGCGGTCCTGGTACAATACAGGTTACCCTCTGGTGCACGGCTGGGTGTTCGACATCAAAACCGGCAGGCTCACCGACCTCAGGTTGAACATGGAGGCGGAGTCCCGCAATATCCGCAAGATCTATGACCTCCGGCCCAGCTCCAATCCCGGCTGAAACCCGAAGCCTTCCATTGCATCCCGTTTTTCGAAAAAGCACCCGGACGGAAACATTACCTGGAAGCCCTGCCCGGGTACTTTGCATTTCGGCATTGCGGCAACTGCCTCAGAAGCCTGCCCTGAACGACAGCACCACATTTCTTCCCGGCGCCGCCAGGCCCGAGCTGTAAGGGCGGTACCGCTGGTCCGTCAGGTTTTCCACCCCGCCGGTGAAGGAGAGTTGCTCCGTCAGTTGTACGCTGGCTTTAAAATTCAGGATGTACCAGGCTGGCGAGTAGGGGTTGCCGTTGGCGTCCAGGGCGTAGAGGAAGTCCTTGCTCCGTTCCTCCGGAGCCAGGTTTTGGTAGGAGGTCTCGCCGCTGTAGAAGGCTGAAAACTCCAGCCTTATTTTCCCATCCCCATAAGCCAGGCGGCTCATGCCGAACCAGGGTGCGGCGTGGCGCAGGGGGCTGGTGCTGCCATCGTCGAGTTCTTCCTCGCCTTTCTGGTAGTTGAAACGCGACAACAGGCTGAACCCGCCCGGAAATTTCAGCTCCAGCGCTGCCTGCAGCCCGTAAACGTAAGCGCTGGCGGCATTCTGTACTGCCTGCACCCGGCTCAGTTCGCCGGCGTACACAATGCTGTCCTGCCCGTTAAGGGTGAAGTTGCGGCGCACCAGGGCATTGTCCAGCAGGGTGTAGTAGGCGCTCAGGTCCACCCGGGCCACATCGCCGGCCACTTTGGCCAGCCCCACTTCGGCATTGTAGGCGTATTCGGCGCTCAGGCCGGGGTTGGGCACGACCACGGCCCCAGGCTCGGAGTCGAACACCTTGCCCACATCGTCCACGTTGGGCGAGCGGAAGCCGGTGGACAGGTTCGCGCTCAGCGTCCACAGGCGGGCGGTGCTGAACACCAGCCCGACACTGCCCGTGAGGGCCCCTTTATTGATGCTGGTGGTGGTGAACGGGAGCGGATAAAAGGTGGTGTCGAAAGCGGCGTCCAGCGCAAACTGGTTGTAACGCCCGCCCGCCTGCAGCAACAGGCGCTCGGAAGCGCGATACTGGTAGGACAGGTAAGCCGCGTAGGAAGCCCAGGTGGACTCGGGGTAACGCGCAGGCCCGGGAGCCGAGGCGCCGGTGCTGATGTCTTCATCGAAGCCGTAGGAATCCACATCGTTGAAGATGGCTTCCAGCCCGTAGAGCAGGCTGTGTTCCGGGCCGATGAATTTGTGCAGGTCGAGGTTGGCGGAAAGGGCGCCTACTTCCTCCACCCGCCGCCTGCGTATAGCGTCGTTGAAATCGCGGTCGATGCGGCTTTCCTCAAAGGTTTGCTGAGCCAGGCGCAGGGTGGCCTGGTCGTAGATGGCGGTGCGGCCGTGGTGGGTGATGTTGAGGTTGTTCATCATCCATATCTGGGGGCCATATTGCCACTCGGCGCTGCGGGGCAGGCCTTCCCGGCTGCGCAGCAGGCGGTCGTAGCGGCTGTAGTCGGTCGTGGCGGAATAGTGGAAGCCATAGGTGAAGCCCCAGTTATCGTTGGGGCTGAACCGCAGCTTTTGCATCAGGTTGCTTTGCTGGTAGCCCGAGGGGCGCTGTACCAGGGGGTCGTCGTTCGCAAATACGCGGTCGATGCCGTCCACCCTTTGCACGTAGGCCGGGCGCAGGTATTCTTCCGGGCCGTGGCTGCCCATGCGCAGGTCGCCGAAGGCGTTGTGGGAAAAGCTGCTGGCCATGGCCCACTTTTTCCAGCCCACCCGCACATCCGCATGCCCGGTGAACTCCCTGTTGGCGGAGGCATAGCGGACGGCGGCGCTGCTGTTCACCCGCTTTTCCTCCGAATCGGCGAATTCCGGAGTCAGGGTGTAAAAGCCCATCACTCCACCAATGGCGTCGCTGCCGTAAATAACGGAACCCGGGCCGAACAGCACTTCGGTTTTTTCAATGGCGAAAGGGTCGAGGGAGATGACATTCTGCAGGTTGCCGCTGCGGAAAATCGCCGTATTCATCCGCACCCCATCGACGGTGATCAGCAGGCGGTTGGTCGAGAAGCCGCGGATCATGGGGCTGCCGCCGCCCTGCTGGCTTTTCTGGATAAAGACCTCCCCCGAGCCCCCCAGCAGGTCGGCGGCGGTCTGCGGGTTTTGCAGCGCCACCTCCCGCTGGCTGATCGTGCTGATCCTGGCGGGTATTTCCCGGCGCGACTGGCTCCAGCGACTGGCGGTAACGACGACCTGGTCGAGCGCAAAGCTGGAAGGGTTGAGGTAGGCCACGAAATCCGACTGTTCCAGCTCGGAATAGCTCCTGGCCAGGGTTTCATAGCCGATCATGCGGATCTCGATGCGGGCGGCTCCACGGAAGGCTGTGATGTCGGCCTGGCCGTGGACGTCGGTAATGGCATAAGCCCTGGGGTTGTCGCTCGACAGCACGACAAACTCCAGGGGGCGGCTGCTGTCGCGCCCCTTGATGGTGGCGTTTTGGGCGAATAGCTGTATACAGGCTCCCAGCAACAGGGAACTCAATAGAAGTTGCTTCATGTTTTTCAGGCTTGGTTTGACTCGTAAAACTTGGGAGGCGCCTGTTTGCGTCGGATGTCCTGGCTTGGATTGAACTGCCATGGCGCAGCGGCGCGCTGGCACAATAGCCGATACTGTTGCAGTGCGGCTGAAGAGCCAGGCTTGTTGCGCCTTTGCAGGAAAAATGTGCCGGGACACCGAAAATCAGACAGGAAGAGGAGCCTGAGGCTTTGGAGGAGGGAGAGGGGGAGGAAAGCACCGGTTGAACAATCGGGCAAGGGGTTTTTCCGGCCTGATGAGGGGCGTGGAAGGAGGTGTTGCGCAGGGCGGGCCTGATTCCGGGAGGAACAGGCTGAACAGAAAGGCGGAAAGCCGGTGGGCGTTTTCCCGCTGCTGCGGATCCTGCCCCAGAGCCCTGGCTACAAGCCGGCTGAGTTGCTGGCTGATGAGGGTTTCTTCGTGGTCCCACCAGCACCAGAAGTAGAGGGTGTCGCCTTTTTCCGACCGCTCCGCCACGTCGTACCATTGGCCCTGGTATTCGAATTCTCCGGCATGTTCCCAGCGCAGTTCCCTTTCCGCTTCCTCCCTTGTGAATTGAAGCAGCCTCAGTTCTTCCCTTTTCAACCCGCTGATCAGGTTCCTTTTAACGGATTCCCGCACCTGCTCCCGCTCATACTGCAACAACGCAAAGGAGGCGGCGAATGGGGCCAGCAGGGAAAAGAGCAGTAATATTCCGAGATAATGCTTCAAGCCTGTTGGAGCGATTGTGATTTTTTCAGCCTGGTAAAGATAAGAATGTTCCGCCAATCTCAGTCTTTCTCCTGCCCTGGCCCGGCGCCGGCGCCGATATTGAAGGCGAAGGGCTGGGGGAATAACAGCAGCCGCTCCTGTTCATCTTCCACGACGATCTTGTCGAAATAAACCGTACTGGCGGGCTGTAAACGGCAGAGCGCCTTGATCAGGGCCGGCGTCTGCAGGCTGTCCGCCACGTAGAGCGCCGGCTGGCGGGTTTTGCCGTGGGTGATGAGGTGAAAACTGCGGATGGGCAATTCCCGCTCGCCAACCATCAGGTGCAGCGGCGCCCGGAGGTTGGACAGGAATTCGGAAAGCAGGTAGTTCCCGCTGGAGGGTTCGGCGAGCATATCTCCCCATACCAGCCGGGCTTCATCCCCTCCGAAGGCCGTAAATTCAGGCAGAGACAGGAGGTCGTGCCCGCACCCCAACAATGCCGACCGGCGGATGTCGGCCGGGCCGAACAGCTGGCCGCGGCCGGCGAGCAGGCGCTGGTGGGTTTGAAAACCAGGAATGTGGATGATCTTGTACAGGCGGTTGTGGCGGTACATCTCGTAAATGTGGCGGGTGGATTCCGCAGTGGTATCGATCCGCAGCAGAGGCCGCCGCCCGGGCTCCTGGATAAGCTGGAAGCCGAAAACGCCGCCATCGAAGCGGGGCTGGGGCACCTCGACCGCAGGGGAATAAGGTTCGAAAGGGTCGGTGACCTTGATCAGGGCCGGTTGCACCTTGATGCCGACGGAAGGCGAAGACAACCAGAGCGCCACCACATCGCCTGGCCGGGCGCCCTGGCGGAAAGCGGAAACGACGTCTTCCGCCAGACGCCCCTGTTCAAAGCCGGGATAGGAGCGCCGGTAAGGGCTGAACCGGCCGGATTCCTCCCTGTAGATACCGATGAATTCGACATCCAGTTCCCGTCCCTTGTGGAGGAGCCGGAGCCGTTCCCCGATGAGTTGCCGGAAATCCTTTAATTCCACCTCGGCCATGCCGCTGTACACTTCCGGGTTGGCGTATTTCGACAGGGGCATCTTTACTTTTCCCCACTCCAGTACGAACGCGCTGGCTGCTTCGGGCTGCTTGTTGACGGAAATGATGCCTTTCCGTTCAGGCGAAACACCCAAAACAGCCCCTTCTTCCGCCTGATTGGCGGGTTGGCAGCACCAAAGTGTCACTAAGGAAAAGAAGATCAGGCTCTGGCCCGGGCGCATAGCTTGGTGTTTTGCACAATATCTTCCAATATCAGGAGGGTGTCAATAGGGCTGAAAGGGCATTTTGCTAAGAAGATGTTAATGTTGCGGCCAGGGCGCCCGGCTGCAACCCTGCAACCTGAAACACCCAATGGAGACTGGGAGAGGGGGAGACGAGGAGAGCCTGCGGCAACCCTGAACCCTGAAACCCTGCAACCCGCCCGCCCGGGCCTTCGCCCGCCGTAGCGGCATCGGCCCGTGGAGGCAGGTAAAAACCTTTAAGAACCTTACTCCCGCTGTTCCACCTCCCAGCTGATATTCCAGTTGGAGAGGTATGCTTCGATGGGCCCCAGGCCCACTTCCCGGCGGCGTTTGTTGACGTATTCCGGCTCCAGGATTTCATGAGGTTCGTATTTCTGGGTTTCTCTGTTGAAGCGCACCTGAGATCCATAGAGTTGGGGGCGGCTTTCCCGCATTTCTATGCGGTCGTACATCAGTGCGTAGCTGCCCCAGTCGGCTTCTCCCTGTTCGCAGGCCGCTTTCAGCAAACCGATGTATTTTTTCTGTTTTTCCAGATCCGCATGCTGGATAATGAGGAAAGCTGCCTGAGCGGCGTTGCCTTTCACTTCCGATTGTTTCGGCCAGCCATGTTCTGCGATAATTTCTTCCAGGCGTTCTTCATTCTCCTTGTTGAGCAATTCTTTGAGGTCCCACAGGGCCCAGACGAGCGGAGAGCTGCGCCCGGCTTTTTTTTCAGCCACATTGATGTGGTAGTAATAAGCCTGGTCTTTCATCCGCATGCGCCAGAGTTCACGGGCCAGTTGCGGTTTTGGGTAGGGGCCGTATTTCGCTTCAACCTTGGCCACCTGGCTGTTTTCGATTGCGGCCCATCGTTCGTCTTCCGTGAGTTTGAGCAAGTCGGGGTCGGCCAGGGCCTGCACGCTGGTATCGCCTTCCAGGGCAAGGTGCAGATAGTGGAATGCGGAATCGCGTTTCCAGGCCAACGCGTAAGTGCAGGCGAGGTTGTAGGCCGCCGGCCGGTTGCCGGGTTCATGTTCCAGGGCCTGGCGGTAAACAGGGATGGCGGCTTCCAGTTCTCCTTCCTCCCGGAGGCTGTCGGCCCGGGCAAGGAGGCTGTTGGGCTCCTGGGCGTACAGGGGGAAACTTTGTAAAAATAAAGCGAAAGAAAGCGTCAGAAAAATGTTGCGGTTCATGATGGCAATGGTTTTAGGTTGGTGATTTTTCCCAAAAATAGGCATTCTGGAAAAGAAATGAAACCGGCGCCGGATAAGCACAGCCTTCCAGGGCCTGGCGCCTCCTGACGAATTAGTTTATTGTGGAACGTCAACCCCAACCTCCCCCAAACACAAGGGCCCGGCGAAGCGAACTCCCCCGGGCCCCCGTTGTCAGCCATCAATGTCGGCAAGCCACCAGGCTAACCATACAGCAATATAACAATACAACAATATACCAATCAATATAGCAATATAGCAATATAGCAATACAGCAATATAGCAATATTGCCCCCCATCAACGCTGCACCGCAAAGCGCTCCGTCTTCACCCCTTCATCCGTGCGAATCTGGAGGAAGTACGTGCCTGAGGCGAACTGCCGCACATCGAAGCGCAGGTTTTCGCCTTTGGTGTTGTCGAAGGTTTGGGAGGCCACGGCCTGGCCGTTGGTGTTCAGGATGCGCACTTCCATTTGCCGGCTGGCATTTTCCAGCTCGATATTGGCGGAAACAAATTCCGTAGCAGGGTTGGGGAACAGCCTGATGTCCGCTTTGGCGATCTCGACATCGCCCACGCTGGTTTCCACCGAGCGGATGCGCATGCGGGCCACGGCGATGGCGTCGCCGGTGAAGCCGCCGAGGAACCAGCCGCCGTTCTTGACGACCGTTGCGACGTCGTAGTCGGACGGCATGTCGCTGAAAATGCCGCGCATGTCGGGCAGGTATTCCACCATGAGGAGGTACTCGCTGGCTTCATCCAGCTCCACACCCTGTTCGGCAGTCAGCAGGTCGGTCATCGGAACGGTAACGAGCGTGCCGTTCTCTTCGTCGGTGAAAGTATGGGTAGCGAAGCCGATCAGTTCGACATCTTCATCCGTGAAGGCGGTGGTATTGTCGTCTTCATCGATTTTGTACAGGAAGACGTTGACCGATTGCCCCTGGTGCGCGTTGTTGTCGCTGGCGATGGAGAATTCCGCTTCGAAAGCTTCATAGCCGCCGTTGGGCACGAAATAGTAGTTGCCCACTTCCCAGGTTTCGCCCTGCACTTCGGCCGGGCCGGTGGAAAAGTCGAAGTTGCCGTTGTCCTTCTGGTAGAGGTCTTCCGAGATCACGAATTCCGTGGTGATGGTGTTGTTGCCGGGCTGGAGGTCGGTGGAATCGGCCGACACCGAATAAACCAGCGAATAGATGCCCTGCCCGGTAGGCAGGAAGGTTTCATCCAGCAGGAAGATGACTGCCGAGTCCACTTCGAGCAGATCCGTCATTTCGGTGGTGGAGAAGGCGTCGCCGTTGTCGCCGGAGATTTCAGCCGTAATGGAGATGTTGGTTTGTTCCAGCTGGCCGATATTATCGATGCGGGCCGCCATGCGGACCGTGTCGATCTGGGAAGAAGGCTGCGCGAAATTCGGAGCCAGGCGGGGGCGGGAAACCACCAGGTTGTGCAGGGGGATGGGGTTGGCGTCGAGCAATACCACATCGTCCACCTGCCAGGCGTAGCCGCAGCCGGTCAGGTTGCCGCCGTTGCCGGTCGAGGAGTCCGACAGGAACTGGAAGGCGAAGCGGAAGCCATTGACGCCGGCGGCGTAGGGCGTCAGGTTCAGGTTGATCACCTGCGGGTTGAGGCTCTCATCGCCTACGATAACCCCGCCGAATTCATTGACGGCAATGCCAGGGAACACCTCAAGGGTGGCCCAGCTGTTGAGGTCGTTCAGGTTTGTGCCGACGCGCACCTGCGGGCGGTCGTTGAAGGTGCGGAAATAGGTTTCGAACTGCAGCCATACCTCCGCCAGCCCCGAGCCGTCGATGGGCGGAGAGATGAGCCAGGCATCCTGGCCTTCGGGGTGGTTGCAGTTGGTGTCGGAGTCAAAAACCATCCAGCCGTTGGCGGCGGTAGTGGAAGTCAGCGGGGCGGTAGCGAAGGGCCCCGTGGGGCCTTGCGTGGTGTACAGCCAGACAGAGCTGGGCTGGCCGTTGCCCACCACCTCTACCGATGTCCAGTCGCCGGGGAAACCGCCTCCGAAATCTTCGGTGTAAAATGCATTCTGGGCCAGGGCGGAGGCCCCGAGGCACAGGCTAAAAAGCATGCTCAGCGTTAGTTGCGTAAAAGTTCTGATGTTCATCATTATAGTTTGATTGATTTAACAAGTTCGCAGGCCCTGAAGGGCTATGGGAGTTTTTCCATCCTGATCTGGTCGATTGTTTACCGTTGAATGATCAGCGGTGTGGATATGGCGTATCCAGGTGTGGCCAACTGAATGTGGTAATATCCCGGGCTAAGGTGCCGGGCGTCAAAGGTAATGCGATTTTCGGTTAAAATGCCCAACTTTTTTTGCAATACGATGCTGCCCGACATATTTGAGATTTTCAGCCAGGCTTCTCCGGCCTGGGGGGTGAAGCCGGCCCATTCCAGCTGCACCAGGCCTTCGGCGGGATTGGGGCTGGCCCTGAGCAGAGCCTGTGGTGGTGGTGGCGCTTCTTCAGCGGAAAGGATGGGGGAGGCGCCGATATGCAGGCGCACTACCGGCACGATGTTGTAGCCGAAACCGAGCAGGCTGTAATCTTCCTCTGCTCCTTTTTTCAAAATGCTTCCATACTGGGGCCGCCCCAGCAGTTCATGGGCAAAGGCGCAGGCCTGATAGTCGATCGTGTCGCTGGCCAGCATGAAACAGGGCACGAAGGGCGGCCCGCCCACCTCATAACTCACCACGGCCAGGTAGTACGAATCATCTTCCAGGGGCATTCCTAGGTTGGATTCGGAGGCCGGAATGGTGATCAGGTTTCCGCTTTCGTTGCCCTGAAAGAGGTAGTCGTTAAAGGCTATGAGGTTGGGGAATTCCTCCTTGTTGGCCAGCCCGTCTTCGTTGAGGTCGCCCTCCCACTTGTACAGCAGGGCGGTAACGCTTTTTCCCGCCGCCTTGAGCTGGCTGGCGTTGGCTACTCCAAAGGTAATGTGCCGGGCGTACCAGCCCGCACCTTTCGGCACGTAAAAACAATTGCCAAAGGCATAACTGAAGTTGTCGCTCGGCGCGATGTCATGTGTCGGGCCCAGTTCCTTGGCAAAGGTCGTATCCGTCACGAGGAAGCGCCACCGGAGCGTATCATCTCCGGGGCGGCCGTCGGGCTGGCTGTGGGCTACTGCGTAGTAGCCTTCGTATTCACCGGTAGTTGCAAGGCTTTCGGAATCCAGTAGTTGTTCAAAAAGGATGTTTTCCACCAGGGAATCCACTGCGATATCTCCATAGAAGAGCGTATCGCGGTGCACAATTTCACCGTCGGCGGTGCGGCGGATGAAAGCCTCCAGGCGCACCCCTGTTGCAGGTTCGGCGCCCTGGTTGAGCACATCCGCCAGGAGGGGCTCTTCTTCCATCTGGCTGAGTGGGGTCATGGCATTGGGCGTAACGGCAAAGAAATTGCGGTTGGCCGTCATATCATAGGCCGGGCGTTCCACGATGGCGATATCGTCGAGCACCCAGAAGTAGAGGTCGGCCGCCCAGGTGAACCTGAGCCGGACGTCGGGCTTGCTCTGGGCGCCGGGCAGGGCGAAGTATGCGGTGGTGTTGGAAGGAAGGCTTGTCCCGCCGTTGGAGCTGGTAGCCGGGCTCAGGTAGGGGTTGGCGTTGATGGGTTCGCTCCAGCTCTGCCCACCGTCGGTGCTGAAGGCCAGAGAAGTGATGAACTTTGCCCCTTGCCCGGTCTGGGGCGCATCGGGAGAAATATTGCCCAGCCAGGCCAGCTGGCTGAATTGCACCGCAACGGGATTTTCCACCTCCGACAGGTCGATGGGCGGCGACAGGAGCTCGCAGGTGTAATACCGTATGGGGCCGGTGGGTATTTCGCCCTGGGTGTTGTAAAAATCGGCATTGAAGGCCATGGCGCCGTCGTTGCCCGTGCGGGAATGGATGAAAACCAGGCCGTCGAGGGCGTTGGCAGACAAGGCATTGCTCACATCACCGCCGGGGCGCCAGATCCAGTTGGAATCGGGGAAGGAAAGCGGGTTGGACACCCAGCCGTTGCTGCCCCCGGAAAAGCTTTCGAACCACACCGCCCTTTCGGGTTTGGCAGGGTTTTCCGAACTGAGCAAAATGTCGTCGATACACCAGGCGAACTGGTAATCGCTGCGCCATTCCCATTCGAGGAACAGGCTGTCCTGGCCTGCCGCCAGGTTGCTGAGGTCCAGGGTGGCATAATAGGCCTGCTGGCCTGCTATCTGCCTGATGGGAACGAAATGCTGGGCATTGTCGGCCGTCAGCATGGGAAACAGCTCCAGTTCCGAAACCCCGCCGGGCGTGTAAACCCGCAGCCGGGCATCCTCCGCTCCGCTGGATTGGTCGGTTCCTATGGCTGTCTGAAATTGCAGGAATACCTTTTCCTGGCCTGAGCAATCGATCCTGGGCGTTTTCAGCCGGCTGATGTGCCCGGCGCCGGGCAGGTTGCCGTAATAGGCGGAGTTGAGCACCACAAAGCCATTGGCTGCCGTGGCCGAGGAGAACGGCCGCATTTCGGGCGGGAAAAGCTGGCCATCCGGGCAGCCCGTCGGGCCGGCGCACCAGATCCACAGCGCGCCATTGCCGGAAATATCTTCATTGCTCCAACCGGCAGGGATGGCCCCGCTCCCGAAATCTTCCGACCAGAATACCTGGGCGGGCGCCTGGTTTACCACAAAAAACAGGAAGGGCAGATAAAGGCAGGCAGGGTTTATTTTCATAGCTCGTTCGGTTCTTCAAATTCCAAAATTAGGGATATTCACCGGAATTCGCACCCGGAAAACCCGGCTTGGACAGGGGGATTGCAGAAAGTGGCCCATGCTGAGAGGCCGGAAGGCCCGCTGAAAAGGTGTGCTGTTTCTTTTCGGCCCTATGAGCGCCGGTGATCGAAATACAGCAAAAGAGCAAAACAGCAATATAACAATATAGCAATATAACAATATAACAATATAGCAATATAGCAATATAGCAATATAGCAATATAGCCACTCAACCATCCACCACCCCATTGGCCAGAACCTCCTGGTACTCCTGTTCCAGTTGTGCTTTATCAACCGGCACTACGCCCACTTTTTCGCAGACCTGCCCGCCGGCGAGGTTGGCCAGCAGGGCGATATCGCGGATGTCCATGCCCAGGGAGAGGCCCAGGCCGGCGATGGCGAAGACGGTATCGCCGGCGCCGCAAACATCGGCGATGGTGCGGGGGTGGGTGGGCAGCACTTCGCTCCGGCCGGCGCTGTCGTAAAACAGCCCCTTCTCGGAAAGCGTGATGAGCGTATGCTGGTTGCCGAGTTTGCTCCTGGCCTGTTCGGCGGCCTGGCGCAGGGAGTGCAGTTCGGGCTCTACGCGGAAAGGAAGCTGGCTTCTGATCTCCTTCAGGTTGGGCTTGAAGAGCGACACGTGTTTATAAGCCCAGAAGTTGTCGGATTTGGGGTCGACGGCAGTCGGGATATCCCGTTTGATGGCTTCCAGCATCGTTTCCCGGATCACCTGGCAGGACAGCACGCCTTTGTTGTAATCCTGGAAGAGGATGGCGTGTATCTCCCTGGTATCCAGAATTTCCCGGATGTGTTCGAGCAGTTTTGCGGCTTCGGCCGGAGAGAGGGGGTGGGTGTCTTCCTCATCGACCCGCAGCAGGTGCTGGTTGCTGGCGATCACCCTGGTTTTTACCGTGGTTTTGCGTTCTTCCGATTGAATGATCCCTTTGCCGGCCAGATGCTGCCCCGGGAGTAGTTCGAGCAGGCGTTCGCCATTGCGGCCTTTACCGATGACGCTGCAGAGATATGGCGTGGCTCCCAGGGCCCTGAGGTTGAGCGCCACGTTGGCGGCGCCGCCCAGGCGGTCGTCGCTGTCCTGCAGATGCACGACGGGAACGGGAGCTTCCGGAGAAATACGGCTGACCCTGCCCGTCAGATAACGGTCGATCATCACATCTCCGATGATGAGAATATGTTGCTTCTGGAAAGCGTCGAATGGATAGTTTGCCTGGGACATGGCCGTGAGAGCTGTTTTTTAACAAGATCGTAATTTGCAAAGGTAGTAAATGTCGCATTAAGCCGGGGCCGTAAGAGGGGAGCAGAGGTATGAAAGCAGGCATCAGGACCGCTGTTTCTACCCTCCGGCGCCCATTAATTCCATCAGGATGGCATCTACTGCCTGCCGGCTGGCGCCCTGGTTGGCCAATACGTAATGGCGGGCCTTTTCGGATGCCGCCTGATGAGCCACGGGAGGATGCAAATGATCGAAAGCCGCTTTCAGCTCCCGGAGGTTCCGGATGCTGAAGCCGCCGCCGGATTGCACCAGGTAGCGCGCCTCTTCGAATTTTTCGTATTTCGGGCCGAAGATGACAGGCAGCCCGAAAGCGATGGGTTCGAGGGTGTTGTGGATGCCGGCGCCGAAGCCGCCGCCGATGTATGCCAGTCGGCCGTACTGATAGAGGGCGGACAACATGCCCACATTGTCGATCAGCAGTATGCGGGCCTCCCGCAGCTCTGCGCCGATGGCCTGGGAATACCTGATAACGACGCCCTTCAGTTGCTCCTCCAGCGCCTGGATGTGGGCGGGCCGTATCTGATGTGGAGCGATAATGGCCTTCCATCCTTCGGGCAGGCCTTCATTGAGGAAGGGGATCAGCAGGGCTTCATCTTCGGGCCAGGAGCTGCCGGCCACGAGCACGGGCTTCTCCGCGCAGAATGCCTCTACCAGGGGGAAAGCCGGAGCGTTTTCGGCGATCTGCAGTACGCGGTCGACGCGGGTGTCGCCGGCGACGGAGCAATTTTGCAGCCCGTGTTTCCGGAGCAGGGCGGCGGATTGTTCATCCTGAACGAAAATATGACGGAACCAGCCCGGCGCCCGGCGGAAGGGCCCGCCAAAGGGGCTGAAAAACAATTGCCCTGGCCTGAACAGGGCCGACACCAGGAAGGCCGGGATATTGGCCCGGTGCAGCGCCTGCAGGTGGAATAACCAGAATTCGTATTTGATAAAAACGGCCAGGGCCGGCTTCCAGATGGCTAAAAAATCCCGGGCGGCTGATGGGGTGTCGAGGGGCAGATAGGCTACATAGCTGGCCTGGTCATAGTTTTTGCGCACTTCATAGCCGGAAGGGGAAAAAAAGGTTAACAAAACCTGCACCTCCGGCCGGGCTGCCCTGATGCCTTCGATCACAGGGCGGCCCTGCTCAAACTCGCCGAGAGAGGCGCAGTGCACCCAAACCAGCGGGCCTTTTCCGGGGGGCTTCGCCTCCAGCATGCCCCGGTGGCGCCTGCGCCACCGCCTGCGCCCGGCTGCCCACAGGGCTGCCTTGGCGTTGAAGAGCGCCGCCAGCCTTATGGCCAGGCCGTATAAGCGGATGACGGCCTGGTAGATAAAAGCTGCCATTATTGCTGTATTGTTATTGTTGGGCGGTTGTGGTTTGCTTTACTGGCTGACACACCCGCTTCCTTATGGTTCGCCATTACCGAAAGCCTCTGCGATCCCTTCCTGCCGCCGCCGTTCCTGGATGAAAGCCTTGCTCTCCGGGCCGGCCTTGATCTTTTTATGCAGCAGGTAGATGAACAGTGCGAACAGCAAGGTATAGATAACGGTAAAAAGGATCAGGGAAAACAGCACCTGATTGGCTGTAACGGCGGCGGAAAGGGCGTCGCTGGTGCGCAGCAGCCCATAGACGACCCACGGCTGCCGGCCCATTTCGGCGGCGAACCAGCCCACCTGGTTGGCGATATTGGGCAGCAGGACTGCAAAGACGAATACCCACAGCAGCCAGCGTTGCCGGAAAAGCCTGCCCCGCCACCACTGGATCGAAGCATACAGCGTCAGCGCAATCATGAGCATGCCTATGGCCACCATCAGGTGGTAGAACTGGAAAATGGCGTTGAGCGCCGTGGGCCTTTCGTTCTCCGGAAAAGCGTTCAGCCCGCGGACCGGAGTTGTAAAATCGTAGTGCAGCAGAAACGACAGCCCGCCCGGTATTTTCAGGCCGGCAACCGCTTGTTTTTCCTTGTCCACCCAGCCCAGTATGTACATGTCGGCCGCGGCGAGGCTGTCGAAATGCCCTTCCAGGGCCGCCAGTTTGGCGGGCTGGTTTTCCGCCACCCCATCGGCCGACCGGTGTCCGGTGAACAACTGGCTCAGCGAAAAAATGGCGGCTACCCCCAGGGCAATCCGGAATGCCTTTTGGGATAAATCCACATACCGCCCCCGGAGCAGGTAGTAGGCATGAACGCTCATCACCAGGAAAGCGCCGGCCAGGAAGGCGCCCACCCAAACGTGCAGCAGGCGGTCAACGCTGGAGGGGTTGAAAACCATTGCCCAGAAATCGGTGATCTCTGCCCGGGCATGCAGCCCCTCGCCGACGATGTGGTAGCCCGCCGGCGTCTGCTGCCAGGAATTGGCGACGACGATCCAGACGGCGCTGAACATGGAGCCCAGCCATACCCCCAGGGTGGCGATGAAGTGCACCCGCGGGCTGACCCTGTTCCAGCCAAACAACAGCACCCCAAGGAAACCGCTTTCCAGGGCAAAGGCAAAAATGCCTTCGGCAGCCAGGGCGCTGCCGAATACATCGCCGACAAAGCGGGAATAGGCAGCCCAGTTGGTGCCGAACTCGAACTCCATCACAATGCCGGTGGCCACGCCGATGCCGAAAGTGAGGGCGAAAATCTTCGTCCAGAAACGCGCCAGCTGCTCGTACTGCTTGTCACCGGTGCGCAGGTACAGCCCCTCCATAATAACCATGATCAGCCCCAGCCCAATGCTGAGCGGGGGGTATATATAGTGGAAGGAAACGGTAAATGCGAACTGGATTCTCGACAGTATTTCTACATCCATTTGCTGAAGGTTTGATACGGCCCGGCTGTAAAGGTGGCGCGAAAAACCATGCGATTATAATTTTTTTTCTGCGGATCGCGGTACTTTTTACCTTATTTTGATAATCGGACAGACATTTCCAAATCCACGATCCATGAAGCGTTTTATACTCTTTCTTTTCCTGGCCGGGCTGCTACTGGGCTCCTGTTACCGGCAGCCGGCAGGTTTTACTTTTTCGACAGACAGCCTGCAGTTGGAATTGAACCGGCAAGGCCAACTCATTCGTTTGCAGGATCGGCGCAGCGGCAGGGATTTTCTGGCAAAAGACAGCCTGGCGCCTCTCTTGTCCGTGAGGGTGGGAGGGGCGTTGCTCCAACCTGAAGCCGTGAGCTACAATGGGCAGGGCATTCTGGCCTTGTCATTCCCAAATGGCATCGGGGCGAAAGTGAAAGTGGAGGAAAATGCTTCGCACCTGGCCTTTGAACTGGCCGAACTCAGCGATACCGGACGGGTGGAGCTCATTATCTGGGGCCCCTATCCGCTTGCGATGGGCGAGGTGATCGGGGAAACCGTCGGCGTAGTGCAGGACGGCGACTACAGTATCGGCATACAGGCGCTGAACCCGAAAACCCTGGGGGGCTATCCCTGGCAGGAAAACGACTGCATGCCCCAGATCGATATTTTTGACCAGGATGACTATTCCGACCTGAAAGAAGGGGAAGGCAAGCGCTATGTCCTTTACCGCGTTGAGGCCGCCAGGCCGACGAGTTATGGCAGCAGCCTGCAGGCCTATTGCAGAAACCGCAGCAGGGAGCGGGTGGTCGAGAACTGGGAGCACAGCCATTACACCGCCCCGCCTTTCGCCGATGGGGGGGTAGTGGGCTCCCGCATCGCCTTGTTCGGATGCCCCCGCGGGGAGGCCCTGGCTACCATCGGGCAGATCGAGCTGAAGGAGTCGCTTCCGCACCCAATGATCGACGGGCAGTGGGGGAAAACGGCGCCCACGGCTTCTGCCGCATACATCATTTTGCCTTTCGGCGAAAACAATATCGAACAAGCCCTTTCCGTCACCCGCCGGGCGGGTTTGCGGTATCTCTACCACCCGGGGCCGTTCAAAAACTGGGGCCATTTCGAACTCGATGAACAATATTTCCCTTCGGGCCGGGACGGGCTGAGGCGCTGCGTGCAGTTGGCCCGCGACAGCGGTGTATTTCTCGGCGTTCACACCCTTTCCAACTTCATCACCACGAATGACCCCTACGTCACTCCCAGGCCTGACCCCCGCCTGGCGGCAGTCGGAGCATCAGCCATTACGGCGGATATTTCCGCGGCTGAGCAGGAGATACCCATCGCCAGCCCCGTTTTTTTCAGGCAGTTTGCGAACAACCATCTCAAAACGGTGCAGATTGGCGATGAGCTGATCCGTTATGGCGGCCTGAGCGAGGAGGAACCCTGGGTGCTGACGGATTGCCAGCGCGGCGCTTTCGGTACTGCCGCCGCCGCTCATGCCCGGGGCGAGGCCATTCGCAAGCTGGCCGACCATGGATATAAGGTGTTCCTCACTGATGCCGCCCTGGGCAGGGAAATGGCCGGAAAGCTCAGCGAGCTTTTCAATTACTGCGGCCTGCACCAGATATCTTTCGATGGCATCGAGGGCAACCGCTCCACAGGCATGGGCAATTACGGAGAAATCCTGTATGCTGACTGGTGGTATGGCGGGCTGTCGGAAGAGGTGAAATCACATCTGATCATCGACGCCAGCCGGACGAGCCACTACTTCTGGCACATTTTTTCCCGCATGAACTGGGGAGAGCCCTGGTACGCCGGTTTTCGCGAAAGCCAGACGGAATACCGCCTGGCAAACCAGGCGTACTTCCGCCGCAACCTCATGCCGGGCATGCTGGGCTGGTTCCAGCTCACCACAAGCACTTCCCTTCAGGATGTGGAATGGATGCTGGCTCGCTCAGCGGGTTTCGATGCCGGTTACGGCTTCGTGATGGACCTGGAAACGCTGGGCGGCAATGGCCTGGCTGATGTCATTCTTTCCAAATTAGGCGATTGGGAAGCCTTCCGGATGCAAGGCGCATTAACGGAGGAATGGAAGGAAGGCCTGCGGGACGCCAATAAGGAATTTCAGCTGGAAAAAAGTGAAAACGGGCAGTTGATGCTGCGCGAAGTACAGGTTCACCACTTTCGCCACGAACACAAGCAGCGCCAGCCCGGCGAACCGCTGCATTCTTCCTTTTCGTTCGCCGGCTCGGAGGACGGCCAGGCTCTTGCCTTCCTTCTTAGCGCCCAAAAAGCCGCAATCGGGAATATCCGCCTGGAACTTGACAATTACAAAACAATCGCCATACCCGGACAACTGGGCAGGGGCGAGGTTCTTTGGTATCAGGGTGGGAGCGTGGCCGTCGTGTATTCCGCCAACTGGAAAAAACTGCGGGAAATTCCCCTTGGCCTCAGCGGGCTGAACCTGAAAAAAGGCCCGCACCAACTGCTCTTCGATTGCTCCTTCCTGAGCCCGGAGGAAGGCGCCCACGCCAGGCTGGAGTGGCGGATGGCAGGCAGGCAGGCAGGCCAGTAGCTCAGGTTTTTTTCCTGCGGTTCAGTTCCTCGCTGATCATTTCGCCTACCCGGTCGAGGTGGCCTTTGCCTTTGAAGAAGGCGCGCATGAAGAGCAGCCCGCCGAAAAAAAGGAGAAAGGAAAGGGGCACGAGCGCCATCATCAGAAAGGCGGCGTAAGCCCATTTCAGGAAATACAGGATAAACCCGACAGATATCCAGATCGGGGTGGAGGCCGCGATGCGGATGATCAGCCGCTGAAAAGTGTGGAAGAGCGCATTTTTCACCTCCCACTGGCCGCGCAGCCGAAGCAGTTGCTCGGTGGTGTAGTAGGAAGCGCCCACTGATTCCAGCTGGGCCAGCTCGTCGGCGGCATTGCCTTCCAGGTGGCTGATGAGGCGGTCTATATCGCGAATGGGCATGGGAAAGGCGGCGGTTTATAAGGCTATATTGCTACCTTGCTTTTTCAAAGGTAAAATAACAAAATTACGGCAACTATGTTGGAACGCGAGCCTGCGGCCCGTGAAGCAGATAATGCCGTTAAGGAGCTCTGAATAGTTACAAAATACTGCAATTATGGAAAACCCCTGGAAAACCCGTTCCGTTCGCATTACCTATGACAACCGCTGGATTCAAGTCACCCACCGGGAGGTGGTAACGCCTTCCGGAACGGACGGCATCTACGGCGTGGTGCATTTCAAGAACCTGGCCGTCGGCGTTGTGCCTCTGGATGAGGCGCTCAACACCTGGCTGGTGGGGCAGTACCGCTATACCCTGGGCCAGTATTCCTGGGAGATTCCGGAAGGCGGCTGCCCGCTGGGCGATGACCCGCTGGATGCAGCCCGCAGGGAACTGGCGGAGGAGACAGGCATCCGGGCGGAACAATGGGACAAAGTGCTCGATCTGCACACTTCCAATTCCGTGACGGATGAAACCGGCCTGGTTTACGTCGCCAGGGGCCTTTCCTTCGGCGAAGCCGAGCCGGAGGAGACCGAGGAACTGTCGGTGCGCAAACTCCCTTTCGACGAAGCCCTGGAAATGGTTTTCAACGGGCAGATTACCGATGCCTTGTCCCAGCTCGGGCTGATGCGCACCGGCTTTTTATTGCAAAGGGGCGAACTTCCTCAATTCCCCCGAAAACGATAACTTGCCTCCTCAACCTTTAACCTTTAACCTTGTAACCCTCACACCATGTCTCCTTCCCTCGACCAACGCCTGAAGAAGATGGACCGCGACTTGCAGCAGTTGCTGGGCTATCTGTCCGCTTATGACAACGAAACCCTCAACCGCAGGCCTGCCGACGGCGGCTGGTCGGCTCTCCAGGTGATGCACCACCTGATGCTGGCCGAGGAAGGTTCGCTCCGTTACGTGAAAAAAAAGCTGAGCTTTAATCCCAGCCTGCGGAAGGCCGGCCTGGCAAGCGCATTCCGGCAGTTTATGCTCCGCTTTTATCTGGGTTTGCCCTTCAGGTTCAAGGCTCCGAAGAACGTGGGGGATGAGGTGCTGCCGGCGCAGTCCGATTTCGGGGAAACAGCCCGGCAATGGCAGGATATCCGCATAGGTTTACGGGACTACCTGTCCGGGTTGCCGGAAGCGTTGTTCCACCAGGAAGTTTACCGGCACCCCTTTGCCGGCCGGATGAGCCTGGAAGGCATGGCCAGGTTCTTCGACAGCCACTTCGAGCGCCACCGCAAGCAGATCGAGCGGGTAATAGAAGAAGTGGCGCAGGTTTGATCTTTACCCTGAGGTTTCGCCTATTCCGTGACCAGAACCCCTGCAATGGCTGCCGTCAGGAAACAGGCGACGGTGCCGCCGATGAGCGCTCTGATGCCCAGCTCTGTCAGAGCGGTGCGCTGCCCGGGAGCGATGGCGCCGATGCCTCCGATCTGTATGCCGATGGAGGCGAAGTTGGCGAAGCCGCAGAGGGCGTAGGTAGAGATGATCAGGGATTTGAAGCCCATGGCGTTTTCAAGCTTTTGCAATTCGGCGTAGGCGAAGAATTCGTTCAGAGTGGTTTTGAGGCCCAGCAACTGGCCAACCAGCAGGATGTCCTGGGAAGGGACCCCCAGCACCCAGGCGAATGGGGCAAAGGCTATGCCCAGCAGGTATTGCATGTTGAAACCGGTGAAGCGCCCCGAGGTGCTTTCCGCAACAAAATCGTTCAGCCCCGTCCAGCCTCCCAGCCCGTTTTCGAGGATGTAGTTGAGCATGGCGATGAAGGCCGTGAACACCAGCAGCATGGCCCCGACGTTGACTGCCAGCCGCAGCCCGTCGGTGGTGCCCCGCGAAATGGCGTCGAGCATATTGGCGCCGATGTCCTGCCGGGGGATGTCCAGTTTCTGGTGCTCCATGTCGATCTCCCGGGTTTCGGGGAACAACATTTTGGCCGCTACGATCGCTGCCGGGGCCGACATGATGGACGCGGTCAGCAGGTGCGTGGCGAACATCTGGCGCATCACAGGGTCATCTCCGCCGAGGAACCCCACATAAGCAGCGAACACGCCGCCGGCAATAGTGGCCATGCCGCCCGTCATCAGGCACATGATCTCCGAGCGCGACATATTCTCGAGGTAGGGTTTGACGACCAGCGGGGCTTCGGTCTGCCCGATGAAGATATTGGCCGCCGCAGCCAGGCTTTCCGCTCCGGTCAGCCTCATGGTGCGCGTCATGACCCAGGCGAATGCCTTGATGATGAGCTGCAGAATGCCCAGGTAATACAAGGCTGAAGACAGGGCCGAGAAAAATATGATGGTCGGAAGTACTTTAAAGGCAAAAATATACCCCACCGACACCAGGGCGCCGGCGCCGTCGGTTACCTGGGTAGTATCAGGCCAGGAGCCGAGCACGAAGTTGGCGCCGGCTTCGGTAAAATCCAGCACGACGACAAAAAAACTGGAGATGAAGTCAAACACTTTCCGGACCAGCGGCACCCGAAGTATGGCGATGGCCAGAATGAACTGCAGCACCAGGCCCATGCTGACCAGCCGCCAGTTGATGCGCCGGCGGTTGTTGCTCAGCAGGTAGCAGGCGCCCAGCATAACCGCAATGCCGAGTAATCCGCGCAAGAGCCCCGTAAAAAATTCCATGGTTTTTCAGTTTTGTCAGTAAACGCTCAAATGTAGTAAACTTTTGCGGGTTGATGCGCGCCATGGCCCCCGCATCCCTCTTCTTAAAATTCCGATTTTTCGGAAAACTGCGCTAAATTTGTGAAAACCAGCAGCGGGCATTTATGAAACCACTGATCGTTGGCATTACCGGGGGCAGCGGCTCTGGTAAAACCACCTTCATCCGAAAGCTACACGAGCGATTTTCAAGGGAAGAACTCTGCATCCTCTCCCAGGACGACTACTACCGGCCCCGGGAGGAACAGTATCGGGATGAGCAGGGTATCCACAATTTCGACCTCCCTCATTCCATCGACAAAAAAGCTTTCGTCAGGGATGTCAAACGCCTGATGAAGGGGGAGGTGGTGCGCCGCCAGGAGTATACTTTCAACAATGAAAACGCCACGCCTCGCTTTCTGGCTTTCGAACCGGCGCCCATCCTCATCGTGGAAGGCTTATTTGTCTTCCACTTCAAGAAAATCCGCAGGCTGCTGGACCTCAAGGTTTTCCTGCACGCCAAGGAAAACCTCAAGGTCATCCGCCGGATCAAGCGCGACCAGGTGGAGCGCAATTATCCGATCGAGGATGTGTTGTACCGCTACGAACACCACGTCCTGCCCACTTTCGAGCGCTACATCAAACCCTACATGGACGAGGCAGACCTGGTGATCAATAACAACCAGCAGTTCGACTGGGGGCTGGAGGTGCTTTCCGGCTTTCTGCAGGCATACCTGCGCAAAAGGGCGGGCCTGCAGCAGGCTGAGGTGGAAGAACTGGCCGGGCGCATTCAGGCCGGTGAGATGCCGGAGGCTTATGAATAGGGGGGCAGGGGTGCGGTGGCGGGGCATTCTGGCCGTTTTGTTTTTCCTTCCCGGCGGGCTGTCCGCCCAACTGGCTGCCGGGAGCTGGATGGCCGATATTTCCGGCAGTTACCGCTACGCCTACCTGCGGTTGTCGGATCAGTCTCTGCACGAGTACACTATCCGGGCCGATTTTCATTTCTTCGCCCTGCCGCGCCTGGCGCCCGGCGCCCGCCTGTCGAATGATTTCGTCGCGCTGAACAACGACTTTTTTCAAAGTTCGGGCCTGGTTTTCTCCATCGAACCCAACATGAGGTATTATGTGTGGAAGGGCCGCCTGCCCGCATTTTTACAGGGCGGCCTGTACTGGCAGCGGGAAGAATTCAGCCAGTCTTTTGGTTCCGATGACAATGCCGTTGCGGAGGGGCGTGGTTTTTCCCTGGCTGCAGGCGCCAATTTGTTTGCCCTGAACCGCGCCTGCCTGGAAGGGCTGCTCGAATACCGCTACCGGGAGGTGGGCGGCGCCCGGCAGCCTGGCCAGCAGCAACTGATACAGCGCAGCCTGGGGCTGGGAGTCCGCCTCAGGGCATGGCTTTCGGAAGAAAACGCCGGAGCAGAAACACAAGGGCCGGGCCTGGACGCCGTACAAAGCGGTGGCTGGATGGCAGGCGGCTCGGCAGGCGGCGCCCTGCTTTTCGGGCAGCCCGGCCGTTATGATGTCGCGCTTACCGGCGGCATTTTTCTGGTGAACCGCCTCAGCCTGGGCCTATCCCTGGGAGTGGCAGGCTCCCCCAATGCCGCGGAGGGAATGGAGCATGTTTTTTCCCGCTCGGCAGAACCTTTCCTGCGATACTACCTTCCCGTGGCCGACAATTTGTTGCTATTCCCGGCCCTGGGGTATGCCCTCGGCAAGAGTGAGTCGATCACATCCTTTGGTTTCGAAAGCTTCACCTTCAACACCTGGCGCATGGGCATGGGGCTGGACAATTTCCTGTCGGAAAACCTGGCCCTTGAACTGATCTTCAGCCTGTCGGGAAGGAACGTAAGCCCCACCACCTCTACCGCAGCCCGGGATTTTGATTTGTCCTTCGGGCTGTCCGTAGGGGTGATGGGGTTCTGGTAGGATTCGCTGCGTTTATTTTACCTTTACCAGCCTGACAGCCTGGGCCAGCTGCCCGTCAACCAGCAGTCGGGCCCAGTAGATGCCTCCGGGCAGCCCGGCGCCGAAGCGCACCTGCCCATGGGCGTCCTGAAGTTCAAAACCTTCCATTTCCTGGCCGAAGGCATTGTAAACCTGAAGCACGGCCCGGCCGTAGGCCCCATCGATCGAATAGGCAAGCGTTGCCGCCCCATCGAAGGGGTTCGGGAAGGCGCTGAGGCGGAAACCCGCCGCCGGCTCATCTGTGCCGGTAGTGCCCATGTCTTCGACGAGAACCTGGTCGACGCCGGCCTCTACGAGGTGCCCGCTCTGGGCCAGGTCGGAGGTTTCAAAGATCAACCGCACCTGATCGGTCAGGGTGATGAAATCGGCCAGGTGTATTTCGCCCACAGGCCGCCAGATGCTCTGCGACTGGGTGATATTGGCCAGTTCCACTTCCTGTGCCCCGTTGCTGACGCGAATGGACAGTGCGTCATTCGGGGTGCCGAAGCCTCCGCTGTTGTAGAACCAGTATTGGGCGGTGAAAACGGGGTCGATGTAATTGGAAAGGTCCATGGCCGGAGAAGTGAGGGTGACAGAACCGTTGTCCACATCGTCATCGCCTGCGCCGCCGCCTGCATTGCCGGTTACGTAACACTCGCCGCCCAGGTCGTTGGGAGCGTCGGAGTCCGGGTTGGAAAGTGCATTATTGTTGTAGGTTCCGATAGGTTCTTCCCGGGCCCAGAAACCCGATGTAGCGCCCTGGGAAGTGGCTGTCCAGCCCTGATCGAAGATGAAGTCATCCTGATAACCTTTCTCCAGTTCGATGGTGAGGTTGGTATTCCCGCTGAGGTTGACGTTTTCCACGGCGCCATGGCGATATCCCCACAGGCCGGCGTAGATGTCGTAATTGCCCGCAATGACCTGCGGGAAGCTGAAGTTGCCGTTGGCGTCGGCTGTAGCACTGTAGGACAGCACTTCACCCAGGGCCACCACCTGGGCTCCCGGCACGGCCAGGCCGCTGCCAGCCTGGATGGCTTGCCCGGAAATGGCGTAAGACACCAGCGGCGCCAGTTCGACTTCCAGTTCGGTAAGTACGCCGTTTTCCAGTACAACCTCAACGACCTTGTCGTGGTAGCCCGTTTTGGAGAAGGTAGCCTCGAAGGCGCCGCTCAGCACCTGCCCGGTTTCGAAGCGCCCGAAGGCGTCGGTAATACCCAGGTTGGGCTGGCTGGAACTGATCTCCACGCGCACGTCTTTGAGCAGGGCGCCGGTTATGGAATCCCGCACAGTGCCTTCGAGCCAGCAGGCCCTGACGAAGTTGGGCTGCAGCACGTACAGGCCGTTTCCGATATCTGACACCAGCACCGTGCGCGAAGGCAGGAAGGGGTACAGCCCCCAGGAGCCGTTGAAACCGCCGTTGCCGCCCAGCCAGGTGTCGTAGTTGCCCACTTCGATGAGGTTGGAGGGGCGGGAGGCGTCAACAACGCGGCCGCCATCGGTATAGTAAGAGATCAGCAGGTAGTTGTCCCAGACGTGGACGTTGTGGGGGATGACCCCCAGGCCCAGCGTGCCGACGGGGCGGTACTGGTCCAGCTCCACGATGTTGTTCAGGTCGGTGATGTCGTAGGCGGCTACCGGCGCGTTGGCGCGCTCATCGGTGGTGAATGCCACGGTTTGTTCCTCATTCACCCAGATGTTGTGGGTAAAACTGGAGGGCGTAGGCTGGGTAGCCAGAAGCTGGATGTTCTGTTTGTCCGATACATCGTAAATAGCCATCTGGCCAACGTAAAGTTCCGAGGAGAACATCAGGTTGTTGACCGTATAGACATCGTGCGCGTAAACCGGCGGCGCCGCCGTGACGAATTCCGGTTCGCCGGTGGAGGTATCCACGTTCAGGATCAGCATGCCGCCGCCATTGAGGTTGCAACCTGCCAGGTAACAGTAGCCGTATTCGTCGATGTAGAGGTTGTGGCAGGAAGACAAGGGCCCCAGGTTGGGCAGGGTGGGCGCCCATTCGATGTAGCTGACATTGTCCGGCAAGCCGGACATATCGATCACGAGCAGGCCGTTGCTGGTTTCATTGGTCACGTAGGCGAAACTGCCCCAGGTCTTGATGTCGCGCCAGGTGGAATTCGGGCCCGGGACGAAGGCCACTTCTTCGGCATTGGCCGGGTCTTCGAGGCTTACGATGGATACGCCGTTGACCAGGCCTACGAGGGCGTACTCCGTTCCGCTCTGGGGGTCAACCCAACCCCATACGTCATTTAGGCTTACATTGTATTCCACCTGCGAAAGCAGGGACATGTTGAGCTGGGCCGTGCCGAGAAACCAGCCGGCGGAAAAAAAGAGCAGTAAAAGGACTTTTTTCATAAACTGTTTGGATGGATACGGTGAAAAAATGTAATGGCGGGTTTTCAGGCCGCACAAATATAAAAGTATTATGGGCTTTCTGCTTAAAGCGCATCGCCTCAGCCCGGCATTTGTTAAACGGATGACAGAAAGAGGTTGTTCCCCCTCTGAATTTTCCAGCACCCCCTATTCATATATTTCCTTACCTTCGGAAAAACAGAAACAGCATTTGCATGATGAAGATATACCACAACCCCCGTTGTCAGAAGAGCCGGGAAGCACTGTTCATCCTGGAGGATAAAGGCATCAAGCCCGAAATTGTTTTGTACCTGGAGCAGCCTCTTTCCCGGGCGGAATTGCAAAACCTGCTGAAAATGCTGGATATGCTGCCCTCCGAACTCATCCGCAGGGAGGAGCCTCTTTTCCGGGAAAACTTTAAAGACAAGGAACTTTCCGAGACGGAATGGCTGGAGGTTTTACTCGAAAACCCCAGGCTGATGCAGCGCCCAATCATCGTAAAGGGCGGCAGGGCAGTAGTGGGCCGCCCTCCCGAGCGGGTGCAGGAGCTGCTTTAGGGCTTTCCGGTGCTTTTTCGTGGCCATGAAAACTTCTCCCGTTATTATGGAATGCCGCCTCATTCTCCTTTTTTTGGTGCTTTCGCCCCTGGCCATCACGGGCTGCGGCCCTTCCGCCCCTGAGCGGCAGGGTAGCCTTGAAGCTGTTATGCTGGAAGCGGTGGCATCGGGAAATGCGGCGCGCGTGGATTCCTGCCTGCGCGCCGGCGCCGGCCCCCATGCCCGGGACGCCAACGGCATGCCCGCCATCCTGCTGGCGGCCCGCGGCGGCCATCTGGCCGTGGCGGCCAGCCTCCTGAAAAACGGCGCCAGGCCGGACGACAGCCGCCCCGACGGCTTTGGAAGCACAGCCCTCATGGAAGCCAGCGCCCGCAATGATACGGCCATGGCCCTGCTGCTGCTTGACAATGGCGCCGACGTGCACCGCCGCGACACTTTCGGCGACCCGGCGCTCAACTGGGCGGCCTATTACGGCCATGCCGCCTATGCCGATGTGCTGCTCCGTCATGGAGCTTCCTGGGATGTGGCCAGCCGCAACGGAACGGCCATCGACATCGCCGCCCAGCAGTGGCACATGGATTTGCTCGATTTTTTTATCGCTAAAGGAGCCGGGAAACCCCTTGACACCCCCGCAGGCTCAGTGGTGCTCGCCGTAAAGCAGGGCCGCATGGAAGAAGTCCGCCGCTGGCTCGACGCCGGCGGCTCCGCAAGCCTGGAGGACGAACTGGGCGCGCCCCTGCTGCTCTGGGCTGCCGCACGGGGCCGCGAAGAGGTAGTGCAACTGCTGCTCGCCAACGGCGCAAGCCCGGATGCCTCAAACCGGGCGGGCTACACCCCCCTGGCCGCCGCCGCCCGTTTTGGCCATCACGCCATCGCCAGCCTCCTGCTGGACTATGGCGCCGGGCCGGATGCCGCCGGGCCGCCTTACCGCATTACGCCCCTGATGTCGGCCGCTATGGGCGGCCATGCCGGCCTGGGGGAACTGCTGCTCGAACGCGGCGCATCCATTGATATTCAGGACACCAACGACGGCTTTACTGCCCTGATGCACGCCACTGCCGGCGGCCACAAGGATATGGTGCGCCTCCTGATCCGGTATCGCGCCAACCCCTATATCAAGTCCCATGACGGAACAGGCCTGTATGAACTGGTCAGTTATGCCGCCGACCCGGAACTGGCGAAGATTATCGAGCATTACGTAATGAGCCGCCAGCAATGAGCAGCCAGGCCGGCTGCAAATGAGGGCATTTGGAGCATGCTTTCTTTCCCGGGAATGGGAAGCCATCTGGAACAGTGAGCAGGGCCGCCTTGTGGGGGTGTCATTCAATGGGGGGCGCCCGAAAACACATCCCGCCGGTTCACTGCAGTTCATTCAGAGGGACGAACAACTTACTGAACAGGCCCGCAGAATCACTGGCAAAATAGGTGTTCGGATTGTAATTGGAGCGGATCACGAACGGCAGCTCCCGGCTGGTATCCTGGTAAACAGCCACTTCGAATGGTTCCGCTATGTTATTCCCCCTGATGATGAGTTGTTGCTGCGGATACTGGCTGGCTTTCAACTCGTCGAAGTCATCGGCGAAGCTTTCGCCGGAGATGTTGCGCAGGACGTTCAGGTAGTTCTCCACCTTCATGGAGTCCAGCGGCAGGCTGCCGGCCTGCCAGCCGGCAGGCGTTTTCCGGAATTGCAGGCTTGAATCGGCCAGCACGTAGTCGAAGCCCGTTACTTCCATCTCCCGCTTCATTTTGATCAGTTCGCTGTTGCGGTAATCCAGGAAAGTGCGCCCGAAGGGCATGGTTTGCATCCCGTCCACGGCATAGACTTCGTTCTGGCCGTTCAGCCGGATGAAGGTAGTGATGGAGCGCGCCTGCTGGTCGATGTCGAAGCGCCCGACGAAGAAATCCTTCAGCAATTTCCCCGCCTCGTCATACACCTGTACGTGATGCCCCAGGCCTTCTTCCACCTCGAATTCGGCCAGTTTGTCTTTGTCTTTGGCGGCAATGTATTTTGTCTGAACCATGGAAAGCCCGGCCAGCAGGCTTTGTATGGCGGTCTCTTTGGCAGGCGCCGTGAGTTCCCCCTGGGTGGCGAACCAACGCCCGTCTTCTTTTTTAAGTGTAAAAACGGCTTCCTCCCCTTTGGGGTCCAACCTCAGGGAGGCCACCTTCATGGAGTCCAGCGCGATCAGCTCAGCCTGAAAGGTGCTGTCCCGCTTTCCGGAAAACAGGCGGCTCAGCCCGTAGATGGCCAGCAGGGCCAACAGTATGAGGAGCAATACTTTGTTGTTCATATTTCGCTGCTGTTTTAGGTTGAATGTCAATAGCCGGGGTATGGTCAAACATACCTTTCCTGCATCCGTTTCAGGCGGATCTGTTTTTGCCGTTGCATCCGGAAGAAGCCGTAGAGCAGCACCAGCAGGATGGGCAGCCCGAAGTTGAGGTATTTCAGGAAATTGCGTTTTCCCGAAGCATCATCGCTGAGATATTCCTGGCTAATGGGGCGCGTAGCCACGGCTTTGGTGCGCAGTTCGATCAGGCCGGTGTCGTCGGACAGCCAGTCGATGCTGTTGGCCATGAGGCTGAGGTTATCGGGGTTTTGCATGCCCTGCTGGCCCGAGACGGGGAAGTCGCCGTCGCCGAAAACCACGATGCGGGAAACGGCTTCACCTGCCAGTTTGCCTTCCAGTACGCCGCCGACGATGAGGCTGCCCAGCGGGAAATCGGCATCGGCCCACTGTTTGTTGATGTCGAAATAAGCGGGCGGGTTGATGACGCCCGACTTGACGGAGGTCAGGGCGAGGGGCGTAAAGGACACGCCCTCGCCGCCCGTGAACTGCATGGGGCTGGCGAAGGTCATCACCACCTGTTCCAGGCCTTTGGTGGCGGGGTGTTCCGGGAAATTCGTGATAACGGGCAGGAAGGGGAACTGCACCGGGGTGCGGATCGTAAAGAAGCCCTGCTGTTGCTGAACCTGAACGGTGCCGCACTGGGCGTCGATGGCGAAGCTGCTTTCCACTTTCAGCCCCTTGCCGGCCAGCCAGCCCTCCAGCCCGGTATAGCTGGCGGAGCCCGTTGCCGACTGGAAATCGCCCTGCACGGCGTTCATGGCGATGAACAGTTTGCCGCCCCTGCTGAGGTAGTCATCCAGCTTGGCCAGCTGGGTGGGGGGAATAGTGTCGGCCGGGGCGACGATAGCCACTGCCCGGAAGCGGTCCGGAATGCTTGCTTCGGCCTCCAGGTCGATATTCTCTATGCTGTAAAGCACGTTCAGTTCTTCCATCACCTGCCCCAGCTCGGCCATGCCGGGTTCGCCATGCCCCTGCACCAGGCCCACTGAGGGTTTTTCCTTCACGGAAAGCTTTTTGATGGCTCGGGCCAGGTTGTATTCGATCGGCGCGCCGGGAGGGAGGAAGGGAAGCACTTCCTGCTGCCCGCCCGCCCGGATGACGGCGCCGAGGAAGGCCTGCTGTTGCTTGGCCTGATCCTTCTCCCGCAAAGTGATCATGACCGGCTGGATGCCGGACTGCAGGGCCTCCTGTTTCTGGGCGTCGTCTTTGGGGTCGATAAACTGGTAGTCCACCCGCCCTTTGGAAAGGTTGGCGTATTCCACCAGCATCTCCTGGAAATCCCGTTTGGCCTTCTCGATGTCGGGCGGCATGTTCTCGGAAAAATATGCCGTAACGGTCACGGGTTCAGCCAGGTTGCGCAGGATGTCGCGGGTGGGTTTGCTCAGGGTGTACTGGCCATTCTCGGTGAGGTCCATGCGGAAATACAACTGCTGGGAAATGAGGTTGGCCACAACAATAATGGCAATGACGAGCAGTATGGAAACCAGCGTTTTGTTTTTCATCGTTTCTTAGCTTCTTTTCGAGATGATCAATTCTGACAGCCCCAGCCCCAGCACGATGATGGAGGCGAAATAAACGAGATCCTTGGTGTCGATGACGCCGCGCTGGATGGAATCGAAGTGGTAGCGCAGGCTCATGTTTTCCAGCAGCTTGCTGAACCAGCCCTGCCCGTTGCCGGCCATTACCTCAAAAAGGATGTGGAACAGCACGCCGATGAGGATGGCCAGCAGAAAGGCGACGATCTGGTTGCTGGTCACGCTGCTGGCGAAGAGCCCGATGCTGATGTAAGCCGCGCTCATAAGCAGCAGCCCCAGATAACCGCTCAGGGTGGCGCCGTGGTCGATGTCACCCAGCCGGGCTACCGTGATGTAGTAGGGCAGGGTGAAGGCCAGTGCGATACAGACCATCATAAAGCAGGCCATAAACTTGCCGATGATGAGCTGGCGGTCGGATACGTCCTTCGTCAGCAGCAGTTCGATGGTGCCCGTCTTGCGCTCTTCGGCGATCTGCCGCATGGTCAGGGCCGGCACGAAAAAGAACAGGGTCCAGTAAGCGATGCCGAAGAAAGCCTGGAGGTCGGCCTGTTTGCGGAAAAAAATGTCGCTCCGCCCGATGAGTTCCAGCGGGTCCCAGGTGAATAAGCCGCTGAGCCCCAGGAAGGCCACGAGAATGACGTAAGCGATCAACGAATCGAAAAACGAGCCGAGCTCTTTTTTGGCAATAACCCAAATCGGATTCATGAGTATAACCTTTTTTTAGATCATCCGGAATTCCACCGTTCAGGCGGATCACTTCAGGGTCAGGTCTCTGAAAATATCCTCCAGCCTGGTTTCGAAGGGGATCATTTCCATGAGCACCCATTTGCGGCGCACGCAGAGTTCAAAGACGGCCTGGTTGGACAGCTGTTCCGGCAGGCTTTGCAATTCGAACCTTTGCTGGCCGGGGTCGAGGATATCGACGGAGGCGATGGAGGGCAGTTCCCGCAGGCCTTCGGCAATGGCTCCGGTTTCCGCTCCGCTGATGCGGACGCGCAGCACCTGCTGCCCCTGGGCCTGTTTGCGCAACACCTCGGCTGTGCCGTCGGCGACGATACTGCCGCGGTTGATGATCAGGATGCGGTCGCAGGTGGCTTCTACTTCCGGCAGGATGTGGGTGCTGAGGATCACCGTTTTTTCCTTGCCCAGTTTGCGGATCAGTTCCCGGATCTCCACGATCTGGTTGGGGTCCAGCCCGGTGGTCGGCTCGTCGAGGACGAGCACCTGCGGGTCGTGGATCATGGCCTGGGCCAGCCCGACGCGCTGGCGGTACCCTTTGGAGAGTTCGCGGATGCGCTTGTGCTTTTCCACGTCCAGACCGCAAACCCGGACCATTTCCCGGACGCGCCCGGCGGTTTCCGTTCTGGGCACGCCCTGCAGGGCTGCGCAGAACTCCAGGTAATCGATGACCGGCATATCCGTGTAGAGCGGGTTGTGCTCCGGCAGGTAGCCGATGTGTTTTTTCATGTGGGGCTCGTTGGCCGGCTGGCCGCCGATGAGGATTTCGCCCCCGTCCCTTTCCAGGTAACCGGTGATCATCTTCATCGTAGTGGTCTTTCCCGCCCCGTTGGGGCCGAGAAAACCCAGTATCTCACCTGTTCTGACCTCGAAAGAGATGTGGTCAACCGCCTTCTGGGCGCCGTAGCTTTTGCTCAGGTTCTGAATCTTTATATCCATGGTTGGGCCTTCGGTTGGGCTTTGTACCTTAAAATTTCCAGGGGCCAAAATTAAAACATTGTCTGAATTTCTGAAAATTTCAGGCCGGTTAGCCGGGCGCTATTTGATGCCGCCGGGGTTTGGAAACAGCTCCAAAACCAGTAATTTTGCCCGGCCGATAGGGCCATGAAAGATTTTTTAACCAAAATCCCGGATACCATGATACGTTTGATCGCAATCATCAGCCTTCCGCTTTTCCTTTTTTCCTGCAAACAGGCAGGCGCTCCTTCAGCCGGCGCCTTCGACACCACCGGCTTTCAGCTGGAAGACATTCCCGGCAGCGTGTATAAAAGAGCCGTAAAGATGGGGGAAAACGGTTATCTGCAGGAAGAGGGGATGTTGCATAACGGCCTGCAGGAGGGCCTGTGGATCACTTACCATGCAGGCACGCCTTTTCCCGCAAAAGCCGCCAGTTTTTCGGGCGGGGCATACAACGGGCCCTACATGGAGTTCAACGAACGCGGCCAGCTTACCCTGCGGGCCACCTATAAAAACAACAAGCTGGACGGCCCCTGGGGCAAGTACAGCTTCGGCCGCCCTGAAATCGAAGCCCATTATAAAGCGGGCGAGCTCGACGGCGGGTATTTCGAATACGATTCCCGCAACGGCAAAATCCAGAAGGAAGTGAATTACAAAAACGGCAAGCAGCACGGCATGTACCGCTTCTTCAATGAAGAAGGCAAAATCACGCTCGAATACGAGTACCGCGACGGGGAAAAGGTCTCCGGTGGTATTGTGGAAGGCGAGCAGGCCCAATAAAGGCAGGGGGTGCAGGCGGTTTAGGCGGGTTTAGCCGCGGCGGCGCCCCGGGCGGTAACTTTCCGGGCTGCCCGGGCCTTTGGCACGGCTTTCTTCCTCCAGTTCGCGGAGGATGGCGGCGCGGTCTCTGGGGACGTCGATTTTTTGTTGCAGCAATGCTTCCAGGGGCCTGCTTTTTGCATTGTCGACCCAGAACTGAAAGCCCAGCAATTCTCTGATGCCACTGCTCATGTTAATGGTTTTGCAGGAACACATTGTCCATGAGCGTAAATTGCCGGTAATTTTCGGCAATACCAACTCGCAGCGCCCTTTTAGTGTCTGTATTCACGAATTCGGACAGCCCCGCCGCGACAGGCTTCTCAGGCTGCAGGCTCAGGCGCATTCCGGAGGTATTCTTTGGGCGTCAGGCCGGTGACCTCCTTGAATACCTTGTAAAAAGTCGATTTGTTTTTGAACCCGCATTGCAGCGCGATCCCGAACAGGGTCAGGTTGGCGAAATCATCGCTCGCAATCTTTTCCTGGGCTTCCCTGACGCGGTATTTGTTGATGAACTGCTGAAAGTTCATACCGGCATGGTGGTTGACCACCTGCGAGAGATATTTGGTGTTGGTGTGGAGCCGGTCGGCCACTTCCTTCAGGGACAGGTTCGGGTCGAGGAATAGCTTTTCCTTGTTCAAAAGGGTTTTTAGCCGGAAGAACAACTTGATCTCTTCCACCCCCTTGAGGCTGCTGGAACTGTATTTCCCGTTCAGCTGCATAAGCGGGATGTCCGAATCGTCGGTTTGATCCCCGTCAATTTCGAAGGCGATGAAGTTGGACAATTCCTGGTTCTCGCCAAAAACCGGATGGATGACCAGTTTGCAGCAGTAGGCTTCGCCATTTTTCCGGTAATTGGTGATCTCGTCCTTGAGCGGAGCCTGGTTCTCCAGCCCTTTCCGGATGCGGCTTACAGCTTCCGGCTCCGTTCCCGGCCCCTGAAGTAAACTGCCGGGTTTCCTGCCGATCACTTCCGTAAGCGTATAACCGGTGATGGTGGTAAAATCTTCATTCACCCACAATATCCGGCGGCTGGCGTCGGTGAGTATGACTGCGATGTTCGGGGCCATATTGAAAAAACTTTCTGTTTTGTTTAGCGATTCGCCTCAGTTTGCCCAAAAAGGTTAAACAAACTTAAGGTGTTGATTTTCATTAAGTAAAGTGCGAATTTTTCTGATACTTTTCAAAGTTAAACCGCCTTTTTTGACCCTGCTCTGACATTTGTCATTCCGGGCTGCCCGCTTTGTTGAACGCAGTGCAGGGGCCGGCTGCCCGGGGAGGGCCAAATGGCTTTTTAGGTACCCGCATGGAGCCGAACCTGCATGCAGCGCCGGATTGTACACAAAACCAACTGCCGGTGGGTATAAAAAGCCCGTAACAGTTAATTTGCAGGAGGAATTGGTATATTTGAGCAGTTTAAGTAGTTGGGCACATTTATTGTAACTCATACTGCTTCGGAAATACGGCGTCAATAGCCTTGTTCCTGGGGCTAGGGGCATATTGTTGGATTGTTATATTGTCCTGCTAAATGTGTCCAACTACTTACCATAACCGAAAAAACAATGCATCCTCAGATGGATAGCCGACTGGAAGACAGACTGCCCGGCCTTTGGCAGGAAGAAAAGTGGAAGATATACCGCAATGCGCTGCCCCTGGATCAGCAGCGGGCCGATATTTCCGCGCTGGAAGGAGATTTCGCTTTCTCGCTGGTGGAAAAACTGCTTGGCGGTTTGCCATTTCAGATAACGGCCAGGCCCTCCTTTGAGCAGGGCCGGAGGCTGCAGGCCATCTATTTTGAGTCCAGGGCCTTTGAACGCACCCGCGGGACCCACCCCTTTGGGCTGGGGTTTCCTTTGTACGTTGCCATTGACGGCGACGGCGAGGCCATTGTTGCGCCTCTTATTATATGGAGTTTGGCCATCGAACCCGGCGCCAAGCCGGGCGACGGCTGGGCCATTTCGCGCCGCCCTTTCCAACAGGCGGTTTACAACCATTTTCTGGCCCGTTACTGGCGGCAGGCTTTCGGAGCGGACTTATCAGAAAGCCTGGCCGATGCGTGCAGCAAGGGTTCTCCTTCGGCCAATGCGCTTGTTGAGTTGGCGGAAAAGCTCCACGACATCCTTGGCCTGGACACAGGCGGCGGGCAGATTGCGCTATCGGCTATTCCTTCGGTTCAGGAGATCAACCTGTCGGGAGTCAGGGGCCGCATCGTCTGGGCGGGAGCGCTGGGGTCCTTTCCTCCGCACCAGCACCTCTTCGCCGAACCAGCCCCCCCCGATGGCGGGGAGGAAACACCACCCGAACTCCACGCTTTCGGGCTGCTGCCGCTCGGCCCCTTTCAGGCCAGCGCCGCGGCCCTGTTCCGGCAAAATAAACATTGCCTCATCACCGGGCCTGCGGGTTCCGGAAAGACCCACCTGGCTATCAGCCTGCTGATCAACGGCCTGTCGAACGGGTTCCGGTGCCTGGTTGTTGCCCCGCAGGCGGGCGCCCTGCGGCAAATCCAGCAAAAACTGGAGCAGCTGGGGCTTGGCAAACTTTCCTTTCTGCTCCGGGACGTCAATCTCGACATGGGGCTCTTCCTTGAAATACTCAGGGCTTCGGCCAATTCCAAAGATGCAGGCCCCGAACCCATAGGAGAAGAATACCGCATTCTGGCCAAACGCCTGGAGCGGATGAAGGAAAAGCTGGACGCCGGCTACCACGCCTCCCGAAAACCGGCTTTCGGCGCCGAAAGCTGGACGGCCGTTGCCGGCAGGTATCTGAAGAGCATCCGCAGGGAGGGGAAAGAAGTATTGGCCACTCAGCTCAATGCACAGGATTATCAGTTTACCGAAGCCGGGTATGAGGAGATGAGCAGCGCCATCGCATCCTGCCAGCGCCTGTTCGACAAATCGGGGACTCTGCGCAGCCCCCTCAACAACCTGCATCCCGGCATTTTCCTGCGCATGGAAAAAAAGGAAGCGCTCGAATTCGTGCAGGAAAAAACCGAAGCCCTGCTGGAAAGAGCTCAGGGGCTCCAGCACTGGTACGTCAACCGGATAAACACTTATTCCGACCTGCTCGCCGGACATTACGAACAATATTACCAGGGCCTGGCGCGCCGGCTGTCGCAATTGCAGGATGAGCTGTCCGAAAACCTGGGCCGCTTCGGCCCTGCATTCGAAAGGGCTGGCACGGGGGCTTTGCGCTTCCGGTCGGCATTTTCCGGAAAATACAAGGAGATGTTTTTGGCCCGGCAGCAATTCGCTGCCGCCTACAACCGGCTGCGCACCGATTTCGGGCTGAACCCCGGTTTCGACTTTCCCTTCGCCGATGCCGGGGGCGGTACGGATATCAGGCAGGCGAAGGAAACGCTGGCCGCTTTCGGGCTCGCCCTTCAAAGCTGGTATAGCGGGTTGCGGGATGCGATACAGGAAGAGGCGCAACGCCTAAGCCCCAAAACGACCCTGCCGGTGCTGAACTTCAGCGGCCAGCTCAGCGAATTGGAAAGCGGGCTGGAGGGCTTGCTGGAACAATTCAATGAAAGTGGGCTGTACCACCTGCCCGTGCACAATAAGATGCTCACCATTCCCCGCCAGCAACGCTTGCTGGACGAGTTGATCGAGCAACTGGAAATAAGCCGGCGTTCGCTCTCGGATTTCGACGATTTTTACGACTGGCAGCACAACTGGCTGCAGCTCCCCGAGCATGCCCGCCGGCTGGTCAGGGCGCTGATCAAGCTGCGCCCACAGGACTGGCAGGCGGCCTTCGACAGCTGGTTCCTGGACAATTGCCTGCGCCAGCATTATGAAGCTGTATTGCCGCCGGAAGAAGGCGCCCTGGCTAAAATCGACCAGGCCTATGGGCAGATGGGCGAAATGATCGTGCCCCGCCTGCTTCAGGACTGGCAGGCCCGCCGCGAGGAAGCCCTGCGCCTGATGCGCCGAAGCGGGCGGGAGGCAGCCCAGTGGCTGGCCGGCAAAAAGCCGGCGGAGGCGTTTCAGGACTGGCGTTCGCTCTTTTCCGCCGGCGCCGCCGGTGTTATCCAGGCCATGCCCGCCATGCTGGTGACGCCGCATCTGGCCGGAGCGCTTTTTTCAGGCTCCGGGCCCCTGTTCGACTGGGTGCTGGTGGATGAAGCCGCCGGGCTTCTCCCCGAGGAAGCCGGAATGCTGATGGGGCTGGGCCGCAAAACGGCCTTTTTCGGCCCTGCTCCGGGCATTGGGGGCGGCTCCGAACCCGCCTTGTATGCATGGCTGGAATCGGCCGGCGCCGGGCGTTTCAGCCTGCACCACCCGCACCAGCTGTTCCCGGTGCATCTGCTGCAGCAGGAAGGATTCCCGGCCCTGCAGCCCGATGGCCCTGCCCGCGCCAGCTTTGAGCAGGTGGATGGGCTGTATGACGAACAAACCGAAACCAATAACGACGAAGCACTCCATATCATCGGGTTGCTGAACAGGATCGAAAAGACGCCCCAGCGTACTTTCCCCTCCGTTGGCATTGCCTGTTTCACCAAAGGCCAGCGCGACCTGATCTCCTCGTATCTGTTGGACATCAAGCAGCGCCGGACCACCGGCGTGGAAGTGATCCAGCAACTGGAGCGCAACGGGCTGGCCGTGCTGCAGCTGGAGGAATTGGCCGGGCTGCATTTCGATATCCTGATCACATCGGGCACTTTCGGCGCCATCGGCCTGCAGGGGGGCGTCACCGGGCACCTTCGGAGGCTTTCCGAAGCAGGGGGGCTGGCACAACTGCTTCTGCTGATGAGCCGGGCGGATAAACAGGTTTTTATAGTCAATTCCCTTCCGCCGGATACCCTCCATAGCCTGGCGCATCGCCCGGAGGATAAGGCCTCCTGCCTGCTGGGGGCTTATTTCCTGGCCGTGCGCGCTTCAGCCATGGGTGACTGGAGCTCGGTGCACCGGCTTAAAAAACAGCTTCCGGCCTGGGCCAATCCTGCTGAACCCTTTCCTCAGCCGGCTGCTTTTTTTGAAGAAGTGGAGCAGTACCTGCGCCCATACCTCGGCCCCGGCCGCCTTCAGTGGAGCCAGGGCCCGCACAGCGCTTTAGCTCCTTTGCGGATACAGGCTACCGCCGCAGGGCAAGCCTCCTATTACCTGGCCGCCGCAGGTTTCCTCGCTCAAACCCCTGCTACCGATTATCGCTGGGAATACGCCATACAGAAAAAGCTGGAAGGGGAGGGCTGCCGCCAGCTGGCGGCATGGCCGGCGGAGTGGTGGCGCAACCCAGGGCGGGAGGCCAAACGCCTGGCCAGCCAGGTCATCAGGCAGGAACAACCGCCGGCTATCGAAGAAGAAGAATAACAAACAGGCATGACCGTCGAAGAACTCCGGCAGGATCCCCGCTTCGAGTGCTGGCTGTCTCTCCGGCACGAGGATATCCTGCCTTTTGTGCAGGAGGAATTTTCACACCGCACGGCCATCCTCCGTTTTTATATCTTTCTGAATATACTGCTTCTCCTGCTGATGATAGGCCTGGGCGCCTGGCAGGCCCACCATGGGCTTATTACTGTGGGTAAGATCGTTCAATTCAGCACGCTTGGGTTGGCTCTGGCGCTTACCGTGCTGGTTCCGGTTCATGAAGGCATACACGGCCTGGCCTATAAGATGGCCGGGGCGCCCAGGGTTCAATTTGGAAGCGATATCCGGAAATTTATCTTTTATGCCATGGCCGACCACTTCGTGGTAGGGCGGCGGCAGTTCCATTTGGTGGCGCTGGCGCCCTTTGCTGCCATCAACTTTTTTTCCCTCCTGGGCATTTTTTTTGCGCCGCTCACATATCAATGGCTGTTGATGGGCGTTCTTCTCATGCATACCGGCGCCTGCGCGGGCGATTTCGCCATGCTGAGCTTTTTCCGCCGCCACCGTCAGGAAGAAATATACACCTATGATGATGTGGCCCGGGGCATGTCCTACTTTTTTCGCCGGCGGCAGCAAGGAGCCGGCGTATAACTTTCCCGCCTTTTTGCGGAACAAAATTCCGGGGGGCAGGGTAAAATAAAATGAAGCATGCTTCCCGGCGCGCCCGCTCCTTGTTCAGGCCTGTTTCAGAACAAAGTTTTCAGCATGAAGCCAGCAGCAGGGTTCATCTTTTTCCTGAGTTTTCTGTTCACCGGCTGCCTGCACCGGCCGGAACCCCCTCCCGTGCCCATGCCGGGCGAGGCGCCTTTTCTGAGCGGAGACATAGCAGCTGTGGATGCGCGCATACAGTCGATGACGCTGGAGGAGAAGCTTGGGCAGTTTATCATCCTTTCGGGAAAAGGCGAACCGGCTCCTGAGCTTTACCAATGGGTGAAAGCAGGGAAAGCCGGCGGGCTTCAGTGGCAGGGCCTTCCCCTGGAACAGTTCATCCGCCTGCGGGACACCCTGCAGGGCTTGTCGCCCCAGCCCCTCTTTTTCGCGGCGCCTGCCGGCGGGCTGCTCAACAATGCATTCTCCGACGCCCTTCCCCTGCCTTCCTGGGATGCCCTTCAGGCCGTGCCGTCGGATACCCTCCGGGGCGCCCTGGGGGAGATACTGATCCAACAGGCCTCCGCCTTAAAAATCAACTATTTGCCATCGCCTTATATCAACCGATGGGAACAGCGCAACAGGCAAATGGAACTGCCCCTGGAGGAGAGCGCAAGGGCTATAAACGCCCTTAACCAACGCCACATCCTGAGCCTGGCCGAGTCTTTTTCAGCAGCCCATCTGATCCGGGGAGATACGGCCGTTGCAGACAGCATGTTCGAAGCCTTCCGCCACCTGGCCAGAGCGGGGTTGTCGGGTTTCCGCCTGGATGCCGCTCTGTTCAGCGACCCCGGGATCGATCCCGGGCAGGTGGAGCGTTTCTTTCGGGAAAACCTGCAGTTCGGGGGGTTGCTGGTAGCGGAAATGCAGGATCCCGCCCATCTTGACGAGATGCTGACGGCGGGCATCGACCTGATCATTGTGCCATCCAACCCAACTTTTGTGCTGGACTACCTGAAGGCCTCCTTCCGCAAGGGCGGGCTAAGCGAACGGGAACTCAACATCAGGTTGCGCCGCATTCTGCTTGCCCGCCGATGGGTGAGCCTGGTTCCGGCAGAGAGGGCAAAGGGGCATAGCCAGATGGCCGCCCTTCCTGCCTCGATGGGCTTCGCAGGAGCCTCTGCCGACAGCCTGGGGCCGGAGCCCGCCGCAGGGCAGGCCCTTGCTTCCTATTTTCAGGATAGCCGATGGCGTTACTGGCAGCGCCGCCTCAATGAGGAATCTCTGGTGCTGGCTTCCAATCCCGGTTCGATACTGCCATTGCGCGAAGTGGCGGGACAGCGCTTCCACATCCTGCATCTGGGTGCGGATGAGGGCCGGTATTTCGATGAAGCTTTCGGCAGGTATGCTCCTTATGAAAGCCGGTCCGCTCTGTTTGACCTGCGGATGGAAGACAGCAGTAAAAACAGCCTTCAGTTTGTATTGCTCCACGGCATTTCCCTGGACAGCGCTATGGCAGGCGCGCTATTGCAGGCAGCCCGGCAATCCGGGCTGGTTCTCGTCAACTTCGGCCGGCCCGACAACCTTGCCCTGCTGGACACCAGCCTGGCGGTGGTTCAGGCTTTCTCCGGCGACGACCAGGCCCAGTCTCTGGCTGCGCAGTTGATATTCGGTGGGGTGCCTGCCCGCGGCAGCTTGCCTTTCGGCCTGAACGACAGTTTCTGCAAAGGGCAGGGGTTGCATACGCAGCAGTCCCGCCTTCGCTTCGGCATACCCGAACAGGTGGGCATTGCACCGGAAAAGCTGGTGTACATCGACGCCATAATTGGAACGGCCATAGGGCAGCACGCCTTTCCCGGCTGCCAGGTGCTGGTCGCCAAAGGCGGTACGGTCGTTTACGAAAAGGCCTTCGGTTACCATACCTATGATACGCTGCAGCCTGTCCGGCCGGGCGCACTTTATGACCTGGCCTCTCTGACCAAGGTTGCCGCTACTACTTTGGTCGCCATGAAGTATTATGAAGAAGGCAGGTTTGGCGTCAACGACAAGCTTCGATACCACCTGGAGCTGAGCCGGAAATCCCGCCTGAAAAACCTCACGATACGCAAGCTGATGTCCCATCAGTCGGGCCTGCAGCCTCATTTGCCGGTGATTCCATATCTTCTCGAGCGGGGCGAAAACAATGCCGGATGCAGCCGCTATTTCTGCACGGAGCCCAGGGGCCACTTTTCCATACAGGTAGCGGAAGATTTCTATTTCGACGAAAGGTACTGGAGAAAGATCTGGACGGATGTGGAGCGCCTCACTCCGCGCGCGCGGCGGTTCCGCTACAGCGATGTGAACCTGGCCCTGATGCAACGCCTGCTGGAGCGGAAGGGAGGCGCCGGGCTCGACAGCCTGGCCTATCGCGGATTTTACGCTCCTCTGGGCCTTCGCCACACCCTGTTCAACCCCCTGAGCCACTTCCCCCCGGATGAGATCGCCCCAACGGAGAACGACATCCGCTGGCGCCACCAACTGGTGCATGGATATGTGCACGATGAAACTGCCGCCCTGGCAGGCGGCGTGGCCGGGCATGCCGGTTTGTTTTCCAACACAGGAGACCTTGCCGTTATTTTCCAGATGCTCCTGAACGGCGGCTGGTACGGCGGCATTCAATACCTCCGGCCCGAATCCATCGATTTCTTTACCAGCGCCAGGCACGGCAATCACCGGGGCCTGGGTTTTGACAAGCCAAGTGAAGAAGCCTTTGAGAGCGGTTTGTTCCCTGCCCGGATGAGTTATACGTCATACGGGCATACGGGTTTTACCGGCACCTGCGCCTGGGCCGACCCCGAAACGGGCTTGTCCTTCATCTTTCTCTCCAACCGCATCTATCCGGATGCCGGCAACAGGAAGATTTTTGAAAAGCGCGTCCGCGAGCGGGTTCACCAGGCCATCTACGATGCATTGGATACCTATGAGCCAGCCTTGCCGGAGCTTTCAGGAGTATATTAGGCCTTACTTTGCAGCCCGGTAGAAAAAAAATACTATTTTTATACTCCGCTGCGGCAGGTTTTGTGCAAAACTTTGCGGCGCGGCGAAATATATGCCGCACCGGCAGCTAGTGCCGACAGCACTAGGTTGTGCTCAAAACCCACTGCCGGCCGGTATAAGCGTTTTCCATTCCCCTGCTCAAGCTGCATGGGCTCCCTTAGGAGGCATGTGGGAGTATCAACCAACTGTAACATTTCCAAGATGGCCGAATGGTGGAGGAGGATCATGGATATTGGCCGGCACGAAGATGCCTCCGAGCGCGATAGGTTCAACATCCGCCTGTTGAACCAGTTGGCCCTTTTGGCCGTGGGGATACAGTTCGCAGCGGGGTGTTTTCAGCTTCTGCGCACGGGCAGGCTCTTCGAAGGGCTGCTGCTGTGGATGCCCATTCCCTTTTTCTCCATGGTGATCCTGCTGCAGGAGCGGCGCCGCTACAGGTTTGCCCGTTTCATGCACGCCTTTCTGAGCCTGGCTTTTCTCGGCTTTTTTGATTATTTGTACGGCCCGCAGTTCGCCGCTGTTCCGGGTTATTATTTTGTGATGGTGCTGGTGATATTTTTCCTGGATTCCAGGTGGGAGCAATGGTTTTTTTTCCTGCTCATTGTCGCACTGTATCTGCTCAATCAGGCGCCGGCCGGGCAACCGGCCTCCTTTCCGGAGGTTGATATTCCTGCATTTTCTTCTGAATTGGCCCACCTCGCCATTCTTGTTTGTATGATGGTGGTGTTGCGCATGCTCAAGCAGGGCAACCTTCGTTTTGAGGCCAGGCTGAATGCGCTGCTTGCCGAGCGGGAATCCCAGAACGCGGCTCTGGAAGGCCAGAAAAACCAGATCACTGCCCAGAACCAGAAGCTGGAGCGGAACAGCCAGGAACTGGAGCGGATTGCCTACGTGGCCTCCCATGACCTGAAAACACCCCTGCGCAATGTCACGGGCTTCCTCTCTCTCATACGCCGCAGGTTCAATGGGGATACCGACCTGGAGATGATGGAATACCTGCAGTTTGCCGAAGACGGCGCCAGGCAGATGTATGCTACCATCGAGGCTTTGCTGGAATTCTCCAGGATCGGCAAAGAGGTCGAAGAGGAGGAGTGGGGAGTCGTCAACCTCAACGAGGTCATGGAAACCATCCGCTTTAACCTTCAGGATTTCATTTCGAAGAGCGGCGCAAGCCTGGAATGGGATGCTTTGCCCTCCCTGTACGCCAAACGGGTGCACATGATCTCCCTGTTTCAGAACCTGGCCGAGAATGGCATCAAGTACAATAAAAGCGGCGCGCCCAGGGTGGAGGTTCGCTACCGCGCTGAGGCGGGGCAGCATCATTTTGAGATTTCTGACAATGGCATCGGCATAGCGCCGGAGTTTCACGGCCGCATCTTTGATATCTTCAAGCGCCTGCACACCGTGCAATCCTATCCCGGCACAGGCGTCGGGCTTGCTCTCTGCCGGAAGATCGTGGAGGAATACGGCGGGCGGATATGGGTTGAATCGAGGGAAGAGGAAGGCGCCCGTTTCTGCGTGAGCATCCCGATGGAGCCGGTGCTTATTCCTCCGGCGCGTGTTTCATATCTTCCAGCTTCGGATCCCCGATGAGCAGCAGCCTGCCGGCTGAATTGCCCGTTTTCTGCACCAGGATGCCGTCCCATTGTTCGCCGCAGGCGTTGTGCAGGCGCGCGCCGTCGAGGATGAGCCGCCCGCCAGGGGCTATGGTGATCAGGCCTCCGGGCGGCATCGAAACCCGGCACCGGATGGTGAGCTGCCCGCCGGGCCCGATGGTAAGGCGCCCTTCCAGGTCTCTGGCGCTATTCCAGGTGACAGTGTCGCGGATGACGATTTCCATGCTGTCTTTGAGTTCGCACCAGGCAGGGAGCAGAAATTTGCGGGCCGGGCTGTTCTCTGCCGAGAGGCGCTGGTGAATGCGCCCGATCTGGCAGGGCGTCCAGGCATTCTGTTCGGCGGCGTAGTCCATGACGTTGTTGGAGGTGGCCGTATCACAGGGGGGCGGTTGCTTGTTGGAAAAACACTCCTGCTTGTGCTCTGGCGTATCGTCGCAGCCATCCCGTGTCCAGGCGTGGCTCAGCCCCAGGATATGCCCAACTTCGTGGTTCCAGACTCCCCGGAAGCCCCAGTAGTCATCGTGCTTGCTGTGGTTGGCGTAGATGCCGGCGATTTTCACGGCATTGGACAGGGCGACGCCAACACCGAAAGCGCTGTACGTGGGGGAAGCCACACTGTCGGGGTGGTGGGGCATGATAAAAATGTTGAGCACGGTATCCATCTGCACCCCGTATTTGTCAAAAACGGCCCGCTGATACAGGTTCCGGTTTTTTCCCCTGTGAACGTAATAATAAAGTTCATCGTCGTAATGGAAGTAAATGCCGTCGTCGCCTGCTACTCCCGTCCGGGGCGTCAGCACGTAGCGGTATCGGGTGGGATACACCGTCGTTTCATTCCCGTAGGGCAGGTACATCCTGCGGTTCTTGTCCAGGTCGTAATTGGCGGCCCGGATGAGGTTTTTGGCATACAGCTCGGCTTCTTTTCCCGTGAACCGGAACAGGGTGTCTTCCGTGTTCATCCAGTGCACATTCACCCTGATGTGCCGCATGGGCGTATGCTCCAGGTGGTTGGTGTCGGGCAGGTAGGATTCCCAGCTTCCGCAGGGGCTCCCGTTATTGCCTGCTGCCGGCAGGGCATCATAGCGCTGCGGAAGCCGCTCGATGTCGGCCGACGTTACATACCGGCTCTGCAAAACGGGGAAACAGGCTCCTGCGAGCAGGAAAAACAGAAAAATCAATGGTATATAATACTTCATCATAAGCATGCCGTATGTCCAGGCTCTTTTCCTAATGCAGGATTCCGGTTTTCCTGCGCTTCGTACCCTGTACCTTGCACCATTCACCTTCTACCATCCGCCTCCCGCGCCGCCGCCGCCTGTCAGTCCTCCGCCGAAACCGCCGAAACCGCCGCCGCCACCGCCGCCGAAGCCTCCTCCTCCTCCCCAGCCGCCGCCGGGGAAGGGGAAGAAAATCCATCCGCCGCCGCGATGCCGCCGCCGGCCGCGGCCCATGTCGTAACGGCCGCCGCGGTAGTAGCCGCCGTCGTCGTCATCGTCATCGCCGCCCTGGCCCATGTTGGAAAAAATGATGATCAGGAAAATCAGCAGGACGATGACCAGTATGGCCGGAATGCCGCCTTTTGCCTCCCGCTGCCCGCCGTTTTCATTGGTATATTCTCCACGGCCCAGGTCCATGATCGCGCTGGCGGCCTGGTCGATGCCTTCGTAGTAGCGCCCCTGCCGGAAAGCAGGGGTTATGATGTTATCGATAATGCGCTTGGCCATGGCGTCGGGCAGGAAGCCCTCGGCGCCGTAGCCGGTCATGATCTGGATTTTGCGATCCTGCTGGGCGATATACAGCAGCACCCCGTTGCTTTTCTCGCGGCTGCCACCGATCTTCCATTCTTCGAAGATTCGCAGGGCGCGGTCATAAGCATCGCCTCCTTCCAGGGAAGGCTCGGTAATTACGGCAATCTGGGTCGAGGTTTCCCGGGCGTAATCGTTCAGTTTCCGGGTGAGTTGCATGGCCTCCTGCCGGCTGAGCATGCCGGCGAAGTCGTTCACGAGTTGGTTGGTTGGCGCCGGGAGGGGGGGCTGGCCGAAGGTTAAGGAAGCCAGGGCAGTTAAAAGAAGAAAAAAGATCGTTCTGCGCATGATTCTGTCAGCTATATGAAATATCGTCGGGTAATTCGTTGGTGTCGTCCTGTTGATAGGGGAAAAAGGCTTTGAGCTTTTCGCCGGCGTGGCTGATGGCCAGGCAGATGCCTTCGGCGAAAGCGCCGCGGCGGAAGTGCTCCTGCAGGAGGTCGCGCTCTTCCGCCCAGAAATGCTCAGGCACCATTTCGTTGATGCCCTTGTCTCCGATGATGGCGAATTCGCGGCGCTCGGGGGCGATAAAGATGAGCACTGCGTTGCGCGCCTCTGTCTTGTGCATGCCCAGGCGCCGGAAGGTGCGCACAGCCTCCTGCAAGGCCTCCCTTTTGCAATCGGCTTCCAGGTGCACGCGGATCTCGCCGGAGGTATTGCGCTCCGCCTCCCGGATGGCCCGGATTATGCGTTCTTCTTCCTCAGGCTTGAAGAATCCGGTCATTGCAGTCGGTTTGGCTGCACCCGTTTTCCGCCGCCTGCGGATGCTTTTCAGCAGCGGAAAACGGGATGCAATTAAGGTTGTGGTTTAATCGAAATCGAAATTCACATCCGGCGCGTCCTGGGCGCTGGCTTCTGCTTCGAACTGGGCTTTCTGGCCGAAGCCGAACATGCCGGCGAAGATGCTGCCCGGGAAGCGGCGCACTTTTTTGTTGTATTGCGTGACCACGTCGTTATAGCGGTCGCGCTCCACTTTGATCCGGTTTTCGGTGCCCTCCAGCTGGACCTGCAATTCCCGGAAGTTTTCGCTGGCCCGCAGTTGCGGGTAGTTTTCGGAAATGAGCAAAAGGCGCCCCAGCGACTGGCTGAGCCCGGACTGGGCATCCTGGAATTCCTTCATCTTTTCCGGCGTCAGGTTGGCCGGGTCGATATTGATGCTGGTGGCGCGGGCGCGGGCGTTGGTCACTTCCGTAAGGGTGCTCTTCTCAAATTCGGCAACGCCTTTGACCGTGTTGACCAGGTTGGGGATGAGGTCGGCCCGGCGCTGGTAGGCGCTCTGCACTTTGCTCCAGGCGTTTTCGACATTCTCTTCCATGTCGACGAAGTTGTTGTAGCTGTTGCAGCCACCGACTAAGAGGATCAGCCCCAGGCCGATCAGCACCACTGCTGTGATTAGTGATCTCATGGACGTTATTGGTTTTGTTTTGATCTAAATTTAATAAGGGTCATCACACTATAAAAATGCGGCAAACGCAGGTGTGGTTCGCTTTTTTCTGCAAACCGCCCACTTTTGACGGCCATCAGGAGGCGAGGCCATCTTTTTGGAGAAATAGCGCCAGGAGTTCCTCCGCGGCCTGGAAGGAGGACTTCCTTCCTGCCAGGACCATTTCTTCCATGCTTTTCAGTTTTTCGCGGACGGCGGGGTGGCGGAAAAAGGCTTCGCGCAGCTGGTTGTCGATGGTTTCAAACAGCCAGTAGCGCGCCTGTTTGCGCCGCCGGTTTTCAAAATAACCGTTTCCGGAAGCCGTCTGCCTGAAAGCGAGGATGTGTTCCCATATCTCCGGAATGCCCATGCCGGTGGTGGCGGAACAAACCTCTACTGTCGGCGTCCAGCCGCTCTCTTTTGGGGGGAACAGGTGCAGGGCGTTGCGGTATTCCTGCCGGGATTTCCGGGCCAGCGGCAATCGTTCCCCGTCCGCTTTGTTGACGGCGATCAGGTCCGCCATTTCGACGATGCCCCGTTTCATGCCCTGCAGCTCGTCGCCTCCGCCGGGCAGCAGCAGCAGGAAAAAGTCCGTCATGGAGTGCACCGCCGTTTCGGATTGGCCCACGCCGACGGTTTCGATGATGATGGTGTCATAACCGGCGGCTTCGCAGAGGATGATGGCTTCGCGCGTTTTGCGCGCCACGCCGCCCAGCGAATCTCCGGCAGGAGAAGGGCGGATGAAGGACTCTTCCCTGGCGGCCAGTTTTTCCATGCGGGTTTTGTCGCCGAGGATGGAGCCGTGGCTCAGCGGGCTGCTGGGGTCTATGGCCAGCACGGCCAGCCTGTGGCCCCGGTTCAGCAGGTGAAGCCCGAAAGCTTCGATGAAGGTGCTTTTGCCGGTACCCGGGCTGCCGGTAATGCCGATGCGCATCGACCGGCCGCTGTGCGGCAGGCAGCGCCCGATAATCTCCTGAGCAAGCGCCTGATGGTCCGGCCGTGTGCTCTCGATCAGCGTAATGGCCTGCCCGAGCACGGAGCGCCTGCCCTGACGGATGCCGGCTACGTATTCCTCCACCGTCAGTTGCCGGCGCTGCAGCCTCGGCATATTGGGGTTGAGGCTCCCTGGCTGCGGCACGCCGGGTTTTACTTCAAGAGCCGTCTTTTTCGGGCGTTGTGGCATGCGCTGTGATGCGGGTTAAGTTTTGCTTGTTCAAATCTGATCTCCCCGGAGTCTAGCCCTTTAGGCAAATATAAAATAAAATCCCTTCACCCGAACCTGCCCCGATTGGCGCGCCAGGGCAAATCGCATTTAACTTTTTTGCATCAAATGCCGGTATGCGCATCCTGCCGGGAAGCCGGGTTGAGTCGTCAGACGGCTCAAAGCCGTCTGACGACTAGCCAGGATGCGCCCACCGCTCATAATCCGGCTGAAGGTTTGTTCCAAATGCGATTGCCACGATTGGCGCGCCAATACCCCCTTTGCAGATGTTAAAGTTTTTATGGGTTTGATATGGCGGTTTTAACAATTTGTGTAAGCGGTTTATAATGAGCGATTTAAATGGTTTTTGTTGCTTAACAAATCGCCCCGGGCAGGGCGCGCTGTGGTTAAACAATCCTAAATCGGGTGGGAGAGGGGAAAGGGCTATTGACCGGCCGTTTCTTTTTGTTCTTCTTTGTACCTGACAACTGAGAACAATCTGCATTAACCAAACCCCAGAATTTTAGTTACGCTGTTGCACCCATGAAGTTGAATGAAAACAATTTAAGCTGTGAAAGCTACCGGGGGAGGTAGAAGCTGTTTCATCTCCCCCTTTTCATTAATTTCCCTTTCCGGCCTCTCAAAGCGCGCTTAATCATGTAATTATCCCGCAACGATTTCCACCGCCAGCCTGCCCGGCAGCGGCAATTATCAGGTTAAACCCGTGATTGCCGGACGCTCTGGCCTGCCCGGGCCGGCAGCGGTGGTTTTTATGCCGGATGCCGGCGCGCCAGCAGCCATCCGGCCATTCAATACCCTTTAAAGCCCGGTTTCCTCTTTTCGAGGAAAGCCTGTACGCCCTCCTGATAGTCGTGGGTATGGCCGGCGGCGGACTGCAGTTGGTCTTCGATGGCCAGTTGGGCGGGCAGGGTGTTGGACATGGAGAAATTGAGGGCGCGTTTGATGTAGCCCAGGGCTTTGGTCGGCATTCGGGAGAGGGTTTCGGCCAGTTTCATGGACTCTTCCGCGAAGGTGTCGTCGGGCAAGGCCTTGTAGATCATGCCCATTTGTTCGGCCTCTCTGGCCATTACCTTATCGCCCAGCATCATCAGTGCGGAGGCTTTCTGGAAGCCGATGAGGCGGGGCAGGAAGAAAGTGCCGCCGCTGTCGGGGATGAGCCCGATTTTGCTGAAGGCCTGGATGAAGGGAGCGGATTCGGCAGCCACAACCACATCGCAGGCCAGGGCGATATTGGCGCCGGCGCCGGCAGCGACGCCGTTGACGGCAGCGACCACGGGCTTTTCGAGCTCCCGGATGCTCGTGATGATAGGGTTGTAGTGCTCCGTCAGGATGGCCGTCAGGCTTGGCCCGTTTTCCGACAACACTTCCTGGAGGTCCTGCCCGGCGCTGAAAGCCTTGCCATTGCCGGTGAGGTAAACGGCGCGCACCTTGGGTTCTTCCCTGCATAGCCTGAGGGCAGCCTGCAGGGATAGCGCCATTTCCCTGTTGAAGCTGTTGTAAACTTTCGGGCGGTTGAGGGTGATAATTCCTATCTCGTTTTTTATATCTAAGAGGATGCTGCCGTCTTCCATACCGTGCGTGTTTTTGCAAAGCTAAAAATTAATGGCACTTGAAGTAATCGAAAGGCTCTCTGCAGTCCAGGCAGCGGTACAAGGCCTTACAGGCAGTGGAGCCGAACTGGCTGACCATTTCGGTGTTCGCAGAGCTGCATTGGGGGCATTGTACGGTGGGGCTTTCCTGAAACAGCGCATTTTTGTCCACAGTGCCTTTGGCCGGAGGGGCGATCCCGTATTCCTTCAGGCGCTGCCGGCCCCGCTCCGTGATCCAGTCCGTCGTCCAGGCAGGGTGCAGGATAGTTGTGACCCGGACATTGTGGCAACCCTTTTCCTGCAGTATTGCGCGGATATTGACTTCGATGGTGTTCATGGCCGGGCAGCCGGAATAGGTGGGTGTGATCACGACCTCCACAAGGCCGTCTTCATGCAATAGGATATCCCGGATGATGCCCAGGTCGGCAACTGTGAGCACGGGGATTTCCGGGTCCGTTACTTCTTCGAGTATGTTGCGGATGGTGTCAGTTGTCAGGGCCATGTGAATGAATTACTATCCATACCATTTTAACATCCTTCCCGCTCAGTCGGTTTTGGCCATGTCCAGGTCGCGGGCCATCAGCAGGAAGGACTGGGCGAAATCGGGCATGCTGTCGAAGCTGAGGGAGCTTGTTGCGGGGTTGAGGCGTGGGTAGTAGGGCTTGTTTTTTTCCACGATCTGGGTTATGGCCCGCCTGATCGCGCGTTTGTCGAACTGGCCGGAGGCCGTGTCGTAGTAAATGACGGGAAAGCCCAGTTGCCGGAAGTACTCCGGTTCGGTTATCTGGTAGTACAGGTGAAAAAGGTCGCGGTCGGGCTTGGGCACGGCGAAGTTGAACATGCACTGCCCGACGATATAACCGGGGATGGCCATGGCCACGGCCTGGCAGCCGTGTTCCTTGTACCAGTCCATGTGCGACAACTGGGCATCGATAAGGCCGGCGACGCGGTCGTGGGTGACACTGTGGGTGATGCCGAAGGTGGAGCGGACGCGGTACATCTCCTTGAAGAATTCGGCTTTATCCCGCTCCATCAACTGCCGGAAGCCCTTACACAAAACCTGGTTTTTGGACGCCGTCGGCAGGTTGTCGTTCTCGTAGTACTGCCGGTGCAGTTTTTCCAGGGTTTCCATCATAAAACCCTCCGGTTTGATGAGGTAGTCCAGGCGGTAGATGAGGTCAAGCAGCAGGTAGGCGATGCCGCCCGGGTACTGGGCTTTGTCGAGCTTGCCGTTGTCGATCTCATCCAGCACCTGCTTCGTTTTTTCCCGGAAGAAGCCGTACTTGACTTCCTTTTCCGCCTGGGGTAGTTCTTCTTTGTGTGAGGCGTCGACCGCCTGCAGCATCTTGAATTCTTCCAGCAGCAGGTCATCCTGCTTGTCGGCTTTAGTGGCCAGTTCCTTCAGGGCGTAATAGAGCTTGTAGGGGGAGCCGTCGAGGGTGTAGGTGTCGAACACGATGGCGATGTTGCCTTCATCGTCGAGGGCGAAGCGGCTGTAGCGGAGGTTGTAGTTTTGCTCCATAAGCCGCCGCATGAACCCGACGTTGAGGGCTTCGGCTTTGACAACCCTTGACTCCACCCATACCTTGTGCGGCGTGGCCAGCCCGCTGATCTTTTTGGAACCCTGAAACAGCTCGAACTTCAGGCCTCCTTTCGTTTCTTCATAGCGGACGTTGTCTTCCTCTTCGTCCCTCAGGTAAAAAAAGAACTGCTTATAGCTCTCCAGGTATTCCTTTTTCTCAAAGTGGTCGAGGGCTGCGTCCCAGGCCGTGTACCGGGAGCGGTCCTTATAAGAATCGCTGTAGCGCCCAAAGCTGATCTTCGGTTCCTGTAGTTCTTCAGCCTTTGCGCCGAAAAGGCGGTCAAATAATCCCATTCATCGAGTTTTTCGGAGGGAAAAGGTAAAAAACGATGCAATTTAGTAAAAAGAAAAGGTTTCTGAAATAAGGCCGGCAAGCTCTTATTCCCGGGCATGGGGGCCGAAGGCGAGGATGCGCCCCAGGCAGGCCCGCACGAAGCGGATGGAAAAGGGGTTAATTCGGAAGTCCCGGCTGTTCCCTGCGGCTAACTTCGCGAAGTCCAGCTCGCCTCCGCAGAGGCGCGTATAGTGGTTGAGTTTGTAGTTGATGAGCACGTGCATGGCGTTGAAGCAGAAGAGGAAGTAGCTTTTTCGGCGCCGTCGCAGGGGCAGGGCCCGGAACCTCCGGAAACAGGCCCGGCGGCGGGCTTCCAGGTAAGCCTGTACTTCCTGAAAGCTGCTGCAGAAGCGCACGAAGGTGATGACGCCGTCGCGGGCGTCCTTGTGCATATCCTGGGCGTCGTTCATGGCCTGGATGAATCCGCCGAGCTCGTAGAATGCCTGCTGAAGTGAATCATGCCGGACGGGAAGCAGGGCAGCACAAAGTTGCAGGGAGGCTCCGCCCTTGCCCAGGGTGGCCGCTTCGGTTTCCGCCCGGCTGATGCCGGCATCGAACTGCCGCAGGCTGTCGTGCTGGAAGCGGATCAACTGCAGCATCCCCTTTTCCAGGGCTTCGGCCCGGCCTGCTCCTGCTGCCTGCAGCAGGGCCTGGTAGTACAGGTGAAAAACCTGCCCGATCGCAGTTTCGCCTGCCTGATGCAGCAGGGCCTCTACCTGGGCTCCAGGCAGGCGGTAATCATCCACCAGGATATCCGAAAGGCCGATCAGCGCGCCCAGGCGACAGTATGCCGCCTCCCCGCCGGGCCCGAGCCGGGCCCCGGCCAGATGGGCGGCCAGCTTGCCCATGAAGAGCGTGGACACCATGTACCACTGGATTTTCAGGTACGCCTTTTCCGGGATACTGCCATCGTTCAATTCCCGCGACCGGCGCAACAGGGCTTCGGCCCTTTTGCGCACTTTCCGGTGGTAACGCCCATTCTCCCGGTTGGCCTGGAAGGCCATGAGGGTGAAGCGAAGCAAATAGAAGATGTTTGTGATGTATTTCATTTCGCCAGCCTTGGGGGGGGAAGGTAGGAAGAATTCCGGTGTCGCTTTCAACAATCAGCAGGGCATAGAACTCAATATTTTTCAGAGGTGTTTTCACTATAGAATACTTGTAATGCAGGAAATCAATAATATGAGGGCTCCCCGGAATAGGCCCGATTCCAATTCCGGAAAAGGGCCCAAATCCCGGAAACGATGAAACAAAAGCAGCGAAGGCTTAACCCCGCACAACAGAAATGGCTTCAGGAGGTCGATTGCTATCTGATGGCCAATATCGAAAACCACAACGTCGTCATTGCCGATATCGCGTATGCTTTGTGTATGAGCGAACGCAATTTTTACCGCAGGCTGGAAAAACTGGCAGGCCTGACCCCCAACCAGTACATACAGCAATTCAGGTTGAAATGTGCTATGGATTTGCTGAAAGATGGAGAAGTGGATAGCGTAAAGGAACTGGCCGCCCGGGTCGGATTTTACCATCCCGATTATTTTTCGCGCCTCTTCGAAGGCCACTACGGCTGCCGGCCCGTGGAATGGATGCACAGCCAGGAGGATGCCCTCTGATGGCAGGATTGTGCGTGTTTATGGCAGGATATTGCGTGAAGAGCGGCCCTAACTTGTTTCAAAAGAGGGGCAAGTGAGTTTATTGCATAACGCTCTTCCCCCAGGAATTCCTCAAACCCTTTTTGAATAGCTGACCGCATAGCCCTGTGAACGTCCGGGAATCGCAGCTGTGGAGTTGCGGATGGCGTTGCGGTTGTCATCTCCCCATGTTGAGGCGGTGTCTTTTCCCTTCCGCAAGCGCCCGCCGGAAATTGAACGCTTTTTTTGTTTTTGAGAATAATTTGGGCCAGGCTCTTGCCTCATCAGGAGGCCCGGGAAGTTAAAGCTGCAGGCAGGCGCCTGTGGCGCGGGCTTTTTTCGAAGCCTGTGGCGAGTGCAATTGTACCCTTATTCTAAACCAAAAAAACATACCATGAGAAAGCCAATCATCCTCATCATTGCTTTTTTGGTGGGTGTCACCATGGCCATGGCCCAGGCCAATAAGAGTGATATCGACCAATTCGGCAAAGACAACGTAGCCGAAAACCAGCAGTATGGCAATGCTAACGTGGCTTACGTTTACCAGAACTGGAACGCCAACACCTCGATGAACTATCAGAGCGGCGTTGGAAACGAATTCAGCACCCTCCAGGAAGGCGAATTCAACATGTCCTATACCAGCCAATACGGAGAACGCAACAAGGCCCTTACCAGCCAGAACGGCGCCGGCCATTTTTCTCAGGCCATTCAGAGCGGCCAGGAAAATGAAGCCGGCATTACCCAGATCGGCTCCCGCAACTACTCCTTCGTGGACCAGTGGGGCTATCAGAACAAGGCTGGTGTGAACCAGGACGGCGCCGGCAACTCGTCGTATATCTATCAGGGATACTGGCAGAACGAAGCCCAGGCCAACCAGATCGGTGACGGCAACTACTCTCAACTGAGCCAGATGGGAGCCATGAACAAGGCCGGCATCAACCAGGAAGGCACAGGCAACGGCTCCTATGGGGGGCAATGGGGCAGCAGCAATGAACTGTGGGTAAACCAACGCGGCAATTACAACTACTCCAGCGCACAGCAAAGCGGTTGGGTAAATAAAGGGGAAGTCACTCAGGCCGGAAACTTCAACTCTTCCTACCTGGGCCAATACGGCGATAACAACACCGCCAAAGTGGAACAGTACGGCAACAACAACGCTTCCTCCGCTACCCAGATCAACCGTTTCAACCAGGCTAAAGTATATCAGGAAGGCGATAACAACAGGTCGAATATCTATCAGGACGGCACCTGGTGGACGGGTGGCTACAACAATGCCGAAGTGACGCAGGTAGGCCTGAACAACGGATCGGATATTTATCAGCTGAAGGACTACAACCTGGCAAAGGTGTCCCAAACGGGTGAAGACAACTACTCCTGGATCTATCAGGATGGCTTGTACAACCAGGCCGATGTTCTCCAGGAAGGCCATGGGCACTATTCCACGATCGACCAGATCGGCGACTGGAACAATGCCAAGGTGGTTCAGAAAGATTAGGCCTGTCTGTTTGGAAATGCTGAGTGGAAACACAAAGTGAAGCATACTTGCCAAAAGGGGCCGGAGGGGCGGCAGGCCGGTGAAGGCGGCCTGGCCCCTCCGGGGCTCTACGGAGCAGCCTCGCCGATGAAACCAATCAATGAGACCCGCAAAGTATTTCGGCATATTACTGGCTATCCTGCCGGCCCTGGCGCCCGGGCAGGACAGGGACTCCATCCGCATCCAGATGGAAAGCGTGGAAGAAGCGGGCGCCACCCGCGTGGAAGTGTGGTGTGAAAACCTGGCTTTCCGAGCAAGGAGTTTCACCTATGAACTGCGGCTGGAAAGGCAGGATGAAGACGGCAACATATCCAGCAGCGTCCAGGGCGGCAGTTTCAGTTTGCCGGGCGGCAGCGCAAAACTGCTCTGCACCACATCCGTCAACCGCCTTGAAGAGGATTATTTCATGGCGCAATTGCGGGTTTACGAATCGGCCCGGCTCGTCGCGGCCGCCAGTAAGGTGGAAGGCCAGCGCTATTTCGGCAAGCTGTCGCCGGTGAGCCGTGAAAAGGTGCAGGACAGCCAGCGGGAGGAATCGGGTGGAGCTGATATCCTGTTGCTCGACCAGACCCGGACGCGGGCCGGGCGCGATTTTTTTTACGCCTTTCAGGAGGCCTGGGAGCCTCCCGCCGAAGCCCGGGATTACGTTATCCGCATCGAGGAATTGCCCTTCCGGGGCATGGCGAGCTGGGCGAGAATATTCATCGATGAAGGCCAGGCTTTCGAATATCCGCTCCAGCCCCAGCCACAGTTCATCGAAGAGCTGGCCAGGCTGGCCGCCGCCGCAGTGAACCGGGAACTGGAAATCCGGGAGGAGACGAAAAAGAGCCTCGAACGGGAGGACAAAGAAGGAAGCGGATTATACTGAATGATAAAGCCCGAAGCATGAAAACGGCAAAAATTATCTGTGCTGTGCTCGCCCTGCTGGCCTGCGTTTTGAGGGGGCTGGGGCAGGATTTGGTTTATCAGCCCAAAAACCCGGCTTTTGGCGGCCACTATCTGAACTATAGCTGGCTGCTGAGCGCCGCCACGGCTCAGGATACTTTCGAAGACCCTGAGGAAGCCCGCCGGCAGGAGGAAGGCGAAGGCGTGCTGGAATCCTTCAGCGAGGCGCTGAACCGGCAGTTGCTGAACCAGCTCTCGCGGGAAATCATCGAGGCCCAGTTCGGAGAAAGCGGGCTGGAGCCGGGATCCTACCTGCTGGGAGACTTTCAGATCGACATCCTCTCGGGGCTGGACGGCATCGTAATCAACATTTTTGACCTCAGCACCGGCGGGCAGACACAGATCACGATACCCTATTTCTAGGGAAAGTCACAAACTTCCCGGATTTAGAGTTTGGTTTGGCCCGGCCGCCCCGCTTTTACAGCCAGGTGGCCGGGTATTGGACTGGCCCTGACGATCCGGGATGGGTTGAAGCGTTTTGAAAATCCGGGACCCAAACTCTAAAGCCATGAAACGGCAATACTTTCCTTTTCTGGCCACTTTTCTCCTTCTATTCCTGGGGTGGGGCTGCGGCGCTTACCTGCATCAGCCCCTCCAGACCAGGAGCGCCCGCCTGGGGGAGGAAACTACCATAACGCCATTGCTGCGCACCCTGCCTGCTCCCCGCGAAAAGGTGGTGGCCGCGGTTTATCGCTTCCGCGACCAGACCGGCCAGTACAAGCCCTCGGAACTGGGGGCCAACTGGTCCACCGCTGTCACCCAGGGCGGCGCCAATATCCTGATCAGGGCGATGGAAGAGTCAGGCTGGTTCGTTCCCATCGAGCGGGAAAACGTTGGGGACCTGCTCAATGAGCGCAAGATCATCCGTTCCAGCCGCGCCCAGTATGAGCAGGCGGAAGGAGAGCAACCCCTGCTTCCGCCCCTGCTTTTCGCCGGGGTGATCCTGGAAGGCGGCATCGTTTCCTACGACGCCAACATCCTCACCGGCGGCGCAGGGCTGCGGTATTTCGGCGCCGGAGGCTCCAGCCAGTACCGGCAGGACCGCGTTACGGTTTACCTGCGCGCTATCTCCACCAGCAACGGCAAGGTGCTCAAAACGGTTTACACTTCCAAAACCATTCTCTCCCAGGCCGTCGATGTGGGCGTCTTCCGCTTCGTGCGGTTCAAGCGCCTGCTGGAGGCCGAAACCGGCTTTACGTTTAACGAACCTTCGGAAATGGCAGTGACGGAAGCCATCGAAATGGCCGTTTACAGCCTGGTCATCGAAGGCGTTATCGACGGCTTGTGGAAAGTGAAAGGCGGGGAAGAAGAAAAGGCCATCCGCCTGGTGCGCGCCTATTCGCGCGAGCGGGATCAGTTGCAGCAGACGGATATCTTCGGGCGGGAAAACATGGAGTATCAACCCGTGGCGAGCTTTGAGGTGAACGCCCTGGGTATGCTCTACAACGGCGATTTTCCGGATGCCAGGCCCGAACCCGGGCTCGATATGGGCGCCAGCCTCTTCCTGTCGCCCCGTTACGCACTGGGCATCAACTATGGGATGAGCAGGCTTTCCACCGAGCGCTACGAGGAAAAAGCGAGCTATGCCGGCCTGAGCCTGCTGGTGCGCCTGCTGCCTCAGGATCGCTTCTCGCCATTCCTTTACGGCGGCGGAGGCATGTTGTTCGACCAGGCCCACGGCTTTCAGGGCGGCGGCAATGCCTACTGGAAGGCCCATGCCGGCCTGGGGCTCGAATACCGGTTCAACCCCTCGCTGGGGGCTGCACTGTCTGTAGGCCAGGACTTCGTTTTCAGCGATGAAGTCGATGACCTGAAACACGGCAAGTACGACGATATGTTCTGGCGCGCCCGCCTGGGGCTGAGGGTTTACCTCAATGACTGAAAGGCTTCAGGCAGAGCGATTCCATTACTTAACCCTAATCTCCGGGATGATGAAAACTCTGATGCGATATGGGTGGTTGTTCCTCGCCCTGGCCTTCAGTTGCCGGGAGTCCCCCATCGAATATGAGGCTTATGGCCGGCTCAGCGGGCTGGTGCTCAGTGAATCCCAGGATACGCTGGACAATGTATTCCTGTCGACCAACCCGGCCACGCAGACCGTTACTTCCGATGCCGGCGGGCGGTTCTTAATGGATTCCATTCCGGTGGGGGAATATTCCCTGCGGGCCAGGCGCGACGGTTATCGCGAGGAGATCGTCGGAATCTCCATTGAAGAAGGCCTGACTTCGGAAGTGACGCTGGTAATGGCGCCGGCCGCGCCGGCCAACCTGCCGCCTTCAAAACCTTCCAACCCCCAACCACCCGACGGCGCCACGGGGCTTCCTCTGTCCGTACAACTTTCATGGCAATCCACTGATGAAAACGAGGAGGATACCCTCACTTTCGATCTGGTGTTGTATTGGGATGACGAACCCGACGGGCTTCAACTCCTGGAAAATTATCCTGACACCACCTATTTGCTGGAAGCTCTGGACTACGCCACCGATTATTACTGGCAGGCCATAGCCGATGACGGAAAAGGCTGTCGCGTATTTGGTGAAATATGGCATTTCCGGACGGAAGATTTCCCCGAACTGCCGATCTCCTTCGTTCGCAAATCGGAAGGCAAGTACGATATCTTCGGAGCTGACCAGGAGGGCAGGCTTGCCCGGCTCACCCGGCGCACCGAAAGCAGCTGGCGGCCCCGCATGAGCCCCCAGCGCGACCTGATCGCCTTCCTGTCCTTTGAAGATTTCGAAGTGCACCTGTTTACCATGAACCGGGAGGGGGGAAGTGTCCGCAAAATCACTGCCGCGGTTCCGGTGGCCGGATACGACAATTTCGAGCTGGACTTTTGCTGGTCGCCCGATGGGGCCCGCCTCTTGTATATGTACTACAACCAGTTGTACGTTATCAACCGCGACGGCAGCGGGCTGAAGCTGCTGGCCGAGGCTCCGGCCGATCAATCGTGGGTGGAGGTGGACTGGAACGGGCCTGGCAATTACATCGCTGCCCGGCGGCGCGGCGTATTGCCATACAACAGCATCATCTTCAAACTCCGCCCCTCCGACGGGGCCATCCTGGATACCCTCCTGGCTGCCGCTCCCGGTGCGGAGGGCGGGCCGGCGGTTTACATCGACGGAAGCAGGATTCTCTATACTTATGACGTTTCCGGCTTTGAAAACGCCTCCGGCAGGCAGCTCGACGCCCGCATCTTTGAACTCAGCCTGACGGGCGGCGCCGGCATCGGGTTATCAGGCGATAAGCCGGGCGGCGCCAACGACCTCGACCCCCGTTATTCGCCGACCGGCGCGCAGGTGGCTTTTACCCATACCCTCAACACCCCCAATGCCCGCAAAGACTTGTGGATCATGGATGCCGACGGCGGGAACCGCGAGCTGTTCCTGGAAAATGCAGAGATGGCGGACTGGAACTGAGGGGCCGGCTGAGGCAGGCAACGCCCTTTGGAAGCTTCACCGCTTCGCCGGCCTTCCTTCGGAAGAAGTACTGCCCATTCTCCAGGATATCCTCAGCCTTATCGATGAATGGAGTTCGATGCAGGAGGTTTTTCGTTCGGCGGTTGCTCTCGCATTTTCTCAGCGTGTCACAGTGTATGATGCCTGCTACCTGATAGTTGCCGGAGAAACCGGCGCAACTTTACTTACCCTTGACAAAAAAATGCGGGCAGCTGCCCGGGAATTGAGGATCGGCCTTTTCCCTGCCATTTAACCAACCAGTTCCCTCGCCATCTCCCGGACCAGCCGCCACCCCCTTTCCACATCCTCCTGTATCGTTTCCACCTGCCCGGAGACCATGCGGATGGTGTACTTTCCGTTCAGTTTGGTTTGGGTCAGAAGTATCTTTCCGCTGTCGTTGAGGCTTTGCAGCAATTGTTCGTTGAGCCGGTTGAGCTCGTCCTCGCTGAAATCGCCTTCGGGGCGGTAGCGGAAGCAAACCAGGTTGAGCGGCACGGGCGCAAGCAGTTCGAAATCGGGTTCTTTTTCGATCTCGGCGGCCAGCCACTGGCCGATGCGGATGTGCTCGCGCAGGCGGGCCTGGAGGCCTTCCAGGCCGTAGGTGCGGATGACGAACCACAGCTTCAGGGCACGGAAGCGGCGCCCCAGCTGGATGCCCCAGTCGCGATAGTTATTCACCTGCCGGTCGATCGGGGTTTTCAGGTATTCGGGCAGGATACTGAAAGTGCCGGTGAGCAGTTGTTTGTCCTGCACGAAAAAGGCCGTGCAGTCGAAATTGGTGAACATCCACTTGTGGGGGTTGAAGACGAAGCTGTCGGCCAGCTCGATGCCGTCGCTCATCCAGCGCATCTCCGGCAGCAGCAGGGCCGTGCCGGCGTAGGCGGCGTCGATGTGGTAAAACAGCCTGTACTTCCGGCATATCTCTCCGATGGGCCGGATGGGGTCGATGGCGGTGGAACTCGTCGTGCCCAGGGCGGCCACCACGCAGGCAGGCTGATAGCCCTGGCCGAGGTCCTTTCGGATCGCCTCCTCCAGTTTTTCCGGCAGCATGGCAAAGTTTTCATCGGTGGGGATGAGCACCAGGTTTTCCTCCCCATAGCCGGCGATGCGCACGCCTTTGGGAATGGAAGAGTGGACGTGTTCGGATGCATATACCCGCAGCCTGGGCTGGCCGTGCCAGCCTTTCTGATTGATGTGGAAACCACTGATGCGCTCGCGGGCCATCAGCAGGGCAATCAGGGTGGCGGCCGAAGCGGTTTCCTGGATAGCGCCCACCCAGCCGGCCGGCAGGGCCAGCATTTCGCGCAGCCATTCCATGCAGCGCTCCTCCAGTTCTTCGGCGGCGGGCGAGGTGTACCAGATCATGCACTGTGCGCCGATAGCGGCCGTGAGCATTTCCGCCAGCACCGATGGCGCCGAACGGGTGGCCGGAAAGTAGGCGAAAAACTGCGGGTGCTGCCAGTGGGCCATGCCCGGCATGATGATGTTATCGAAATCCGCCATAAGTTGCTCAAAGGGCTCGCCCTGCAGGGGCGGCCCGGGGGGCAGTTGTTTTTTGATGTCGCCCGGCTGCACCGGCGGTTTAACGGGGTACTGTTCGACGTTTTCAAAATAATCGGCCATCCAGTCGGCCAGTTGACGGGCGTAGCGGCGGAAGTCGGAGGTATGCATTTTTGGAGGAAAGATAGGGTTTTGCAAAAACTAACCAAAATACTCCAGAATCCCCCTTGCCACCGCCCCGGGCTCCTCCTCCTGCGGAAAATGCCCGCAGTTTTCCAGGCGGATGGCCTTTGCCCGGGGAAAACCCGAAAGGAATTTTTCCAAATAAGGCGGTTTGACGAAGTTGTCCTTCATCCCCCAGATGAGCAACATCGGTTTGTCTGCAAGAGCTTCCTTTTTCGCCCATAGAGCATCGAACCAATCCTGGTCATGTAAAAGGGAGCGTGCAAATGCCAGTGCTCCGTTGCGCTCCGCGGCATTCCGGAACGGCCGGGTGTAATGCTTCAAAATGTGCTTGGAGATCTTTTTTTCCCCGAAGGACCTAGGCAGCAGGAAGCGGGGCGAAAAATTCAGCCGCCGGTACAGAAAAGGCAGGAACGGGCTGTTCAGGATTTTGCTGAACCGGATGAAGTCCGGGTCATTCTTGCTGCTCCAGAGCCAGGAGTTGATCACGACGATTCGCTTCACATTGTCCGGATGCCTCAGGGCGTAGTTAAAGCCGATGGGCCCGCCGAAATCGTGGAGGACGAGGGTGATGTCCCTGAGCCCCAGCTGGCCGATGAACCGCTCCAGGGTGGCGCTGTGGTTTGGAGTGCTGTAATCGTAGTTTTCCGGTTTGCCGGACAGCCCGAAGCCGATATGGTCGGGGGCAATACAGCGGTAGCGGGCCGAAAGGCTTTGGATCACCTTGCGGAAGTCAAAACTCCAGGATGGGGCGCCGTGCACAAATAAGAAGGGTTCGCCTTCCCCCGTGTCTATGTAGTGCAGGCGTTGGCGGTTGGCGGTAAAATAGCGGGAAGTAAAGGGATACTCCCCGGAGTCGAGCCAGGCCGGGGCATTCATGCTTGCGTTCATCATTTTTTTCTGCAAAGGAAGGGCAGCCCGGTCAAAACAATCTTGGTGCAGACCAAGATATCAGAACTTCACGCTGTTGAACAGCTTGCTGAAATTGGTGGGGTCGATGTTCAGGTAGGAGGCGATGTATTTGTGCGGAACCATGTGCAGCAAATGGGGGCTGCGCCGGGCAAAGGCCTTGAAACGTTCTTCCATGGACAGTGCATGCCACTCCATGTGCCGGCCGATGACCCCCACAAGGATGGCCTCCGTCATCTTCCGGAACAGCCGCTCGATTTCCTGCGACTGGTCAAAAAGCCTTTGAAGGGCTTCATGCGAAAGCGTGTAAAAGGTGCTATCCGTCAAGCACTGCAAATAATACTGCGATGGCGCCTGCAGCAAAAATGAGCCGGGAATGGCCGACAGGTTGGGTGGGTAGGTAAAGGCCGTGACGTGGATTTTATCATCTGCATCGAAGAAGGACATCTGAACCCCCTCCCGAACCAGCAGCAATTCCCTTTGCACCTCACCCGGCCGGACAATGATCACGCCTTTCCGGCAGGCTTTATGCCGGTATTCCGAGGCCAGCAGCTCGTAATCTGCCTGGCGGAGGGGGTGAAAAAGGCGAAAATATTCCAGTTGTTCCATTTGCCGTGTGGGTGATGCTCAAAGTTAAGATACGAATTGCAGCCCGCCAAACGGCTTCCGGCCGGCCGTCGCGGTATTCGATGCCGCCGACGTAGAGCGTGGCATACCCTGGCCTGCCAGGGCTCTGCCAACTGACGTATCCCGAAGGGATGCCTTCGGCACTGGAAAACTGCTTACCTTTGCCCCATGCCCAACTTCCGCACCATCGTCCCCCTGCCGGAATACCCGTTCCGGATCAGCTACCAGGATCAGCTTCTGAGCATGGGCTCCTGTTTCGCCGAGCATATCGGCCGGCGGCTGGAGGAGCGGCATTTCTACAGCCTGCTCAACCCGTTTGGCATCCTCTACAACCCGGCTTCCATCGCCCGGGGGCTGGAGCGGCTGTTGCAGGATGCGCCTTTCCGGGATGAGGAATTATTTGAGCATCTCGGCTTGTGGCACAGCTTCTGGCACCACGGCGCTTTTTCGCATCCGGGCCGTGAGCAGGCTCTGGAAGGCATGAACCAGGCCTACCGCCGCGCGCAGGGCTTTCTGCTTTCCGCCAACCGCCTGATCCTGACCCTGGGAACGGCTTATGTGTTTGTGAGCCGGCAATCGGGAGCAGTCGTAGCCAACTGCCATAAGTTGCCGGGCCACTACTTCGAACGGCGGCGCCTCAGTGTACGGGAGGTTATTGCGGCTTTGGAGCCTGCCCTGCAGGAGCTCAAACTGCGCCTGCCGGCCCTGGAGGTGATCCTCACCGTCAGCCCGGTGCGCCACATCCGCGACGGGCTCGTGGAGAACCAGCGCAGCAAAGCGGCGCTTCTGTTAGCCGTGGAGGAGCTGTCCAGCCAAAACGGGTTCATCCATTATTTTCCTTCCTACGAGATCGCCATCGATGAGCTTCGCGATTACCGCTTCTTCGAGGCGGACATGATCCATCCCGCTTCCGTAGCCGTCGAATACATCTGGGAGCGCTTCGGGCAGGCGTTTTTCGAAGCGGAAACCTCGGCCCTGATGCGGCGGGTGGAGAAAATCGTTACGGCGGGCCGCCACCGGCCTTTTCACCCGCAATCGGCCGCCCACCAGCAGTTCCTGCGCCAACAACTGGCGCTCATCGATGAGCTGGAGCGGGAATTTCCGTTTTTGAAACTGGCGGGCGAGCGCGCTGGTTTTGAAGCCCAGCTGATAGCGGGGGTGTAAACAAAAAGCGTATTTTTGCATTCATGTAAAAAAAAAAATACATGAAACGATTTTACGCACTCTACCTTGCCCTTTTCATTTCCGCAAGCCTGCTCAACGCCCAAAACCTGATAAGTGTCACATACAAAGGCGGGCGCACCAAAGCCCAGATGGTGGCCGATTTCGGCATTTTCATGCAGTATGGCGTGGATATGTACAAATTCCAGTACGCCACACCCGACGTGCAGGGGCAGCCGGATACGGCTTCCGGGCTGTTCGTGTTGCCCCGGGTTGACGGCGCCTCTCTGCCGCTGCTGGTTTATCAGCACGGCACCGTCGGCTCGAAATCGGACGTGCCTTCCAACCTGGCCGGCGGTTACGAACTGGCCATGGTGTACGGCGCGATGGGATACGCCACCCTGGCGCCCGATTACCTCGGCCTGGGCGACGCCCGCGGCTTCCACCCGTACCTGCACGCCGCAACCGAAGCTTCCGCCGCTATCGACATGCTGATCGCCGCCCGCGAATTCCTTGAAAACGATGAAGATTTCGAGCATAACGGGCTGCTTTTCCTGACCGGCTACTCCCAGGGCGGCCATGCTTCCGCAGCACTGCACCGGGAACTGGAGGCCAATTATGCCGGTGAATGGCCGGTGACAGCTGCCGCGCACATGTCGGGGCCCTACCGCCTGTCGGGAACCATCCAGGAATTCGCCAACAATGAAGAAGAATACAGCATTCCGGCCTACGTGCCCTATATCATCCTGGGGCTGAACGAAGCCTACCAGCTCTATACCGACTTCTCACAGGTATTCCGGGAACCTTATCTCGGGCCTATCCTCGATTTTTATGCCGGAGAAATTGACCTCGGGGCATTGAACCAGGATCTTATCACCTTCCTGACAGCGGAAGCCGGGGGCGCCATTCCCAAATATATGCTCCAGGACAGCCTTCGGCAGGCCATTGCCGCCGACCCGGGCCATCCGCTCAACCTGGCCATTGCCGACAACGACGTTTACGACTGGGCGCCCCAGGCTCCTACCCGCCTGTATTATTGCACGGCCGACGAACAGGTGCCCTACACCAACAGCCTGGTAGCCGATTCGGTGATGAACGCCAACGGCGCGCCCAACGTTCTTTCGGTCGACGCCAACCCTGTCGCCGACCACTTTAATTGCGTGGAACCGGCCGTCACGCGCGCCATTTTCTTTTTCGGCCCTATGCAGGATCTGACGGTTGCATCAGAAGAAGTGTCCGCACCTGCTCCTGCCCGGCTGCACCCCAACCCGGCCTCTGCGGCGTTCTGGGTGGAAGGGCTGCAGCCCGGCGATGAACTGTTCCTTCGCTCGGCCACCGGCCAGCTTCTGGAGCACCGGCGCAGCACAGGCGAGCGGGCGGAATGGCCCCTGAAGGGATATGCCCCCGGCATATACTGGCTGCAGGTGCTTGGCGGGAAGGGCGTGTCGGTGCTGAAAGTGGTGGTTGAGTAAAAAAACGCCTGGCACGGCATCGCGAAAGACATAGGAGCGGAGACAAGACAAAGCGGATCCGGGCCGTTATTTACTAAATACTTCTCAACCATACTGAATGCGCCTGTATCTTTCTGCTTTTTCGCTCTGCTTTTTCCTCTCGCTCAGCCTTGCCGGCCAAAATGCGCTCCGCCAGATTGAATCAGCCGATTATGAGGGGGCCAAAGCCAGCCTGCTGGCCGTGCTGGATCGGGACCCGGAGTCGGCCGAGGCCCACTTCGGCCTGGCCCGCCTGTATGCCGAGCCGGCCTACCCGGGCTACAACCCCGACACGGCATACATCTTCCTCCGAAACGCCCAGCGGTGCTACCGCAGGCTCAGCAAGGGCCGGCAGAAGAAGCTGGACCGCGAGGAAATGGGCGCAGGCGCCATGCGGGCCCTCAGGGGCGAACTGCGTGAAAAGGGCTTCGCTTTCGCCCTCGAAAAGGGCGGTAGCGAAGCTATTCTCCAGTACATCGAACACTATAAGCGCCTCAATCAGGAATTCGAGGCCCGGGCTACGGCCGCTTACCTGGGGTTGCGGCTCGCGGAGCTCCAGCAGTCGGGCCGGTACGATTCCCTGAAAAATTTTTCCCTCACTCAGTCAGGCAACCTGAAAGAATACGGCCCTGAACTCATGCCGGCCCTTGAGGAATCAATCTTCGCTGCCTTTTTCCTTCAGCGGGACAGCACCAGCCTGGAAGACCTTTTCTTTCTGCTTAAAGACTATCCGCCCGCCGCTTCCCGCCTCGATGCTCCGCTGAGCGCCGCCCTGCGGAAAAAACCCTACATCACCCGGGCAGAAAGTTATTTGCGCGGTTCCGATTACCGCTATCTGCCCCGCACGGTAGAGGTGATTTATTTATACCACTACATCACCGGCGAGTGGAGCGACCTGGTGGGCTTCCAGAACCGCTACCCCGAGTATGCGGATTCTTTCGGCATTCAGCGGGCTCTGGCCATTGCCCGCTCTGCGCCGGATATCAAACTGGGTTTTACCGAAGACAGGAGGGAATTGTACGAGCGCTACATCGAGCAGGCAGCTCCGGTGCACAAATCGTTTATTGCCCTGCAGCAACTCCTCGCCCCCGGCCTGGAAGCCGGCCGTTGGGATCGCGCCCGGGCTGTCGCCGGGCGTTTCGCCCCCTTTTTCGGAGCGGATCACCCCGGGATCCGCGTTTTGCTGGAGGTGTTGGAACGGCCCGAAGAAGGCCTGCAGCCCATCGGCCTGGGGGAAGCCGTCAACACAAGTATGGGCGAGTATTCGCCGGTCATCTCCGCCGATGGACAGCGTTTGCTGTTTTGCCGGAACCTGGATGGCAACGAGGATATTTTCGTGACCGAACGCCAGGGTGGCGGCTGGGCCGAAGCTACTCCGCTGGATGCCCTCAACACCATTGAGAGCCACGAAGCCCCGCTGGCCCTTTCCGCCGACGGCGCCACCATGCTAATGTATGATGGAGGCCTTGTAAAGTTGACGGACAAAACCCGCGAGGGCTGGTCGCCGCCCCGGCCTTTCTTTCCCGAAGGCAAAACACCTGACTGGCAGGGGGCTACGGCTTTTGCCGCCAACCGGGAAGTGGCTATCCTCGCCGCCCGCACCCTCGATGTAGTGGGCGCCCGCAATGACGACAACATCGACCTTTTTCTGTCTTTCCGCCAGCCCGACGGGAGTTGGGGAGCTCCCATCAACCTGGGGCCCGTCCTGAATACTCCTTTTGAAGACCGCTCGCCCTTTCTGCATCCGGACATGCGCACTTTGTATTTCAGTTCCAGCGGGCATGGGGGGCTGGGGAAGCTCGACGTATTCGCCACCACCCGCATCGGCGACGGCTGGCTGGACTGGACGCCCCCCGCCAACCTGGGTAAGGAGATCAACGGGCCGGGCAACGACTGGGGCTATCGCATTACCACGGATGGAGCCACCGCCTACTTTTCCGGCGCCGGCAAAGGGGGGCGCGAAGACCTCTATCAGGTTGGCGTGCCGGAACAACTTCGCCCCGAACCGGTGTCGACCATAAGCGGGCGGCTGCTGGGGCTGGATGGGCGGCCGCTCAGCGCCACCATCATCCTCGAAGACCTGAGCACCGGCGAAGAGGCCGGCATTGCCATGCCTGACCCCGAAACCGGCTCCTTCTTCATTACCCTGCCTTCCGGAAAACTATATAGCTATACCGTCAGGGGGGAAGGGCTTTATCCGCAAAGCAACAACATCGACCTGAGGCAGGCCACCGCCGGCCTCGCCGTGCAGCAGGATATCACGGCGCCAACAATTCAGGAAATACAGGAAGGCGGCATTACCCTGCCGTTGAAGAACCTCTTTTTCGATACGGACAAATACGAGATCAGGCCGGAATCTTTTCCCGAACTGAACCGACTGGCAAGCCTGCTAAAAACCTATGGCCTGACGATCGAGGTCGCCGGCCATACGGATAATGTCGGATCGGCGGAGTACAACCTGGAATTGTCCCGCAACAGGGCCGGCGCCGTCCGCGATTACCTGCTCGCCCGGGGGTGTTCGCCCGGGCAGGCCAGCGCCCGCGGTTATGGCATGATGCAGCCCGTTGCCGGCAACGGCACGGCGGAAGGCCGGGCGCTGAACCGAAGGGTGGAGATCAGGTTCCGGGGAGCAGGTGAGTAAAGCGCGCCTCCGGTTACCCCTGTATTTCCGTCAGCAGGGCCTCTGTCTCCCGGGAAGGGCGCGCCTCCAGCTTTTCCTCCAGGGCTTTGCGGCATTGGTGGTACTGGCGCAGGGCCATGCCCCGGCGTTGGGTAGCTGTAAAACAGGCCATCAACCGGCGGTGGGCGCTTTCTATGCAGTCGTCGATTTCCAGAATGCGGTGGCAGGTGCTGATCGCCTCCGGAAAGAGCTGCCTTTCCATCAGTAATTCGCTCAGCCGGTCAAGCATTGCAAGGTGGATTTCCTTGAGTTTGCTGCGCACCGATTCCACCCAGATGATCTCCCTGGAGATACATTCCAGAAATTCGCCCCGGTAGAGTTGTCCGGCCCTGCGGTAGGCATCGAGCGCTTCGTCCGGGCGCTGGGCGCGTTCCATGGCCTGGGCGTATTCCCACAGGCGCAGGAATTCGTGGACGTCGGTGTTTATGGGCTTGTCAAACTCCAAAGAATAGGCGTTTTCCCGGAAATGGATAGCCGCCGGTGTTTCCGGGATGTTTTCCTTCAGATACCGCCGGACGCTGCTGATGGCCACGTTTAGGCAGTTGCGGGCGGAATCCTCGGAGCTGTCGGGCCAGAAGCCGTCGATGGCCTTGCGGCGCAGCATGCGATCTTTTTGGTAATAGAACAGGTAGGCCAGCATGGCCCGGTTTATTTCGCTGCTGATCCAGGGCAGGGCTTTGCCTTCGGCGCTCAGTTTCCAGCTGCCGAGAAAACGGGCTTCCAGGTAAAATGAGGGCTGGGCTGCGGCGGTTTCAGCAGGGCGCGAAGCGGCCTTTCGCACATGCACTTTTTGCCGCACATTCAGCTTGGCAAAGGCCTGTTGCAGGCGTTTCCAGAGGCCCGGGCCGGGGGTGGCGCACTGTTGCAGGTGCGCCTGTAGCTGCCCCAGGCCTTCAGGCCAGGCAAAACAAGCTTTTACCCCTTTGGGCAGGGCGCTCTGATGGATCGCTTCGGCAGATGAAGCACAGAGCAACACCGGGGCTTTGGGTTGAAACTGGCGCAGCCGGGCCACCCGGCCCGCCTCCTCCTCCAGGGGGCTGCCGTTCTGATGGAGGATCACGGCCATCGGTTTGAACCAGGCGATCTCTTTTTCCAGCTTCTCAAAGATGACAACCTGATAGGCCGGGGAAAGGGAACGCCTGATCTCATGTATGGCGTCGCCCTCTTTACCAATAAGGAGCACAATTCTGGGGGGCAGCATGCTCATTCGGTTTTTTGGCGTTTCTCAAATATTACAGGGGCCTTTTTCAGGCCGGCCGAAAATAAGTAGTTGGGCACATTTATTGTAACTCCTACTGCTTCGGAAATACGGCGTCAATAGCATTGTTCCTGGGGTTATATTGTTGGATTGTTATATTGTTCTGCTAAATGTGTCCAACTATTTAGGGGAATCAGGTGGGGCAATTTTTTCCTCTTAATCCCTTCAAGGGTGCTTTGCGTTACCCGAAATTGCAATTATCGCGCCGCGGTGCAATTGAAAATGTACCGGGGAAGTGGCGGAAAAGCGGGAAAGGATGGATTTTCTCATAGTTTTCAGGGCGTTCCGGTTTCCAATAAATTTAATGAAAATTTTTTCCCCGCTTCCGGCCCGGGCGGATGGAATAGGACATTGGCCGATACCCGGCAACAAAGGGGGAATTCCGGTACAAAGATCGGGGAAAGGAATAGGCCGGCAATACCTGGAAACAGGTAGAACCCTGCAGCTTTTTCGGGCTTTGGGCGTTTCCGGTTTTGAAGGCTGAAATTTCACCTGGACAAGAGTGGGGGAGCGGCTCGTCCTCACCACGTCTGCTACTGCAGCCGGATAAATCCCTCGGCCGGGTAAAAAGGGGGGAAAGGGCCGGCAAAAGCCGTTGCTGTTGAGATGCCGCCCATTCACTGAACGCCGGCATCTCAACAGTCCAAGATATCAAACAGTAACGGATTCCGCTTCCGGTTCATCGATGAGGTGGAACAGCTGGCTGGACAAGGCGAAGCTGGTGTCGGCCTGTTCAAGGTGTACAATGGCGGTGAGCCGGTACAGCCCACCGGGCAGCCCGCCGGGGAAAATCCGGAGGCGCACCGGCCCTCCCTGCCCGCGTTTCCTGCCGATGAGGGTTTGCTGCCCGCCTGCCAGCGGCCTGGCGTAAACGAAGGCATCGTATTTTTCCCCGCCGGGCACATCCAGCGCCAGCTCGGCTTCGAAAAGCTGGGCGGTTGCCAGGAAGCCCTGGGAGACAGGCCTGCCGTTTTCGATGATCAGGATGCCGCCTTCCCTGTACTGTACCGGGGGCGCTTCGGCTTCCTGGATGCGCCTGGCCACGAAGGATCGCACGAATTCCATGTCGAGCCCATTGAAAGCTGCGTTTTCCTGGGTTAGGGAGTACTCGATCCGCCCGCGAACCGGAGCGCCTTTCTCGGCTTTGTAGAAATCGAGCCGGAAACTATAGCGCGGAGGGCCCCCGCTCTGCCCGGCGGCAGGTGGAATTTCCCGGGCGGCGACTTTTTCCGGGGCGGGCTGGAAGTTGGGCGGCCCGGATTTGGTTTCTCCGGCTTCCACTTCCTCCAATGCACTGGCCGCTTCGGCTTCGCTGGCAAAAGTGGGGCTGGTGGCGAATAATTTGCCACCCTCGGTTTTGATTTCCAGGTACCAGCCCTGCTCGTCTTCGCAGAGGGATGCCGTAAACCTGCCTTCCCGGAAGCGCTGAAGAGCGGATTCGGCGAACCGTTCCGAGCTGTAGGGCTTGCTGAGCAGCAGCAGGCGGCCCTGCTGGTTGACAAAATAGGCGTAGGACTTTTCCTGCTCCACATCCGTATGGGCGCCGAAAGCAGGCCCGCCGGGGGCGCTGCCTTCGATGGCCTTGCTTATGGCTTTATCGGTCATGATCTTCATTGTTTTTTGGAGTGAAAAAATAGGACGAAAAAGGGGCCGCCGGCGGCAGCCCCTTTTCCAATTAATAACCCTCCCGCGTTGTAGCGGCATCTTCAGGAAGGCCGGTGTCGCCGGTACAATAGCTTCCGGATGCTTCGCTTCGCGGGCATGAAGCTATTAATCTTCGTACACCTGAAGTACGCCGATGTCTTCGTAAGCGGCGATCGGGGTGGGGCCGAGCGGGCCTTGCAGCATCAGGGTGGCGATCACCTTGTAGGCGCCCTGCGGCAGGGTGTAGGCCGGGATGGTCACGATGCCGCTGTAGCTGGCGCTGGAAGCCTTCTTGAAGGAGATGCTTACCGGTGCGGGGTTGGCGACTTCGCCGGCGCCCATCTGCTCCAGGTAAACGCGGGCCTCCCACTTGCAGCTCGAAGAGAGGAGCTTGCCCAGCCAGCCCGACTGGCTCCATACGAAGTGGACGAAGACGTTCTGGTCGCGCTGGACGATGTTTACCGGTGCGGTGTCCGGCAGGTCGGCGGTGGAAGCGCCTTCGTGCAGGTGTACATTGCCACTGATGGCGAACATGCTCTTGGGAATTACATTTTCTACGGTCAACATAACAACTTTGGTTTTTGGCGCCTTCATCAGATGGGTTCCTGGGGTAGATCGTGAATCCGGACGCCGGGGTTAATTAAGAATGTTTGTTTGCGGCCTTAGCCGTTTCAAGAACCTGAGGCAAAGATGGCCCGCCCGCCTTAAGGCTGGCTTAAAGGCGGATAAAGGGCCGCTAAAGCCGGCTAAATCTGCGCTTAATTGTGGCTTAATGAAGGAATATCGGGGCCTTTCCCACTTTTTATCTCCGTTCCAGGCTGAATAAAATGCGCGATGGCTTCCTGATCAGCCGGTTCGCCGCCCCGTCAGCCAGCCGCCAGAGCGCGAAGGGCAGGAAGCGGAGCAGCACATGCGTCCTCAGCCTGATCAGGGCCTTGTTGCCGAAAGTGTAGATGCGGTGCGCCCCCGCCATATCCATCGGCGCCAGCGCCAGCAGTTTTTTCATGGTGAAGCTGTGGATGTGGGCATGCTCGGGCGTTGGGCGGTTGCAGTGGATGCACAGGTAGTATTGTATTTTTTCGTTGTAGGGCGTGGTGATGATGAGCTTCCCGCCTGGGCGCAGCACCCGCATCAGGCAGGCCATGAATTCGGCCGGGTCGGGCACGTGCTCGATGATCTCGGAGGCGATGATGCAACCGAACGCTTCCTCGCGGAAGGGCAGGCGGTAAGCGTCGGCGACGAGGCCGTAGTGCTTGTCAAAGGGGTATTTTTCTATGGCCCGCCGGGGATTCACGGTGGAAATATCCATGGAAAAAACGGTGGCGCCTTTCGGGCAGAAGTGCTGGGCTACCCAGGCCTTGCCGCAGCCCACGTCCAGAATCGGGCCGGCGCTTTTCGGCGCCTCTGAGATTATGGTTTCGTGCAGGCGCCGCGTTTCATGGACGGCGGCTCCGTCTTCGAAATCTTCAAAGTAATCGAAGAGTTCGGCATCGGCCTGGTAGTGATCCACGTAGAAGAAGCGGGAGCCGAAACGCTCGTGCTGTTCGGCCTGGCGGAAGCTTTCCCGGGCCTGTTGCGGAAGCAGGGCCGGTACGCCGCCTTCCACTGGGTAGGAAAAGCTGCCATCCGGCGTTTGCAGCCTGCCGCCGGCCCAAACCAGAGGCTGGCCGTCGTCGGGGCTGCGCAGGAGATTCAGGAAGGGCGGAGCTGATGCTTCCATGTGGTGCTGCTTTTTCTTACGGCTGCAAAATAGGGAATGCAGGCGTTTCCGCCCCGGTTTTAAAAAAATATTGGCAGTGTGCAACACAAGGGCGTATGGTGTAGAGGTATGGATGAGGCTAATTTGGCAGGAGATTGCCATATTGCTATATTGCTATGCAAATCCGGGAGGCCGGTGCGGGAATCCCTCATTGGAAAGGCAGAAAGCGAATATGAAGATACTGAAAGTAACCATCCACAACCTCAACTCGCTGCGCATCAGGCAGACGATAGACTTCAGTGCGGCGCCGCTTGGGCAGGTAGGGCTTTTTGCCATTACGGGAGACACCGGAGCGGGCAAAACGACCATCCTGGACGCTATTACGCTGGCGCTGTACGGCAGGGTGCACCGCAACAAGGAAGTCCGCGAAGTGATGTCCTACGGGGCGGTGGAGAGCCTGGCGGAGGTGGAATTCGAAGCGAATGGGGAAACTTACCGGGCCAGGTGGAACATCTGGCGGGCGCATAAGAAGGAGGAGGGCAATATCCTGGGCCCCGAGCGGCAGGTATCCCGCTGGAACCCGCAGAAGGGCGAGTTCGAGATACTGGCGGAGAAGGTGCGGGAAGCAGACCTGGTGATCGAAGAGGTGGCCGGGCTGGACTATGGCCGCTTCTGCCGTTCGGTCATGTTGTCGCAGGGCGATTTCGCCGCTTTTCTGCAATCCGGCGAACGGGAGCGGAGCGAGCTGCTGGAGCGCATCACCGGTACGGAAATCTACACCCGTTTGTCGAAAGCGGCATACGAGCGCTTCAAGATCGAACAGCAGCAACTCGCCGGCCTGGAGCAGGAACGGGATTCGCTCGAATTGCTCTCTGCCGAAGATGTGGCGGCCTTGCAGGAAGAGCGGCAGGAAAAACAGCAAAAAGCCGAAGCCCGGCGGCAGTCTCTGGACGGCCTGCGCGAACAGGTGAACTGGCAGAAAAAGCTTCAGCAGCTCGGGCAGCGGGAGGAAGCCCTGTCTGCCCGGGTTCGGGAAGCAGAGCAGGCCGTTGAGCAGGCCGCGCCCGATTTCGGGCGCCTGGCCCGCCACCGGCAGGCTCAGCCCCTGGAAGGGCAACTGCAATTGCTGGATGAAGCCCTCACCCGGCAAAAAACGATGGAGGAAGCGGTGGGCCAACTGGCGCTTTCGGTGGAACAACTGGAGGTGCAGGAAGCTTCGGCCAAAGCGCAGCAGCAGGAAGCCCAAAAACTCCTGGCCGCCGCCCGGGCGGCCTTCAGTGAGCAGGAGCCGGTAATCGAACAGGTGATGGCCATGGATGTGGAAATCAGGGAAAAAAGGGAACCCCTGGAAGCCCGCCGCCGCGAACTAGAAGCCGCGCAGGCCGAACTGGCCGGCAAGCAAAAGGCCGGGCAGGAACTGGCCGAGCGCATCGGGCAACTAAAAGCATCCGGGCAGCAGCTCCGGGAATGGCTGAAGGCCAACCGGCAATACGCTTCCCTGGTGGAACAACTGCCCGCCATTCAGCAGCACCGCGAGGAACTCCGGGGCCTGTTCAAAGAGCGGCAGCAGGCGGAACAGCAGGCCGGGAAACTCGAGCGGCAACTGGAAGAGGGCCGGCAGGCCAGGCAGCGCATTGCAGAGGAACTGCAGCAGATACAACAGGCCGGCGCCCGGCTGGAAGCGGATTTCCGGAAAAACGTACCCCCCAACTTCGCCCAGGGCAGAAGCGAACTGCTGGGCCTGCTGCACCGCGAGATCGAACAGCTCAGCCAGCAAAAGCAGAACCTGGAACAACTGCACCGCCTCAACGAAGAATACCAGCGCCTCCTGGCCGACCTGTCCGCCTACGAGGAGCAGCTGGAAAACCTGCAGAATGAAGAACTGGCCCTCCACAAGGAGATCATGAACTCGCTGGAAGAGCTCGACGCTGTCAAAAAACAACTGGATTTCAAAAACAACATCTACCAGCAACAACTGCTGATCGCCAATTACGAAAAAGACAGGGCTGCACTCAGGGATGGCGATCCATGCCCGCTATGCCTTTCCATCCATCATCCTTTCCGGGAAAAGCCGGTAAAACCCTTTGCCGGCCAGGCCAAAGCAGAACTGGACAAAGCCCAGCGACACCACGATGAGGCGTACAGCCGGCACCGGGCCCTGCTGAAACAGCAGGATGGCATTGAACTCCAGATCGAGCAACTTGCAGGCAGCGAACTCCGGCAGTTGAGCGGGCAGGCGGGCCGGCAGCTCGAAAAAATCGAAGCGCTGGAAAGCAAAATCGCCAGGGTGGCGCCGGAACTTGGGGGGCAGCAATTCGCCCTGGCCCGCAACCACCTGCTGGCCCGGCAAATCGAGGAATCCGGGCTGTTGATCCGGGAACGGCAGGAGTCCCGCAACCGCCTTTCAACCCTGATCAGCCAACTGGATGAGCAGGAAAGCCGGCGCCAGGAAACCGCCAACCGCCTCAAAGACCAGGATACGGAGATCCGCCTGCTGGAGCAAAGCCTGCAGGAGCGGCGGCAACAGGCGGCCAAGCTTCTGGTGAAATTCGAAAAAGGCGTGCAGCAACTGAACAAGCTGCTGAAAAAATACGGCCAGGCGTTCAGCCTGGAAACGGCAGCCCAGGTTTTTGAGGGGCTTCAGGCCCGGAAAACCGAATGGGAAAGCCGCCTGGAAGAAGACGGCCGCGTGAACCGGGAACTGGAACTGGCGCAGCAGAAATACGAAGATATGAGCCGGCAGGTTGCCGAACTGCAGGAGCGCCTGGCCGCACAGCTCACCCGCCTGGAGCAGGAGCAGGCCTCACTGTCTGCCCTCCAGGATAAACGCCGGGAACTCTTCGAAGACAAGGATCCCCGGCAGGAGCGCCAGCAGGCCCGGCAGCAATTGGAAGCCCGGGAGCAGCAACTGGAAGCGGCCGGGCAGCAGCTCAGCCGGGCCAGCCTGTCCCTGGCTGGCGCCCGGCAATCGCTGACGGAGAAAAAGGACGCCTGGCAAAGCGCTTCGGCGCGGGTGCAGGAACTGAAGGCCTCGCTGTCGGCCAAAGCCCGCAAATCCGGCTTCGAAACCATTGACGGCCTGCGGGAATCCCTGCTTCCTTCCCCGGAAGCTCAGGAATTGGAGGCCTTCCTCAGCGCCCTGCAACGGGCTGAGGCAGAAGCACGGCTTTCCCTGACAAATATCCAGGAGGAACTCGAAGCCGAACGGGAGAAGAAGCTGACAACGGAAGCTCCGGATTTGCTCGAAGCCCGGCTGCGCGAGCAGGAAGTTCTTTTCGGGGAGTTGCAACAGCGCATCGGCGCCCTGAATGAGAAGCTGGGCCAGCACGAGGCCCGCAGCCGGAAAGCCGAGGAACTGATGGCCCGCATCGAACAGCAAACCCGCGAGTTCAACCGCTGGGCCCGCCTCAACGAGGTCATCGGCATGGCCGACGGCAAGAAGTTCCGCATCTTCGCGCAGGGCCTCACCCTGCAAAAACTGGCTCAGCTGGCCAACCGCCACCTGGAAAAACTCAACGGCCGCTACCTCATCGACAAACGCAGCGACGACAGCCTGGAACTGGACATCATCGACACCTTCCAGGCCGACAACCGCCGCTCCATGAATACCCTCTCCGGCGGAGAGAGCTTCCTGGTCAGCCTCGCCCTGGCCCTGGGGCTGAGCGACCTGGCGGGCCGCAACACCCGCATCCGGTCTCTCTTCATAGACGAAGGCTTCGGCTCACTGGACGAGAATACGCTCGACCTGGCTATCTCCACCCTCGAAAACCTGCAGGCGGGCGGCAAATCCATCGGAATCATCTCGCACGTCAAAGCGCTGAAGGAGCGTATCTCCACCCAGGTCGTGGTGCAGAAAAAGGGGAATGGGTTCAGCTCGGTGGAGGTGGTGGGCTAGGGCTCATTTGTTGTTTGGTGCTCCGTGCAACTCCCTGTATACTCTGTTTGGCTCCCTGCCTGGCAGGCCTCGCGCGCCAGGCAGGCGTGTCGAAAAAAAAAGAGGGCTTTCAAGCATGCGCTGATGGCTGCACGCTCACTAAGCCGGCATCCTTACAGTCGGCACGGGATTTTGCTTCGCTCAACTTCCGATTTCCGATGCTTAAAGTTCCTCCAGCAGTTTCCGTTTCATTTGTTGAAATTCCTCTTCGGACAGGGCTCCTTTGTCGCGCAGTTCCGCCAGGCGTTCCAGTTTTTTGAGCGGGTCATCTGCCGCCCTGGCGGCGGGTTCGGCCTCCTGCCGGGCCTTGCTTTCCTTTTCCCAGCGGGCCGCTACGTCTTTGCCCTCTTCAAAATAGCGTTCGTAAAAAGCCTTGCCTTTCTCCGTGTCGAAATCGAACAGGCTGGCCCCCGTGCTGAAGTGGCGGATAAAGACCCGCCCGATGGCGTAGGTGGAAGCCCCGGACATGATGGACATGGATACGCCGCCCAGCAGGGTGCCGATGCCGGGAATGGCTTTGATCATGCTGGCGCCGATGCGGGCCAGGGTGCTGCCCGTCAGGGTGGTGAGCAGGTTTTTAGCGAAATCGCCGGAATAATCGGCGCCGTAAAGCTGAGCAAGCGATTTGACCATGTCCAGCTGTACGGCCGTGACGGCGGCAATGTCGAGAATGGGGATGGGCACCAGCCCGGCGCCCATGGAAATGATCACGTGGTTCTTGACGATTTCTTCGGCGCGCTGGGTTTTGTCGGACGATTCCATGTGTTGTGTTTTTGAAAATAAAGGTATCGAAATTTTAACGCTCCGCCTCAATCTATCGACAATCACTCCCGGATTATCGATTTTTATGCGCTCTTTTCTGGCAATTTACCTTAATTTGTGGGCGCACAACAAACAACAGGACGAATGCAAAAAGACCTAAAGGATATCTTCGGCAGCGCCGGAGCCGGCCTCGACGAACGCAGCCTGAACTCCCTCATCAAAGCCCTGGAACGCAATAACCAGCCGGGGTTCGACTATATCGAATTCAAACAGTCTCTGGGGCGGCTGCTGGCTTTGAATATGGATGAGCCCACGGCCTTCAAATCGGCTTTCGCCACTGCCTCGACGGTCGGCCTGACCAAGGAGAAGCTTCTGCAAACCGCAGAAATATACAGGAAGGTGCTGCTCAGCGAGAAGCAGCAGTTCGACGTAGCCCTCCAGAAGCAGATGCAGGAGAAGGTGGAAGCCAAACTTGCCGAGGTGGAGAAGATGAAAAAACAGATCGAGGATTACAAGGCCAAGATCGCGGAGCTTCAGGATAAAATAGCCAGGGCTCAGGACACCATCGACCACGCCGATGAGCACATACAGGCAGCGAAGGAAAAGATCGGTTCCACCCGCGACGCTTTTGAATCCACCTTGCGCACCGTTATGAATGACATCGACAAGGATGTTGCGAACATTCAGGCCTTGTTGTAAAAGCCTATTCCATAACAGAAAACACTAACCGAAATGGCAGATATTCCACAATTCGAAAACCCTGAATTCAAGTCAAGGTCCTTCTGGAAACGCCCCGAAGGCGTTACCGGCGCCATTTTTCTGCTCGGCGTCATTCTCGGCGGCGGCTACCTGATCCTGTCCAACCTGGAGTTCCTGATCGGGCTGGTGGCCAACACCCTTTATCTGGCCATCCTGCTGATCATTCTGGCCGCCGTGGTCTATATGGTGCTCGACCCCCGCATGCGCAACCTCGTCTGGTACGGGTATAAAAGCATCATGCGCTGGGTCACGGGCCTGTTTGTGCAGCTCGACCCCATCGGCATCCTTAAAAGTTATGTGGAAAGCCTGCAGGACAACCTGGTGAAGATGCGCAAGCAGATCGGCGTGCTCAAAGGGCAGATGCGCAAGCTTACTACCCTGGTGCAGGACAACGAGCGGGAGATAGATGAAAACATGAAACTCGCCAGCGCCGCAAAGGCCAAAGGCATGGAGAACCAGGTCATGCTGTCCACCCGCAAGGCGGCCCGCCTGCGGGAGAGCAACGAAAAATACCAGGCGCTGCTCCAGAAAATGGAGGTCATGTACCGCATCCTGACCAAGATGCACCAGAACTCCGAGATCCTCCTGGAAGACACCAAAGACCAGGTGACGCTCAAGGAGCAGGAGCGCAAGGCCATCCGCACCTCCCATTCCGCGATGAGGTCCGCCATGAGCGTCATCTCCGGCGACCCCGACAAGCGCGCCATGTTCGACGCTGCCATGGAAGCTGTTGCGGACGACGTGGCCAACAAGGTGGGCGAGATGGAGCGCTTCATGGAAATGTCGGCCAACCTGATGAATTCCATCGACCTGCAGGAAGGCATCTTCCAGGAAGAAGGCATGGCCATGCTGGAAAAGTGGGAAAAGGAAAGCACCCTCATGCTGCTGGACAGCGGCCGGCAGCCCCGCAGCGAAAGCCTCGACCTCGATGAGCCGGTGCGCGAACCCGAGAAGCGCAGCCAGAGCGGAGACAAGGGGAGTTCTTACGAGAATTTCTTCGAATAGGCCGGGCGGATTTGTAGCCGGCCCGATAACAGGAGCCATCCTGCGGAAACGCAGGATGGCTCCTGTTCGTTTTTATGCCTGTTTTTTTGCAGCCTCTGCCGGAACGCACCCTATCCCAGCAAAATAATGTTCGGCGGCCCTGCCAAATATTCCCCGCGCCGAAAGGTAACACTTTCCTTCTGGCCGCCATTAAGGTGCAAAAGGCGTTTTTTGATTCACCTAAAACCTTAAAACCATGAAAACGAACCTTTTGTACGCTATTCTTTTCCTGGCTGCCCTGGCCCTGCAGCAGGAGAGCAATGCCCAGATCACCGGGCAGAACCCCCTGATGGCCACCAACAAGAACAACGGTTATGACCCCATCCTCGGCAAATTGCCGGTCGAACAGGACGACCTCCTGGGCCGCTACCAGATCCGCGGGTGGGTGGCCGACGGATTCTACCATGCAGGAGCGGAAATCCGGTCCATCGTCACCGGCCCGGTGCAGCCCGGCGGTTTTCCCGCCAACCTGCAGTTGCGCACCGGTTTCCCCGATCTGGCTACCCGCATCGCCATCACGGCCGAAGGCAGGGTAGGGGTGGGAACCGTCGACCCGGGCTTCGACCTGGACGTGGCGGGCAACACCCACACCTCCGGCAACTTCTTCGGGCGTATCCACTTTGATGACAATGGCTCTGCCGATGCTGCTCCGGGCGCCTATACCGACGAGGCATACTTCGAACGGCACGCCCTGGCCGGATTTGCTACCGCCCCGGCCAGCACTACTGTCGACGGCGGGCTGTTCACCCTGGCTCCGGGCGGAGCCAGCCAGGACCACCAGCTCTTTTTCGCGGATGACGGGCTCTTTCACCGCCGTGAAGCTGCCGGTGCAGGCAGCTGGGGCAATCCCTGGGAAAAACTGCTCTCCTCCGGCGATATCAACGGAACGCCCAATATGGTCGCCAAATTCACGGCCCCCAGCTCGCTGGGCGACAGCCATATCTACGACGACGGCACGCGGATAGGCCTCCACACCTCTTCGCCCGATATCAATTTCGACGTGGATATCAAAGGCGACACCAAGGCCGACGGCAGCCTTACCGTAACGGGCTCCGCCTTTGTAGGCAGTGCGCTTGGGGTCGGAACGATTTCGGTGCCCTCCGGCTTCAAACTGGCCGTCGACGGCAATGTCATCTGCGAAGAACTGAGGGTGTTGCTGTCTCCTTCCTGGCCTGATTATGTATTCGGGGCAGATTACCAACTGATGCCTCTGGACGAAGTAGAAAAGGCAATTGCAACCCACGGCCACCTGCCTGGCATTCCTTCCGCCCGTGAAATTGAATCGGAGGGGCTGCCCGTGGGCGCAATCACTGCCGGCCAGCAGGAAAAGATCGAGGAGGCCTTCCTGCACCTCATTGAGATGAACAAACAGCTTCAGGCCCTGCAAAAAGAGAATGCCCGGCTGAAGGAAAGGCTTGAAAAACTGGAGCACGGCGAATGACCTATTGAGGAAGCAAAATTCCTTCAACCCAAAATCCCAACGATCATGAAATACGCACTGATTGCCATAATTGGCCTGGCTGTCATCACAGGGCTTCGCGCCCAGCAGCCAGGCCTGTGGGAAGACAGGGAGGCCCTGAGCGTGCGCTACCCGCAAGGCGAAGCGGCTCCTCTGCTACCCAAAGCGTTCCGCCTGCTGAAACTGGATGTCAGCCAGATGAAAAGCATCCTGCAGCAGGCGCCGGGCCGCGGCACAAACCTGGCCGGCAGCCCACTTACCCTGTCCGTTCCCCTGCCGGACGGCTCTTTCCAGCAATTTCGCATCCGCCAGGCGCCGGTGATGCACCCCGATTTGGCCAGAAAATTCCCGGAGATCAATTCCTTTGAAGGGCAGGGTGTTCAGGATCCTTCTTTTCGGATATTCTTCGATTTCAGCCCGATGGGTTTCCACGCCCTGATCCTCTCGGGCGGGCGTATGAGCCCGGTTTTTATCACGCCGGTAAGCAAAGAGGATACGGAGCATTACTTGTGTTATTTCGATGAAGACTACGATTACAGCCTGGAAGGCATCGAGTGCCGGGTGGAAGGCGGCGGGTTGTCCATCGGGAGGCTGGAAACAGGCGCCCGCGTATTGGCCGGCGATTGCCGGCTGAGGACGTACCGCCTGGCCGTTGCGGCGAATGCGGAGTTTACCGCAGCCTCCGTTACGGCTGCCGACCCCACCGGCGTCAACAACGCCATGGCCGCCATCAATACGCTGGTGACTACGGTGAACGGCATTTTCCAGACAGAACTCGCCATTCAACTGCAACTGGTTGCCAACAACAACCTCCTGATCTTTACCAACGCCATGACGGATGGTTACACCAACGGCAACCAGAACACCATGGCGGCCGAAAACCAGGGCATCGTCGATGCCATTCTCGGTTCTGCGAACTACGATATGGCTCACGCCCTGGGCACCAGCGGAAGCCCCACATCCTCATCCGGCGTCTCGCTGGGCATCGGCACGGTTTGCAACAACGGCAGCAAAGCCCAGGGCGCAACTGTGGTGAGCAACGTCGGCCTTCCGGGCGGCATCGCCACCCTGATCATGCACGAATGGGGGCACCAGTTCGGCGCCGACCACACTTTCAACGAAAGCACGCAGCCCATCTGCAGCAATGCCGGGCAATTGAACGGGGCAACGGCTTTTGAACCGGGCAGCGGCTCCACCATCATGTCCTACGCAGGCACCTGCGGCACGGGGGATGTGCAGGGAGGCCGCGACCGCTACTTCCACGCCATCAGCCTGCAGCAGATCGGAAACTATGTGACGGTGGGCGGTGGAGCATGCGCTACGCCCACGGCTATCGCCAACAACCAGCCTACGGCCAATGCCGGGGGGGATTTCACCATTCCCGCGAGCACGCCTTTTATGCTGACGGCAACAGCCAGCGACCCCGATGGCGACGCGCTCAGCTTCTGCTGGGAACAGATGGACAACCAGATCATCAGCCATCCGCCGCCGCCATCCGCTGTCTCGGGGCCGGTGTTCCGCACTTTCCTTCCCAGCACGTCACCCACCCGTTTTTTTCCCAACCTGCCTGCGGTGGTTTCAGGTACAACGCCCACCTGGGAGGTATTGCCGGCTACATCCAGGAGCATGAACTTCAGGGTGACCGTCCGGGATAACATTGCCGCCAATGGTTGTACAGAGGAAGACGACATGGTGGTTACTTTCGACGGCAATGCAGGCCCCTTTACCGTTAGCAGCCCAGCTACAGGGGCCTGCCTCTTTGCCGGAGAACCTGCTACGGTAAACTGGAACGTCGCGAATACCGATCAGGCGCCGGTCAGTTGCGCTAATGTGGACATTCTGCTGTCCGTTGACGGCGGGCTCAGTTTCCCCTTCGTGCTGGTGTCGGGAACCTCCAACGACGGTTCGGAGCAGGTGCTGATGCCGGAAGTCAACACGCCCCAGGCGAGGATCATGGTGAAAGGCTCGGGCAACATCTTCTTCAACGTCAACCCCGGCAATTTTACCCTGGATTGCACCCCCGAGCTGACGGTAACCGACAACCCCGCATCCGGCAATTACAAGGCCCGCGACAGGATCGAGACCAGCGGCCCGGTTACGGTCACGGCTTCGGCCCGCTTTTTCGCCGGCGATGAGATCGTCCTGAACCCCGGTTTTTGGGCGCAGGCAGGTTGTGATTTCCTGGCGCGCCTGCAGCCCTGCACGCCTTGTATCCTGCCTCTGTCGGTGGAAGTAAGCGAATCAAGCCGGCCGGCCAGGCCCAGGGTGGACTTCATTCCTTATCCGCCCCTTGAAGGCGGGCCGGAAGTGAAAACCGGAACGCCATTTGCAGCCCGGGTATTTCCCAACCCATTTGACGCCTCATTTACGCTGGAAATGGAAATACACGAAGCAGGCCTTCTGAAGGTTCAGCTGTTCAGCCTTGACGGCCGGGAGATTCCCGGCGCTCAGGAGTCCGGGGAATTTGGAGCGGGCCTCCACAGGATACCTATCGACGGCAGCCGGTTGCCTGCCGGCATGTACATTTGCCGTGTGTGGGCCAACGGGCAGCACGCGCAGTTCAGGTTGGCAAAAGCCGGAAATTGACCCGCCTGCTCCATCATCGCCATCAGTTCCTGGAAGCCCGGCTCCATGCAGAGCCCTTCCAGGAACTGATTTGGTTTTTCCCGTTAATTCACCGCTTCCGCTGCATCGATCGTACCCCAACCGAAATTGCTGTTCCGGCTGGGGTAGATGCTGGAGGCATTTTTCAGTCGGTCTAGCACCTGGGTGCGCGACTGCGAGGGGTTGGTGGCCCAAACCAGGGCGGCGATGCCTGCGGTAGTAGCCGTAGCGGCGGAAGACCCACCGACGTAGGCAGGCTGGTTGCCGCTCATGGCCAGCGTCAGGGAAGTGCGGCCGGCGTCGGAGGCCCGCTGCATGACGGCGACGAAATCGACTTCCGGGCCGCTGTGGCAGGAGCTGCACTTCTGCATGCTGGCCGCATCCGTTATGCCGGTCACGGCGACCGTTTCCGCCATGTTGGCGGGGAAGATGACGCCCCACCAGCTCGTCCAGCTAAAGGAAGTTCCCGCAGCGGCGAAGATCAGTTTGTTTTTGTTGTAGGCGTAGAATACGCCGTCGGCGACGGTGCTGCTGTAGAAGACATCGCCTATGGACATGCTGATGATCCGGACGGCGTTGTCATTTCCCGAAATATAGAGCGCATCGCGCACCCCGTTCTTTTCGCTGCTGCTGTTGATCACGACATCCGTGCAGGCGCGGAAGGCCTTGAGGTTGCAGTTGTAGGCAACGCCGACGGAGGCTCCACCATCGCCGCGGGGGGCGGCGGCCAGGCCTGCCATCTGGGTGCCGTGGCCGCACTGGTCGTCGGGGCCGTCGTTGCTGGCCCACCACCAGTAGCCGCTGATGTGGGTGCCCAGCCGTTCCAGCGACCGGCCCTGCGAATAGCCGGAATTGAACTGGCTGCCCAGCTTGGGTTGATTGGGGGAAGTCCCTGTGTCGATCAGGGCTATTTTGATGCCGGCGCCGGTGCTGGTGTTCCAGGCCTGGGGAACGTTCATACTGGAGTGGCTGAAATTCCAGGGGATTTTCACGTTGGGGGATGCCGTGGTGTAATCGGCGGCGGGAATGCTGCCGGCCGGGCTTACGCCACAACCGGAGTCGCTTCGCCTTTCCAGCTCACCCATGCCATACCCCATGGGTTCGAGGTACCGCACTTCGGGCATTTCCAGGAGCTGCTCCACAATCCGCTGGCTGAATATCTTAACGTCCAGCACAGGCAGCCCCTGCCAGTCCAGGTTGAGGAACAGGCTGCGGGGGGTGGCGTTCAGCCCCGGAAACTCTTTGTTGGTTTCTTCGACTATGAGCCCGATGAGCTTGTTGCGCACCGCCTGCCATTCGTCGGTATTGGTGTCAATGAGGCCCAGGCGTTGTTCCACATTTGCCTCATGAGGGGGTTTGTAACCCAGCGACATGATGGAATCGGAACGGACGGAGGCGCTCCAGAGCATGCGGCTGTCGGCCGTAGCCCATCGGAAAGGGGTGTTCAGTTCGTGTAGGGAACTTTCCACGATCTGGTCAATTTCGGCTTTGCTCATCGGGCCTGAAGGCGGGGGGGCAGCCAGCTTGTCGTCGAGGGCGTCTCGGGAACAGCTTAAGGCCACCAGGGCGAGCGCGAGGAAAGCGGGTAAAAAACGGAGTCTCATAGGGCGTTACTTGTTTAATGGTGAATGAATACATCCTTGTTTTCGGCAGTTCGTTCACAATGTTTGTGGCTAAATGGCGCAAAAAATGGTGTATTATTCTGAAAAAAGCAGGCCGGGTGAGATGATTTTTTGTCCGGGGCTGAAAATAGTGTTTTTAATTTTATATATGTACAAAATGGCGCCCTGAATTTACTTTTTCAATTCCGGGCGAAACATTTTCCCGGCGGCCCCGTAATTTTTATCGTGTCCTGTATTGAGCCTGTTAAGCAAGCATTTGCCGCTTACCCATTGGATCAAACCCTTCGCATCCCGTCAGATTGCCGTTTGTTTCCTTCCTTTTTGTGACAGGAAGCAAAATGGGCCGTCAAAACGGGGCGTTAAGGATGCATTATCCGGCAATTCAAAAACCAATATCCTGAATGAACATGAAAAAAACACTACTGGCGGTATTGTGCTGCCTGCTTTTGTGGGGCGCTGTACAGGCGCAGGTATCAGACAAGAACGCCTTCTCGGCAAAAGTCCTTTTCCTCGACTACGGCAACCCGAATTCCGTGGACGGCCTGGATGTCACAAACGGCCTGGAACTGGCGTACATCCGCAACCTGAACCGCTGGCTGAATGTGGCCGTACCTCTGAAAGTGGGGGTGATCAATGTGGCCGATGACATCAACAACCGCACTTTTGCCGGGCTGGATGCGCTTCTGCAGCTTCAGTACGCCAAAGCGGACAGCAGCCGCCTGGTTCCCTACCTGTTGGGGGGCGCCGGCATGGTTTACGAGGAAGTGCTGGGCACAACCCCTCAGTTCCCGGTGGGCGCCGGGCTCAACATCCGGGTAGGGGGGCGTTCCTACATCAACCTGCAGGGCGAGTATCGCATTTCGCAGGAGGAAAACCGCAACAACATACAACTGGGCGCAGGATATCTGCACCGCTTCGGCAAGCTCGATGCCGATGGGGACGGCATAGTGGATTCGATGGACAAATGCCCCAACCAGGCCGGCGGCCAGGCTACCGAGGGCTGCCCCGATGCCGACCTGGACGGCATTGCCGACCACGAAGACCAGTGCCCGCTCCAGGCTGGCAAGAAGCGCTTTAACGGCTGCCCCGATACCGATGGCGATGAAGTGGCCGACAGCATGGATGATTGCCCCACCCTTGCAGGCCTGAAGAGCCTGAACGGCTGCCCCGACGCCGATGGCGACGGCATTGCCGACAAGGATGACGAGTGCCCGGATGTCAAAGGCGCCGCTTCTGCCCGCGGTTGCCCCGACGCCGATGGCGACGGCGTGGCGGACAGCCAGGATAAGTGCCCGGACGAGCCCGGCAGCCCCGAGTTCGGCGGCTGCCCCTTTGCCGACAGCGATGGTGACGGCGTGGCGGATGAGCAGGACGACTGCCCCGATGAGGCCGGCCCGGCTTCCACCCAGGGCTGCCCCGATGCCGACGGCGACGGCGTGGCGGATAAAAACGACAAGTGCCCCGAACTGGCGGGTTCTTTTGAGGGCTGCCCCGATACCGACGGCGACGGCCTGCACGATGGGGTGGATGCCTGCCCTCAACAGGCTGGCGTTGCCGAAAATAAAGGCTGCCCCGAGCTGAAAAAAGAAGAAAGAGAACTGCTCAACCTCGCCATGCGCGCCGTGCAGTTTGAAACCGGAAAAGCCACCCTCAAACCGGAATCCAACCAGGTTCTGGACCAGATCGTACAGATCATGGAGCGTTATCCGGGTTACAAACTCCGCATCAGCGGCCACACGGATAATGTCGGAGAAGAGCAATCCAACCAGCTGTTGTCGGAAGAAAGGGCCAAGGCCTGCTACCAGTACCTCATTGCCAAGGGGGTCGAGCCCGGGCGGGTGAGCCACCAGGGCTTCGGCGAGTCGCGCCCTATCGCCACCAATCAGTCATCGGCCGGCCGCAGCCTGAACCGGCGCGTCGAGTTCGACCTGTATATCGAATAGGAGAAAAAAAGCCTGTATTATCAGCAAGTTTGGACAATGGACGGGTGCAAGGACAGCTTGCGCCCGTTCTTGTTCAGGAGGGTTTGGGTTTTGCCGGGTAGTGTTCATAACCCACCTCCTCCAGCTTCCGGTACTTCCGGGCCACCTCTTCGGCCATCTGCGCTTTGTATTCCAGTATGCGCCGCCGCAGGCTTTCATCGTGGCTCCCCATGATCTGGGCGGCCAGTATGCCGGCGTTTTTTGCAGCGTTGAGCGCGACGGTGGCCACCGGCACTCCGTTGGGCATCTGCAGGATGGAAAGGATGGAATCCCAGCCGTCGAGGGAGTTGGAGGACCTGATGGGCACGCCGATTACCGGCAGGGGCGACAGGCTGGCCACCATGCCCGGCAGGTGGGCCGCGCCGCCCGCTCCGGCAATGATGGCCCTGACGCCCCGTTCATGCGCCGTTTTGGCAAAGCCGAACATGCGCTCCGGTGTCCGGTGCGCCGAAACGATGCCCAGTTCGAATGCCACGCCCAGTTCTTTGAGCACATCCGCCGCTTCCCGCATAACGGGCAGGTCGGAATCGGATCCCATGATGATGCTGATCATGTCTGTATGCGTTGTGTGATTGTTGTATTTCACCCGTCTGCCGTGCAGCCGGGCAAGCATTTTACATTTCCCTACCTCCCCATCACCTGTGCAGGGGCCAGTCCTTCGGAAAAGTCCCGCAGGTCGAGAAAACGGGGAGAAATGGCGATTTCTCCGGCGGTGTTGATGAAGGCGATGCCCTGCCGGGTGGCGACGCGGGCAAGCCCTTCCCGGAAGGCCCAGGCCAGCCCGAACTCGGGTTGGGTGAGCAGGCTTCCATCCGGGCTCATATAGCCCCAGAGCTGGCCGATGCAGTATGGCGCATAGCCGTTCTCAAAGCTGTATATCTGTTCGAATTGCGGGACAATGGCCTCTTCGCCGTCTCTGTTGATGAATCCGTAGCGGCCCTGCTTTTCCACGGCCCAGAGGGATTCGCCGGCGTACCATATCTGGTTGTAGGCGGGGGGGGCTACGAAAGCGCCCCGTTCATTGATCAGCCCGTACAGCCCGTCCTTTTTGGCAGGCGCCCGGCCCTCGTGGAAATCGCCGGCATTATCGAACTGGCTGGGAATGGCCATCTTGCCGGCGGCGTTCACAAAGCCGAATTTTCCGTTCAGCTTCACCCGCGCCAGGCCCTCCTGAAAGGGTGACACTTTTTGATAGCGCGGCTGGATGAGGAATGCGCCCGTGGTATCGATCAGCCCGTATTTACCTTCCGTTTTGACGCTGGCCATGCCATTTTCAAAAGAGGAGGCATGGTCGAAACGGGCGGGGATGGCCAGTTGCCCCCGGCGCCCTATGAAGCCGAAGCGTTCGCCGATGCGCACCCGCGCCAGCCCGCCGGCGAAATCCTGGACGTCCTCGTATTCCGGCCTGATGGCCCATTCGCCCCGGCGGTTGATGAAACCCATTTTGTTGTTGTAATCCAGCACTCTGGCCAACCCCTCGGAAAATGGCCAGGCGCCCTGAAACTGCAGGCCGATCGCATAACTCCCTTTTTTGTCGATAAAGCCCCAGCGCCCTTTAATCCGTACGGCGGCCAGGCCTTCGGTGAATGGGCGCCCCTCGTCGAAGTGTGCAGGGATGGCCAGCTGGCCGGCCCGGTTAATATACCCCCAGGGGAAATCAGCGGTTTCGTAGTCCGATTCCGCATGGGGCAGGGTAGTGGTTTCTCCTTCCTGTGGGGCATCCGCAGGAGGAGGGTCGTTCTTGCAGGCTGCCAGGGCCGCCAGGCCAAGCAACAAGCTGTAGGTGAACCGTTTCATTGCGTGTTCATATTTCGAAATCCACGCCGCGCCGAATGAGGTCTTCGTACCTGTCGCGCGCCAGTTGCTCGTATTTTTCCTTGTCGAAGCTGTACAACATGGCGGGGCGGTGGGCCACGCCTTCCTGTTTGCCCATCTCCCGCAGCACGCCCATGCGCAGGATGCGGGTTCGGAAATTGCGCTTGTTGAGTTCTTCGACCCCCAGAATGGTTTCGTACAGCCGCTGGAGCTGGGAAAGGGTGAACTGTTCCGGCAGCAGTTCAAAACCGATGGGCTGGTAGCGCACCTTTGCCCGAAGCCGGGCAATGGACAGCTGCAGGATCTTCTCATGGTCGAAAGCCAGGCGGGGCAGCCGGTTGGCCTGGAACCATTCCACGCGCCTGGCGTCGGAATCGGCGGAAACGGGATGCTCCTCCAGGTTGACAAGGGCGTAGTAGGCCACGCTGACCACCCGGCCCCGCGGGTCGCGGCCCGGATCGCCGAAGGTGTAGAGTTGTTCGATGAAGACGTCGTGAACGCCGGTTTCTTCCTCCAGCTCGCGCAGGGCGGCTTCCTCCAGGCCTTCATCCATATCGACGAAACCTCCCGGAAGGGCCCATTGGCCTTCGAATGGTTCATGGGCGCGCTGTATGAGCAGGACCTTGAGTTGATGGCTTTCGTCGAGGCCGAAGATGACGCAATCGACAGTAAGGGCAGGACGCGGATATTCGTAGGTGTATGCCATGTGTCGTTCGATGGTGATTGATGCTTTACCGGGGTGAATTTAAGGAATTTCGGCAATCCTGCCTGAAGCTCAGCCCGGGCCTGCCCATTGGAGGGCCAGTTTTTCCGACGGGCCGTGGGGGTAATCCTTTGGCAGCTCCGGCCCGAAGAGGGCCTGCCGGGCGAGGCTGTATTGCCGGGCTTCAGCCAGTGCAGGGTGGGGGCGCAGCAACTGCCCGTCCCGGAATACGGGCCTGAGCAGGTATTCCGCCAGCCCTTCCGGCACGGGCTTCCGGGCCTGCCCCGCGCCGGGCCGGAACTGTCCGGCCGGAGGGCCGTCTTCCATGTTGAACAGGACATCAGCCATGGGGCGGCCGCCGCCTCCAAAGATGCGTTGCACCTGGAGGGCGGTGGCCCGGGAAGCCCTGTAGGGCGCGCCTCCAAATGGGCTGAAGTTTTCCCATTCCCCGTTTTCGAGCTGAATGGAAGCCAGGTAGTAATCCGCCGCCGGAACCAGCGCTTCTTCTCCGAAGCTCAATACACGGCCATAGCCGGCGGCAGTCCCGACGGGAATGCCGAAAAACCTGCCGGCAAGCAGGTTGCTGCTGGCCTGGCAGCCGCCGATATAGGCAGCCCGCGAGGCAGCCATGGCGCCGTCGGTTCCCCAGGCGTTCTGGCTGCCGGATTCCAGCACCGCTTCGCCATTGGCTGCCGTTGCGGCCCGCGCGGCCTGGGTGGCGGCCAGGCTGGGGAAGCCGGCCAGCCTGCGGACGGCCGTTTCCAGTATCCGGCATTGCAGGAGCGGCCCTTCGATGCGCATTATGGGCTGAAAAGGGAAAAATACTTCGCCCTCCGCCATGGCGTCCACATCGCACCGGAATTCAAGCCGCTGGAGATAGTTCAGGAAACTTTCGCCAAAGAGCTGGTTCCCGCCGGCCCCTTTCAAACCGCCCAGGTATTGGATGCCTGCTACATCATCAAATGGAGGTTGCTGCATGGCACCCGCCGCCAGTTCAAGGCCGGCAGCAATGGCGTATTGGCCGCCGGAAGGTGCGCCGCGGAAAAAGAGGTGGAAAACCGCCCGGCGCCGGTAAGAACCCGTTTTCCAGTCTTCATTGGCCATGAGGAGTTGTTCCAGGCTCACAAATAAGCCGGCGCTGCGAATGAGCTGTTTCCTAAGATGGGTATCTGGCATAAGGCCGGTTTGAAATAAAACGGAATTTAAGGTTTTCCGGCAAATAAGCGAAAGCCCCTTTCTTTCATGCATACAACCTTTTAGAAAAAAAGAGTAACTATTTAGTACTCCTTTAGCGGCAATCCGGAACACGGGCCTATGGCCCGCGACGCAGGCAGCGCCCCTCCCGGGGCCCACTGATTATAGCTTCGCAGGCTGCAGGGCCGTGTTTCAACCTGAATAGTTGCAAAAAAGAAGCACTTTTGCACGGCTTTTGGCGTTCTTTCGCCAGTGCGAATGATGAGGTTAAACGGAACTGTTCGGGTTGGAAGCGGGCCTGCGGCCCGCGGCGCATATAACCCCGCCAGGGAGCCCCGAATATTTACGGTAAAACGGCATTTCAATGAAAAATCGAATTTTGCGGAACGGCACGGGCTTGTTTTTGGCGCTTGCCGCCCTGGTATGGGCGCTGCCGGCCCGGGCGCAATCGGCTGCATGGGAGGAATTCAAATCCTACGAAGGCCGGTTTCGGGTGCTGGCGCCGGGCCCCATGCAGCACCGGGTGGACAGCCTGGAGACGCCTGTCGGCAAGCTGGCTCACCACACTTTTTTTTACCAGCCTCCAAAAACGGAGGAAAGCACGGCCGACAACCTGCTCTACCTGCTCACCTATTGCGATTATCCCGAAAATACCGTGCATTCCGATTCGGCCGAACTGCTGGAAGAATTCTTTGCCGTCACCATCGAAGAGGCCGTGAAAAGCGTGAAAGGAGAACTGGCCTACGCCAGCCCTCAGGATTATTTCGGCTACCCGGGCCGAGTCTGGCGCATCGACTACATCAAGGGCCAGGCCGTCATCAAAAGCCGGGCCGTGGTGGTGGGTTCTCGGTACTATTCCCTGCAAACGGCAATGGCCCGGGAGCGCAGCCTCAACCCCTCCGCCAACCGCTTCCTGGATTCTCTCAGGCTGCTGGAATGACCTGGGGCCCTGGCGATTAATGTCGTCAACTTAGCGCGGTGTGTGATGGAACGCGGGCCACCGGCCCGCGTCAGATACTGGTTTCAAATGGTGTTTTTTCCCGCGGGCCGGAGGCCCGCGTTCCTTAAGTTGACGGCATTAATCCTGGCGTTACCCTCTACCTTTAATCCCCTTCTCACGCGAATAATTTTTCCAGCTAAGAAATTAAGCCTAGTTTTGCTTCCGGCTAATGAATCAAAGGACGCGCCATGGGAACTATCAGGCTGATCAAAGGAGACATCACGAAGGAGCGCGCCGACGCCATTGTCAACGCCGCGAATTCCTCCCTGATGGGTGGTGGGGGAGTTGACGGGGCCATTCACCGCGCCGGCGGGCCTGCCATTCTGGAGGAGTGCAGAACCATCAGGCGGGAATGCGGGGAATGCCCGAGCGGGCAGGCGGTGATCACCACGGCAGGCAATCTGCCGGCCCTGAAAGTCATCCATACCGTTGGGCCCGTATGGGGGCGGCAGACCCCCGATGAGAGCGATGAGCTGCTTGCCGCCTGCTATCGCAACAGCCTGGCCCTGGCGGCCAGTTACGGCCTGAAATCGGTGGCTTTTCCCAATATCAGCACCGGGGTGTACCACTTTCCTAAAGAGAGGGCTGCCGCCGTGGCCATCGGGGCCGTTCGCGCCTTTCTGGCCGGGCAGGATGAGGTGGAAGAAGTCCGCTTCGTCTGCTTCGACGACGAAAACTATCAACTTTACAAAATGCTGCTGGGGTAAATTCAGCAGCCAACTTCCGGCCCATGTCAAAAATCGCAGTTTTTCCCGGCTCCTTTGACCCCATCACGGTTGGGCATGTTGACCTGGTGGAACGGGCGCTACCGCTTTTCGACAAGATCATCGTGGCCGTCGGCGTCAACAACCAGAAAAAGACGCTTTACAGCCTGGAAAAGCGGCTGCACTGGCTGGAGGAGGTTTTTCAAAAGGACCCCAAGGTGGAGGTGGGCCATTTCACCGGCCTGACGGCCCACTATGCCCACTCGATCGGGGCGGGTTACCTGTTGCGCGGCCTTCGCAATGCTTCCGATTTCGACTACGAAAAAACCATTTCCCAGCTGAACCATATCGTTGGCGAGGGCCTGGAAACGATTTTCCTTATCAGCCAGCCGGCCTATTCCCATATCAGTTCTACTATCGTCCGGGAAATTATCAAAGGCGGGGGCAATGCCGAACCTTTTCTGCCGGTTGAAGTGTTTCGGAGTATGAATGGAAACTCCTGAACGCCACGCTCGGCCAAAGCCTGCCATCATGCCTTACCAATGGATACTTTTTGATGCCGACAACACTTTGCTCGACTTCAGCCGCTCGGAACGGGAAGCCCTTCAACTGGCTTTCGAAGATGCGGGGCTGCCCTTCGACGATGCACACCACGCCCTGTATCACCGCATAAACAAAGCCTGCTGGGAAGCCTTCGAACGAGGCAAGCTCGGCAAGGAGAGCCTGCGCACCCGGCGCTTCGAATTATTCTTCGAAGCCATTGGCCGGGAGGAGGATGAGAACCGCTTTGCGGAAACCTATCTCTCTTATCTGGGGCAAACGGGGCACCTCGTGGAAGGCGCCCTGAGCCTGCTTCAGGCCCTGGACGGCCGCTGCCGGATGGCCGTGGTGACCAACGGGCTGAAGGAAGTCCAGCGGCCCCGCCTGGCGCAGGCCGGCATCGAAGGCTTTTTTCAGGCCATCGTCGTTTCCGATGAGATCGGGCGCTCCAAACCCGATTCGGCATTTTTTGAATTCACCTTCCAACAGATCGGCCATCCACCCAAAGAGTCTGTTTTAATGGTAGGCGACAATCTCCACGCCGATATCCAGGGCGGACAGGATTATGGAATACCTACCTGCTGGTTTAACCCTTCACGGCAAAACAATGAAGGGGATGCCCGGCCCAGGTACGAGATCGGCAGGCTGGTAGAACTGCTTGATATCCTGTAGGGGAAAAAGGGGCGATTCACCGCCTTCAGATTTTTTATTCCACCTTCAATGCCTTAGATTTGCGGCGGCATTTCTAACCGTAAAACCAACCAAAGATCATGGCAAACGCGTATTTCAAAATCCCGGCGGCTATCAATGAAAAGGTGTTGAATTATGCTCCGGGAAGCCCGGAAAAGGCAGCCCTCAAAAAAGCCATCGCAGAGCTGAAATCCCGCCAAACGGAAGTCCCTATGACCATCGGCGGGCAGAAAGTGAAAACGGATCGCAAACTGCCCATGCATCCGCCGCACGAGCTGAAGCACACCCTCGGGCATTTTTACAAAGGCGGCGCCGAGCACGTCCGCATGGCCATCGATGCAGCCATGAAGGCCAAGCCCGCCTGGGAAAAAATGCCCTGGCAGGAACGGGCCGCCATCTTCCTCAAAGCCGCCGACCTGGTGGCAGGCCCCTACCGCCAGAAGATGAACGCCGCCAGCATGATCGTGCAGTCCAAAACCGCCTTCCAGGCCGAGATCGACATCGTCGCGGAACTCTGTGATTTCTGGCGCTTCAACGCCCAGTTTATGGCGGAAATATACCAGGAACAACCCCTGACAATCTCCGGCAGCGGCATCTGGAACCGCATGGAATACCGCCCGCTGGAGGGCTTCGTCTTTGCACTGACGCCCTTCAATTTCGCATCCATCGCAGGAAACCTGCCCACCGCGCCAGCTATGATGGGCAATACCGTGGTCTGGAAATCAGCTGAATCCGTGGTGCTGGTAGCCGACCTCATTATGCAGGTGCTGGAAGAGGCCGGCCTGCCGCCGGGTGTGGTCAACCTGGTCTTTGTGGACGGGCCGGTGGCCGGCGATGTCATCTTCTCTCACCCGGACTATGCCGGCATCCACTTTACCGGAAGCACCGGGGTGTTCCAGAACCTCTGGGGCGTGATGGGGCAGAACATCAGCAAATACAAAGCCTATCCGCGCATCGTCGGGGAAACAGGGGGCAAGGACTTCATTATCGCCCACCCCTCGGCTCCCGCCAGGCAGGTGGCCACCGCCATCACCCGCGGCGCCTTCGAATTCCAGGGGCAGAAATGCTCCGCCGTCTCCCGGGTTTACCTGCCCAAAAGCCAGTGGGACGCGATAAAATCCATGCTGCTCGAAGATTTAAAGTCGATTAAGATGGGTAATCCGGAAGACTTTTCTAACTTTATGGGCGCTGTGATCGATGAAAAGGCTTTTGACAAGATCAGCAGCTATATCACGGAAGCCAAAAACAGTGATAAAGCAGCGGTCATAGCAGGTGGCGGGTTCGATAAGTCCGAAGGGTACTTCATCCAGCCGACCATCATCGAAGCCAAAGACCCGAAATACCGCACCATGTGCGAAGAGATTTTCGGGCCGGTGCTGACCGTCTATATCTACGAAGACGGGAAGTTCGAAGACACGCTTGATCTATTGAACAACACTTCCCCGTACGCCCTCACCGGCGCGGTCTTCTCCAAAGACCGCGATGCGATCGTGATGGCTACGGAAAAACTGCGCCATTCCGCCGGCAATTTCTACATCAACGACAAACCAACAGGGGCCGTCGTTGGGCAGCAACCTTTCGGCGGCGCGCGCGGTTCGGGCACCAACGACAAGGCCGGCTCGATCCTCAACCTGTACCGTTGGGTGTCCGCCCGGGCCATCAAGGAAAATTTCGTGCCGCCGACGGATTACCGCTATCCGTTCATGGCAGAAGAATAGTCCCTCCTAACCGGGACAAGCTTGCTAATAACAAGTCGAGCATGGGGTAGCTTTCAATATGAAGGTTGCCCCAATTTTTTTTGTCGGAAGCCCTTAAGGCCTTCCGACCTCAATAACCGCCGTCCACACACTCAGCCTCCCATCCTCCAGCCTGGTCCAGATCGGCCTTACGCGGCCGTTTTCGGCGCTGATGTCATTGTAGTCGCCAAAAAACACATCGGGAGTAGGCGTGAAAGGTTTTTCGCTGATGCGCTGGTTGGTGAACGACTGCCCGCCGTCGGCAGACCAGGCCAGGTACACATCGGTTTGAAGGCCATCATGGGCGCGGCGGTCGTAGAAGACGATATAGATATACCCGGTGCTCTGGTCGACGGCCATGGCGGTGAAGAACTGATGTTTTCCCGGAGGGTCGTCATTGACGCGTATTGGTTCGGACCAGTTAAGGCCGCCATCGCGCGAGTAGGCCAGCCAGATGTCGGTATCGCCTTCGCCATCGGGCTGGCTGCTCCAGTTGATGTAAACAGAGCCCCTGTAAGGGCCATTGCTGCGGTCGGCTTCGGTGAAGGGCAGCCCGTTGCAGCGGGAGATGCCGGGGATGTCGAAATTCCATCCGCCGGCTTGTCCGGCGGCGACGATGTCCTCTTCCAGCCAGGTGGCGCCGCCGTCCAGCGAGCGGTCGAAGTAAATTTTTTCGGCATAGGCCCAGGCGACGTAAACTTCCCCATTGGGGCCGACGGCCGGAACGGCGCCTTCGGTGGTGTCGTCGTCGTCGAGGCAGTTGCCTTCCAGCTGGTTGACCGGGAAGGCTTCGCTCCAGCTTTCCCCGCCATCGGTGGATTTTGAGAAGAGGATGCGGCTTTGATGCTCGGGGCTGGAGCTGCCATATTTGTCGAACTCCGTCCAGGTAATGTACAGGTGATGGGAATTCGGGTCGGCAGCGAGCCATTGTTTGTCCTGGTCGGCGGGGGGGCGGTTGCCGGTGTAGGCGCTGCCGTCCCAGCTTTTGCCGCCGTCGCCTGACTTCTGGATCACGATGCGGTCGAGCCAGCTTTGGCCGGAACGGCCCGTGCCGGCCGGGTCGGCCAGGTGGGCAAAGAAAAAGTTGCCCCGGTAATCGGCCAGAACGACGGGGTCGCCAAATACGCCGTGGGGCGACTGCAGCCTCTGTTCCATCCAGCTTTTACCGCCATCTTCTGAGTAGTACACGCGGTCGAGTATTGCCCCGGCTACTACCTGGTCAATGTTATTGGGGTTGATGGCGATGCTGGGCTCGCAGGGGCCGTAGCCCAGCATGCCCTCGCCGATGAGGACGTTCCGGACGGTTTTGGAAATTGCCACAGGTAAGCCGCCGGCTTTGCGCTGGCATGCTGCGGCAAGTAAAATAGCCAGGCCGATGCAGCCCAGGCGGGCCAGGTACATTAAAAATCCGGGCATAGCAGTATGGTTTGAAGTGAACGTGTGCAGGGCAGCGGCAAAAATGCCGGTGCTGCGCCGATGAATATTGGTAAAAATAACATTTCCCGGCTCATTTCAACGGGGTATAAAATTGCCATTCTGCGATTGTTTGCCATTTCTTTACATCTGCCCGCCCGCATTTCTCTTTTGAGGTAGTATTGCCTATTTTTATCCATCCAAAACAATCAACCGATATGAAAATATCCTATCTGACTATGCTCTTTCCCGCCCTGATGGCTGCGGCCTGCCAGCAAAGCTCCGACGAAACGCAATATGCCTCCTACAGCGATTACCCCGTTTATGAAGGGGCGGATCTGGGGCTGACGTATAGCCCGGAGCAGTCCACCTTCCGGATATGGGCTCCCACCGCCGGAGCGGTGCGCCTTTATCTTTACGATGCGCCCCTGGGCGGCCAGCCTGCCCGAACCGTCGGGATGGACAAAGCGGAAAGCGGAACCTGGACGGCTTCCTTCAAAGAAGATATCAAAGGGCTGTACTACACCTTTCAGGTTCAGTATGAGGGCGAATGGCTGGAGGAAGCGCCCGACCCATATTCCAAAGCCGTGGGAACCAACGGCCTTCGCGCGCAGGTTGTCAACCTGGCAGATACCGGCCCGGAGGGCTGGGAGAATGACCGCAGGCCCCCTCTGGCAAGCCCCACCGACATCATCCTCTACGAGCTGCACATCCGCGACCTGTCGGTGAGCCCCAATTCGGGCATCACCCATAAAGGGAAATTCCTGGGCCTGACGGAAACGGGCACGAAAAGCCCGGAAGGAGAGGCCACCGGCCTGGATCACATCAGGGATCTGGGCGTCACCCACATCCACCTGCTTCCTTCCTTCGACTTCCTTTCCGTCGATGAGGCAAGGCCGGAGGACAACAAATTCAACTGGGGTTACGACCCGCAGAACTACAACGTGCCGGAAGGCAGCTATTCCACCAATCCCGCCGACGGCGCAGTGCGCATCCGCGAGTTCAAACAGATGGTCAAAACCCTGCACGACAACGGCTTGCGGGTGGTCATGGACGTGGTGTACAACCACACGGGCGCTACGGAAAAATCGCTTTTCAACCAGCTGGTTCCGGGTTATTACTACCGGCAGAATGCCGACGGCAGCTTCTCCAATGCCTCCGCCTGCGGCAACGAAACGGCATCCGAACGCGCCATGGCCCGGAAATTCATCATCGAATCGGTCAAATACTGGGCGACGGAATACCACATCGACGGCTTCCGCTTCGACCTGATGGGCATTCACGACATCGAGACGATGAATCAGGTGCGCGCCGCCCTGCACGAGATCGACCCCACCATCTTCATTTACGGCGAAGGCTGGACGGCAGGCGACAGCCCCCTTCCTGTTGAGCAGCGCGCCCTGAAGCGCCACATCTCCCAGGTAAAGGGCGTGGCCGCTTTCAGCGACGATATTCGCGACGCCATCAAAGGCCACGTTTTCACCCACGACGACCCCGGTTTCGCCAGCGGCAAGCCCGGGCAGGAAGGCCGCATCAAATTCGGCGTCGTTGCCGCCACCCGCCACCCGCAGCTCAACTACGACTCGATCCAGATTTACGATGCCGACGGCCCCTGGTCGGGCGCGCCCAGCCAGACGATCACCTATGTTTCCTGCCACGACAACCACACCCTCTGGGACAGGCTGACGCTCTCGCGGCCCGATGCCCCGGAAGCGGACAGGATACGCATGCACAAGCTGGCGGGAGCCATTGTGCTTACCTCTCAGGGCGTTTCCTTCCTGCACGCCGGCGTGGAAATGATGCGCACCAAAAACGGCGTGGAAAACTCTTTCGAATCGCCGGACAGCATCAACCAGCTGGACTGGGCCCGCAAGGCGCAGTACAAGGAGGTGTACGAATATTATAAAGGCCTGATCGCCCTGCGCAAAGCGCACCCTGCCTTTCGCATGCCCACAACCGACATGCTGGCGCAGCACCTGCAATTTCTGGAAACCCCGGCGCCCAACATGGTGGCCTACACCATCAGCGGCAATGCAAACGGCGATTCCTGGAAAGACATCCTGGTGGTGTTCAACGCCAATAAAGATTACCAGTCCATGCCCCTGCCCGAAGGTTCCTGGACGATCGTTGCGGACGGGAACAAAGCCGGCACGGAAAGCCTGGGCAAGGCCGGCCGTTCGCTGACCGTGCCGGGCATTTCGGCGATGGTGTTGTTCAAAAATCAATAAACAGTAAAGCCTTCGCCGAATCCAGAAGATTCTAAACCTCAACCCTACACACATGCTAGACATACAAAAACGGCTGACCAACACTTTTTACGCCATCCTGAGCCTGCCGGCCACCGCTATGGGCTTCGCCCTGTCGGTGCAGATTTCGGCCCTGAGCTGGATATTGAGCACCAAATACGGGCTGGCCATCGAGGAGGTGGGCCTGGTGTGGGCTGCCGGCCCCATTGCCGGCATCTTCGGCCAGATATTCTTTGGCGTTTGGAGCGACAATGTCTGGTTCGGCGGCGGCCGCCGGCGGCCATTCATCATAGTAGGCGGCATACTCGCTGCCCTGAGTTTGCTCGCCTTGCCCAACCTGGAGATCGTTTCCGCTTCCCTGGGGATAGAAGGCATACTGGGGGTCGCCATTGCCGTGGCCCTGGCGCTGGATATTTCCATAAACGTAGGCTTCAACCCCACGCGCTCCATCATAGCCGACGTGACGCCGGAAGGGGAAAAGCGCACCAAGGGCTACACCTGGATGCAGACCATCTCGGGTACTTTCGGCATGCTGGCCTACGTCATCGGCGCGATCACAGGCAAGTTGTTTCTGATCTATTTCGGGGCGGGCCTCGTGTTGTTGTTCACCATAGTGCCCCCTTTCCTGGTTAAAGAACCACGCAATTTTGAAGGAGCAGATTCCGGTGACGGCCACAGTTTCCTGGAAGGGTTCCGGGCGATCAAACCGCTTTGGGGGTTTTTGCTTTATGCCTGTTACCGCGTGCCGGTGCGCCTGATGGAGATTGAAGTAGGGCACCACTACGTGGAATTGTTTTGTGCCGTGCTTACCGTCTTTTTGATCCTGCAGTCCCTGTTGCAATCCGAAACCGGAAAACCCAAACGGGAGTCGGGGCGCATAGGCTTTCAGAAAGTGTTGGCCGCCCACAGCTTTACCTGGGTCGGAGTGCAATCTATGTTCATTTACATGTTCTCATTCCTGGAGTTCCGTTTCCCCGATTTCACCCAGGAAGCGAACGGGCGGGTCATCGATATCGCTTTTCTGATCCTGAACGGCGTTGCGGCAATATTTCCCGTACTCGTCCTGGAGCCCGCCACGCGAAGGATCGGGCGGGTAAAAACCCACTGGATGAGTATTGCCATCATGGCGATAGGATATGCAGGTATATGGTTATTCGGAACCAGCCCGCTTGTGATCTACGTGCTCATGGCCGTACTCGGCATTGGCTGGGCGGCTACGGTGAGCCTGCCCTTCGCCATTATGTCCCAAAAGGTGGACCAGTCCAGGATGGGCTTGTACATGGGGTTGTTTAACCTTTCCGTAGTACTGCCCCAACTGGTGGCCAGCCTTGGCGTAGGGGAATTCATGGGCAGGGTTGAAAACAAGAGCGTGCTTTTCATCATCTGCGCCGTGACGCTGGCAATCTCGGCAGTGTCCTGGATGCTGGTGAAGGACGGGGAGGAAACGCTAAATCTAAAATCTAAAATCTAAAATGGCCTGGCGGCGACAATTGCCGGAAACTGCCTCAGCCCGGGATTGTTGTAGAAAACAAAATCATCATTCCAAACCAGCATAAAAACACAATAATGGTGCAAAAACAAAGAATAATAACCTTGCTGGCCGCCCTGCTGGCCTTCGTCTTCGCATTTGGGCAACAAAACAGCGATCCCCTGGTGGGCCTGAAAGTCGATGTCGTTTACCTCTCTTCCAACCTGCTGGAAGGCCGGGAAACGGGCAAGGAAGGTGAAAAATTGGCCGCCGAGTACATCGCCCATCGCTTCCGGGAGATCGGGCTGGCGCCAAAAGGCAATGGCGGTTCCTGGTATCAGGAATTTGAACTGGAATACCGGAGCAACCCCCACGCAGAAGAGGGCGAAGCCCGCAAGGGCAAAAACGTGATCGGCTACCTGGACAATGGCGCCGAAACCACCGTTGTCATCGGAGCCCACTACGACCACCTCGGCCACGGCATCATGGGTTCCCTCAATGCCGGGGAGCCTGACATCCACAACGGCGCTGACGACAACGCCAGCGGCGTGGCTGCCATGCTGCGCATCGCCGAATACCTCAAGGGGGGCAAGGCCACGGCCAATAACTACCTCTTCATCGGTTTCTCCGGCGAAGAGATGGGGCTTTTCGGCTCCAAAAATTTCGTCAACAACCCCACCGTCAACCTCGGCAAGGTGAACTACATGCTCAACATGGACATGGTGGGCCGCCTCAATGAAGAAAAAGTGCTGGCGATCAACGGCGCAGGCACTTCGCCTGCCTGGAAGGATGCAATCGCGGGCCTGTCCATCGGAGGCATACAACCCAAAACATCGGATTCCGGCATCGGCCCGTCCGACCACACTTCCTTCTACCTCAAAGACATTCCCGCCCTGCATTTCTTTACCGGCCAGCATGAAGATTACCACAAGCCGGCCGATGATGCCGAACGCATCAACTTCCAGGGCCTGCTGCTGGTATCCGATTACATCATTGCCCTGATCGAGGAACTGAACGGCGACGAAAGGCTGGCCTTCACCAAAACCAAAGACGAGAACGAAGGCCGCCAGGCCGCCCGCTACAAGGTGAGCCTGGGCGTTATGCCCGACTACGTCTTCACCGGCGAAGGCATGCGCATCGACGGCGTGATCGAAGGGCGCCCCGGCGCCAAGGCGGGCCTGGAAAACGGCGACGTCATCATCCGCATGGGCGATTTGGAAATCAAGGACATCTACGGTTACATGGAGGGCCTGAGCAAATTCAATGCGGGCGACAAAGTGCTTATCCTGATCAAAAGGGGTGAGGAAGTGATCGAAAAAACGGTGGAGTTCTGAAAAAAAAATAAGGCGAGGAACTTCCTCGCCTTTCTTTTCAAATGGGCTTCAGGGTTTTAGGGTTTTTCGGTATGAAATTTTCTGATTCCCCTTAGTGTCCGAAAGGGCGGTTCGATTTTCTGATTTTCCCCTTGTTCCGCCCTTCTTTGTAAAGGTGTTCGTTTATCTGCCCCAAAATTAGATGTTTTCCCGGGGCAGTGCAACCACATCTTCATGGGGAGGGCCAGGGGATGTTTTCCTATGCTTTTTCACTGCAAAAAGAAAACCCGGAAACACCAGTTTTATGACCAACAAAGAGATCGCAAGGAATTTCCAGCTTCTCGGCAGCATCATGGAGCTGCACGGCGAGAACCCATTCAAAATCCGCTCCTACCAGAACGCCTACCGCACCCTGCGCGCCCTGGAACAGCCGCTTGCAGGCATGGCCGATGAGGAAATCGCCGCGATCAAGGGCGTGGGCAGCGCCATCAGCGGCAAGATCAGGGAACTGCTGGAAACGGGGCGAATGCAAACGCTGGAAAAGTACAAGGCCAAAACCCCGGAAGGCATCCAGGAAATGCTCGGCATCAAGGGCTTCGGGCCAAAGAAGATCATGGCCGTCTGGAAAGGGCTGGGGGTGGAATCGGTGGGTGAACTGCTCTATGCCGTCAACGAAAACCGGCTGGTGGAACTCAAGGGCTTCGGGCAAAAGACCCAGGAGGAACTGAAAAAACAACTGGAGTACTACCAGCGCTCGAAGAACAAATTTCACTACGCGGCGCTTGAAGCCGAAGCGGAAGCCTTGCTGGCCGGCGTGCAGGCCCTCCTGCCGGCGGCCAGGATAAGCCTGTGCGGAGCGATTCGCCGCCGGGAAAACGTTTTGGAATGCATCGAACTGCTTATCGCCGGCGCCGGCCCGATTGACATCCTGTTCGATAAGGGGCTATTGGAAAAGCAGGGCGAGCAGGGCGGGGCCATCCTGGCGAAAAGCGCCGAAGGCCTGCCGGTGAGCCTCCACCACTGCGCACCGGAAGCATTCGGCTCCCAGCTCTTCCGGAATACCGGCGGCAAGGCCTTCCTGGAAGCATTCTTCCGCCGCTTTCCATCTGCCGATATCGGGGGCCTGGCTGAAGAACGGGCAGTATTTGAAAAAGCAGGCATTCCTTACCTCGCTCCCGAACTGCGCGAGCAGGAATGGGGGCTGGAACTGGCCATCGGCGGCTCCCTGCCTGTCCTGATTGAAGAACAGGACATCAAAGGGGTATTGCACGCCCACAGCACTTATAGCGACGGGGGCCACAGCCTGCGCAGCATGGCTATGTACGCCAGGGAACTTGGTTACGAATACCTGGGCATTACCGACCACTCCAGGTCTGCCTTCTACGCCAACGGCCTGCAGCCGGAACGCCTGTTCCAGCAGTGGGAAGAGATCGAAGCCCTGAACAGGGAACTGGCGCCTTTCCGCATTTTCAAAGGCATCGAAAGCGACATCCTGAATGATGGCTCGCTCGACTATGAGGAAGAAATCCTCAGGGGCTTCGATTTTGTGATCGCCTCCGTCCATTCCAACCTGCGCATGGATGAGGCAAAGGCCACTCAGCGCCTGATCGCGGCTATCGAAAACCCATACACCCGCATCCTGGGGCACCCCACGGGCCGCCTGCTGCTATCCCGCGAAGGCTACCCCATAGGCCACAAAAAGGTGATCGACGCCTGCGCCGAAAATGGCGTCGCCATCGAACTCAACGCCAACCCCTACCGCCTCGACCTCGACTGGAGCTGGATACCCTACGCCCTGGAAAAAAACGTGCTGATCAGCATTAACCCCGACGCCCACAGCCTGGAGGGGATCCGCGATATCCACTTCGGCCTGCTCTCCGCCCGCAAAGGCGGGCTGACAGCGGCAATGTGCCTGAATGCAAAAGGAACGGGGGCTTTTGAGGAATGGCTGGCAAGGCGTGGGGGGTAGGGCTTGCCAGCCTGCCTTTCACAAAACCGTTTGCAGTAATCGCGATGTCCTTTCCAGGAGCAGGTCGGTTTGTTGTTTGATTTCCAGCCAGTTGCTGGGCAGGCTGTCGTTGGCCAGGAGGGCCGACTGCCGTTCCAGTTCCTGGTAGGCTGCTTCGGCTGCTTCGATTTTCTGGTTGAGCTGGCGGGCGGTTTTGGGGCCTGCGTTGTAGGCGCGGCGGCGCAACATTTCCGTTTGCCGGTTGATCTCCATCTGTGCGAAGCTGATGCGCAGCAGGACTTCACTGCGGATGGAGTCCTGAACCAGCTCCACCTCATCTCTGCCGGGCGGCGGCGGAGCGGGCGCCCTTTCGAAACAGGCCGAAAGAAGCAGCAGGGCCAGGAGGGAAAGGAGTCGGAGCCTGTTCATGAAGGAGGAATCTTTTAAGGCGCCATCCGGTTCTGTCGTCGCAGATGGCGCCGCAGTCAGTTGGTGGTTTCAGCTTCCAGAGGCGTTTCCACGAAGGTTTCCTCCAGGTTTTTGCCCCGTTTAATGATGAGGCGCAGCGCTTTGTCGTAGGTGAAGTAATTGTAAACCCAGTTGACGAGCACCACCAGCCTGTTGCGGAAGCCGACGAGGGTAAAGAGGTGGACGAACATCCAGGCCAGCCAGGCGGGGAAGCCGCCGAGGCGCAGCCTGCCCCAGTCGGCCACGGCCCGGTTGCGGCCGATGGTGGCCATCGTCCCCTTGTCGAAGAAGCGGAATGGAATAAGGGCTTTGCCCTGCTGTATGCGCAACAGGTTGCGCGCCAGGTGGCGGCCCTGCTGGATGGCCACCGGAGCCAGCATGGGGTGCCCCTTCGGATTTTCTTCCGTAGCCATCTCGGCGACATCGCCGATGGCGAAGATATTCCTGAAGGAGGCCAGGCGGTTGAAGGCATCCACCACCAGGCGCCCGCTTTTGCTTAGGGCAGGCTCGAGGCCCGGAAGGCTGGCGGCCTTGACGCCGGCCGTCCAGATGAGGTTCCGGGAGGGTATTCTCCGGCCGGCGATCTCAATGGTTTTGCCGTCGTATTCCCTGATCAGCGTCCGCAGGTGCACCTGTACGCCGAGCTCTCCGAGGTATCGCCGGGCTCTCTCGGAAGCTTTCTCCGACATGGTGGGCAGCACCCTGTCCGCCCCTTCAACCAGGTGGATGTTCATGGCGGAAAAGTCGAGCTCGGGATAATCGCGGGGCAGGACGAAGTTTTTCATCTCGCCCAGCGCGCCGGCGAGCTCCACGCCGGTCGGGCCGGCGCCTACGACCACGAAGTTGGTATGCGATTCCATTTTTTCGGGATCGCTGGCCAGAAGCGCTTTCTCAAATTCCACCAGGATGTGGTTTCGGAGCTGTAGCGCCTGGGGAACTGACTTCAGGGGCAGGAGTTTCGAAGGGTCGAGCCCGAAATAGTTGGCCTGGCTGCCGGTGGCCACCACGAGGTAATCGTAGGTGATGGCCCCGATGCTGGTATGCACGCTTTGTGCTTCAGGATCGATGCGCTCCACCTCCGCCATGCGGAAGAAAATGTTGCGGGCGTTGCGGAAAACGCGCCGCAGCGGATAGGCAATGGAGTTGGGCTCCAGGCCGCTCGTGGCCACCTGGTAGAGCAGGGGCTGGAAGTTGAAGTAATTGTTCTTGTCCAACAGGACGAGCTGACAGGGTTTGTTGCGCAGTTTCCTGGCCAGTTCCAGGCCGGCGAAACCGCCGCCGATGACGACTACCCTTGGGTCTTGGCTGCTTGGAATTTTCATATCTGCTTTTGCGGTGCTGTTTCCTTTTGGAATAGAACAGGCGAAAGCCCCGGCAGGTTGGCTTGCCCGGCGGGCTTTACTCGAAGGTTTCCACCTTCAGGTTGTCGATGGCAATGGGTTTGTCGCTGTCCGCATTCCAGAATGCCAGCTCGATACGGTTAAACGGTTTGCGTGGGAACTTGCAGTCGAGGTGTAATTCCCTCGTTTGGCCGTTGTCGAGGAACCGGTAAACGCGGATGAGGTGTTCCCTGACTTTCTGATCGCCCTGCATGAAACGCACGATGAATTGCGTCATGCGCCAGGTGTCCCATTCTTTGTCCTGGCAGCGGAAGGTGGCCGTTGCGCGCAGCCACTGGCGCTTTTCCGGCTCGAAGGGGATGGTGAAAACGGGGCTGAACTGCTGGCCCTTCCCCAGGCAGAGCGACCCCCGGCCGCTGATGGCCGGCAGCGGGCAGCCCGCCATGATGCTGTCGGATTCGAAGCTATTTTCGTAGATCACCTTCAGGTTGCGGCGCTCGCCTTCAAAAATGTATTTGTTGTCGAGCAGTTTTTTGGTTTCTTCCGGGACTTCGTATCGGAAAAGCACCCGCTGGAAATAGGGTTTGGTCATCTGCTCGCTGGCGAACAACCCGCCGCGGTGGGCCTGGTGCGTCCACCAGATGTTGTAATAGCTGAAAAACAGGCATAAAGCCGCAAAGCTATACCGCAGCCACCGCTTTTGCGCAAGCACCCACTGCAGCAGTGCGGCCAGCGGAAAGGCCAGGATGGCATAAGCCTGCACCATGGCGCGCTGCCCGAGGCTGCCGCCGTACCACCAGATGTCCCAGGAAAAAGTGATATACATGAAAAGCAGGCTGAAAACCAGCGTTGGCCAGAACAGCAGGCGGTATTGCCGGTACAGGGGGAAGAAGCCCAGCAGAGCGAACAGCATGGCGGGGGTATAAACCAGCCAGCCGGCGCGGAAGCTGAACAGCCCGTCTTTGATATGCGGTTTCAGCCAGCTGAAGCCCTGATCCTGATAGCTGTACACGATCCAGTCGCCGGAAACGTATTTCCAGTACAAAAGCTGAATGCTGCCAACGGCCAGGCAGGCAACGGCCGCCATAGCCAGCATGGGCCAGTGGCGCCGAAAGAAAGCCAGGCGCTCGCGCAGGGCGATCACATGGGGGACGCCCCACAGCAGGGGGATCAGGATGCAGATGGCCTCTGTGGGGCGGGCCAGGGCAGCCAGCCCGGCAGTGAGCCCGATCCCGATCGCTTTCCACCTGCTCGGCCATTGGTAGAAGCGGATGGTTAGCCAAACCAGCAGGGCGTATAAGGTGAAGAGGTAGTTGTGCGTCATGGCCCCGTTGATGGCTGCGTAATCCAGGTAGTTGGTGGCGAAAACCAACAGCAGCAGCACGCCGGCCACGGCTTTGTCGGGGAAGTACACCAGCAGGCTGCGCCGCAGCAGCCACAGCCCAAGCATGGCCACCAGCAAGCTGCCCAGGCTGATGGCCAGCTGATAGGGCCGCGAAAAACCGTCGGCGGGATAGCCCATGGGGCCGGCCAGGGCATGGGCGGCCAGGAAAAAGGGCAGGTACTGCACGGCCATGCCGGCGGAATATTTCATCACATAGTTGCCGCTCTCGTGCTCAAAGGCCTGATAAGGGCTGCCGGCCGGCTGGTACTTTTGATGGATCTCTTCGCGGAAACCAACTTTCTTCAGGTCTTTGTAAATGAAAACGGCAGGCAGGTAGAAATAATAGCCCGACACGTCCCAGCTGATAGTGGCTTCCGTCTGCCCGATCTTCCACTTGGGGTAATACAACAGGCCCGCAGCCAAGAGGAAAAGGCTGCACAGGAACCAGGCGTAGAGGGAGTAGCGGCTGCGCATTACCGGCCAAGATTGTACTTCAGGATGCAATAGATGGCCCGGAAGCCGTCTTTCCAGTTGATCTTTTTGCCTTCGGCATAGGTGCGCCCGTAATAGGAGATGCCCACCTCGTATATCCTGGCTCCCGGCACCCGGGCAACCCTGGCGGTCACCTCGGGCTCGAAGCCGAAGCGTTTTTCCCGCAGGTCCAGGTTCTTGAGGATGTCGGCCCGGAAGAGCTTATAGCAGGTTTCCATGTCCGTCAGGTTCAGGTTGGTGAAGGCGTTGGACAGGAAGGTCAGGAACTTGTTGCCAATGGAATGCCAGAAGAAGAGAATCCGATGGGGCTTGCCGCCCATGAACCGCGATCCATATACCACATCCGCCATCCCGTCGAGAATGGGGCGCAGCAAAATGTTGTACTCCTCCGGGTCGTACTCCAGGTCCGCATCCTGGATGATGATGTAATCGCCGCCGGCTTTCCTGATTCCGGTGTGCAGGGCAGCACCCTTGCCCTGGTTCACTTCGTGCCGGTAGTACTGGATGTTGAAGCCGGGGTTGGACTCCATATAGCGGCGAATGGCGCCTTCGGTATCGTCTTTGGAGCAGTCGTTGACGACGATCACTTCTTTTTCCAGGCCCCCTATCAGCTCTACGGCTTTTACCTTGTCCAGGATCAGGTGGATGGTCGGCTCTTCGTTGTAGGCGGGTATTACAATAGACAGGGTTTTGTTCATCAGCGGCTTGTGTTTCGGTAATCGGGGGCTAAATTAAGCAAAAGTAGGCATCACAGTTTTTTTCCCAGCCGAAAATGCAGCATCCAGTCCACAACCTCCCGCCAGCGGGGCCAGTCATAATGGGGGCTTATGTAATAAACCGTCAGGAAATAACTGTAATAGGCCAGGGCGGCCCACAACAACAGGAAGGTGAAACGATAAACGCTTTTCTGTTCCCAGACAATGGAAACCAGCCAGGCGTAGGGGAAGGCCAGCAGGGTGTAAAACTCGACGAAGCTGCGGTGCCCGAAGGCGCCGCCGAACCACCAGCACCACCAACTGCCGAAGGCGTACAGGGAAATCAGCAGGATGAGGAACACGACGGCAATGTTGTATCGGTTTTTCCAACTGCCGAGCAGGCAGCCCAGCACGGCCAGGCCCGCCATGGGGCTGAACAGCAGCCAGCCGTTTTTGATGTGGAACAGCACCATGTCCACCCGGGGCTGGTTCCAGTTGGTAAACCCTTCATCGCCGTAAGACCACAACAGCCAGTCGCCGGAAATATATTTCCAGTAGGCGAACTGGGGAATAAAAACCAGGAAGCTGGCCAGCGGGGCGAGCAGAAGGGCGCCAAAGCGCTGCCCGATGAACTGCATCCGCTCCCGCAGGCGCGCCCAACTGTTTATGTCGAACAGCAGCAGGTACAGCAACAGCACCAGGTTGGTGGGCCGGATGAGGGTGATGAGCCCCAGCAGGAACCCCATGCCGGCGAAAATGCCCGGCCCCGGGCGCTCCCAGAAGCGGGGAGCCAGATAAATGAACAGGCTGAACAGGAAAAAGGAGTAAATGTGCGACATGCCCGGCTCCTGCACCATATAGTGGTAAAGATTGGTGCCGAAATACAGGCCAACTACCGTCAGGAAAACCACTATAGGCCGGAAGTGCCGTTCCAGCGTCCGCTTCAGGAAAAGCAAACCCAGAAAGCCATACAGCAAGGCGGCTATTTGAATGGCGCGCCGATAGGGCGGGCCATAGCCGTCCGCCGGCTGCCCGCTCAGCTTCGCCATGCTGTGAGCCGCCAGGAAAAAGGGGGATTGCATCAGGGCTACGCCATAAGTGTAGCGGGTAAGGCGCTTGTTCGTACCCGGATACATCGGAAACTGCACCTCGGTGAGCACCTCCAGCCCCTCGAAGCCGCCGTGGATGAAAAGCGCCGGCAGATAGAGGTAATAGCCCTCCGAATCGGACCAGATGATGCCGTTGAAGAAGCGGACGTGAAGTGTCGCCGCGCGGTAGCCGGCAAACAACAGGATCAGCCACAGATAGTGGCGCAGCCCAAAACTGCGGGCATATATCAGAAATTGGGTCACTTTCTTCATTCCTCGCCTGGCTTCTCTTTTTTCTCGGGAGGCAGTTTCATGAGGAAATACGCGCCGAACTGTTTTTCCGGCACATAATCCGGATGCAGGCGCGCCGTATCGTCCCGGTGAAGATAGTAATAATCGAAATACTTGCCGCCGGGAACTTCCCGGTCCATATTCGGGCCGATGAAATAGCCGATATTCCAGGCCTGGCGGTAATACTGGATGGTGGGGGTAAACAGCCAGGAAGCCCCGAAGCGTATGTGTTGCCCTTCCTGCCCCCGGGCCGCCACGTATCCGGCAACGGATTCGGTATGCCGGTCATACCACCAGTCCTGGCTTTGAACAAGGTTGGCGTTGGCAACCAGGTTGGCGGCCAGCAGCGCCGCCGGCGCCCAGGCGGCCCGGGCCGGGGCTTCGCGCCTCAGGCTCCAAACCACCAGCGACATCAATGGGTAAAAGATCAGGGCCGTCCGGCCGGTGAGGAAGGGGGTGTCCAGCCAGGCCCGCTGCGCTATCGTGCCGAGCGCCATGACGGCCAGGATCAGGCTGAAAAAGGCCCCGCTGCCAGCCTGTGCGCCCCGTATCCGGCCCCGCACCTGCCAAACCATCGCGGACACGAGCAGGAGGGCTGCCGCCCAGGATAATATCAGATCCGTATTGTCCCCAAAATACCGGCGGCCATTCACAAAATGCCGCGCCAGGGAGCCCAGGGTGTCGGCAAAAAATCCGTTTTCGCCGCCATAATAAAAAGCACCGGCCCCGAGGCTGGCTTTCACCGGCGTAAAGAGCAGGGCAGATAACAGTACGGCAAAAAGCAAAGCCAGCCCGTTGGCTTTCAGCCACTGCTTGCGCACCAGGGCGCCGGGCCGTATCAGCGGGAAGAAGATTATGGCGGCCCACAGGGCGAGGAAGTAGTTCAGCATCGTGAGGTTGCTGTAACAGCCCGGGACGGCCAGCAGCAGGCTCCACGCCAGGGGCCTCATTTCGGGGCCACGCACGAAACGCGAGGCGAAATACAGGCTGCCCATCAGGAAAGCCAGGCTGAGCCCGTAGCCGCGGGCCAGCCCGAAAAACTCCAGCAGATAGGGGTTGAAGGCCAGCAAGGCCAGGCCGGCCACGCGCCATGCCCTGCGCTTTTCCTCCTCATGTACCAGCCGGCAGGCGAAAAACAGGAAAAGGGCGCCGGCAAGCAGGTTGGGCAGGCGCACCAGCACCTTGTGCAGGCCGCCCAAAGTGAAGAGCTTCACCAGCAGGCTGTTCAATATATGGTTGTTGGCGCTCGGCGGCTCGTTGGCCATTATTTGCCCCCAGGGCTGGCTGGCGTACATCAGCACCGTCGTGCTCTCGTCGTGGGTCATCGACAACAGAGCCGCCCGCGCCGCGCAGTATGCAAACAGTAGGCTGCAGATAAGGGCGAGCAGAAGTATCAGGGGCTTCATTGGGATTCAGGCTTAACCGTTACCTTACTTTGCCACCACCAGTTTTCCTGCCTTCCGCTGCTCACCGTTGGTGATGCGGTAAAGGTACGGGCCGTTGCTCAGGAACTGCGTGCTGGCCCGGGCGCTGAATGCCTGCTCCGGCTCTGCCGGCCAGCTTTGCTTCAGCACGCTGGCCCCCAGCTCGTTGAACAACTCCAGCTCGACGACGGGTGCTTCGGCCTTCAGCACCTCCACCGTAAAGGATTCCCGGGCAGGGTTGGGGAACAGGCGGATGGGGCGTGGGCGGGGGTAGGACACCTCCACAGGCCGTGAGTACAGGTAGGCGCCGTTCAGGCTCCGGGCCTTGATCCGGTAGATGTTCAGCCCCCGGATCGGGCCGGGGTCGTCGAGCCGGTACAGCAAGCCCTCATGCTCCGCATTGGGCGGCAGGGAGGCTATGGTATGGAAGTGGAAGTAGTCGGCGCCGCGCTGCACCTCGAAATAGTCGATGCTGTCTTCGAAGCTGGACATCCACGACAGATGTATCATCCCCTCGTCAGGCGTGGCTTCGAGTTCTGTAATGCTGATGAAAGGGCCGTCGCAATTGGGATATATGGATTGCGAGCGGGTGGTTGACAAACCCGCGGGGTCGGTAACGGTGAGTTCGATGCGGTACCAGTATTCCTCCCCGTCGCAGCCCAGCGGGCTGATCAGGGCAAAGGTTTCGGGCTCGAAATTCACGGGGTCGGGATGGAAGTGGTCGTTGTGGTGGGAAAAGATGCGCCACTGGTAGAGGAGTTCTTCATTCTTGTGTTCGGCATCCTGGACTTCTGCTGCCAGGCGCAACAGGGTGGTGCCCTGGTTCATTGGATAACGGTCGCCGTCTTTAAAACTGGTGATCTCCACCTGGGGCGGGCTGTTGTTGAGGGATACGATGGCCTGGGAAGTGGCTATAGCGCCCAGGCTGTCGGTTACCGTCAACTTTACGGTGAAGCTTTGCGGGCTGTTGCCGCTGGCCAGGAAGGTATGCGCCGGGGCCTTTTCGGTGCTGCCCTGGCCGTTGCCGAAATCCCAGAGGTAGCTGGCCACCGGGCCTATGTTGTCGAAAGACTGGCCGCCGTCGAACTGCACCGTCAGGGGGCTTGGCCCGAAGTAGCGGTCGGCATCGATGACGGCTACAGGCGGCGGGTTGCCTCCGAAGCTGATCCGGCGGATGTGGCCGTCCAGGTTGATGTAGTACAGCTTCCCGTCCACCGGGTTGAGCGCCAGGTGGATGATGTCTTTGGCGTAAGTATGGAAAGGCTCGACAGAGAGCAGCTTGTTGTTCTCATCGAACTCCATAATCCGTATCCAGTGGTTGAAGTCAACGGCGAAGAATTTGCCCTGGTATTGGGGTGGGAACTGGCTTCCATCATAGAAAACGCCGGCCAGTGCGGAATAGCCGTCGAATTTTTCCCCGGCGACGCTGGTTTGGCCGGCGCCCAGTTCGGCGCCGTTCAGGAGGCCGCGGTCGTTGAAAAAGGGTATCCAGGTGCGGGTGGGCGGGTTCCAGCGGGAGTTGGTCCACTGGATGGCCGGGGGGTAACCGACGATGAAATTATCTATAGCCAGGCTGGTGTCGCAGGGGTTGCGGGGAGCCGGTGCGCCATCGCGTTGCAGGGAAACGAAGAGGTCCTTAAAGTCGAAAAAAGCTTTGTCGCAGCCCTCGCCGTAAAGCGGGTTTGGCGCCATGGGGTTCTCCGGCGCCGGTTGGTCGCTGTAGGGCCAGTGCGAGCCGATGCCTTCGAGAATAGGCCAGCCGAAATTCTGGCCGCCGAACTCGACGATGTCCAGTTCTTCCCAGGCCCCGTTGCCCACATCGCCGACATAGAGCACCCCGGGCCGCCCGTCCTGGGGGAAGTGGCTGCCGGAATTGGGGCGCAGCGTGATGCGGTAGGGGTTGCGGAGCCCCCAGGCCCAGATCCGGGACTTCGGCGACCGCGGCTGCGCCGGGTCGTAGAAGGGGTTGCTGGGCAGCCCGTCGCCCGTTTCGGCGTTGATGCGCAATATCTTGCCGTTGTAGTTGTTCAGGTACATGGCCCGGTAAGAGCCCAGGTCCTGGTCGGGCGTGATGATGCCCCGGGCCAGGGCGGGTGTCACCATGGTGCCCAGGCTGTCGCCTCCGGTATCGGAGCCGGCATTGCTGGTGGCGTCGCCGCAGGAGATCAGCAAGGTGCCGTCTTCGCCCATGATCAGGCTGCCCAGGCCGTGGAATTCGTACAAGAGGGGGATGCCGTTGTCCAGGGTTTCCCCGAGCAGCAGCTTGCGGCTCTCCGGGATGGCGCGCGAAAAGCCCGAAGCGGGGTCGGCCTGGTATCGCGCCACCCGCCCGATAGTGGGGTGGTTTATTACGGTGGTGTCGGGCTTGTAGGCCGGCGTGCCGAAATGGTCGTAATAGTGCAGGTCGAGGGCGTAGAGCAGGTAGAAATAGCCGTCGGAAAGGAAATCCCGGCCGAGGGCGAAGCCCATCAGCCCGTGGTCTTTCCAGTTGGACACTTCCCCGGAGATGTCGATCAGCGGTTCGGGCTGCACCTGCCCGCTACTGTCCACGATGAACACCCGGCCGTCCTTTTCGGCGACGAACATGCGCCCGCTTTCGTCAAAAGTGATGACGGTGGGAAATTCAAACTGCGTCAGGAAAGCCTCTTCGTAGAAGCCTTCCGGCAGGTGCTGGCCGCTCATGAACGCTGCCCCGAACAAATAAAAAGGCAGCAGAAAGAGTCTGAGTATCCTCTGGGAGAACATGAAGAAAAGTTTTTGAATCAGGTTGTTAAGAATATAGCCCTTCCGCCCTGGCCCTTTCAGGTTGCGGCAGAATATTTTTGCAGTATTAACGGGCTGTTCCGGGTTTTTGGGAATTCCATTTTCTCCACAACAAACCCAGCGTCAAAAGTAATCCCGAAATGGCCGCCACCCAAAAATAAGGGGAAAAGGCATTGCCTTGTTCCTCTGCGGGAATGCTTTCAGCCTTAATGCCGAAAGCAAGCCCTGCCTTGTTGTATTTCGGTGTCTGATCCTGCTTGATGGCAGGAAAGCGGTTGAGTATATCCTTTTTTACCAGGCCGTTGATGCGTTCCATTTTCGCACGCCCCGCCGAATCGCTTTGGGTATAGCCTATTTCGTTCAGCTCAAGTTCGAGTTCGACGAATTGGCGGGACTGCCCTTCGTAAAGTGCAGTGACGTTGTCAAGCGTCAGGGTGGCAAATGGCGCAGCGCCTTTGGAAACATAGGCCCTCCTGCGCATTTGCTCAAGCCTGATAGTTGGGTACAGGCTGTAGGCGTCTATCCCGTGCTGTTTCAGCCGCCGTATCACTTCTTTTCGGTACGCTGTTTCGGTCAACCTCAGCAAAGGCTGCGGGTTGTTGTTCGAAAGCTGAAGTGCTTCATCATCCACCGGGTATTTGTATTCTCCCCTGTTGAGGTTGTTGTCCGAGCCGATTTCGTTAAATTTCAGTTGTATCAGGTCCCGGCCATCTTTTTCGCTGTAGGGGTCGCTCAATACCACTCTCGAGCGGCAGCGGACGCCATTCATGGAAGCCATCACCCGGAATGCCTTGTCGTCAAAATACTGGTCGACGAAAAATTCCTCTGCGAACTGAGTATTAAAAGAGGGGTCGAGTTCTTTTAGGAAAAAGTTGCTGTTGTCGTATCTGGCGAGAAGGTATTGCCAGACGGAATCTTCCAGGTTCGAAGGAACTGCCAGCTTGAACTCATTTTCGATGCGCATCACATCATGGCTGTCGGATTCGGGCTGCGCCTGAGCTATGGCGCCCTGGTTTGCATAGAGGCAAAAAGCCAACAGGCCCAACATTTTTGCGGATTTCCTCAAAACCAGGCTTATTGATGGCATTTTCTTTCTTTTTAAGGATGGGAAAACAAGGCCGGAACTGCCTTACTGCACAATTTTTTCTTTAAGCTGCAATACGCTCCCGGAAGCGACGTAATACAGCCTCCGGACATTTTCCGCTTCAAAAGACTCCACGATAATTTTAGCCGGGCCAAACTCGGCTTTGTTCTGGAAAGCGACGAATCCTTGCTGGCAATCCTTCAGATTTACGCCGCGGACAAAGAGCGTCGAATAGTCTCTGCTGGCCAGAGCTATCTGTGCGCCTTTTATGGTGGAATCGAAAATGACGGCGTCACTTTCTTCCCCAACGTTCAGCGCCTTGTCACCGTTGCTTTCCATCAGGCAGTTTTTGATATTGGCGATGCTGCCCGAAAACTCCATTCCATCTTTGCCTGTCCGCAGGAACTGGCAATTTTCGACAATGCCTTTGGAAAAATCGGCATCGAAAGCGTCGAATGGCGTATCACTGAACAGGCAGGAGCGCAGCTCGAATTCCGAATGGATGACGTTCAGGGCGTCTTCGCAATGATTGTTGCGGAAGGCGCAGCGGTAAAAGCGCACATCAGCTTCGTAGAAATTCACCGCGCCGGACAACTCCCAGCCTCCCGAACGGATTGTATTCAGGCCTTCGAACCAGACATTGCTCAGGTTGGACCAGGCGCCGGCCTGCATGACGGTAAAGCTTCCGCTGGCGTCATCGGAGAATATTTTTACGGGTTTTTCGGCTTCTCCAAATGCCTGTACGGGGGAAAAAGAGACGAAACGGGCTTTGCGGTGCAAGCCGAGCTCTGCTCCGGCTTCGAATACGACATCGTAACCAGCCGGCAGTATTATATCCTCATACACCTGGTTTTTTCCCTCCGGGAAGATAATTCGCTTTCCTTCCAGCCGGTAAGGCCCGCGCTCCCGGATAGCCGCTTTGGCCAGCATCTTTTGCATATCGGTGCGCCCTTCCGGCGCTGCATAAGGGAGTATAGGCGCAACAAACAAACTGTCGGCGCCCAGGGTGCGGAAGAAGAGAAAGCGGGCATTGCCGGGTATGCTCAGTTGATGGTATTGTGGCGCGGACTGGTCCTGCAGCACCTCCTGGCCCAGAAATCGCACGCGATTGAAATCGCGGATGAGGGAGTCGCGCTGCATGCGGGACATGAATTTGCGGTTGAGCGGTGCGGGCAGAACAGGCGGTTCGGCCAGGGCTTGATCCATTTTTTTCCGGCCGGCGCCATAACCGGCAATTTCCAGCGGCAGGTTGTGGCGGTTGCGCAACTGCAGCCTCAACTGTCCGGCTACTTCCATTTGCGTATATGCTAAAAGGCTCTGGCTCCCTTCGTAGGGAAGGATGAGCGACTGCACATAACTGCCCTCGGCCAGCCATTCCTCCATGTGGGGGGCGTAAGCAGGAAACTCCATCTGCAGATACGCCAGGCGGGCCGCCCAGCCCGGGTACAGGCTGTCAAGAGCGGGCGCCAGATAATCGCGGGAACTCAAACGTTTCAGTTCGCGTATATAGGTTGCTGCAAAATCCCGATCCATGAACAGGGCCGAGAATATATTCTCCGCAAGCAGGGAAGCAGGGTTGAGCGCGCCTTCGCCGAGAATGGCGTAGCGCGGCTCCGGCGGGCCTCCATAGCCGTCGAAGCCGATGGGCTCCAGCCTGCCGGTGATTGGGTTGTAGAAAAAACGCTGGTTGTGCCAGGCAATTCCATGGTAACCCCTGGTGATGTCGCAAAGCGCGTAGTAACGCGCCAGGCGCTCCAGGTCGAATATCTCTCCGGGGCTCGCAGAGCCCTGGCGGTATTGTTCCATAAGCAGGCGCGCCTGTTCGTATTGACGGGCCATGGCGGGGCCTTCGAGCCAGCGCGTTTCCTGGAAAGCTTCCACACTGGCATTTTCCCATTGCATCGGGGCATGCGCGGCATGAGGGTGCAGGTAGCCGTATTGCGCAAGCTGCCGTTTGATGGCCTGCCAGTAGCCGTCTTCAGAGAACTTCATGATAGGGCCCTCGCGCCGGCGGCGGGATTCGGGCAGTTGTTTTTCAAAATGCTCCTCATAAGCATACAAGCCGAGCGACTCGCCGTTGAGCCGCACTTCCACAAAGTCATATCGGGTAGTCAGCACATCTTCGCGTTCCCACAACTGGTGCAGCAGCCATTCATGCAGGAAGTAGCGGGTGGCCGGGGTGTGCAGCGAAAAAACCCGTAGCTGCCGCCAGGAATTGCCGTCGCTCAATTTGACGCGGAACGACCATTTCTGCCCCTGCAAATGGTCCAGCCAGTCGCCTTTGAGGCGTATTTCCGCCGTCATCAGGCCGGAGCCTTCTCCTTCCAGGCTGGCTTCCACCCAGCCGCTGTCATCAGATTCCAGGATTCCGGTGCGCAGGGCTTCCTCCCGCTTGCTTTTTAATGCCTGCAGGCTTTCTTTCTTCAGGTATATCTGCAGGACTTCAGGCCTGAAGGCTTCCGCGCCGCCGGGCAGGGGCTCGACAAGCAGGTCGTCAAAGAATACCTCGGTATGCCCTTCGGAATAGACGTAAACGCTGAAGCTGCTGGTTTTTTTACCGTATGGAATATAAAAGCGTATCTCGAGCTTCTCCCAGCCTCTGTCGTCAGATTCGCAGGGCGTGTTTTCCTGGTAATACTGCTCTGCTTCCCCGGCGAGCTTTACAGCCAAAATCCCTGAATTGTAAAGTTCCTTTTTCCTCCAGACCGAGGCTTTGTAGGCCACGCCTGGCTCGGGCCGCTCCTGGCTGTAGGAGAAACCGTATTGCGCTTCGCCTGCGGCGGGCAGGCGGCAGGAATAGCGCCCGCTGCGGGCATGGGCATCGGAGCGGAGCTCTGCGCCGCCAAAATCGATTTTGCCTTCGTACAGCCTGCCACCTTTAACTTTCTCTAAACTGCAATAGGCGCCGCCCACCGGCGGGCTCTGGTAGCTTTTGCCGGAGGGCCATAATACATAAGCCATAAACCCGACGGCCAGAGCCGCCAGTACCGTGCTCCAAAGCACCCTGGCCTTCCTCCGCCTGACTCCCGATAGGTCCTTGATGATCACGGTATGTGTTGTTTTTTCCTTCTTTCTATGCCCCGCTTTAAATCGGGCCTAAACAAAAAGCTCCGGCTGGTCGACAATGGAAAGCCGGGTCGCCGCTGATAGTTGGCTTAACTCGCCCCGCAGGCGGCTCAGGGCTTCCAGAGAATCCGCCCGGCAGAGAAAAGACAAGTCCAGCCCTTTTTCCAGCGTGTCCAGCCGCTTGAGTTCCACAAAGGTAAGGTGTTTGGCAAGGATGGCGGCAATGGCTTCCAAATCCTCCTGGTCCGTAGTGATGTTGATGAACATTTTGCCTTCCTGCCGGGCAATGCCTCTGCCGGTAAGGGTTTTGTGCAAAAAAAGCAGCGCCATGATGAGCGCGAATGCCACGATGGCCAGAATAGGTTGATTGGCGCCGCCGGCAAGCCCCAACCCTATGGCTAGGAACAAAAAGGTCAATTCTTCCGGGTCCTTGATCGCCGCCCGGTACCGCACGATGGACAGTGCGCCGACCAGCCCGAGCGAAAGGGCAATCGAAGACTTGACGATGATGATGATCAGCAAGGTGCCCAAAGCCAGCGGAAGGAAATTGTTGGCGAACCGGCGGCGGTTGGAGGCCGCGGAGCCAAAGCGGATATAATACAAGCGCAGCAGGCTGACCAGCACCGCAACGGTAAGGATGTTGAACAGAAATTCCCCGAATGGGACGTTGTTGGAGAATTCGAGTATGTACCGTTCCTGTAATTGTTGCAGAATATTCATGAAACACCGCTTGGTTGATAGCCCACAAAGATAGTCAACTAGGATGGCTTACTGAAACAAACCTGGCGGGGACAAAAAAAAAGGTACTCCCAAAGCAGGAGTACCGAGAACTATAAACAAACAAAAAACATTAGCGATTCTAAAACTTCTGACTAAACACAGGATACGGGAAAGGGTTTATTTGGTTGCGATTTTTTTTATTTTATTTGGACAACTGCCGCCGCCGGGCGGATGCGGAAAAACGGAAAAGCTTGCCGCTCTATGGTCCGGAATGCTTAAATTTGACCGCACCGATTTGGAAAAATTCATGAACGAACAGGATCGCACTACCCGGCAAATTATCTTATTGTTCCTCCTGATGGCGGGAGTGCTCATCGTTTTGCGCTTCCTGCCTATGTTGCGCTGGTTCGTCATGGCAGGGCTCGCGCTGGCCGCGGCAGGCATAGCCGTCTTTCTGGTATGGCAGATCTTCGACCAGAGCCGGCGGAAAAAGCGCCTGGAAAATACCACGGAAGGCAGGGTGCAGGCCAAAATAGATTTCTGTAATGACGAGATCGCCAAAAACAAACTCGAAATGGCCCGCATCCACGAAAGCATCGATGAATTGCGCAAGCATGTGGATACCCCGGGCGGGCTGTCCCCGCAAAAGAAGGAGGAAGCACTCCGCCTGATCCGGGAGTTCAAAGCGGAACTGGAACTCCGCCAGGCCAAAATCTCTTTTTTCGAAGCCGCCACCCGGAAACTGGAGAACATGTTGCGCAACCTCCAGCTCTCCCAGGCCATCAACGCCAAAGGGGAAGAACTCAAACGCCTCAAGGAAGCCCGCTACGACGACCTGGCCAGCCTCGAAGAACTGCGCTCGGATGTGGAGGTCGAAACCCTCTATCTGGACACCATCGACCAACTGTCCCTCCAACTCGGCAGCAGCACCTCCCTGGAAAACGCCCTCAGCCTGCGCAGAGAACTGGATGAAATGACCCGCGGGCTGGAAGAATGAGGGTGAGGGGTGGCCTTATGACCTTCCGACCTTGTGAGAACCCTGAACTCACGGCCCCGCCCGTCCTCGCTAGCCAGGCCGGGCCTTCCCCCGCCAAAGCGGCCGCGGCCTGCGGAGGCGGGTAAAAACCTGTAACATGCCTCTACCTGATTTCAATATGTTTTCCAACCGCCTGCGCAAAATGGCCCGGCATTTTGACAAATGGGCCCGCCGGCAGGGGATCAGCTGTTACCGCATCTACGACGGCGACATCCCGGAGTTTCCGCTCGCCATCGACCGCTATGAGCAGTACCTGCACGTGGCGGAGTACCGGCGCCGGCATCCCCTTACGGAAGAAGAACACCGCATCTGGCGCGCCGGCTGCCGTCTGGTGATGCAGGAAGTGCTGGCCATCCCGGCGGAGAATATCTACTTCAAAATGCGGGAGCAGCAGAAAGGCATCCAGCAGTATGAAAAGTATGGCGATCAGCAAAAGGAAGCCGTGGTTATGGAAAACGGGCTGCAGTTTGCCGTCAACCTCAGCGATTACCTCGACACGGGGCTTTTCCTCGACCACCGCATCACCCGGCAGATGGTGCGGGAGCGGGCCGGTGGCAAACGGGTGCTCAACCTCTTCGCCTACACGGGTTCGTTTTCCGTGTACGCCGCTGCCGGCGGAGCGGCAGCAACCACCACCATCGACCTGTCCAATACCTACCTGGAATGGGCGAAACGCAATATGGCGCTCAACGGCTTCGCCGGGCCGCAGCACAGCTTCGTCCGCGCCGATGTGAAGGAATGGCTCCTGGGCCCCGGCAAAGAGAAGTTCGACATCATCGTCCTCGACCCGCCTACCTTCTCCAACTCCAGCCGCATGCAGGACATCCTCGACACCCAGCGCGACCACCCGGAACTGATCAACGGCTGCCTGAAACGGCTGAATGCCGGCGGGCTGCTTTTCTTCTCCACCAACTACCGGCGCTTCAGGCTGGAAGCGGAAAAGATACACAGCACCCTCATCCGCGATATCACCCGCCTGACCATCCCGCCGGACTTCAGGAACGAACGCATCCACTATTGCTGGGAAATTGCCCGGCAACCGGCATAAAAAAATGCCGGCCCTGCAATGGAGCGGGCCGGCACTTACCTATCATTCAAACAATATTATCCGTATTCAGGAGCATGGGCATGGATTTTTTCTTCCGGCCCTGCGCGTTTGGGCTCTGGTTTTTTGAGCGCTCAGATGTTGGGCGACCAGATGGTGTAGCTCTTCGGCGGGCACTGGATTTCAACCCAGCCGCCGCCCTGGGTGGTGGGATACCAGTTGGAGTGCCCGGTGAAGTCTTTGATCTGGGTGTTATACCAGTTGGTAGGCACCCACCTTTGCTGCCAGTTGTTGGAGTTGTTCAGGTAAACGATCAGCCCCGGGCCGTTGTAGCCGTTCCGCCTCGCCACGTACTCGTCGTTGTCGGCGTACAGGATGGAGGTGGTGCCGGTGGCCTTGTTGTTGTGGATCCAGATGAGGTTGTTCAGCCTTTCCTTGTTCAGCCACTCTTCGTAGTCGCGGTAGAAGATAGTGGGATAACCTTCGTGGGTGAGGATGTAAGCGTAGGCCAGCATCTTGTTCCAGATTTCGTCCGTATCGTGGTTGGCTACGAATGTCACCGCTTTGAAGGGGTTGCGCTTCCACATCATGTCGTCGTAAAGGACGGCGAGGTTGTTTCCGTCGAAGGCGTCGTTCATTTTGTAGTAGCAGGCGAAGTCGAACACGCTGCTGTTGGCCTCGTTTGCCCACCAGTTCAGGTAGTCCACATTGGCGTCCCACAGCTCCCCTACAGACCAGCCGCCGACGTGGCTGTTCCACTCGCGCACTACCCAGGGGGCAAAGCCCTTGACATAATCGAAGCGCCAGCCATCGAAGCCGATGGTGTTCTTGTAGTATTTGCCCACGCCGTCGGTTCTTTTCCAGAGCCAGTCCTGCACATAGGGCACGTCGTGGCACAGGTCCGGAAAGCCGCCGAAATAGCCGTCGTCGTTCCCATGCACCCAGTTGGCGTGGAAATCGTGCTGGGAGCGGAGGAACTTCCCGGAAGCTACCTGGCTGAAGTCCGTCCAGGTAGAATCGTTCGTGTACTGGTTGTATTCCAGCTGCCCGCCGCTGTTATGGTTGAGCACGATGTCGGCGTACACCTTCATGTTCTGGGCATGCGCTTCACTGATCAGGCTGGTGAGTTCGGCCTTCGACCCGAAGCGGGTTTCCACCGTCCCGTTCTGGTTGTATTCGCCGAGGTCGAAATAATCGGTGGGATCATACCCCATGGAGTTGGCGCCGCTCTGGGCTTTGGAGGCAGGCGGCAGCCACACCGATTCTATGCCGGCGCTCGACCAACTCTCGAGCTTGCCGGCGATGGTTTCCCACCATACGCCGCCTGCGGGCGGGTCCCAGTAGAAAGCCTGCATCATGACCCCGCCGCCGGGGCCGCTGTTGAAAGTGCGGGGGCTGACGGCGTCTCCGGCCGTTTCGGTGCTGAATGGGGAACCGTCATGATGGGTGACGTGAACGATGTTCAGATCGCGCTCTTCGTTGAGTGCGCTTTGCAGCTCGTCCTGCTTGCAGGAAAAGAGCGCCAGGACAAGGAGGAGAAGATAGGGCGTAAAACGGATCATTGCTCGCAAAGTTTTTGTTTTCTAGTCTCGGAAATCGGATCGGAAAGTTTATCGAAAAAACATGCGGCAATTTTACGCCAAATGCGTGCTCCTGTCGCGGCGGATTATAATCTGAGCCCTGTTTTTCGCCGGATGGAAGCCGCAAATCATAAAGTGGCACTTTTCAGGTACTCTCTCGGCGTGCAGTCTTCCAGCTTTTTGAAGGAGCGGTTAAAAGCCGACTTGGAGTTGAAGCCGACCATAAAGGCAATGGCGAGCAGGGTGTGGTTCTGGTAGGCTTCGTCCTGCACCAGCCGTTTAAATTCTTCGATGCGGTGGGAATTGACGAAATCGTTGAAATTCATGCCGTAGCCTTCGTTGATGACCCTGGAAAGAGAATGCGAACTGGCGCCTACCGTTTCGGCCAGCTCGGTGAGGGTTAGCCCGGGGTTGCGGAAGGGTTGGCTCTTCCGCATGGCCTGTTCAAGCTTCTCCTTGATGGCGGCCATCTCCTCCTCGTTCATGGAAGCTGCTTTTTCCTGCTCTGCCTGCCTTTGCTCGGCAGGTGATGAATCGGTTGCGGGCAGTTTGAATATCTCGGGCTGGCGCATGGTGTAATATCCGAGGACGAAGGCGGTGAAGGAAAAGGCCACCCAAAGCGCATCGGTGGTTTTATCAGTGATGGAACTCAGGTTCAGGCCGAAGGCCAGCCCAAACCCGCCGATAAGGTATGTGGCCCCCCAGATGGCCAGGCAGGCCAGGGTGAGCCACATGGCCACCCGGAGAAACTCCAGGTTGTGCCCCAAGGCATGGCTGTCTTCGGATTCGCGCTCGTACTGCCGGATGGCGCGGCGGCAGACGAACCAGTAAACCGTGTTGTAGGCCAGGGCTATGCCGCCCCACGAGGCGAAAAACGGCTTCAGGTTCTGATTGACCACATCGGAAATGAAATCGGCCCTGGGCATAAAGACCAGCGGCGCGTAAAAACCCACCTGCAAAAGGGCGGGCAGGAAATGCCACCGGCTGATGCCGAAGCTCACCCGCGAAGGCAGCCGCAGCAGGCGGTTGATGTACAGCAGAAAAATAGGGGCATACAGAAAGTAGATGAAATCGGGCAGCAGCAACAGGCGGGGGAACGCGTTGAAAATGTCCCGGCTATAGGTGGAAACCCGCCCCGCAAGGGCTATCGACAAAACGAGCAGCAGGGCGGAAAGCACCCGGTTGGCCGCGCGGTTGTTGTCCTGAAGGGTGTTGATGGCCAGAATCAGCAGCAGCCCCTGAATAGCGGCCAGCAAAAGCAGGAAAGTGTAAAAGTTGATCGGGTTGCCGGCCAGGTCTTCCCACGACTCGACCCTGACGGTAACCCGCCTGGAATTTTCTCCATCAAGTATCAATTGCCGGTTGACCCTGGCCCGGCCGTTGCGCTGCCCTTCGATGGTCTGCCAGCTGCCGCGGGAGAACTTGTAATAGGTAGTGTCCGACATCAGTGGAATGCGCACCTTGAAAGTCCCGTCCTCCTGCTTCTCCAGCCGGTAGTCGGGGTCGTCAGGATGCCATTCGTTGAAATCGCCTACCGCAAAGAGGGAAGCGTCGGGCGGCGTATTGTCGGGAACGTCTTCTACGGTAATCTCCGCCCAGCCCAGGCGGGGGTTGACGGGCAGGTCGTCCCAGTTCAGCACCTCCAGGTGGATGCTGTCCCGGCTTCTTTCGCACCGGCGGTTGGGCAGGAATTGCCCGAAGGCGTTGGTTTCAGCCCGCTCCCAGTTTCCCCTGGTGAGCTTGTATTCGAACGGCAGGCTGTCAGGCTCGAGGGTGATGAAGAAACGCCCCGCGCCGTCGCTTTGCAGCCGGAAAGCCGGGTCGCCGGGCTGCCAGTTGTTGAAGGCGCCGGCTACGAAAATGCTGTCCTCTTCCGGCGTGTTGGCCGGCAGGGCATCAACCACCAGGGTGACCTGCGCGCCCAAAGGCAGCACCAGCCAGCTGAACACCAGAAAGGGGAGGCTTTTCAATAACATGGTTTGAATTTATCCGGGATAAATTTAAACATTTCTTATGGCTTGTCCACGCAAGCCCCTAGGGCTGGTATCTAATCCCGAGCTTTGGGCGCACCCCGTGGCCTCTCACATGCAGGCGTGTTTGGGCCGCATTGGAATTTGCTGGCAAAGGGGGCATAGGGAAATCTGTTGGGAAGTGATTTACGTCATTGCTTTTCGGCCTGCCGGGAATATATTCTCAGAAGTGGAAGGGAGAAACAGCAGCGTAAGGCCTTATCAAGGACTGCTAAAAAATCATCCCGAATGAAAACGAAGAAAAATCAACAGGCGGAAATGCCTTTCAGGAGTGGGAGGTTGAGCGGGTGTTTTAGGATGTGGCCATTGGCCTTGTTCCTGGTTGCATTCATCCCCATGGCGGTATTCCCGGCAACAGGTGTAGTTGTGCATGGCGCCATGAAAGAACTGCGGGTGTACAGTTTTTCCGACGTGCAGCCGGGCCATCCGTTGGAGGTTCGGGATACTTTTTTTCAGTGCAGGGGGTGTATTGATTTACTGTTTCAAGGCTTTCCGGAAACCATGGTTTTCAACAAATCTGAAGCCGCCCAACTGTCGGCCCTGCAACAGGCCATTCCAACTGAAAAGGTGGAGGTGTTTAACCCTCCCAGCTGGAAAAGGAGGTTGTGCAAGGTGATCCAGGGAGTTGCCATGGTGCTTTTTGGTATTTCCCTTATCATTTTTGCAATAATGCTCCGTGGGATGGATGAAATCACCTTAATGGCTTTTTTGGGTGTTGCTTTTTCACTGCTTTTATATTGGGGTGGAACAACCCTGGGGTCTTATAATGAAATCCTGGTTGACCACGCAGGGGCAGAACCGCTAATTCTGAGGGTGGATGAAACGGAATATCACCTTTTGTCCGCCAGCCGTTGTGTGATTTTCATGGACACGGGTGTCAGAAAAATAGAGGTCGTTCGGAAAAATGATGGCGCCCTTCTGGATAGTTTTTATATAGACATTCCCAAACCGTATGCCTCCATTACTACCTGCACCATGCTGGACCAGGCCGTGTTGAACGTGGGAGGTGCGAACAGCTACAGCCTGCAGGTGGCCAGTTATCATTCCAATTGAAGCCCGCGGTTATTCCTATTGGAGGCTGCCAAAAATCACTGCCCCCGGTTGCGCTTAGTCACCTGAACAGCCGGCGGCAAGGCCTATCTTGAATCCGAATAAATCAGAGGGCGGCGCCGCCGCCTCCGCATTTCATCACAAAACAGGCCGACTATGTATCTCTACGTCGAATTATGGAAGCCCCGCCCGGAATGGGGCAACCTGCCCTGCGAACAACGCGAAGAATTTCTCTCCATATTACCTCAAAACCTGGCCCGCATGGAAAAACTGGGCGTGGAGCTTGTCGGTTTTTCCGTTTGCGATGAAGAAACGCCGGCCGACGCCGAATACCGCTACCTGGCCGTTTGGAAAATGCCCTCCCTGGGCCACGTCCACATGCTGGAAAAAGCCGTGCGCGATGAAGGCTGGGCCAACTACTTCCACATCACCAACGCCCGCGGGCGGGCCGTCGAAGTCAAGGATATGGTGAGCGATATGGTGCGGGTGTAAGAGGGGAGGTCGTTAGGCCGGAAGGCCGGCCGGCCTTCCGGCCTAATGACCTAATGGCCTTCCGGCCCCATACCTTATTCCCTCTTCCAGTAAAACAGCGGATGCAGGTACTTCAACTGCCCGTATTCATCCGTGACGGCTATGTTGGGGGCTACGGCTTCGGTGCGGCATTGCAGCCTTCCCCGGCCGGGGCTGAAAAACCAGGCCTGCTTGAGGCGGTAGGCGCCGACATCTTCGGGGCTGAAGTCCCTTTGCACCACATCAATCGTTTCTTCATAAGTTTCCGGGTCGAAGGTGATGATCGTATCGGCCGAGGAAAAGATGGCCGGCGCCTGGGCGGGCGGTATTTGCCGGCCTTCGCCGTCGTAGCCTTTCATCCTGCCGCCCTGCATTCTTCCGAAGAGGATCGCCTTGAGGGGCGTTCCATCCCCTTTTAGCACCCGCATCGATTTTTCCGGCACGTTCAGTTTGACAAAAGAAGCGAAGGGTAGTTGGCCGGAATCCATCCTGAACAGCTTTTTGTCTGCAGGGGGCAGTTTGAACCAGGCCAGGGGGCGGTAGTCGGGTTCGTGCGGGCCGCCGGCATTCCAGGTGGGGGCGATGGCCAGCGCCTGGCTCTCCAGGCTGTTCGTCCGCCCGTTGAAGTACAATATCTGCCGAACCGCAAAAACAGGGCTGGACCCCAGCCGCTCACTATGCACGATCACGACCTTTTCCTCATAGGTTTCCGGGTCGAAAACGGAAATGGTGTCCGCCGGGGCCAGATGAGCCCGCAGGGCTTCCTCCTGAAGCGGCCGGCTGAGGGCGGCGTCGGCAAAGGCGGCCCAGCGGCCCTGCGCCATGAGCTCGAACAACTCTTTGGTGAATGGGGTGGGGTGGGGGTTGAAGGTTTCCTCCTGCACTACTTTCAGCGGCATGGCTTCCAGGAAGCCGGGCGCCTGCTGCTCGGCAAAGGCGTCGAAACAAATGAAGGACTCTACTTCCGCCGCCCATAAAATGTCGTTGTTGCGGAGCAGCTGCCCGTGCTGGGCCAGGGTAATGGCCGGGGAAAACAGAAGCAGGAAGGGGATACAGATACGCATTGAAAGGCCGTTTTATATTTCAGTAAAACACATATTATCAAATGGCTTCTGTATAAAGCACGCAGGGCCCCAATTATTGTGCAGAGCAGGAGGGAGTTGGGCCGCTTGTTGACAAGGGGGCGGCTTCGGTGTGCTGCTCCCGGGCGTTTGGCCCTGTATTTGTTTAAATTCAGCTCACTTTTAAGGGCTCCTTTTCGGCCTTTTCCGGAACGCGGGCCTGTAGCCCGCGGCGCAGGCAAAGGCCCTTCAAAGGCTCACCGATTATCATTTCGCGGGGTGCAGGCCGCGTTCCAACCTAAATAGTTACAAATTTAGTAGCTTTGCACGATCGATTAAAGAGGAAATTGCGCATGTCTGTTACGGTTCGGAACCTTTCCAAAATTTACGGCGCTCAAAAGGCAGTCGACGACATATCCTTCCAGGCCCATGCGGGTGAAGTGCTGGGTTTCCTGGGCCCCAATGGGGCGGGCAAGACCACGACCATGAAGGTCATCACCTGTTTCATCCCACCGGCGTCCGGCAGTGTCGATGTCTGTGGTTTCGACGTAGAAAAACAACCCATGGAAGTGCGCCGCCAGATCGGTTACCTGCCGGAGCACAACCCCCTGTACAAGGACATGTACGTACGGGAATACCTGGCTTTTGTAGCCGGCGTACACCAGATACGGCGGCCCAGGCAGCGCATTGCCGAGATGATCGAAATGACCGGCCTGGAGCGGGAGCAGCACAAGCAGATCGGCGCCCTGTCGAAAGGCTACCGCCAGCGGGTAGGCCTGGCGCAGGCCATGCTGCACGACCCGGCCGTGCTCATCCTCGATGAGCCTACCTCCGGGCTCGACCCCAACCAGCTGGCCGACATCCGCCGCCTGATCAGGCAACTCGGGCAGGAGAAAACCGTCATCTTCTCCACCCATATCATGCAGGAAGTAAAAGCCATCTGCGACCGCGTGCTCATCATCAACAAGGGGAAAATCGTGGCCGACGACACCATTTCCCAGTTGCAGCAGCGCTTCTCCGCCGAATCGGCCGTGACCGTGGAATTCCAGGGGGCAACCGATGCCGGCGCCCTGAAGAAGATCCCGAAGGTGAAAGACGTAAAGGAACTGGGCAAAAACCGCTTCCAGCTCACGGCGGACAGCAAGGTGGACCTCCGCCCCGCCATTTTTGACTTCGCCGTTGAAAAGGGCGTGAAACTACTGGAAATGAAAAAAGAGGTTTTCGAAATCGACGAAGTATTCCAGCGTTTAACGAGGTAGAGGAAAAAGGTAAGATGAACGTCAAAAACAATATTTGCCTGCTCTTCCTGCTTGCGGCAGCAGCCCTGCCCGCCCAGACGGACAGTGTTTTGCTGGACAAGAACTTCCGCTTCCGGGACGGGGTGTACCTGTCCTTCGGTGAATTCCGCGCCAATGCGCCGGCCCTTGGATGGGAGGAAGTGGATGCGCAACTGGTCTCGAATATGCAGGCATTTTCGGCCCAGGCGGCTTATATTCGCCGCAAGGGTGGAACGGCCCTGCCGGCGGACTCCATCTGGGGGTTCTGCCTCAACGGGCTGCCCTTTGTGCGCCTGCCCGATACGGCCGCCGTCGGCGCCATGGCATTCGCCGGGCTAAGGGTCCGGGGGCGGATATGTTATTTCACCCACGAAACGGAGGAAGCGGAACTGGTGGAAATCGCCGCCTATAACCCCCTGACAGGCAGGCCCTTCCGGAAAGGCATGGTGTCCCGCGAGAAAACCGTCGTCCGGGCCTTTATGCTGCATTTCGAAAGCGGGGACGTACAACCATTCGAACGCGCCGCTTTCCAGTCGTGGATAGCGGATGACCCCCAGCTGCTGCGCACCGTCGCCGACTTGCCGGAGGATGAAGCTTCCGAAAAACTGTTCAAGTGCCTGCTCATCTACGATGACCGCAACCAGGCCTTTGTGCCGGATTATAATTTGGATTAAAAGACAACTCAAAACGCGAGACGCCTGTGTTAAGCATTTTTCTCAAAGAAGTGAACGCATTTTTCAGCTCCCTGATCGGGTACATCGTCATCGGCGTATTTCTGGTGATGATGGGGCTGGTGATGTTCGTCTTCCCGGACAGCAGCCTGCTCAATGATAATTTCGCTTCGCTCGATCAGCTGTTTGATAATGCACCGCGGATATTCCTGTTCCTCATCCCGGCCGTCACCATGCGCTCTTTTGCCGAGGAACAGCAAAGCGGCACCATCGAATTCCTGGCGACCAAACCGCTGACGGACCTGCAGATCATCCTGGGAAAGTACCTGGCCAGCCTGCTGCTGGCGGCCTTCGCGCTCCTGCCGACAGTGCTTTACTACTACACGGCCTACGAACTGGGTTCTCCCCGCGGCAACATCGATTCCGGCGCCATTCTGGGCTCCTACATCGGCTTGTTCCTGCTGGCGGGCTCCTTCGCCGCCGTAGGGCTGTTTGCATCCAGCCTCTCGGCCAACCAGATCGTGGCCTTCATCCTGGCCTGCTTCCTCTGCTTCCTGCTGTACTGGGGCTTCAATTTCTTCAGCCGCCTGCCCCTCTTCGCCGGCCGGAGCGAAGCGTTGGTGCAGATGCTGGGCATCGATTACCACTACACTTCCATCAGCCGCGGCCTCATCGATACCCGCGACCTGATCTACTTCCTGTCCGTCATCGGCCTCTTTATCATGCTGACTATCTTCTCCCTGGAACGGAGAAAATGGTAAACCTGTAACCTGTAACCTGTAACCTGTAACCTGCAACCTGTAACCTGTAACCTGCAACCTGTAACCTGTAACCTGTAACCTGTAACCTGTAACCTGTAACCTGTAACCTGTAACTTCTAACCCCTTCATGGCAAAAAAGACAACCAGCAAGAAAATCCAGTCGCTGATCCAGTTGGGCCTGTTTGTGGGAATCATACTGTTTCTCAACATCCTGGCCAATGCCCGCATCGGCGGCAGGGCTTTGTATGCATACCTGGACATGACAGAGGAGAAGCGCTTCACCCTGACCAGGGCCACCCGCGGGCTGCTGGAGGGCCTGGACGACGTGGTGTATGTGAAAGTGCTGCTGGAGGGGGAATTTCCCGCCGGTTTCAGGCGCCTTCAGGCGGCCACGCAGGACATGCTCGACGATTTCCGCGCCGTTTCCGGTTTTGTGGAATACGAATTCGAGAACCCCAACCAGGGCAGCGTTCAGGAGATCAACGCCCGCCGGGAGGAACTGGCCAAAGATGGGATCACGCCCATCAACCTGCGGGTGAAGGGCGTGGAAGGCACGGAAGAACGCCAGATTTACCCCTACGCTATCGTTTACCGCAAAAACCGGCCACTGGTGGTCAACCTGCTGGAAAACGAAGTGCCCGGCGTGCCACCCGACCTCATCCTCAACAACTCTATCGCGCTCCTGGAGTACAAGCTCGCCAACGCGATCCAAAAGCTGGCCCTGTCCCGCAAACCGAATATCCTCTTCACCAAAGGGCACGGCGAACTGGATGGGCTGGAAACCGCAGACCTCGTCAAAACGCTGCGCGAATTCTACGAGGTGGGCCGGATCAGCCTCGACAGCGTCGTGTCCGTCGGGCAGGAGGCCGCCGCGCTGATCGTGGCCAAACCGACGCGCCCCTTTTCTGAAAGGGACAAATTCAAGATTGACCAGTACATCATGAACGGCGGCAAGGTGCTCTGGCTGCTCGACAAGGTCCGCGTCGACCTCGACAGCATGCGGGGCCGCAGCAGCTACTACCCCAATGAATACGATCTCAATCTCGATGACCTGCTGTTCCGCTACGGCGTTCGCATTCAACCCGACCTGGTGCTGGACGTGCAGTGCTCCCGCATTCCGCTTGCCACCGGCATGGTGGGCAATGCTCCCCAATTCGACTACTTCCGCTATCCTTACCACCTGGTCGTGACGCCGCGTGCAGATCACCCCATCGTCAAAAGCCTCGGCCCGCTCAACCTGTTTTACCCCAGCATCATCGATACCAGCGTGGCGGTAGGCCAGGGCATTGAAAGGACGGTGCTCCTGGAGTCCTCCCCCAACTCCCGGCTGCAGTTCCTGCCGGTCGAAATGAACTTCGAATTCCTCAGAACTGACTTGCAGGAAGAAAAATTCAATAAACCTCCGCAGCCCCTGGCTGTTTTGATGGAAGGCGCTTTCCGGTCCCGCTACGAGAACCGGGTGACGGAAAGCATGCTGGAAGGCCTGAACGAACTGGGTATGGAGTTCAAAGCCGCCAGCGAACCCACGAAAATGATCGTGGTGGCGGATGGCGATATCGCCAAAAACAAAACCAACCAGGCACAGCAGTCTTTCAGCCCCCTGGGATACAATGAGTTCGAACGCTACCTGTTCGCCAACAAGGACTTCGTGGTGAACGCCCTGGAATACCTGCTCGATGGCCAGGGCGTGATCGAAGCCCGCGGCAAGGAAGTCCGCCTGCGCCTCCTCGATACCGTACGCGCAAGGCAGGAAAAAGCCTTCTGGCAAAGCCTGAACATCCTGGTTCCTCTGGCCTTTCTCGGCCTGTTTGGCCTCGGATTCAACTGGCTGCGGCGCCGAAGGTACGGGCGGTAAACCGTTATGTCAGTACGGCAGTTTTCAGTTGAGGGGTAGAAACAACTCCTTTTTTCCAAACCGAAAACCTCAACACGGCCGCCTCAACAGGCCCGCAGGGCCACAAGACTAAAAAGACCTACAAGACTAAAAAGACCTACAAGGCCATGAGACGAACTATTATCCTCCTGACTCTTTTCCTCCTCCTCGGCGGGGGGGTGTTATGGTACCTCAACAACCGCGAAGATGAAAAGACTACCCTGGCGGGCGCCGACCGGAGTTTCGCCGTGGAAGACATCAGCCAGGTGCACCGGATATTCATCGCCGACCGGGAAGGCAACCGGACCACCCTCGAACGCAAAGACGGGTACTGGCTGTACAACGGGCAGCACAAAGCCCGCCCCGAGGCCATGGAACCCCTCCTGCAGGCCATCCAGCGCCTGCGGGTGAAGTACAAGCCGCCGCGGGCCTCAGAGAAAAACATGGTTGAAGCGCTGGCGACCCAGGGCCTGAAGATAGAACTGTACGACAAACAGGGCCGGAAGATGAAATCCTACTACCTCGGCGGCTCTACCGCCGATGAACGGGGCGCCTTCGCCATCATCGACGGCGCCGAACAGCCGTATGTCGTGGAACTGCCTGCCTGGGAAGGCAATGTCACCGTGCGCTTTGCACACAAGGGCGACGACTGGCGCGACAAAAAACTCTTCGCAGAAGAAGCGGACAACATACAGTCCGTTTCCATCGAGTATCCCCGCCAGCGCGACCATTCCTTCCGCCTGGAATCCACCCCCGACGGCTTCGAGGTAAAACCCTTGTTTGACGTGACACCGCTCATCAGCCGCCCCTACAGGGAAGGCGGCGTGGAAACTTTCCTGGCCAACTTCGAAGCCCTCTCCGCCGAAGAGTTCGTCAACCAGCACCCGGCGCGGGACTCCGTCAGGCAGCTGGTGCCCTTCAGCATCATCACCCTGGTCAACAAGCAGGGAGACACGACCCAGGCCCGCTTTTTCCCCATCCTGCCCGATCAATATATCTCCCAGGACATCAAGTCCGGCGAATTCATCGAGGCCAGTTCGGACATCGAACGGTATTATGTCAGCCTGAATGAAAAGGACTTCCTTCTTGCCCAGCACCTGCTGCTGAGAAAGGCATTCTGGAGTTACAGCTCCTTTTTCCAGGACCGCAAAATGCTGAACTAAGTAGTTGGGCACATGTAGCAGAACAATATAACAATGCAGCAATATAACCCTGGGCCCGGGAACAATGCTATTGACGCCGTATTTCCGAAGCAATATGAGTTACAATAAATGTGTCCAACTACTTAAGCCCCTGAACCCATGAAAAAAGCCCTTGCCCTGCTCTGCCTTTCCAGCGCGGCTTTTGTGTTGCTCAGCCTCTCATTGGCGGAAGACTGGGGGTTCTGGGGGCATCGCCGCATCAACCGGATGGCCGTTTTCACCCTGCCCCCGGAGATGGCCGCCTATTTCAAAAAGAACATCGAATACCTCACCGAACACGCTGTCGACCCCGACAAACGGCGTTACGCCACCCGCCACGAGGCGGTGCGCCATTACATCGACGCCGACCACTGGGGAACCTATCCTTTCCCTGAATTGCCCCGCGACTGGAATGATGCTCTGATGAAGTTCACGGAAGTAGGCCTGGTGAATGCATCCGGAGATACGGTGCGCCTGGCCCGCGACACGGCCTGGGCGGAAGGCCGCGACGGCGCCGAGGTTTTCATTAGCCTGCCCCTGGGCAATTCCCGCGTGGCGGTGAATTATCAGCGGGCCTACAGGGCATTTTTCCTTCGCAATATTCTTCCCCTGTATTATGAAGACGAATGGGTGGTGGATTGTGACAGCCTTTGCGCCCTTTTCGGGCTCGAGGCCGGCTCCCTCGATTGCATGTCTGCTTTTGCAGTGGACCACCTGTCGGAATACGGCATTTTGCCCTACCACCTCCTGGCTATGCAGAACCGACTGACGGAAGCCTTCCGGCAGAAGGACGAAGCCCGCATCCTGCGCCTGGCTGCCGAAATGGGGCACTACATCGGCGACGCCCACGTGCCGCTCCACACCACCGAAAACTACAACGGGCAACTGACCAACCAGCTGGGTATCCACGCCTTCTGGGAAAGCCGGATTCCCGAGTTGTTTGCTGATAAAACCTACGACTACTTCGTCGGAAAGGCTGAGTACATCAGCCGCCCCAAAGAATATTTCTGGGATATGGTGCTGGCCAGCCATGCCCTGGTAGACAGCGTTTTGCTCGTCGAACGCCGCCTGAGCCGGGAATTTCCCTCCGACAAGCAGTACTGCTATGAAGAGCGCCTGGGCCTCACCATCCGGACTCAGTGCGAAGAATACGCCGCCGCCTATCAGGAGCGCCTTTCCGGCATGGTGGAGGCCCGGCTGCAGGCATCCATTCGCGCCATCGGCAGTTCCTGGTACACCGCCTGGGTGGACGCCGGCCAGCCCCGGCTGAGCACCCTCGGCGAATACCGCCCCACCGTCGCGGAAGCTCGCGAGATGGAAGAACTGGAAAAAGAGGTGAAAGGAGGAGCAAACAAGGGCAGGCCCCACGAATGAGCCGGGATATTGAAGGGAGGAGCGAAATCAACTTTTTTCCTTAATTTTGGAGTGGAGAATACCCGCTTTCCCTAAAACCCGCGTCATGGCAAAAGAAACCGGCAGGAAAAAAGGCATCGGCCTGGACGAAGTAACCGCACATATAAGGAAAGTACGCTCGGCCTGGTTTCTCGGTATCGGCATTGACAACTACCCGGACTTCCCCAGGCTCGAGAACGCCGTACGGGACGTGAAAGAGATCGCCAGGGTGCTGGAAGAACAGTACCAGTTTGACCCCCGGCACATTGTACTGTTGTTCAATGAACAGGCCAGCCGGGCCGGCATTATCAACAAGCTCGATGAACTGGTGGGGGTGCTTTCGGCCGAAAACGACCTGCTCATCTACTATTCCGGCCACGGACACCTCAACCCACAGACCCAGAAAGGCTTCTGGATTCCCTACGACGCCAAACCGGGCTCCACAGCGGATTTCATCCCCAACTCAACTATTAAAGGCTATATGGAAGACATCCCGGCCTTCCATACTTTTCTGATCTCGGATTCCTGTTTTTCCGGCTCCCTTTTTGTGGAAGGCAAGATGCGGTCTGCCAATGAGGCCATGGAAGAACTGGATGCCCGCCCCTCCCGGTGGGCCCTGTGCTCCGGCCGCCACGATGAAGAAGTGTACGACGGCGATCCCGGCGAAAACAGCCCATTCGCCCAAAGCATACTCAGCCAGTTGAGGCAAAGCCAGGCCTCGGAACTCAACGTCAGCCGCCTGATCGATAATGTGATCATGCAGACGCGCGCGCACTACCGCCAGCTGCCGGAGGGCAACCCCATGTTTGACGTCGGCCATCAGGGCGGGCAGTTTATCTTCCGCCTGAAATACGACGACGCCCGCGACTGGGCGGCAGCCGAGGCGGAAAACAGCATCGCCGCCTACGAAAACTACCTGGCGTTGTACCCGGCAGGCAAACAGGTGCGCGAAGCCAGGGAAAAACTGCTTGAACTAAACGACGAAGCGGCCTGGGCGATCGCCAAAGAGAAAGACACCGTAGCCGCCTACGAATCCTACCTCGAAAAGTTCGCCAAAGGCAGGCATGACATCGAAGCCCGCTCCCGAATTAAAACCATACAGGAGGAAAACGAATGGGAAGAAGCCCAGCGCGTGAACGAAGTCTGGGGCTATCAGAGCTACCTTGAAAAATTTCCCCAGGGCAAATACGCCCAGGCTGCCGCCAGGCGGGTCGAAGCCCTGCAGCAGGGCGCTTCGGTGACGGCAATGGGCGCTGCCCTTTCCAAGCAGGATGAGGTGGCCGACATCGTCCGCATTCCCCGTGGCTATCTCATCGGCGGCGGCCTGTTCATCCTGGCGCTCGTGATCGCCCTTATTGCCTGGCTCCTCAACGGAAGCAACCAGGACAAACTCACTTATGACCAGGTGCTTAAATCCGAAGCCTACGGCGATTACTGGGGCGTTCGAAGGGGCAGCAAATGGGGTTATTACAATCCGGTTACCAATTCCCTCATTCTGCCGCAATACGAAGCGGTCAGCCCCTTTGTCAAGGAAATGGCCCTGGTAAAACGCGATGGCCTGTACGGCTGGATCAACAAACAGAACAGCCCGGTAATCCCCATTCAGTATGAAAAGGCTTCCCCCTTCAATGACAAAGGCGTCGCCCGGGTCGTGCTCCAGGGCAAGGCTTTAAACATCGACCGCACCGGCGCGCCCATGGGCCAGGATTCGGATGAGGTGAGTGAAGAAATGCAGGCCTACGAAGCCGCCCTGGGCACGAACACCATACCTGCATACCAGTCTTACCTGGACAGCTTCCCCAATGGCAAATTCGCCGCCGATGCCCGGAAGAACATCCTCATCAAACAGGAGGAGGAACAGGCAGCCTGGGATCAGGCCGCGAAAACAGACCGGGCTGAGCAGTACAACAAATACCTGGCCGAATACCCGGGCGGAAAATACGAAGCTCAGGCCCGCCAGGCCCTGCAGCGCTTTGTCCTGGACCCCCGCGACTCGATGTACTACCGCACGGCCTCTTTCGGCGGCAAGCTGTGGTTAGCCCAGAATATCGGCTTCCGGGGCGATGGCCTGTGTTACAACCGGCAGGATTCCCTCTGCCAGCAGCAGGGGCGCCTTTACACCTGGGACGAAGCTCAGCAGGCCTGCCCGCCGGGCTGGCGCCTGCCTACCGACGATGAGTGGTGGGCCCTGGCAGCTGGCTTTGGCAAAGCCCATTCCTACTCCCGCAATAAAGGCCAGGGCGCCGGCCAGGCCGCTTATCAGAAACTACTCGAAACCGGGGATTCCGGATTCCGCGCCACCCTCGGCGGCCAGTTTGCTGCGGGTAAGTTCTCCGGGCTGGGCGAAGCCGGCTACTACTGGACAGGCATTCGCGACAACAGCACCGGTGAGATACTGGTGTACGCTTTTCTGCGCAGCGAGGGCTACGTCTCCCGGGTTACGGACAACCGTTCGAAGGCATTTTCCTGCCGTTGTGTAAAGGAGTAGAGCCAGGGCTGGATTTTGGGAAGCTTTTGTTAATTTGCAGGCCTTCTTTAAGGAACAGAAAATAAAACATGGCCCGAATCCCGGAATCAGAACTCATCATCAATCCCGACGGCAGTATTTACCACCTCAACCTCCGCCCCGAAGACCTGGCCCAGGCCGTCATCACGGTCGGAGACCCGGGGCGCGTGCCCCAGGTCTCGAAATACTTCGACGAGCTGGAGGTGAAAAAACAAAAGCGGGAATTCGTCTCCCACACGGGGCGCCTGGGCCGCAAACGGCTAACCGTCATCAGCTCGGGCATAGGCGCCGAAAACATAGACATCCTGCTCAACGAACTCGATGCCCTGGCCAATATAGATTTCGACACGCGCAGCATCCGGCCCGTGCACACCAGCCTGGACATCATCCGCATAGGCACCTCGGGCTCCCTGCATGCCGATATCCCGGTCGGCTCTTTTGTCGCCTCCGCCTACGCCCTGGGCCTGGATAACCTGCTTTCCTTTTACGAGTACTCGCCCACTCTGGGGGAAGCGGAACTGGCCGATGAGCTGAACGCATTCATGGCTTACACGGCCGAATTGCCCTTTTATGCCTGCGAGGGCAACAGGGAACTCCTGGCTGCCATAGGTGCGGGTATGCAGCCCGGCATTACGCTTACGAGCGCCGGTTTTTACGGCCCGCAGGGCAGGACGCTGCGCGCCCGGGCCCGCTTCGGCGCCGAATATTTCCTGCAGCTCGCCGGTTTTTCCTTCCGGAATGTCCCGGTCACCAATTTCGAGATGGAAACCTCCGCCATCTACGCCCTGTCGCGCATGCTGGGCCACCGGGCCCTGTCCACCAACCTCATCCTGGCCAACCGGGCAGGCCAGGCCTTCAGCAATAATTATCGGGAGGATATGGATAAACTGATCCAGCTCGTCCTGGAGCGGATCGTTGACAAGCTCTAAAAAGAACCCTTGAAAATCGGGGCGGGGGAGAGGCGCCTATCGCGCAGTGCGCTCGCTCGCTTTTTTGTGGTCGGAAAGGAATTTCTCCAGCCCGATATCCGTCAGGGGGTGGTTGAGTAAGCCCATGATGGAATCCAGCGGGCAGGTCACGACGTCGGCGCCGGCCAGGGCCGCCTCCACGATGTGTTTCGGGCTGCGTATGGAGGCCGCCAGAATCTCCGTTTCAAAACCCTGGATCGCATAAATTTCGGCGATCTGGCGGATCAGCGCCATGCCGTCCCAGTTGATATCGTCGATTCGGCCGATAAAAGGAGACAGGTAGTTGGCGCCCGCCTTGGCCGCCAGTATGGCCTGGCCGGCGGAGAAGACCAGCGTACAGTTGGTGCGGATGCCGTGTTCGCGGAAATAACTCAGCGCTTTGACCCCTTCTTTGATCATCGGCACCTTGACGACGATATTGGGCGCAATGTCCGCCAGGCTTTTCCCTTCCTCCACCATGCCCGCAAAATCCGTGGCAATGACTTCGGCGCTGACATCCCCGTCGACGATGTCGCAGATCGTTTTATAATGCCTGCGGATATTCGCCTCACCGGAAATGCCCTCTTTGGCCATCAGCGAAGGGTTGGTGGTTACCCCATCGAGAATTCCCAGGTCATGGGCTTCCTGGATTTGAGCAAGGCTGGCGGTATCGATGAAAAATTTCATGGCGGTTTGTTGAAAAGGTGAGCGGAGTAGCAGTAATGAGCAGATAAAAAATGAGGTGAGCAACACATCGCACCGCTCGACCTGCCTACCCTTGCTCCGTTTCCGGCCTGGGGGGGGTTCAGCGGGAGCTGGTCGTGTGCGCTCACCGGAGCGCAAAGGTATACTATTCCGGATGGAATTTCAAATCCCTGCCGAAGTTATTTGCCTCATTTGGGGACAATTTCCGTCTGCTCGCCGAAATAGACGGCAAACCGCTGCATGTCGTTGGCCAGTGCCGTGTTCTGGGTGGCCCTTTGATAGCTGTCGGCCAGCGCGCGCAGCGTCTGATAGACAAAGCGGTCCATCTCCACCACCTGCATGTCCTTCGTCCAGAGGTCTATTTTCAGCGTGTCTTTGCTCTCCTTGTCAAAAACCGACAGCATCATGGCTTTGCACTCCTGTTCGCCCGGCCCGTTGGGGTTGCCCGGAGCGATCCAGGTGATGCGCACAGGGATGCCGTCTTCCCCAAGCTCCACCTTCAGTTCGATCTTCGAATTTTTTGTTGCTTTCCCTTTCATGCGTTGCCCTTGTTATCCTTAATGATATGAAAATCTTTCCCATTTCCGCCCGCCCACTCGTTGCACTCATGTTCGGGTAAACCTTCCGACTTCCGCCCGCCCACTCGTTGCACTCGTGTTCGGGTAAACCTTCCGACTTCCGCCCGCCCACTCGTTGCACTCGTGTTCGGGTAAACCTTCCGACTTCCGCCCGCCCACTCGTTGCACTCGTGTTCGGGTAAACCTTCCGACTTCCGCCCGCCCAC
>CAUJDW010000006.1 GCA_963169455.1 Bacteroidota bacterium | reverse complement strand
TTTAAGCATGTTGTGGATGGCGGGTTCCAGGCCCAGCGTCCGTACGCCCTGGCTGCTGAACTTCAGCCAGATCACCGGCCGGCGGTTGGCGGCCCAGTCCCAGTCCTTGTCTATCCACAGCCCTTCGAACAGCTCCCGGCTCCCGCTGTACAGCTCATTGATGGTGGACAGCAGCAGGCTTTTGCCGAAACGGCGCGGGCGGGAGAGGAAAAAGTAATTCCCCTCCTTTAGGATAGTATGGATATGCTGCGTCTTGTCAACGTACACATATCCGCTTTCGCGCAGCTTCCGGAAATCCTGTATGCCGATGGGGTATTTCATAGTTCAAAGATACGGAATTTCAGGGCATGTACGACGGCTTTCTCCCGGGTACGAAAAACCAAATCGCCCCAACCGCTTCGTGAAAAACTAACCTCCAATACTCAATTTCCCTTACTTTTGACCGGGATTTTTAGGATTGGGCAGATTACCAGGATGATTGCCTGGATTTTTTCAGGATCAACTGGATATCACCGATGGTAAAATGGGCATTACTATTTTGAACACCCGCACACTGACATACCGCCACTGGCTTTACCTGGCAGCCCTCGCGCTGCTGGCCCCGGCCCTGCTCCTCAACCTGGGCCTGATGACCTTCATAGATGACGAAGGCATCCGCTCGCTGGTGGCCCTGGAGATGAAATTCTCCGGTAACTTCATCACCCCTACCATCCACGGGGCGTACTACTACAACAAGCCGCCACTCTACAACTGGATATTGCTGGCTTTTTTCGAACTGGCGGGCCGGGTCAATGAATTTACCGCCCGCATCCCAACCGTGCTCTGCACCCTGGGCTATGCCGCCACTATTTTTTACTTCAGCCGCAAGCATTTCGATACCAAAACGGCCTTCCTGAACGCCTTTTTCTACATCACCTGTGGCCGGGTGTTGTTCTGGGATTCCATGCTGGCGCTCATCGACACCTGCTTTTCCTGGGTGGTTTTTACGAGCTTCATGGTGATCTACCACCAGTTTCAGAAGGAGAACTGGCTCAAACTGTTTCTTTTTTCCTACTTACTGGCGGCGACGGGCTTCCTGATGAAAGGGCTGCCGGCTGTCGTTTTTCAGGGCACGACATTACTGGTGTATTTCGCCTACCGTCGGCGGTTCCTAAAACTATTCTCCTGGCAACACGTCCTGGGCGGCCTGCTTTTTCTGGCCATCGTCGGCGGTTATTACCTCGTTTACCATCAGTACAACAGCCTGGAAAACGTATTTACCACCCTGTTCCGGGAATCCTCCAAGCGCACCGTCACCCATTACGGGCTGTGGGAAACGATCGGGCATTTTTTCACCTTTCCCTTCGAGATGCTCTACCACTTCCTGCCCTGGTCGCTGATGATCCTCTACTTCATCCGGAAAGACATCCTTGCCGTCATCAAAAAGAACAGTTTCGTCAGCTTCAGCCTGATCGCCTTTCTGGCCAATATCCTGGTCTACTGGACTTCACCGGAGGTGTACCCCCGCTACCTGCTCATGCTGGCGCCGCTGATCTTCACGGCTTACCTCTATCTGCATGCCGATAACGAAGAACGGCAAAGCTGGCAATACCGGCTGATCAGCTGGTTCATGCTGGCCTTCTGCCTGGTGTCCGCCATCGGGGCATTTGCGCCCCTGTTCGTGGAGCGGCTTCAGGTGGCGCCATACGCCTCGATAAAATCACTGGCCCTGGGGCTGGGCATGGCGTTCCTGACGTACCTCTACTGGCGGCTCAAGGCGGAGCGGCTGCTGGTAATGATCCTGGTGCTGCTCGTTTTTCGCATCGGCTTCAACTGGTTCATCCTGCCCGACCGCAACGCCCACGATTTTGGCGACGAGTGCCGGCAGTCCACCATTCAGGCCGCCCGGCAGTTTAAAGAAGAGAAGCTTTTTGTGTACAAGGACACCGAGGTGCAAACCACCAATTCCTTTTACCTGACGAACGAGCGGGGCGCTATCGTGCCGCGCCGGTACGACAACTTTGACACGACTGCCCTGTACATCATCAGCCCGGGCGATTACCCGGATGCCGAATATGAAAAGTGGGGGGATTTCCGCCTGCGCCATGATACGCTCACTTACGATATTGGCCGGCTGAAGGGCCCGGGGAGTGTGGGGCAGCAATAGAACTTTGGGCAGCTTCGCTTGCACAGCGCAGGGGGCAACCCACAAGGAATGGCTATATTGTTATATTGTTATATTGTTGGCAGGGAGGGGGCGTCATTGAAGCCTAAAGCAATATATCAATGAGGGCACTCCGAAAAGCCCTGTTTTTTTTACACGGAGCCACACTGAGGAGAAACAGAGTTACACAGCACCTTGGTATTCAATGCTTTGACTCTGTGAATCTCCGTGTCTAACACTTTCCGGCGCAGCCTCAATAATACAACAATACAACAATACAACAATATAACAATATAACAATATAACAATATACCCCATTATCCCGATTTCGAAACAACCAAACGTTATCCCATACAGTTATGGCCCTGAAATTATCCGTCGTCGTCACCGTATATAACGAAGAGCTGAACATCAAACCCCTCTTCGAGCGCATCACCCGGGCCCTCGACGGCATGGACTACGAAGTCGTTTACGTCGATGACGGCAGCCGCGACAACACCCTGAAAGCGCTGTACAGCATTCAGCACCCCCGCCTGAAAGTGGTGGAGTTCCGCAAGAACTACGGGCAGAGCCTGGCCCTCATGGCCGGCATCGAATACGCCGAAGGCGAGTACATCGCCACGATGGATGGCGACCTGCAAAACGACCCTTCCGACATTCCCGCCATGCTGAAGCTGGCCGAAGAGGGCGGCTACGACATGGTGGCCGGCGAGCGCGCCAACCGCAAGGACGGCGTTTTCCTGCGCAAAATCCCGAGCTGGATCGCCAACTACATCATCCGGCATTCCTCCGGGGTGCACCTGAAGGACTACGGCTGCGCCCTGCGCGTTTTCCGGGCCGAGATCGCCAAAGACATGGGCATCTACGGCGAGCTGCACCGCTTCATCCCCGTGCTGGCGCACCTGGAAGGCGCGCGCATCACTCAAATACCCGTCAAACACCACGCCCGGGAATTCGGCAAATCCAAATACGGCCTCAACCGCACCTTCAAGGTGGTCAGCGACCTGCTGCTCATGCTTTTTTTCAAAAAGTACATGCAGCGCCCCATGCACCTGTTCGGCAACACCGGGCTCTTCCTCTTCGGCATCGGGGCCCTGATCAACCTCTACCTCATCGTGCTGAAACTGCTGGGCCACGACATCTGGGGCAAACCCCTGCTCATCCTGGGCCTGATGCTGGTCATCGCCGGCATCCAGCTGGTGACCATCGGCATCGTCATCGAGATACAGATGCGGACGTATTTTGAGTCGCAGCAGAAAAGGCCGTACCGGGTGCGGAGGGTGACGCGGGGCGGGTGAACAGAATGACCGGGAATAATACGACGCAGATATGTCACGGGGTGACTGACCCTGGCACAATCAGGGAAAGTCACCCCGTGACTAACCCTGGCACAATCAGGGAGAGTCACCCCGTGACTGAACCTGGCACAATCAGGGAGAGTCCCTGTGACTAGCTTGTTCTGCTTTGGAAGCAAACGGACCTCCCGGTTCCGAAAGCTGCGCTTTCCATTTATGAAAATTCCCTATCTTTATAGTCCTGATATCCATTTAAAACCTTGCTACATGCATGGAAAATCCCCAAAGGATGTTTACCACAGAAGCGATACCTATGAATCCAGGCGACCTGCTTTCAGGTGGATCAAAAGGATATTGGGAATTCCTATTGCAAAATTTGCAGCAACTGCCGCTGACGGGAAAAACTATCAGGTGGAGTATTACGGCCTCAATGAGATCATCTCGGTCGGGTGACGATTCAAATCACAGCGCGGCGTCCGCGGCGCTGAGTTGCCAAAGGAACATTCCCCCACCGGCGCTCCGCACGATGAGCCCTTTGAGAAGGTGGGACGTAAGCAAGGCCACTGTCCTCTTCCCCCAAGCCCGCCCTTAGCAAATATCCAAGCCCTCTCGCCGATCAATGAGCAAATTTGGTAGAGATTTGTTGAACAGGTAAGGCTGGAATAGCTATTATGCCGCCTGTTAACTAACTTACTCTAACATGGTTAAAGACCTACTCGCTCATGGGCTGAAGGCGCAGTCACGCTCCGCCATCTGGCAGCGCAATGTGGCGGTCAATATACTGTTGGGGCTCCTGGCCGCCTATCTCATGCTGACCTTCCTGGCCCTGGGTTTTTTCCTGGATGAAGTCCTGGAGGATATTTTCCCGGGGCGCCCACCGCTGGAGAAATTCAATGAATTGCTGGTTTACAGCCTGATGTTCGGCCTGTTTTTCCGCTTTCTCCTGCAGGCCTTTCCCTTGCTGGACATTCAGGGCTACCTCTTGCTGCCGATCCGGAAAAGCCGGCTGTATCATTATCTGCTGATCAGGTCGGTATTTAACATCTTCAACCTCCTGCCTTTCATTATCGCCGTACCCTTTGCCGCCAAGGTGGTATTTCCGCAGGAGGGAGCAGCGGCCGGCTGGGCGTGGATCGCCCTGCTGGCCGGGATCGCCCTGTTCAACAACTTTGTGGGCTTTTATCTGAAGCGGCAGTTCAGCGCCCGCCCGGCGGCCGTGCTGGGGGTAATGCTGGCGATGGCGGCGATGGCCGTGCTCGACTGGAAAGGTATTCTTCCGGTGTCCGGCTATTTCGGCCGGGCAGTGGGTTTGGCCCTGCAGCAACCATACTGGCTGTTGATTCCACTCGTTTTGGTGGCAGCGGCCTACGGATTGGTTTACCAGCTCCTTCACCGCCTTACCTACCTGGATGCGCTGGCCGGCCGGCAGAATGCCGCACAGAGCAGCCAGGGTTTTGCCGTTCTGGACCGGTTCGGGCAGGTGGGGAGTTATCTGCAACTGGAATTAAAGCAGATCTGGCGCAACAAGCGGCCGCGCTCCATGTTGCTGATCAGCATCTTCATATTGCTCTATCCGTTAATGGTGGTGGAGGAACTGGCGGAAGGCAAAACAGGAATGGTTTTATTCATGGTATCCCTGGCCGTGGTATTCCCGATGGCCACCTACGGCCAGTTCCTGATCGCCTGGGAAAGCAGTTACTTCAGCCTTCTTCTGGCGCGGCCGGTGTCGAGCCGGGAATATCTGGAAGCGAAATATTACCTTTTCCTTTGTTTCACCAGCCTGTCAATGCTGCTTTGCCTGTTATTCGGGCTGCTGGATATTCGCTTCGTGCCGCTGGCCCTGGCTGCCGGTATTTTCAGTATGGGCGTCACCGCCTACCTGGTTTTGTACCTGGCTGCTTACAACACCCGCCCGGTCGACCCCGGCAAGGGCGGCATGAGCTGGGATGGGGTGGGCGCTTCGCAGTTCATTCTGATAATCCCGGTTTTTTTGCCGGTAATGCTGGCCTACTGGCTCCTGTCTTTGGCAGGAGGCCACCATGTAGCCCTCGCCGGGCTTGCGTTGATGGGAATAGCAGGCATAATGCTGAAAAACCGGCTCCTCCCGCTGCTGCAACGGCATTTTGAGCGGCGAAAGCACCTTTTAGCCATCAGTTTTAAACAGAAATAAACGATATGATCGAAGCCAGGAACCTCACGAAAAAGTATCATCAGACCATAGTGCTTGACATCCCCGCCCTGGAGATTCCCGCCGGCCAGCGCTTTGGCCTGGTGGGCAACAACGGAGCCGGAAAAACCACGCTGTTCAGCCTGCTGCTCGACCTCATCAAAGCCACGAACGGGGAAGTGCTGTCTGGGGGGCAAAACGTGGCCCGTTCGGAAAACTGGAAGGCCTACACCGGCTCCTTCCTGGACGAAAGCTTCCTCATCGGTTTTCTCACACCGGAGGAATATTTCCAGTTCGTCGGCAGGCTTTTCGGAATGAACGCCAGCGATGTGGCCGAATTCCTGGCCGGCTTTGAGGAGTTCTTCAACGGAGAGGTGCTCGGCAAAGGCAAATACGTTCGCGATTTGTCCAAAGGCAACCAGAAAAAGATCGGCATTGCCGCCGCCCTCATGGGCAACCCCTGCGTCATTATCCTGGACGAACCCTTCGCCAACCTCGACCCCAGCTCCCAGATCCGACTGAAAAAGCTCATCCGGGGACTGGAACGCGACAAGGCCATCCTCATCTCCAGCCACGACCTGGCCCATGTCACGGAGGTCTGCGAACGGATTGTCGTGCTGGAAAAGGGAAAGATCATCCGCGACATCACCGCCAGCGAGGACACGCTGAAGGAACTGGAAGCATATTTTGCCGCCTGACGGCGCATCGCCGTTTTGTTCCTACCGCCCCGTGCTTTACCTTTATGGCCGTAATAAAAGAACGGCCATGAAATTCATTACCCCTATCCCCGTGCGGGACATTGCCGAAAAGATCGGCGCCAGGCTCATCGGCGATGACAGCCTGATGGCCACCGGCATCAACGAGATCCATCAGGTGCAGCCGGGGGATATCACCTTTGTGGATGTGCGCAAGTACTTCGACAAGTCGCTCAGGTCCGAAGCTTCCATCATCATCCTCAACGAACAGGCGGAATGCCCTGAAGGAAAAGCTTTACTGCTTTGCGAAGACCCCTTCACCGCCTACAACAACATCATACTGGAGCACCGCCCTTTCCTGCCCATGACGGCCAACATCAGCCCCACGGCGGAAATAGACCCTACGGCCATCATCGAGCCCAATGTCGTCATCGGGCATCACGTCAGGATCGGCAAATACACCTACATTCAGGCAAACTCCGTTATCGGCGAGCACACCATAATCGGCGATCAGGTCACCATTCAGGCCGGCGCCCTCATCGGCACCGACGCCTTTTATTTCAAGCGCACGGAGCAGGGCTACCAGCACTGGCGCTCCGGCGGGCGGGTGGTCATCCACAGCCGGGTGCAGATCGGCGCGGGCTGCACCATCAACAAGGGCGTCAGCGGCGACACGGTAATCGGTGAGGGCACCAAACTGGACTGCCAGGTGCACATCGGGCATGACGTGGTGGTCGGGAAAAACTGCCTCTTTGCGGCCCAGGTGGGCATCGGGGGGAATACCGTCATCGGCGATGAGGTCATCCTGTACGGGCAGGCCGGCATCGCTCAGAACCTGACTATTGGGGACAAAGCGGTCGTGTCGGCCAAAGCCGGGGTGTCGAAGAGCCTGGAAGGAGGGAAACTCTATTTCGGAACGCCGGCTGCAGAGGCGCGCACCGCTTACCGCGAACTGGCCGCCCTGCGGCACCTGCCGGAATTTTTCTCTGATTATTACGGGGAAAAATAGAGGGAAAGGCGAAGCCCTACCGCTTATTGACCCGCTGGGTGGTCAGTATCTGTTCCTTGTTCCCAAGCAGCTGCACCAGATACATGCCGCGCGGCAGGTCGCCGACGAAAAACTTATCGCCTTCGGCAGAGTCAAATGCCTTCATCTGACGGCCCACGAGGTTGAAAACCATGATCCTGGACACGGCTTCTCCGTTGGTGACGCTGATGTAATCCGTCGCGGGGTTGGGGTAAACCTGCACATCTACCTTTTCAGGATCTCCAGGTTTTTTGATGGATAAACGGCTGCCGAAACTGCCCTGTGAGAAGGCAATGGTGAGGGACAACAGGAAAAAAAGAGTCAGGAGTAAAGTTTGCTTCATAAAACCGGAGTTTTCAAGTGTGCCGCAGTTCGGGCAAATTAAGCATATAATTTTAACAATTCAAGTGACGCATTAAGACTTTAATGAAAGTTTAACGGATTTTTTATACTAAACTGAAAAAAGGGCCTAAAGTTCTAGTTAAGACTACTAAACTGGGAAAAAGGTTGCATAGGAAAGAAACGGAGCCAAACATGAGTCATCCCGAATTTTCGACCTCGGAGAGGTTGTAGATTTGTAGATAATACCGAAAATTTATGTTTTTCGACCTCGGAGAGGCCGCACAAGGGCAAGATTCCGGCAATGAAGCATTTAAGGTTCGACCTCTCCGAGGTCGTCTCACGCTTTAAATTATTCATCTACAAACGGT
>CAUJDW010000005.1 GCA_963169455.1 Bacteroidota bacterium | reverse complement strand
GTTACAGGTTACAGGTTTAAAGTTACAGGTTACAGGTTACAGGTTTAAAGTTACAGGTTACAGGTTACAGGTTGCCTGGAATTCCAGGGTTCAATTATTTCCATAAATATGGGCTGGTTTTGTTAAACAGAAACACCTGTCTTCCGCTGAACGGCAATTTCCACCAACCCATTACCATTGATGCGCTGCAATTCCACATGCGCCAGCGAGTTGGCCAATTGCTCATCCAGCGTCGCTTCGATGCGGATATAGTTGTCTGTGAAGCCAGATATCATTCCGGGTGTTTTACTGTGCTCGAACAGCACTTCGCGCACCTGCCCGAGGTGTTGTTCGTAGAAATACCGGCGCTTTTTGTCGCTGAGTATGGTGAGCATGGTGTTGCGGCGGCGGCGCTCCTCCATGTCCACTGCGCCTTCCATTTCCATGGCCGGAGTGTTGGGGCGTTCGGAGTAGGTGAATACGTGCAGATAGGCGATATCCAGCGCGTTGAGGAAGCGGTAGGTTTCCAGGAAATCTTCCTCCGTTTCGCCGGGGAAGCCGACGATCACGTCCACCCCGATGCAGGCGTGCGGCATCAGGGCCTTGATCTTGTACACCCGGCCGGCGTACAGTTCCCGCCTGTACCGGCGGCGCATCTCTTTCAGTTGTTTGTTGTTGCCCGACTGCAGCGGCATGTGGAAGTGCGGAACGAACCGCTTCGATTGCGCTACGAACTCGATCACCTCATCCGTGCAGAGGTTGGGCTCGATGGAGGAAATGCGGAAGCGTTCGATGCCCTCCACCCCGTCCAGCTCCCGGATCAGGTCGATGAACAGGGCTTCTTTTTTGGGCTTCGCGCCTTCGATCACCTCCGTGCCATTGCCGAAGTCGCCGATATTTACCCCGGTCAGCACGATTTCTTTCACCCCCATTCCGGCGATTCGGCGGGCGTTGGCCAGCACGTTTTCAACCGTATCGCTGCGGCTGCGCCCCCGCGCCAGGGGAATGGTGCAGAAGGAGCACTTGTAATCGCAGCCGTCCTGCACCTTGAGAAAGGAGCGGGTGCGGTCGCCAAAGGAAAAAGCATTGACGAATTCGCGGGCTTCCGACACCTGGCCGGCATGCACCAGGCCCTTGCCGGGCGCCTTGCTCAGGCCGTCCACGTAGTCGAGGATGCGGAATTTTTCGGCGGCGCCCAGCACCAGGTCGACGCCGGGGATATTGGCGATCTCTTCGGGTTTGAGCTGAGCGTAACAGCCCACTACCACCACTTTCGCTTCCGGCGCGTATTTCAGCGCACGCCGCACGATCTGCCGGCACTTGCGGTCGGCAAAATCCGTAACGGAGCAGGTGTTGACCACGTACACATCGGCCCCGGCCTCGAAGGTTACTTCCGCATAGCCCGCCTGTTCGAACAGGCGCCCGATGGAGGAGGTCTCCGAGTAGTTGAGCTTGCAGCCCAGGGTGTAAAATGCTACGGTGCGCGGCGTGGCCATCTTTTATCCTTGCTTTTCAGTGGTAACTGTTTGAATAATAAAAGGGTTGCAAAGATAGGGTTTTTCTGCTTGGTATAAGTTTACTAAACTTCCGAAGTTTAGTAAACTTGAGGGAAGGAAGGCAATGGTTTTTGAAAAAGAAGCCGGAATGAGCTGGGAGTGAAAACGAAAAATGGTAGTTTAGTTGTCAGAAAAGAACAAGTGGGCATCTCCTGGATTTTGTAGCGTATTTCGTGACATTTAAGTAGTTGGGCGCATTTGGCAGAACAATATAACAATCCAACAATATAACCCTAGTGCCGACAGCACTAGCCCCAGTAACAATGCTATTGACGCCATATTTCCGAAGCAGTATGAGTTCCAATATGTGTCCAACTACTTAATATGCCTCCCCATGAAAAAAGTGCCGCTTGACGAGAACCTTCCTCGCCCGTTAGAAAAGCACTTCTCCTCAGGCTTCGAAGCAACAACTGTCCCGGGCCTGGAATGGCAATCGCTCGGGAATGGGCAATTGCTCCGGGCCATAGCAAACCGGGGTTTGTCTTTTCCGGAAAGCCGGATTCCATCGCTTTTCCGAAGCTTTGCCATGCTCCTGTTCCTCCTGGCGTTCACTGGCCTTTCCGGGCGCATGGCCGGCCAGTCTTTACAAGGCCTCTCCTGGGCGGAGGATGCCCTGATGGTAGAAGGGTTCGCCGAAGGCGCAGCGGTTCACCGCCCGGCTGCGCCCCTGCCCTTGTTTTCCGTGCTGGTGAATGGAACCCTTTGCACCAGTGCGCAGGCCGAAGTGATGGCCAGAACGGGCGATACGCTGCAGGCCCTGTTTCAGGGCATGGATATCCGCCTTGCCCCCCGCCGTGGCGGGGAATCCGGCCTTTCTTTTGAACTTACCTTCACCAATGCCGGCCAGGATACCCTGCTGCTGGAAAACCTGGTGCCTCTGGGAGAGGCCCCTGGCCGCGTTTACATCACCGGGCTGGGAAAGCATTGGCTGTCGCGCTCCCATCTGTTCCGGCCGGGCCGGGCGCCGCTTAATGTCATCCTGCCGGATAACGCCTGGGAGTTGGGCTATGCCGGGGCAGAGATATCCGAAGGCTGGCGGGCCTGCGGGCTGGCCCGCCGGGTTCGCTGGGATGGCCAGCGGGCGCAGCGCCGCCGCTTTGAAACCTCCCTCTTTCCCGGCGGGTCGGTAACTTATCACCTTTGGTTTGAGGCTTATTCAGGCCCCTGGCAGGAAGGCCTGCGGCGCATTTTTCAGGAGAATTACCTCTACGATCTGGAAGGCCGGCCCTTCGATGAAACGCTTTATCAACGGAAGGACCTGAAATGGATCCGCCATTCCTACGCCATGCACCTGATCATGGCCTGGGACCACGAATTTTACGACTGCCGCGATTCGTCCTATCACCTGGAGGAATTCCTCCGCCGGGGGCAGCGGCTGTATGGCGGCGACGAAGTCATCGGGCTATGGCCCAACTGGCCCATGCTCGGCCTCGATCAGCGCAACCAATGGGACCTGTATCGCGCCCTGCCCGGCGGCACAGGCAGGATTCGACAGCTCGCCGGGTGGATGCGCAGCCAGGGCGCGCGCTTCTTCATCAGCTATAACCCCTGGGATGAGAGTACGCGCTGGGAAGGCCACCACGCAGGCATGTCGGACATGATCGCCACCCTTACGGCCGATGGGGTGGTGCTGGATACGGAGGGGAAGTCGAGCCGCGAACACCAGGAGGCGGCCGACCGCGTGCGCCCGGGAGTGGTGATGTACAGCGAAGGCATGGCCGTGCCCCGCGATATGCAGGGCATCGTGGCCGGGCGGGTGCACAACGCCCTCTATTATCCGCCCATGCTCAACCTCAACAAATTCATCCGCCCGGATTTTGCCATTTTCCGGGTGGCCGAATTGTATAAAGAACGCATCCGGCGCGAATACGCCCTTTCGTTTTTCAACGGCTACGGCACGGAGATCAACCAGTTTCGGCCGGGCAGGCCCGGCTGGATCGAAGAGGACTACCGATTCTGGGGGCAAACGCTCATGATCCTGCGCGAAAATGCCTCCAATTTCACTTCTTTTCAATTCACCCCCTTAATACCCACCTTCGCCGACAGCATATACGTCAACGCCTGGCCCGGCGGGGAGAAAAGTGTTTACACCATCTTCAGCCTGAGGCCGGAAGGCTTCGGGGGCAGGCTGTTTACGATCCCCATCCAGGAGGGTCGCCACCTGGTTGACTTGTGGAACCATCAACTGCTGGAGCCGGATACCGTCGAAGGGCAATGGGTTGTTTCCGTTGGCCTGGAGGGCTTTTCAGCCAAATGGCTGGGCTCCAATAATGAGGGCGCCGTGGGCGCTGTCGCCGTTCTGCCCGGCTTGCTGTCCATAGGCCGCCGGGGCGATGAACTCACCTTTTCGGCGGCAGGCGGCGACAGCATCCGCATCTGGCCCGGCGATCCTTCCTATGAAAAGAAAGCGGCCCGCTTCGGCATTCATCCTCAAACCATCCGGCTAACCGAATTTTTTGGCCGCTACGAGGGCAAGTTCGTGGTACAGCTGCTCAGGCAAAGCGAGTTACTGGATGAACAGATCTTTGAGATACCTCCCGGCACGGCCCGCCTCATCAGCCGGGCAGAGCGGACGGTTCCTTCCCCGACGGCGCCCGCAGGCATGGCCTACATCCCCGCCGGCCCTTTTACCATGAAGGTTACTTTTGGGGATAATTTCATTCCCAACCCCGTAGACTACCCGCAGGGAGAGGTGCAAATGCCGGCTTTTTTCATGGATAAGCACCCGGTGTCCAACGCGCAATTCAAGGCTTTCCTGCAGGCCAGCGGGTATCAGCCTGCCGACACGGCCAACTTCCTGAAGCATTGGCGGAAGGGTGATATCCCGGAAGGGCAGGAGCAATTTCCCGTTATCTACATCAGCTACGAAGACGCCCGGGCCTTCGCGCAATGGGCTGGCAAGCGCCTGCCCACCGAAATGGAATGGCAGTACGCGGCGCAGACTCCGGACCTCCGGGAATGGCCCTGGGCCAAAGATGCGCAGGTGCAACGCGTACAGCAGGAGGTCACAGCTACCCTGACGGTTACCCGCCTGGAAGTGGACTCCGGGCGCTGCCATACGGCTTCAGGTGAATTGTATCCGGTGGGGGCTTACCCCCGGGGGGCCAACCCCTACGGGCTGGAAGACCTGGTGGGCTGCGTCTGGCAGCTGACCAACGACCGGTATGACAACGGAACCAACGAAATGCTCATCCTGAAAGGCGGAAGCTACTTCCTGCCTACCTCCAGCTGGTGGTACGTCGAAGGCGGGCCCCGGGAGCTAACCTACACTCAGAAGCTCCTGCGGGTGTCGCCGGGATTTGAACGGAACGCCACTACGGGTTTTCGCTGTGTGCGGGATGCGGCAGAGTAGGCTAAGGGGCTGGATTTAACGGCCCTTGGCCGGAACCTTGCCCATCGCCCGTTCCGAAATAGCCGTGATCGACAGCGAAGGGTTCACCCCGGGGTTTGCGGAGATCATGGAGCCGTCGCAGGCCAGCATGTTTTCATAACCGAAAACGCGGTTGTCCTTATCGATGACGCCTTCTGAAGCATCCTTCCCCATGACGGCCCCGCCCAGGATGTGGGCGGTGGAAGGGATGCCGAACAGGGGCTCCAGCGCGAAGGAGTTGGGTTTGCCGTCGAGCAGTTTTCCGTAATGTGTCGCCAGTGATTCGGCTTCGGGAATGAAAGCGCTGGGCGCCTTGCCCTGGTCGACGCGGGAACGCATGCCGCCCAGGGGGTCCCGGGTGAAGCGCAGGGTGCTGTCCAGCGTCTGCATGAACAGGAGGGTCTGGGTGCGTTTGGCCCAGTCGTCCACCAGGGCCACCTTCAGGTTGGCCAGCGGGCGGCTCAGCCAGTCGAGGGCGATTTTCCCCAGGCGGGCGAATGTGTTTGGGCCATGCGCCATGGGCAGCATCAGCAGGCGCCAGAAGCCCGAGCCGGCGGAGTAGCGCACGGGCTCGAGATGGCTATAGCGGTCGGTGTGCAGGATGGAACTAATGGCGACGCCCTTCGACAGGTCTTTGCTCCTGTCGGTGGTGGTCACGGCGATGAGGCTTTCGTTGTTGGTGCGGATGCCATACCCCACTCTGTCGGAAAGCCGCGGCAGCGAGGACCGCTTCAGCTTCAGCAGCAGGGGGACGGTGCCCAGCACGCCTCCGGCAAATACCACTCCTCTGGTAGTGAGGGATTGCTTTCGCTTGAAGAAGGAGGTGGAAGAGCGGAAATGCACGGAATACCCTCCGGAACCATCAGCCGGGCCGAGCGGCCTGATATCGAACACTTCTGATTCTGCTTTGATCTCTGCGCCCAGCTGCTGCGCCAGGTGGAGGTAGTTTTTGTCGAGGGTGTTTTTGGCGTTATGGCGGCAGCCGGTCATGCAGCCGCCGCAGAAGGTGCAGCCGGTGCGCTCCGGGCCTTTACCGCCGAAGTAGGGGTCGGGCGCCGCTTTGCCCGGCTCGCCGAAAAAGACGGCTACTTTGGTGGGCTCAAAATGTTCCTCCCGGCCAATTTCGCGGGCCAGTTGCTGCAGGGCGTGGTCGCCGGTATCGAGAAATGGGTTGCGGGCGGCGCCCAGCATGTGGTAGGCGGTTTCGTAGTGGGGCCTGAGCTCTTCCTTCCAGTCGGCCAGCTCCTTCCAGTTGCCGGTGGTGAAAAATTCATCCGGCGGCATCGGCAGGGTGTTGGCGTAAACCAGCGACCCGCCCCCAACCCCGACTCCGGACAAGATGGTGATGTGGCGGAAGAAAGTCATCTTCATAATGCCGAAAAATCGAATGGCGGGCAGCCAGAAGAACTTTGGGAGCTCCCAGTTGCTGCGGGCGAAATCGTGCTGCCGGTACCATTTGCCCTTTTCGATCACCAGCACCCTGTAGCCTTTCTCCGCCAGCCGCAGGGCGCTCACCGAGCCGCCGAAGCCGCTGCCGATGATGATGTAGTCGTAATCGTGTTTATTGTTTTCTTGCTCCATGCCGGGGAGTGCTTTTTGCGCATGAAGCTAGGGAATTTTTATTTTTCTCCGACAATCACCTCAATAAAGCCTCGATTTCGGATTTAAGGGTTGGAATGCCGTCAAACGCAGTTTCCCAGAGTATCTTGGCAGCGACGTTATCATAATTGTGGGCCAAAATATTGCGGAGTGCAATTATCTTGTGGATATTGGAGACAGGCAAACTATTTAAAAGAAACTCACCACCCCCCGGCCTTCCCCGCCGATGGTGAAGCTCAGCCCAAGCAGCAGAGACACGGAATGCTGGCTGCGCCTGTTCTCCTTGCTGTTGCCGCCCTGCACCATATCCATCACATCATAAAAGCCGGTTGCGCCGGCGAAAACGCGGGTGTTCGCCATGATGCCCTTGGAAAAACGGGCCCCGGCAATGGGGCCGATGTGGAACGCGCCGCCGCCCACATCTTCCGGCAGCAGCACCTTGCTGCTCTCCACCAGGTCTTCCAGCATGAGGAGCTGGGCTACGGTGAATTCGTTCTCCTCGGCTATGCGTTCGATCTCGCTGCTGAGGTGGGTAAAGAAACCGGCCTCGTTCTCCGAGCGCTGAAAACTCCAGTCGAAACCTGCCCTGGCGCCTACGAAAAACTCGTAGTCGAAAGCGCGGTCGATGCTGTTGGCGCCGGAGCCGTATGGCGTGGTGGCCAGGTTGAAGCGGTAGTCCAGATGCGCGTTCATCCCGCCTTTGCCCTGTCGGAAATAGCCGGGGCTGAGGGCCAGCTCCAGGAACTGCCGCTGCATTTTTACATCGGAAGATTCGCCGAAGCCGTAGCGTACGAAAAAGGATACGATGGTTTTATTGTAGCCGTTTTTCCCGAATTCCTTTTCCATGTTCAGGTCATTCAGCGGCTCATCCGTGCCCTGTAGCAGCGACTCCAGGGTGGAGCCCAGGCGCACCAGGTTCCACATGGCCTGGAAGTGGGGGTTGGCCGACAGGGGCGCCCGGTCGTCGAGCGCGAAGATGGAGGTGAGGTGCAGGCCCACGTCCAGTTGGGCGTCGTCGAGCTGCAGCAGGAAATGCCGCCCGCCCTTTTTGTCGACAACGGGGTTGGGCTGGGCCGCCGCCGCCTGGGCCAGCAGCATGCAGGTAGTGATCAGGAGTAATTTTATGCTATCCATAGCCAATTGTTTTTTTGTGAAAGGGTGGTCACTTTTTGTTTTTTCCGGCAATGATATATCGCAGCCCGCCGAAGCCGTAAGCGGAAAACATGGGCCTGGAGCCTTTTATCGCCGTATGCTTCTGCATGCTCAGCTCGGCCCCGCCCACCAGGGTGAAGCCGCCGCCGAAATTGACGGGCAGTTCCGTGCGCAGAAACCAGCCGAAGGAGGGCACTACGCGAGGGTCGTTGAACTTGCCGAAGACGATGCTCTGCAGCGCCTCCGCGATCTGGTCGGTCGTTTGCTCTACCGGCGTCAGCAGCCCGCCGTCCATCAGGCTGTCCAGCTTTTCCCGCACGAAAAGGATACTGCCCAGGTTGATGACGGGGGATGGGTCGGCGGAAAAGCGAAGCCCGGGCGTCACTTCCAGGTCAAGCGAACTGCGGCGCTGCCCGCCCCATTCCAGGAGCGGCTCTTCGCCCAGGAATATCTTTTTCAGGTGCAGGTAGGCCTCCAGGTCGTAGCGCTGGGAGAAGAAGGGCTTTTCCGCTTTCGCATCTTCCAGCGCCAGCAGGGCCAGGTGCTCGGCCAGCCCCTCGGCATCGCCCTTTAGCGACAGGCGGACGGACTTGATCTGGTTTTTCAGCTTCTGGGATTCCCGCTTTTCGGCAAGGCGGGGGTCCGATACGGTGAAACTGGCGCCAACCCACTTCAGGCGCGCGTACATTCGCACGCCATTGACATTGCGGTTCACTTTGCGGCTCACCTCCTGATCCACTTCGATGCGCAGCCCGGGGAAGAGCTCCTTCAGCCAGCGCGGAGCGCTGAGCCCGAAAGCGGTAAAGGCAGAATCGACCTGGGCCTCCGTGATCTCCAACTCGGAAAAGCCGACGATGTCCGCCAGGTCGCCCCTGAAAGTGGTGTGCGCCGGGCCGGTGACGGTTTCCATCCCGAATTCCAGAAACTGGGCCTGGAGAGGCCAGGCCAGCAGGGCGGCCGGGAGGAACAATGCTATTTTCTTCATAAATGCAAATGTTTTATCTGGCCAGGGTTATATCTCCTTTAAGCACCCGCCTGGCGCCATTGCCAAAGCGGACGATGCCGTAATAGGCGTATGTTCCGGCAGGCATGGGCCTGCCTTTGTTGCTGCCGTCCCACCCCTGCGATTCGTCATTGAGGTACAGTTCCCGCCCTTCGAAGGCCAGCCCGCCCCAGCGGTCGAAAACCCGCAGGATCTCGATGGCCTCGCCGGAACCGTTGTCACTGTAAAAGGTGAAAGTGTCATTTCGGCCGTCGCCATTGGGCGAAAAAGCATTGGGCGCAAAGATATCACCCAGCACAACGCTGAGTTGAAAGCCGTCGGAGGCGATGCAGCCGCGGCTGTCCCGCACAATCAGGCGCACATCCATGTCGTTGCGGGCCAGGAAGTTCGTCACCGGCAGGCCGCTGTCGATCTCCCGGGGCAGCCATTGGTATTCCCTAATGTCGCCAACCGTGGAGGCCGTCAGGGAAACGGGGGTGTTGGGCCGAACCTCCAGCGCTTCCAAATTGAGGGATACGCCCATGGTGTCGGGCGCGAAGATCTCGGCCAGGGCTTCCCGGATGCAGCCCACCTCATCCATGACGACGGTGGGGTATGGCCCGGGCGCCAGTTCCCTGAATTTTGGCGAAAGCGAAAAGCGCTGCCCGCCATCGATGGAGAAAATGAGCGGGCGGCCGGAATCGGCCAGGAATTCGATGGCGCCGAAATCGCCGGGGCAGGTGGGTTGCTCGATGTCCAGCTCCACATCGGGCCCCTCAGGCGGGGGCACGGGGATGGAACTGAGCGTCCGGCAGCCCTGTGCGTCGGTGATGGTGAGCCGGAATGTTCCGCCGGTGGCGGTAAGGAATGGGCTGCCCGTCTGCCCGTTTTCCCAGGTATAGGTGTAAATGTCCGGAAAAAGGTGGACGCGCGCCGTATCGCAGGTTTCCTCGATGACATACTCAAAGGCCGGCGGCGGGCTGCCGGCTATTGGAACGATCTGCCGGGCCTCGCAGCCGTAAACATCCGTTCCGATGAAGGTGTAGTCGCCAAAATCGGCAGCTTGCAGCCCCATGATCACAGGTGGAGAAACGGCCTGCCCAAAGGGGTCCAGCCAGGAAAGCTGAGTATATGCGGTATCGTTCAGCACCTTCAATACTACGGTGTCGCCCAGGCAGAGGGGGGGCAGGGCGGGCTGCGGCGCGGGCGGCACATGAACCGTAAGCGTCAGGGTGTCGGTGTCTTCGCAGCCCAGCTCATTAAAAGCGTGGAGGATGTACTGCCCGCCGTCCTGCGCCTGCAGTGATGGGAAAACCAGGAGGGAGTCCATCAGAGTGGCGCCGTTGAAGGCCCAGAAGTGGCCGGCGCCGCCCGTGCCGGCAAGGCTGGCCGTTTCGCCCTGGCAATAGGCGGCATCCGGGCCGGCATCGGCAAAGGGCGGGTTTTCCACCAGCACGGAATCCAGCACCTGGCAGCAATCGTCGGAAACGCTGAGGTAGAACCAGCCCTGATTGCCGGTGAGCGGCAGGCTGGCCTGGGCGCCGTCGGCAGCCCAGCCGCTTGCATTGGACCATTGTACGCTGACGTCGCCGGCGAAACAATCGGCAGGCAGGCTGGCCTGCAGGTTTATCAGGTTTTCCTGGCAATCGATGGCGGCCTGCTTTTCAATAGGGCAACTCCTGATGGTTTCGGAGCATAGGATGTGGGTGGAAAACTCCGTGGTGGTATTGGAGGGGTCGCTGTACACGGAGTATTCCACGCGGAAGCCGATGGCGCAGAAGGGGATCAGGCCGCTCAGCCGGCCCACTCCGCTCAGGGTCTGGAGGTTGCCGGTGAGCGTGAAAGGCGGCTGGCCCTGCGATTGCAGCCACATGTTCATGGTGTTGGTGTTATCGACGCCCGATACGAGCAGGGCGTTGTCCTTCACCAGGGCGAAGCCCTCCACGCAGTCCACGCAGTTGCCGAACGAGAGGCTGCCCAGCAGCTTCAGGCTGCTGTCGGGCAATACGGCGTAGGCCCGCACCCGGTCGGGCTGCTGCCCTCCGAAGGCGTTCAGGTCGATGTAAAAGGCCCGCTGTTGCTGGCCGTCCTGGAAGTACCGGGTATAGATGAGGGTGTCTCTGTTCTGGTTGGTCACGGTATTGTTGCCATCCTGCGGGTCGATATAGGACTGCCCGCAGTTGTCGAGTATGATGGGGTTGGCCTGGGCCTGCATCGCCTTTGGGGGCATGGCGAAGAACAGCAGGGGAAAGAAACACTTTGCCCAGGGTATGGCATACCTGTTCGTTCTTGGGTGGCTTGTGTTCGGAATGGCGTTCATTTCCTGATTTCAGCAATGCCTGCGGTTAATCACATTAATCACTTATCTTCGCTTAGGCTAAGCCATCTGGCTGGCCCATAGGGGTTTACAGCTGTTTTGGCCTGCCGCCGGGAACTGCTGCCGGCGTCCACGAAGGGGAATGGCCGGAAAAATATCCAACCTGGGGCAAGGAGATCGTGCAATGCCGGAAAACGGTAAAAGGCTTTGCGTTCTCAGCGCCTCTGCGGTTTGACAAAATCAGGCCCCTGCGAAACAGCTCAGTGGCTTTCCCGTTGTAAACGGGCTTTGAAATAAACAGACGGCCGCCAGAGAAACAGCCTGCGGACGGGCAGGCTACAAGGGGAAAAGGGATTTATTTCAGAAGGAGATTACGATTTCAGCGGGGTAAAAGTAACACTTTTTAGCTTTTTCAAGTATACTTAAATTGCTGAGCCCCGCGATTTTCGTCTGGGAAAATGCATTCGCTATGGCCAATTTCTTTACTCGCGCCGCATCCACGCTGCTCTTCTTTCTCGCCCTGTTGGCCGGCCTGTATTATTACCAGCAGAACCGGAAAGAAGTGGAAAGCCTGCCGATTGTCGCCGGCCTGACGGATGCGTATGCCCGGGGGCTGGACAAAATCGGCGGCCTTTCCGCGGAAGCGCTCGCCCGCTTTTACGGGCAGCCTTTCACCAGCCGGACGGAGCAGCGGCAGGTGGTGGGAACAAGGGCCCTGCCGGGCGGGCAACTGGCCGTCCGCTCCACCTGGCATCGCGACAGCATCCTGCTCAGGCTCCGGAGCAAAGGGTTTTCCGAAAGTAAAATTCGCCAGGCGGGCCCCTTGCTGGACTACATCGGCCGCTACAAGGGCGCGGCCCTCAACGAAATGTACCGCTCCAGGGTTCCGGCCAGCATCAAGCTGGCCCAGGGCATTCTCGAATCGGGTTCCGGCCATTCGCGGCTGGCCCGCGCTTCCCGCAACCACTTCGGCATCAAGGCCCGCCCCGGCAAATCGGCCCGGGAAAAGATCGCCCGCCGCCAATACGACGCCATCCTGGATGAGGAATTCTCCTTTTCCGCGCCCGCAGTGGACGTCTTCAGGCAATGGGACGACCACGCTTACGACCGCTTCGAAGTGTACCGCTCGGTGGCCGACAGCTACGCCCGGCATTCGCAGTTGCTCACCCGCCCCTGCGGCATGGGGGAAACGGGCTGCTATGCCTGGATATGGCAGGCCTTCCCCGTCAGCCGCCAGGAGTGGGATATCAGCCAGGCAGCCGGGGCCTTTCACCACCGCTCCGGCATTGCCGCCGATGAGTTCTTCGGCGGCCGAACACGCCTCCCATACTACGCAGCCTGCGCAGCGGGACTGAAAATGGCAGGCTACGCCACCAGCCCCCGCTACCACCAGAAAATCGCCTACCTCATAGAAACTTATGAACTCTGGCGCTTCGACTTCGCCCTGATCAAGGCGCTGGAAGAACAGGGGCAGGCGGACGGAAACCCATCTGACTTGTAACGAATTCCAAACCTTTAAAAAAAATAATGATCATGCGAAACAACTACTCTCACGGAAATGGCTCGGGCCTGGGCGGCTTGCTCAAAGCCCTGGGCCTGATCACTGCTTTGATCCTGCTGGTCGGCCTGCTCGACAAGGCCGGCCTGCGCATCTCTCTGGAGGGCCTGGAAGGCGGCAGCCAGGATGCCTACTATTCCGCTTCCATACCCGGCGCTTCCGCCGGCGAAAGCGCCGGCAGCGAGCTCATCGTGGTGTCGCCCGAAGGCAGCAGCTCTTATGAAGAAGAGAGCTGGGAGCCCGTAAGCCGGGGAAGCAAACCCGCCCGCGCCAGCCGTGAATCGGGTTCTGCAGACGACTGGGTGGGGCGCTTTTCCAGTTCGGCCGTTCAGCAGGCGGTGCGTTACGGCGTACCGGCGGGCATCGCCCTGGCGGTAGGCATTGCCCGAATGGAGGAAGGCGTGCGCATCGACAGCTGGAAGGCTTTTATGGAGGAGGTCATCCTGCCCCTTGCCCGCATCAAGGACAATGCCACGGAAAGCGAGCGCAGTTCCTATTTCAAATATTCCGCCAACAGCAGCCGCTGGGCTGAAGGGCTGGGGCGCAACGCCAATTTCTCGGCAACAGTGCTCAAGCGGAACCTCGACCGCTACAGCCTGCACGAATATGACCGCGCCGTGAAGGAAAAACTTTCCGATACGGATGCCGCCAGCCTGGAACGGGAACGCAAAGCCCGCGCCGTGGCCGACGAAGTGGCCGGCTCCATCCGCAACCGGAAAACCGCCGAAACCAGCCGCGCTGCGGATGCCGGAACCGCTGAAAAGGCAGCGGAATGGGAAAACTTCTACGACGAAACCGTCGGCCACGAGGTGGCCAGGGAGATCGCCCGGAAAAAGCTGAAGAGCGGCCAGTATATCACCGAAGATGATATGAGCCAACTGGTGGAAGAAACCAATGCGGAAACTTCAAAGGTGCTGAAAAACAAGCTGTCCTTCCTCGGCCGCAAGATCAACCGCGATCATCCCGATGCGGAAAAAATGCTGGATATTTCCAACCCCAAAAATGCGCAGGCCCGGGAGGAAGTGTATCTGCGCAAACTGGAGGAGAAACGCCGGGGGAATTAGGGTAGTACGCCAGTGTCAAAGCTTTTTTTCCGATGCACAGGCATGGGCTGGCGCCTTTATTCCGGTGGGCATCTCCCGCTTTAACATCCCCCTTTCAAAATGTATGCCCGAAAAATACTTTACATATACAAGAAAAATCATATCTTAGCGCCTCGAAAACGCAAGCCCGGCGCCCCGGCCGAAGGAATAATCCGCCGGGGCGCCGGGGCTGGCTCCTGCAACTCCCTTGAAATAAGACACCACACACACTTCTGCTACACCCTTCGGTTATTCCCGAGATTCGGAATAACCGCCAAAACGAACGACAAGCCTACTTTCTCAGCAATTTCGTGCGCCCTTATTTGTTTGAGGCTGTTTTTCATTTGAACCATATATCCAAAATATGAAAAGATCAGTTTTGCTGTACTTGTTGTTGGCATTGGGCTTGTTCACCGCCTTTCCCGGCTTCGGCCAGAAAGGCCTGCTGGAGGGCCTGCTCGAAGGGGAGGAGCCCCAGTTCCACTCCACCATCCTGCCTGCGGAAGAAGAGGGCGTCATTCGCCTGGCTGTTTATTTTACCCACTCCAAGCTGAGCGTCATCGAGGCCTCTTTCTGGATAAAGGGACATGGTTCCAACCTGATGAGCGAAGGTGCGCAGCAGTTGGTGCGCGGCCTGCAACAGATGGGCAACCGACAGCAGGATACGCTCACCATCAGGGGGCTGGCCAACCGCAATTTCTACTCCATCGGGCTGGACTACCGCAACCCCTCCGCCATCAACCGAAAATTTACCTCGCAGATACTGCACGAGGGCTATTTTTACACCAATCCGGAAAAGAGCGCTGCCATTTCCGGCGAACAGGCTCCTGAACGGGAAGCCGAAAAGCCCGCCACAGCGCCCCCGAAACAGGAAACAGGCAAGGCCTCCGCTCCGGCGGTTCAACCTGAAGCGGAGCCGGCTCCCGTGCCCTGCCTGATGCCGGAGCTCTTCGTTAAAATCGACCCTGCCGGTTACTGTGGGGAAGGCAACCGCCCGGCGGTGCTGATCCAATGCGAAAACTGCCAGGGCAGGAACTGGGAATTCAGCGTCGAAGTGCGCAGGGAATATGGCGGATGGGAGCCCATCCGCCGCGATGGGAAGCGGCAGCCGGCCGTGGGCGCCGCCGTGCGCACCGAACCGCTCTGCCTGCTGGCGCCGGGGCAATACTACCTCCAGGTGCTGGCCTGGGGCGAAAACTGCCCCAGCCCCGTAATCTATAATATCGGAACCACCATTAACATAGCAAGCCGGGAACCCCTGCCTGAAATGCCGCTCACCGCTGCGCCTTCGGCTCCTGCCGTCCCCGACACCTGCATCGTGCAGGCGCAGGCCGTACTGCTGGGAAACCGCATCAGCGGCGCCCTGACCCTGGAGCCCGGCTCGCCCTGCGCCGGCTGGAACCCCGTCGTGAGCATCTCCTACGTCAACCCCGGATACCGGGACATCACCCTGGGCGAATTCCCGCTTTACCCCGGGCAGCCCGCCCCCTTCTCCGTCGAACTGGAAGACCGCGACCTCTACCGCGGCATCCATACGCTTCAGGCCGTAGTGTACGGCCGCTCGGCGGCTCTGCCGCAACGGGTGCCCCTGTACTCCTTCTGGATAAGGGCCTGGGAAGAGGATGAGGCGCTGGCAGCGGCGGACCCCGGCGCCCAGCAGCCCGCTTACGGGCAGGAATGGGATAGCCGGCCGGGAAATATCGCAAAAAAGGGCGGGAATCCGGCAGCGGAGGATGGCTTTGACGGCGAAGCCCCGGCCCTGGAAGAAAATTTCCAGGAAGTGCAGGTCACAGCCAGCGACCCCAACTGCACCCAAATACAGAACCTGCAACTGGTTTTCAGCCCTACCCAACCGGATAAGCCGCTGTATATCTCCTGGCTCAACCCGCGCTGTTGCCAGGAAGAGGGCTGTGAGTACTCCGTGTGGACGGGCAAGGATCCCGGGCAACTCCAACTGCTGGTCAAGGGGCGCAAGCCGGGGGCCAACATCACGGAACTGCTGCAGGGCATAGAATCCGGCAACCAATACCTCGAAGTCGTGGTACGCACTCCCAATGGCGTGCGCAAAGCGGCTTTTGTTCCGGGTGAGGGGCCCAAATACGGCATCGAAGAAATCCTCGAGTACCAGGACAGGATCAAACCGCCGGCCGGCGATCCGGTAGTGGGCATGAAGGAAACCACTATCAAGGGAGAAACGGCCCCGGGCCTGGAAGGCGGCCTGGCCGGCCGGATGGGCCAGCCGGAAACGGCGCCCTTTGAGCGGCCCCAACTTCCGGTTACCCAGTTCGAACCCTGCCGCATCTACCGGGAAACGCATGTCATAGGCAAAAAACCTATACAGGACGGCGACGAGATCGCGATCCAATACGCCTTTGCCGACAAGGCTTATCGCTATACCCTCTATCACCAGCCCGAAGGCAGCAGCGAGTGGTTCCTGGCCCCCGGCACGAAAGAGCTGCAGGAAAGCTCCTCTTTCGAACTGACGGCCCGCACTTTTATGTCGGGGAAATACATCATTCTCACCTGTAAGCCCGACAAAAGCTGGGGCTGCCTCTCCAGCCCGCTTTCCGAAGCGCTGGAGATCCAGGTGAAGCCGTAAGTGGGAAGCCGGGGGTGGCTGGCCTGAAGCAAAACCAGGCAAGCCTCCCCCGGGCTGCCCAATTGGAAAATTCTTGAAACCCCAACACACGCATTTTTATGAGAAAACATCTACCTGCACAACTCCGGCGCTCCATTTTTGCGCTGTTTTTCTTACTTCCCTTCACTGCCGCCGCCCAGGAGATCGCCATCAGAGGCGCCGTAACCGATGCCGGCAGCGGCGCGCCCCTGGCCGGCGTTGCCGTACAGGAAAAAGGTTCGCCCAACAGCACTTTTACCGATGTGGAAGGCCAATACGAGATCAGGGTCAGGCAGAGCTTCTTTACCGGCCTTTCCCCAACCATACTGGTATTTTCCCTTGCGGGATATGAAACCCTGGAAGAGGCCCCCGGCGGGAGGGCCCTGGTGGATGTCCGCCTGGAGCCGGAGGCCCGTGCGGCGGCAGGCCTGTTCTCCACCGGCCGGGCTGTGGGCAGCCCGGCGGAAGTGATCAGCTACGCTGCCGGCCAGATCGATGAGCCTTTGCTGCAGGCCGCGCCGAACCCCACCATCGCCGGCGGGTTGCAGGGCAAAGTGGCCGGCCTGCGCGCTACTCCTTCTGGCGGACAACCCGGCGAATCGGCCTACCTTCAGCTTCGGGCCGCCAACTCCGTCGCCAACGGCCAGCAGCCGCTGATCCTCATCGACGGCATCTACCTCAACGGCTCAACGCTGGCGGATATCAATCCGGAGGATATCGAGCGGATCGAGGTGCTCAAAGGGGCCGCCGGAGCGGCCTTCTTCGGCTCTTTAGGGGGGAATGGCGTCATCCAGATTTTCACCAGAAACGGGAAAGGGCTGGAAACGGGCGACACCCGCTTTACCTACCGCACCGAGCTGGGATACTCCCGCCTTGCGGATCAATACCCGCTCAATGAATTCACCAACCGGGAAATCCTGGACCCCAAGGGGCCGCAGCCGGTGCTTGGCACCCTCACAGCCGATGCGGTGTACGACACCCCCCTGCCCAACCTGCAGGATTACCAGGGGGATTTCCTCTTCCGCGACGGCGCCTTCCGCTCCCATTATCTGTCGGTGGAAGGCAACTCAGGCCCGACGCATTTCCTGGCTTCCGCGCAGCGCTTCCTGGACGAAGGCCTTATTCAGGGCGTGGAAGGCTACGAGCGGAATGCCTTCCGCGCCAACCTCGGCCATCAGGCCGGAAAGCTGGGCATCCGGCTCCATTCCATGTACTCGGGCTCCAGCCAGAGCCTGCTTGAACCCACCGCCAACGGGCCGGGAAGCTTGTTGTCGAACACCCTGCTGCTGGCCCCCATCTTCGGGCTGGACGCCACCAACGAAGAAGACGATTCCGCCCACGACTGGGACATCGACAATACGGGGCAGGAGGTTACCAACCCCTTATACCTGCGCGACAATTCGCAGCAAACCGCCAAACGGTCGCGGCTTATGGGCAGCTTCGGCGCCGATTTTCAGGCCGCACCCTGGCTATCCTTCGGCTACAGCGCCTCCCTCGACCGCTCCACCAACACCTACGAGCATTACCTGCATAAAGGCTACCTGAGCACCAGCCTGCCGGGTTTGTTTGGCCCGCTGGCTACGGCAGGGGTGGACGGCAGCAAGGGCGGCGGCATCCAGCGCAGCCGCCGCGTCAACAATTATTTCACCTCCGCCCTCGACGCTACTTTCCGGGGCGCTTTCCTGGGTTTCACCACGGCTGTCCGCGCCGGTTTCCTCTATGAGGACCACAGCCAGGAGTACGACGCCACCATGGGCGAAGACCTGGCCGTGGAGGGCATCCGCTCGCTGGACAACGCCCGCCGCAACCTGTCCATCTCCTCAGAGGCGCAGGAAGCCGTGGCCTACAGCGGCTTCCTGGCGGCCGATGCGGATTATAAAAAGAAATTCCTGTTCAGCGGCGCCCTCCGGCAGGAGGAGTCCTCCCTGTTCGGGCAGGCTGAAGGCTGGAACACCTATTACCGCCTCAGCGGCGCCTACCGCCTCACCGAGGACGTCAGGCTGAAGCCCTTCCAGGAGTTGAAACTGCGCGCCGCCATCGGCCGGGCAGGCCTGCGCCCGGCTTACGAACAGCGCTTCGAAACCTACGAGCTCATCAGTGGGGTGGCAACCAAAAAGACCCTGGGCAACGAGAACCTCCAACCGGCGGTGGCTACGGAACTGGAAGTTGGCGCCAATGCCGTTTTTCTGCGCGCCTTCACCCTCGACTTCAGCTACGTGCAGGCCACTACCGATAACCAGATACTCCTGATCCCCCTCTCCGGCGCCGCCGGCTTCGAGGGGCAGTGGCGCAATGCCGGGGCCCTGGAATCGGCGATTTACGAAGCCGGGCTGGGCATCGATTTCGCCAGGCTGTTCAGGGTGGGCGGCAGCGATTTTCGCTGGAACCTCTTCACCACTTTCAGCAAGATGGATCAAACCATCAGCCGGCTCGACATCCCGGCTTACACCACGGGCCCCGGCCTGGCGCACAGCTCCATGTTCCTTGTCGAGGAAGGCGCCGCTCTGGGGGCAATGGTGGGGGAGGTTTTCGCCACCAGCCTGGAACAACTTTCGGAACAGCCCGATTTCGACCCACGGGATTACGCTGTAAACAGCCTGGGCTATATCGTCCGGCAGGATCAGATGGGGACGCCGGAGGAACGCCCCCTGAAGCTCAGGGGCGAAAACGGCAACCCCCTCATTCAGCCTATCGGCGACATCAACCCGGATTTCAGGATGGGCTTCGCCCACACCATCGGCTTCAAAGGCCTGGAACTGTATGCCCTGCTCGATTGGAAAAAGGGTGGAGACGTTTACAACCTCACCCGGCAGTGGCTTTACCAGTACGAGCGCCATGCCGATCTGGCCGGATCCGGCCTGGCCGGCGGCTTCTTCGGGCCGGAAGGGCTCGCCAACGGCATGGCGCCCAACAGCCATTTCGTGGAAGACGGATCCTTCTTCATGCTGCGCGAAGCAGCCCTGTCCTATACCCTCCGGAACAAGTTGTTCGGCGGCGCCGTGGAGCGCATGCGCTTCAGCCTGATCGGGCGGAACCTGTTCACCAAAACGGATTATTCGGGTTTCCACCCCGATATCGGCGCGGCGCCCAGGGGAGAGAACGTACTGAGCAACCGCCAGGCCGGCGGCCGCGGCAGCGACGCCCGCACGCCCTACGGCGACCCCGGCCTTTTCCTGGTGGACGCTTTCGGCTACCCGCTGCCGCGAACACTTACTTTCAGCTTTCAAATCACTTTTTAACCGAAAACCATGAAATCCACCATACGTACGCCCCTGCTCCTGCTCTCCCTGTACCTGTTCGCCTGCGAGAGCATAGACACCCTCAACCAGAACAACCCCGCGCGCGACAACGTCATTGCTTCCGGCAAAGACCTCCAGCCGGTGCTGGACGGCGGTTATGAAACCTGGTGGAATGCCGTGCACGGCGAAGTTCCCGTAATGGCCCTGTCTGTTGCGGCCGATGCCTACGGCCTGGGCTGGGACGATTTCGGCGCGCGCAGGATGGGCAGCGAGCCCCGGGAAGGCTACACCAACCGGGCGTCGGAGGAGCCGGGCTACAAAGAGATCGCGGAAGGCCCCTGGTACGGCTGCCTGTCGGCCGCGTCCAGCGCCAACGACGTGCTGGCTGCCCTGCGGGACGGCATCACCATCGACGACGGTGGCGGGCAGGATCAATCGGTGCGCGCCGCTGCGCACTTCCTGCGCGGGGCCAGCTGGGGCTACCTGGGCCTCATTTTTGACCAGGCGCTGCTGGTGGATGAAAATACCGACCTGGAGCAGATGGTTCCCTTTTCCGATTATCCCGAAGTCATCGGCGCTGCCGTGGAAGAGCTGGACGAGGCCATTTCCCTGGCGGAGGCCGCGGGGGATGATTTCATCCACACTTCCTTCAACGGCCTGACGCTGGATGCGGAACAGTTCGTTCAGCTCTGCCATTCCTATGCGGCCCGTTTTCTGGCGCAATGGCCGCGCACCCCTGAGGAAAACGAAATGGTTAGCTGGCAGGCAGTGCTCCAGCATGCCGAAAGGGGGCTGAGCTACGACTTCGCACCCCTGGCCGACGGCCGCTACTGGAAGAGCTATCAGCAGTATGCCTTTGCCGAAACCGGGAAGGGCCCCTTCTGGGCGCGCGCCGACCAGCGGCTGGTTGCCGCCATGGACCCCGGCCAGCCGGCCCGGTATCCGGAGGTGGAAGCCCTGGGCGAGGCGCCGCTGGCCAGCCCCATGGCCCAGTCGGCCGACAAGCGTTTACAGACGGATTTTGTCTTTGCCGCTGCGCAGGCCTTTCCGGCCTCGCATGGCGAGTGGCATTTTTCCCACTACCTGCACAACCGCAATATTTCCCAGCCTGGCTTTGCGGGCGACGGCGCCACTTTTGGCCCCATGCCTGTCTTCCTCGCCGCCGACAACGCCCTGTTGCACGCCGAAGCCCTCCTGGAACTCGGGCGGACTGCCGAAGCCGTTGAGCTGATCAACCAGGGGCCGCGCAGCAGCCGCGGGCAACTGCCCGGCCTGGCCCCCGGCGCTTCACCCGCCTCGGCCAGAGAGGCAATCATGTACGAAAGGGCCATCGAACTGCTGAGCACGGCTCCCATGAGCCTGTGGTTCGACCGCCGCCGCACGGGCCCCCGCCTGCCCCACGATATGGTGGACGCCCTCGGTGGGCTGCAAACCGGCACGCCCGCCCAGCTTCCCGTGCCTGAAAGCGAACTGAAAGTGCATGGCCTGCCGCCGTATAGTTTTGGTGGAGAAAAAGGCCCCGATGGCGTGGAGCGGGTGTATTGAGCCTGGGGCTCCTGGAATGGTGGAATACAGGAATATTGGAATCCTGGAAGGGCGCCTTCAAATAACTGTGCCGACACCCCGGTAAAAGCCTGGTTATCAGGGGAACCTGAAACCTGAAACTTTGAACGGCCCCCATTTGCTGCCTGTGGGCGTCGCCGGGCTCCCTGCCAATCCCGAAGGGATTGAACGGATATAGCCAGGCAAAGCAATAATTCCTCCGATGCCGGCGGCATCGCACTAATCTATCCATTCAAACAAATATTTCTCATCGTATTCCACTGCGATTTTTTTGAGGAACCTGAGGTATTCCTCCTTGAACGCCCTTTTTTTATGGTGCTCCTTTTGGTTATGGAAATAATTTGCAACTGCTCCCAATTGGGGATCGTTGGCGGGGGTTTGGCGGTTTCGGCTTTGCTATAGATGTGTGATCCCTTTGGGATCGTTGGCAGGGGTGTGGCGGTTTCGGCTTTGCTATAGATGTGTGATCCCTTTGGGATCGTTGGCAGGGGTGTGGCGCCTGGGGCTTTGCTATAGATGTGTGATCCCTTTGGGATCGTTGGCAAGGGTGTGGCGCCTGGGGCTTT
>CAUJDW010000004.1 GCA_963169455.1 Bacteroidota bacterium | reverse complement strand
GATCCCGTTGGGATCGTTGGCAGGGGTGTGGCGGTTTCGGCTTTGCTATAGATGTGTGATCCCGTTGGGATCGTTGGCGGGGGTGTGGCGGTTTCGGCTTTGTTATAGATGTTCGATCCCGTTGGGATCGTTGGCAGGGGTTTGGCGGTTTCGGCTTTGCTATAGATGTTCGATCCCGTTGGGATCGTTGGCGGGGGTTTGGCGGTTTCGGTTTTGTTTATGTGACTGTTCAAATAACTGTGCCGACACCCCGGTAAAAGCCTGCTTATCAGGGGAACCTCAAACCTCAAACCTGGAACCTGTAACACCCAATGGAGACTGGGAGGCCGGGAGAGGGGGAGACGAGGTGAGCCTGCGGCAAACTCTGGAACCTGAAACCTGGAACCTCCCCGCCCCACTTTAGCTTTTCCTTAACGCCCCCCGCCCGCCCCTGTTGATTTTTATCATTGCAAAAGGCTGATAATTAGAGTAAAAAGAAAGGAATTTAAAGCCTTTTGCCATGAAAAAAAGAATCGCCTTTCTGTTGGGGAACGCGCTGCTGTTTCTGGCCGTAGCCGGAGCAGGCCGGCTTCAGGCGCAGGACGACAAAGCCATGCTGGCCCAGTTGGCGGAAGAAGAGCGGGAGGCCATAGAGGCCCTGGTTCTGTATCCGGAAGAAACCCGCCGGGCCATCCTGGAGGCCAGCCTGTACCCCGAGGCGCTGATCAAGATGGATCGGCTGCAGGTTCAGACGCGCAATTCCTTTCAGGACATGCTGGAAACCTACCCCCGCAGCACCCAGGAAGTAATCTGGGATGTGACGCGTTATCCGGAGCTGGTGCGCCGGCTGGTGGTGGAAGGAGAGGGTTCTCCCGGCCGGATCAGCGATATCCTGCGGGATTTCCCGGAAGCCGTGCACGATAATGCCCGGCTGGCCGGTACAGACCACTACGATGTACTTGTTGAGATAGACCGGCTGCAGGCCTCTGCCAACCGGGCCTTTGCCGCCATCCTGGCCGGCTATCCGCCCCGGGCGCAGGACGCCCTTCGGAAGTTGCTCGAACTGCCGGAGGTGCTGAGCCTGCTCACCGAACACATCGACCTGACCATCCTGGTGGGCGATGTGTATCAGCGCGAACCGGAATGGGTATTGCACAAAGCCGACAGCCTGAGCCTGGAAGTGGCCCGGGCGCAGGCCCGCGAACTGGAAGACTGGAAAACGGCCCTTGAAAGCGACCCCGAAGCGGCAGGCGAACTGAGGGCGTCCGCCCGCGATTTCGCCGATGAGTACGGTTACGACGACGAATATTACACCTACCCCGAAGACGACATCTACTATGACGACAGGCCTGACAGGTACGTAGTGGAACACCATTATTATTATCACTATCCCTACTGGTTCGGTTACCCCTACTGGTACGCCTACCCGCGCTGGCGGCCCTATCCCTACTGGTATGACTGGGGCTTTTACTTTGGCCCGGGGCAAACCATCGTTGTCATCCAGATGCCGTCCTTCTATTTTACGCACTGGTACTTCTACCGGCCGAGGCACCATTACTACTATCCCCACCTGTCGGCCCGCTTCGTCCGGCACTACTACGGCTACCGCCGGTCGGGCAGCAGCATCTGCGCCACGGTGAATACCTGGTATAACCACAACCAGGGGGTCGTTACCCAAAGCTGGCTGGACGACGGCCCGCGCCTGGTTCAGAACTTCCGCGAATTCGGCAACTTTGAAGACGCCCGCGAACGCTATAACAGCGAGCACCCCAGCCGTACGGTTACCCAGCGCGAGTTTCTGGAGCAGCACGCCCAGCGCTACCCCGTGCTGGCGGAAAACAACCGCAACCGGCCTGCGGATGAGGGGGGCATCTACCGCGAACCCGTGCCGGAAAAGAAAGACCGAGCCCCGGTTTACGAACCCGACACCAGGCCTCGTGAGGTTCCCAGGCAACGGGTGGAACAGCAACCCAAAGCGGAGCCTAAAGCAGAGCCCCGCAAGCGGGAAGAAACGCGGCAGCCGCTTGAGCCCAGGCCGCAAACCGAGCCTCAGAAGCGGGATGAACCCAGGCAGCCCGTGACGCCTCCTCAAAAGCAAACGGAGCAGCAACGGGAAAAAACGGCGCCCCAGCCGCCGGCCCGCAGGGAGAGCCCGCAACTGGAAAAAGGCAGGGAATACCACAAAAACACCTGGGAAAAACCGAAAACGGAGCCACGCCCCGGTGTGGAAAGACAACAGGCGCCCGCCAGGCAACAGCCTGCTCCCAAAAGCCAGCGCCAGCCTTCCGAAACGAAAAAACAGGACGCGGGCAAGGCTAAAAGCGGTGAAAAGCGCGGCAGGGAATAAGGTTGGATGAGCCGTGCTTACGCCACTACGACGAAAAGAGGGGATGGCCCAGGTTTTTTTTCGGGGCCATCCCGCTCTAAAAAATATTTGGCCAATTATTTTTTGACATAATATTTTTTCTTATCTTTACCGCCGAAAGGCTATCTTACCACACAAATCCCCCCAGCTCTGCTCCCTGAATTTATTCTCCCGGCCCGAAGATCGGCGGGGAATCCACGCAATTTCGGCAATTTTATGGTTCGGAAAATTTTCTTTGCTGTTGCTGAAACTTTTTATTGAATTATTAGTACAAAACTTTTACCTTAAAGCGCAAATTCTTTAATGCAAATTTGGTGCTTCCTTTGCCTGAGGGCGGGAAGCCGGAACTGAGAAAAAAGAAAAAACAAGGCGCCCCCCTGCCACCTTCGTTGAAATCTCCCCCCGCGAGATAAGTGCTGATGGCTCCACTCCCCCCATCAGCAAGAGTTCCACTCTTTTTCAGGAAAGAGTAATTGCGCCGTTTATCCCCCCCCGGAAGCGGCAAAGGCGGCCAGAAAAATCCTCCCCTTGCCGGGGAAATTTATTTTACACTTTAAACATTTAACACTATCATTAAATCCTGCAGTTATGGTTAAATCGATTACCACTTTCAAGGCACTGCTCTCCACATTCCTTCTGTTTGCGGGGGTAGGCCTGTTTGCCCAGTCTTTCAACGGCCCGGGAGGCAGCATTCCGAGCAGCGGGTCCGCCAGCGTTTACCCCAGCACGGTTAACGTAACCGGCGTCGGCACTTCCTTCAGCCAGATTCAGGTCAGCATCAACGGCCTGAACCACACCTGGCCGAGCGACCTCGACATCCTGCTGGTTGGCCCGACGGGCGCTCAGTGCATCCTGATGTCGGACGTTGGCAGCTCTTTTGACCTCGTCGGCGTTACCTACACCTTTGCCGATGGCGGCCCGGCGATGTCGACTTCCGCGCTCAACCCGAGCGGCACCTATGCACCGACCAACAGCCTCACGCCTGACACCTGGCCGGCTCCGGGCCCTGGCTCCGTAACCCAGGCCAACCCTACGCTGGGCGTGTACAACGGCCTGAACGCCAACGGCACCTGGTCGCTGTATGTACAGGATGACACGGGCGGCGACTCCGGTTCGTTCGGCGGCTGGACGCTGACCTTCGTTGCTCCGGTAACGAACGACGTGTGCGCCGGTGCTCAGGCGATCTCCTGCGGCTATACCGGCAGCGGTTCCACCATCGGCGCCACTGTTGACACCGCACCGAGCTGTGGCGGCGTTGCTGCTGCTTACCCGGGCGTATGGTACAAGTTCACGCCGACTCCGGCAAACGGCATGTTCCTCAAGTTGAGCAGCTGTGGCCAGGGCACCCTGGACACCAAGATCACTGTTTACACGGGCTCCTGTGGCAACCTGGTTTGCCTTGGCAGCAACGACAACGGCGCAGGCTGCCCCAACGGCACTTCTGAAATGACCTTCCGCCCGCTCTGGAACCGCGAGCACTACGTGCTGGTACAGAGCACTACTCCCGGCCTGTTCGGCCTGACGCTGACCTGCAACGTCAGCCCCTTCGGCCTGGTACAGGAAACGCCGGGTGACGAAGTAGGCACGGGCAAGTTCAGCGTTTACCCGAACCCGACCCAGGGCGAACTGAACGTCAACCTGCAGCCCTTCATCGGCCGCAATGCCATCATGACGGTTATGAACAGCGTCGGCCAGGTGGTGTTCACGCGTGACCTCGGCGAAATCCAGGTTCCGACCGAACAACTCAACCTGGACAACCTGCAGTCCGGCATGTACTTCATGTCTGTACGCGTTGACGGCGAAGTCCACACCGAGAAATTCATGGTGAACAAGAACCGTCCGTAAGCAATACTGATCCAGGCCTCCGGGCCTGAAACAGAAGGGGAAACTTCCATGCGGAGGTTTCCCCTTTGTTTTTTTATGTGCTGCGGTTCCGTTTCCGTAGGCAGTGCTGGCCCAACAATGGAGGGCGGTATGCCCTAAACTACTATATAAAAAAATTAACAAATAAGAAAAATTTGAGATAGTAATAATTTCTAACATATTAATTAGCAATATGTTAGGCATAAAACTACCATTCCCTGCCGGAAAGGTACCGTTCCATTAATCGATGCCCGCTGAGGAAACGGAATGGGGCCTGTCTGCGTATCTTTATACCAGGAAAACAACCCAGTGCACCTTATGCGTCCTATGAACGATTTCAGTAAAGATCCTTTGGCCAGCCAGTTGGTTGCTGCTTACGAAGCGCAGTCGGTAGGAGGGGAGGCCGTTTTTTTCGAAGCCAAGGCCTACCTGAAGATCATAGAATATTATGAAAGGGACTACCAATATGACAAAGCGCTCGAGGCGGCCGGCCAGGCCATTTCGCACCATACCTTTTCGGCCGAATGTTACACCCGCAAAGCCGAGCTTCTGATCGGCCTTGGAAAATCGGAGGAAGCATTGGAGGTGCTGGAGCAGGCCTCCCTGTTCGCTCCTTTCGAACCGGAAATAGGGCTGCTGCAGGCCGAAGCGCTGATTGCCCTGAAGCGGCTGGATGAGGCCCGCGCCATACTGGAGGACATGAAAGCCATCGCCAATTCGGAGCTGCTCAGCGACATCCTTCTGGTGGAGGCCATGGCCTATGAGGAAGAAGCGCAGTACGAGCTGGTGTTTATCACCCTGAAGGCCGCTATCGAAGCCGACCCTTCCAACCAGGAAGCCCTGGAACGCTTTGGCGCCTGCATCGAGATGTCGCGCAAATACGAGGAAAGCGTTGCGTTCCACGAAGCGCTTCTTGAAGAAGACGCCTATCTGGCGCCCGCCTGGTTCAACCTGGCCCAGGCGCAGGCCTACCTCGGCAATTACGAGGAGGCCATCCAGGCATACGAGTTTGCCTTCCTCTCGGATGAAAATATGGAAGAGGCCTTCCGGGAATGCGCCGGGCTCTGTTTCGAACTCAAACAATACAACAAGGCGCTGAAGTGTTACGAAGAGCTGCTGGAGAGTTTCGACCCCGACAGCGAGTTGTACATCTCAATCGGGCAGTGTTACTTCCACCTCGGCAAATACCAGTCGGCCCTGGCTTTCTATACCCGCGCGATGCAATTTGACCCCCTCAACGACGAGCTTTCCTTTTACATGGGCGAATGTTACGCCATGGAAGAAGACTGGCTCACGGCCATCCACTTCTTCCGGAAAGCGATCCGGATCGAAGATGGCCGGGAAGATTACTACGCGGCCCTGGGGCATGCCTGTTACTGTTGTGACGAATGGGCGGAAGCCGAAGCCTGTTTCCGGAAGGCCGCCCTGATCAACCCTGAAGACAGCCAGTACTGGGTGAAGTGGGCCGTTTTCCTGCTGGACACGGGCCGGGCCGCCGAAGCCCTCGAGGTGCTGGAAGAAGCCGAACTGGAAGCCGTTGGGGTGGAACTGATGTATTGCCGCACCGCCTGCCTGTTCGCCTCCGGCAAGCGGCAGGACGCCCTGTACTGGCTTGGCGAAGCCCTGCTGGAAGATTTCGACGGCCACCGGCTCCTCTTTGAAATCCAGCCGGCCCTCGGGCAGGACCAGGATGTCATGTCCCTGATCTCCACCTATAGCCTGGAGGATTGACGCGCGCGGGGCTGGCAATCTGGGGCTGAAATGGCGTTGGAGTATAGTATCCTGGACTAGCCCTTTCTCAACCTTTGATAAGCGTACACCGCTGCCCCGATTGTGCCCGCGGCATTGAGCAGGCGGGCCGGTTTGACGGGGGTTTCCCCGGTGATGAAGGATTCGAACCTGTCGAACCGTTTGCTGGCGCCGCCGCTGAGCAGGATGAGGTCGGGGTTGAGGGTTCGCTCCAGGTGCAGCAGGTATTCGTTGAATCGCTGCCCCCATTCTTCCCAGCTCAGGTTTTCGCGTTTGCGGGCGTTATTGGAGGCGTAGGCTTCGGCGACGGCCTTCTGGCCTTCCAGGTAGATGTGGCCGAATTCGGTATTGGGCACCAGTTGCCCGTCGATAAAGAGGGCCGAGCCGAGGCCGGAGCCGATGGTGATCATGAGCACCAGCCCGTCCTGCCCTTTGCCGAGCCCGAAGCGCATCTCGGCCAGCCCGGCGGCGTCGGCGTCGTTGAGCACTTCGACCGGGCAGCCGGCGGCCAGGGAAAATACCTCGATGATATTCCGCCCGATCCACTCCTTGCTGATATTGGCAGCCGAATGGGCCACGCCTTTTTTTACGATGGCCGGGAAACCGCAGCCTACCAGCCCCCTCCAGTTGTGGGCGCGCACCAGTTCGGCAAAGGTTTCGGCCATGGCCTCCGGCGTGGAGGGTTCCGGCGTTTCGAGCCGGATTCGCTCATTGAGCAGTTCGCCGGTTTCAATATCCACAACCGCCCCTTTAATGCCGGATGCGCCGACGTCGATGCCTAATACATGTCGTTCCTGCATGAAATCAAATATTATATCGGTACTCACCGGATGAGCCTTAGCTTCATCCACACATCAGTCAGCGGGCGGCTGCGGGGGTCAGTGGGGACTGCGGCGATCTTATCCAGCACGTCCAGCCCTTCGATGACCTGCCCGAAAACCGTGTAATCGCGGTCGAGGAATGGCGCGCCGCCTTTTTCCAGATAGAGTTCGCGCTGGGCTTTGGAATAGCGGAAGCCCTTCTGAGCCTCGATGCGGTTGAGCATTTCTTCGGTGATTGGCTGCCCCTGCACGATATAGAACTGCGAGCCGGAGGACCGCTTCTGCGGGTTTACGTTGTCGCCGGTGCGGGCGGCAGCCAGAGCCCCTTTGACGTGCATCAGCGAATCGACGAACTCGGCCTCGATGGTGTAGCCGGGCCCGCCGGAACCCAGCGGCTGCCCGGGGGCCGCCCCGCGGGAATCGGGGTCGCCTCCCTGGATCATGAATTGCTGGATGACGCGGTGAAACAGCAGGCTGTCGTAATAATTGTCCTCCACCAGCTTGACGAAATTGTCCTGGTGTTTGGGCGTTGCATCATACAGCTGGATGATCATGGAGCCGAATTCGGTTTCGAGTTCGGCCAGGCACGCTTTGGGCGGGTCTATTCGGATTTGTTTTTCCACGACTTTTTCTTTTCCTTTTTTGTTGCTGGCCCTCAAAACAACGGTATGAAGGCCTGATTTTTTAAACCTGTGGCTGGGGGTGGCTTCGGAAGAAACCTGGCCGTCGCCAAAGTCCCAGTGGTAGGCCCCTGCTTCCTTGTGGTACTCAAACCGGATCGGCTCCAGCACACGCATTTCGCCTGCGGCCGATATCTGCGCCTGCAGGCCGGTGGTGAAAAAGCCGGCCAGGATCATCAGGCTGAAGCGGGCCATCGACATTGGCTTCATAAGATCAGATCGTTTTTTTTGATTAAGGAATCAGTTTTGAATGCGTACTGTCATGCGGACATCTTCCTCGGGCCGGTCGCCGGGGCCGGTAGGCACGGCGGCGATCTTATCCAGCACGTCCAGCCCTTCGACTACCCTGCCGAAGACGGTGTAGGAGCCGTCAAGTGGCGGGTAGCCCCCTTTCTGCAGGTACTCCTGCACCTGTTCGGGGGTGTATTGGATGCCCATCTGCTGTTGTATCTGGTTGAGAATATCCTCGTCGAGCGGCTGCCCCTGCACGATGTAGAACTGGGAGCCGGAAGATTCCTTGTTCGGGTTGACGTTGTCTCCCAGCCTCGCCGCCGCCAGCGCGCCTTTGAAGTGGAGTTGCCCGAACTCGGGCTGGATGGTGTAGTCAGGCCCGCCCTGGCCCAGGGGTTGGCCCGGGAATGCGTTGCGGGAATCGGGGTCGCCGCCCTGGATCATAAAACCCTGGATGACGCGGTGGAACAGCAGGCTGTCGTAATAGCCCTCTTTGGCCAGCTTGATGAAATTGTCTCTGTGAAGAGGCGTCTCATCGTACAGTTCTACTTTCATCTGGCCGAATTGAGTCTCGATAACAGCGTAAGTGGGCCCCTGGGAGGCGCAGCCCCACAGCAGTGGGAGCAAAACGGCAAACAGTGTGATCCTTTTCATTTCATTTTTTTGATTTGTATCTTGTATGTCTTGTATGCCAAACGCCTCCCCATCACCCCTCACCAGGCCCCACTTCCATCTCCCGGAAGTACTGAATGGCTTTTTCCATGAGCAGTTTTTCCTGGGCTTCCATTCCTTTTATTCTGACGGGCCTGATCATTTTGTAGTGCGGCCAGCCGTCGGCGTCGCGCCCGGCGAATTCGTAGTACCCATCGTAGCTGAGCAGGTGGCAGGCCCCGATGTGCATGAGGTCCTGTTTTTCTTCTTTTGAGAAGGAGCCCGGCCAGCGCCCCAGTTCCTGAATGCCGATGAGGAAAAGCACGGCATTGAGGTCCGGCAAATCCGCTCTTCCAAAAGCTTCCTTAACCTGATGGCGCACGCGCAGCCACTCAAATTCCAGTTCCCACTCTTGCATGGCTAGTTTTTTCGAACTGCAAATATACCAGGATTTGTCGGATTTGGCAGAAAACCGCCAAGGGATAGCATCGGCGCCCGTGGCAAAAGCGCCCGATGGCGGCGGCGGGCCAGTATTCCAGTATTCCACCATTTCACCCCCTGGCTTTTCGGAGCGGCCCCAGCCATTCAGCCCTCCTTCCGGTTGCGGGGGTGGAAAGCCAGGATAGTTTCCCGCAGGTAGTCCGTATCCAGGTGCGTGTATATTTCGGTAGTGATGATCGATTCGTGGCCCAGCATATCCTGAACGGCCTTCAGCCCGGCGCCGCCTTCGATGAGGTGGGTTGCGAAGGAATGGCGGAAGGTGTGGGGGCTAACTTTTTTTGCGATACCGGCGGCGGCGGCGGTTTCCCTGACGATATGGAAGACCATGACCCGGCTCAGTGCGTTGCCTCTGCGGTTGAGGAAAAGGAAGTCTTCCTGGCCGCGGCGGATGTTCATCAGCCCCCGGCGTTCGCCCTCGAGGTATAGGCGGATGTGCTTGACGGCCTCGGCGCCGATGGGGACGATGCGCTCTTTGTCTCCTTTGCCCACCACTTTGACGAAGCCGATATCGAGGTAGAGGTTGGACAGGCGGAGTTGGGTGAGTTCGCTGACGCGCAGCCCGCAGGCGTAGAGTGTTTCCAGTATGGCCCTGTTGCGCGTGCCCTGGGGCTGGCTCAGGTCGATGGCGGCCAGCATGCGCTGTATCTCATCGAAAGAAAGGACTTCCGGTATCTTCCGGCTCAGGCGGGGCGCGTCGATAAGCTCGGTTGGGTCGGCCTCCACGATGTTTTCCAGCAGCAGGTATTTGTAAAAAGTTTTAAGGGCGGAGATCAGCCTGGCCTGGGAACGGGCGGCAAGCCCCAGCTCGTTCAGCCACTTCAGAAATTCTTCCAGGTGCCCGGGCTGTATTTCTTTTGGCGAAAGCGAATAAGCCCGGATGGCCAGGAACTGCAGCAGCTTGTCGATATCCGACAAATAAGCATCCGCCGTGTGGCCGGAAAGAGAGCGTTCCAGCAAAAGGTAAGCTTTGAAGCCATTGAGGTAAGGCTGCCAGGTTTTCATAGGCTCAAGGTAGGAAAAATGGCGGATTTCCGGGCCTGCCGGTTGGGATACAGGAGTTGAAATTCGAAGAGCAGGATAATTGTAACAGGGTAATATTATGGCCCCTTCGCCTGCTAATGTTTCATTCCGGGGAAAACACAAAATAAATCACACTGCATTTCTGTGACAAATGAATTTCGTTTTTTTATCTAATTATTTGATAATCAATATATATTAATAGATATTGGCGAATAATAAATGTCACTATTTTATCAATTTTTAATTGATCTTCCCTGCCTCAAAAAAGGAATGTATTAAATTGACCTCGAAATCTGCCCCTTACATTTAACACACAAAGCTTCTTTGCCAAAGTTGTACCCGTGAGAATTCCCCCTTCCCATTTTGGCAGGTATGCATGTTCAAACGCCATTCCCCGAGTATATTGTGGCTGATCCATGGTGGTTGGGCCCAAAGGCGTGGAGGGAAAGGGAGCCGTGCCCGGCTTGAGGCAGTTATGAACAGCCCGGGCCGGAATGGGTAAGCAAACTGTATGCCATCCTCCTTCTGAGGAAAAGATATAAAAGATTGTGCATATTTGTTTAATGTTGAGGGCCGGGGCGCTTGCCACGGCTCTCGTTTTTTAAATGTGTTTTTTTTTGCATGTTTTTTTGTTGTTTTAAAAACTTATATTACTTTTGTTGCTAATAGCGCTCCCCCCGTAAATAATATGCACAAAATCAAAGGCAGGCAGTAAATGCGTTTTAAAGCTGGCGCTTAGGAAAGCGCCGTTCTGCCTCCGTTCCCCTTTTAATTCCTTATTCCCCGTTCCCCTCTAAGTTGTAATAGCGTTCAGGGCATATTGCTATGAGGTGCAGTCTGAATTGTCAGCCGTGCTCCATGGTATGCTATGCTTCTGAAATCCCTCAACCGGAAATTGGCATTCCGGGAAGAGAAGAGAAAACTACGGATCAGGTAGTGGCAAACACGAAGAACAACACTGAGAATTGGCTTCGCAATACCTCCTTTAAGGGAGGTTTCCCGTCAATCTCTTCCACACCTGGTTTTTAAAGTTGGGATGGCCGGAGCGTTCCGGCCAGGCTATTCTTGTGTTCGGCAAGGATGGGGTTATCTCCTTGGCTCGCGCGGTTTAACTGCCGTTGCCGGATAGCCGCTTCATTGCATACCGGAAAGCTATGTACCTGAAGGAGCAAAATGGCTCCCGCGTCGGGCGGCAAGTGTGTTGCCTGTCCCGGCCAGTTGTCCTGTATGAACAAAACAATGCGAATATGGAATCCGCCAAACGGAGAAAAACATCAGAAAGCAACACCGAGCCAGAGCCGCTCTTGTCCGGCATGGCCTCACTGGGCATGTTGCCCATGTATACATCTACCCTTTCAACCCATCAACTCCTTCGGAAAATGAAAAATTTGTACAAAACATCCCGCAAAAATGCGGCCAATGCCCATTCTTTTGGAAAGACACTTTCCTTCACGCTCTACCTGGCATTGTGGGGGTCATTGCTGTTGGCCGGCTACGCTGCCTTCGCTCAGGTTGGGCATGAATCTCCCTCAGGCGGTCAGGGATTGGAGGCCCCCTGCCCATCCTTGCGAATCCTTTCCGTACAGGCATTGGACGTGAGCGGCTGTGGGAAAAAAGACGGAAAAATCCGGCTTACTATCGAAGATGAGAACCGAAGTGGTTCTTCATCGTACCTTATTTCAATGGGCCATGATTTAAAAGGCGAAGTGCGTTACGGGCCCTTTCAGGGCAATACCATAGAGATCGGCGGGCTTGCACCGGGAGCCTATGGGCCCATAGCGGTGAGCCGGGAAAGTGACGGCTGTACGGTTCGCTCTTCCGGAGCAGCTTATTCTATCGGTACGGGGTGTAACCCGGAAGTGCTCAGCAACCTCCGGGCGCGCAGCAACCTGGAAGGAGGGGCGGAAGATAGCCCGCTGCATTTTGTCGTAACAAACCCGGTGCTTGCGGCTCAGGGGTTCAATGTTTTCGTAGCCGAAGACGCCAGCCTGAAAAACGGATCCGTTCAGGGATCGCTTGCTGTTGGCGGCAACCTCACCCTGGCGGGCCAATATGATATTGCTACCCTGGAGGCCGGAAATTTTAATCCTGAAAATGAAGCTTATCCTGTTGCCCTCCTGGTCAATGGCCGGCTGTTCTACCAGTCAGGTTCAGGCGTCAACGTACTGAATGGCGGCGGCGTCAAACTGGGAGACCTCAGCGGTTCCAGCATTTTTGAAGGGGATGGGCTCACGAGGGTCGCTCAGGGCAGCCCCAATTCCCTGCCCCGGCTCACCATCGGCGCTCCGCAGCCCCAGTCCACCATCGGCGGGCAGGGGCTGGTTGATTTTGCCCTGGCTTTTGACGAACTGCTCGGCGCTTCAGCCGATCTGAGCCAGCGGGAAGCCGGCGCCAGCCTTCAGGCCGACGGCCCCAACCGCGGAAAGGCAAAAATACATGCCGGAAAATTCAATATTATTCATGTCACTGCACAGGAGCTTTCCACCTTCCAAACCATCGCCTTTAATGTGGCTCCCACACAGGGGACAACCGTTGTATTCAATGTGGATGTACAGGGCGGCGCTTTTGAATGGAATGTTCCATTATTTGAGGGGCTTGCCCCTCACCAGGGGGCTCACCTGCTTTTCAATTTCTATAATGCAGGCCAGGTTTCACTCCTGGGGGGGCAATCTCTTTATGGCACGATTCTGGCGCCCAACGCCAGCCTGATAAAGGGCAATAGCGGAAATATTTTCGGGCAGGCCATCGCCCGTTCCTTCAGCCATCAGTCGGGCGGCATCCATCTCGTTCCCTTTAGCGGCTCTGTCGTTCCCATGCGCACCCCCTGCGGCTCCGGCTCCGTAAGCTACACCAACTGCGATGGCCAGACGGTTTCGATCAATAAGGCGCTTATTGCGCCCAACACTTATATCGTCACGCAATATTATAATGTAACCTGCATCGCAAAGGTGGATGCGGGCTGTAACATCCTAACCTCATACCGGGCTTTTTGCACGGATATTACCGGCAGCTATCCGGCCCAGCCGTCCGGGGGGTACAAACTGGGAGAAGTGCACTACACAGAAACCGATTATATCGGAGCCAACGTGACGGAACTTCAGGCTGAGCGGATCAACTGGGTGTTCTGCAATGCTTACAGCCAGGGGTATTCTGAAAGCACCATCAACCAGGCTATATGGGGGGTGCTTAACCAGTCTTCCTGCAATACCCTCTGTAATAATGCAAAAAATGCTGTAACCTCCGTTTCCGGCGGTATTGCCAGCCAGTTGAAATTCTACATGCCCGATATAGCCAACGTTCAGCCTCTGGTCAAAAAGGATTGCGCCTGCGGGGAAATTGACAACGTGGTGCTGAATGACCTCGGCGGAGGGGCGGATGTCATACTCCAGAATGGAGCATCGTACGCCCAAAGCAGCCTTCCAGCCAGTTTTAATATCGAGGCGCTGGTAAGCGGAAACGTCGAAAGTGTGAAGTTCACTATCTCGGGGGACGACTCAGGAACAGTGACTGAAAATGTCTCTCCCTTTGAATACCCAGGTTCGGGCGCAGGCCCCTGGAACCCGGGCCCTGGCACGTACACTATTAACGTAAAAGCTTACAGCCAGGATAATGCGGGCGGGAGCGTTTGTGACGAAGTCACCCTGACTATAACCATCACGGCGGCAACGCCTTGTGATATAACAGCGAATGCAGGCCCCGACCAGACAATATGCGCCGGGGGAAGCGTGACATTGACCGCCTCTGCCTCCGCCAGCGACTGCAACCAGTATGCCCAGTCTGTGGCGCATTCAACCGGCAATGTATCCAACACCAGCGCCTCCGTTGGGGCTCCTGACCTTTCCGGGACTTATTTTTATGCTTCCACCACAAACACCTATACGCGGGTGGTCTGGGACATGGGAAGCACAATTTCCGCCGGCAGCACCGTTTGCCTTCGCGTTAAAACGGCCAGCGGCGGCACTTCGCAAATCAAAGCGTGGTATGGGCCTAACGGGATCAACCCTTCGAGTGGAGGCTACACCCTGATTGGCTCTTATTCCTTCTCCAATACTTCTTATCAGGACCTCTGCTTTCAGGTGCCGGCCAATTGCCGGTATATCAAAATTACAGATGAGGAAGGGGCGAACTTTTATGTGGATGCCGTTTATAAGCAGTGTAATTCCTGCACGCTTTCCTATCTCTGGAGCAATGGCGCTACCACGCAGTCTATTACGGTAAGCCCTGCCTCAACATCCACCTATACGGTAACAGTCACGGATTGTGGCGATTGTTCTGATTCGGACCAGGTGGTGGTGAATGTTATTCCGGCCCCGGCCGTCAGCATTTCACCTTCTTCCTCCACCGCCTGCGTCGGCGGTAGCGTTACGCTGACGGCCACGGCCGGCGGCGGCACGGGCACGTGCACTATCCAGTGGCAGTCCAGCCCGAACGGCACAGGCAGCTGGGCGGACATCAGCGGCGCAACAGGGGCCACCTACACCCCCCCGACGGCAACTGCCGGCACGAAGTATTACCGCGCGAGGTATTCCTGCACGGGCGGCGGCTGCAATACTGCAACCTCAAATACGGCTACTGTAATAGTAGAAC
>CAUJDW010000003.1 GCA_963169455.1 Bacteroidota bacterium | reverse complement strand
CTTGGCCATGAACTTGATGCGAAAAGCAACATCCGAACAAGAGGCCTGGGACTTGATTCAAAAGCGACATTTTCTGCGGCAGAAAGATTTGGATAGGTATCAATCTTAAAGTGCCAAAGTAGAATTAAGTTGACGACATTAGAAGCAGTGTGTCCGTACATCAGTATTCAGTGGGCAGTTGAAAATGCACTGCAGCTTTTCACCCCGGATGAGGCCCTGAGGGCCAAAGCCGCCACGCCAATGGCCAGGTTCGCTTGTTGACATAAAGGGCCTGCCAGGCCCATAAGACATAAAAACCAAAAGCATGAAACTAATCCGGTTCGGCCCAAAAGAACGCGAAAAACCAGGCATCCTGCTCGACGGGAGGCGTTTGGACTGCTCCGCACATTTCCACGACTGGGACAGGGCATTTTTTCTGGACGATGGGCTGGCGAAGCTCGAAATTTTAATCGGAAAAGAAAGCAGCAGTTTGCCGGTAGTGCCGGAGGGGGAACGCTGGGCGGCTCCGGTTGCCCGCCCGGGCGCCATCCTGTGCATCGGGCTGAATTTTTCCGACCACGCTTCGGAATCGGGAATGGAAATCCCCGGGGAGCCCGTGCTGTTCATGAAAGCCTCCAACACCCTTGCCGGCCCTTATGACCCGGTTGTGATCCCGAAAAACAGCAGGAAAACGGATTGGGAAGTGGAGCTGGCCCTGGTGCTTGCCAAAGACGTGCTGTACCTCGACAGCCCTTCGGAAGCGGAGGCCTGCATCGCGGGCTACTGCATCATGAACGACATTTCCGAAAGGGAATTCCAGTTGGAAAGGGGCGGGCAATGGGACAAGGGCAAGTCCTGCCCCGGCTTCAGCCCCCTCGGCCCCTTTCTGGCCACCCGGGATGAAGCCGGGGACGTACACAGCCTGAAGATGCAGTTGTCGGTCAACGGCGAGCTGAGGCAGGACGGCAGCACCAGCACCATGATCTTCAAACCCGCCTACATCGTGTATTACCTCTCCCAGTTCATGCAGATGGAGGCCGGCGATGTCATCACCACCGGCACGCCCCCGGGGGTAGGGCTCGGCATGAAGCCGCCGCAGTACCTCAAGCCGGGGGACGTGGTGGAACTCTCCATCAGCCGCCTGGGCAGCCAGCGGCAGGAATTCATAAAATACGGATCATGAAACCCATTTTTTCCCTTCAGAACAAAACCGCCGTCGTCACCGGCGGCGCCAAGGGCATCGGCAAAAGCATCTGCGAAGTATTCGCCCGCCAGGGCGCCAGGGTGTATCTGCTGGATATCGATGAAGAAGGCGGCGAACAAACCGCCCTGGGGATACGGCAGGCAGGCGGTTCGGCCGTTTTCCGGAAATGCAATGTTGCTGCGCACCAGGAAGTTGGGGAGGTATTCCAGAGCATTTTCAGCGAAACCGGCAGCCTGGACATCCTGGTGAACAACGCCGGAGTGGCCCACATCGGCAATGCCGAAACCACCGCGGAAGCGGACATGGACCGCATCTATCAGGCCAATATCAAGGGCGTTTACAACTGCCTGCACTTCGGGCTGCCTCTGATGAAACAGTCGGGCGGCGGCGCCATCCTCAACCTGGCGTCCGTGGCCTCCGTAGTGGGCATCAGCGACCGCTTCGCCTACTCCATGAGCAAGGGCGCCGTGCTGGCGATGGCCTACTCGGTGGCCAAAGACTACCTGGCCCACAATATCCGCTGCAACGCTATCGGGCCAGGCCGGGTGCACACGCCTTTCGTCGACGGCTATCTGCGCAACACCTATCCGGGGCGGGAAAAGGAGATGTTCGAAAAACTGGCAAAGACCCAGCCCATCGGCCGCATGGGCGAGCCGGAAGAGATCGCCAACCTGGCGCTATACCTCTGCTCCGATGAGGCCGCCTTCATCACCGGCAGCTTCTACCCCATCGACGGCGGCTTTATTACGCTAAATACCTGAAACGCCAGGCTCCGGCTCAATTCAGGCTATGGTTTCGATGGTCGGCAACCATAAGTGTCCTGGACGAAAAAATGAGCCCCTGAATGATAAGCCCAACGATGATCAGGACGGTCATTTCAAAATAAGCTGCTGACACGCTGCCCATGACGATCTTTTTCGACTTGTTTCTCAGTGCTTCCCCCTCGGTTGTCTGGATGTGGGACAGGGCCGAAAGCGTGGAAAAAGCCTGGGCGGTAACATCTTCATGGGTTCGGGACAGGCTGGGCGGGACATCGGCCATAAGCCGGGCCTGGCCAATCTCTCCTTCGAGTTCGTCCATGCGGACGAGCAGGGTTTTCAACTTGTCGAATTGCAGTTTTTCCTCCTCCGTGAGATAGGTTTGCATGTACTTCTCAATCAGCTCGGACCTGCCTTCCTTGTAAACGCCGAGTTGCTCCCGGATGCCGGGGCTCATTCCATTCTCTTCGGCCAGTTGAAGCAGATCCTGCTTTTGTTTGAGGTTGTCATATAGCTGAAAAAGGTAGCTTTCCACCATCAGCCGGTCTTCGAATATTGAAGCAAAAGACCGTTCCAGTTCCTGAAAACGCCTCCTTTCCATGAGGTTGGTCAGCATGATCACCCCCAAAACTATGGCCAGGAGCAAAGCAGCCGTGGTTTTGCCTTTAATGCTGTAGGTCCACTTCATCTCGATTGGTTTTATCTCATTCCCTGTCCCAAATTAATAAATTCCTGCAATTATTCAGCCCTTCTTTGCGGCCTTGCCTGCGCCGCGGGCCGGCAATGTGCATGCAAACCTCGCCTGCTTCCTACAGCCCCCACAATTTGAGCACCTGCCACAGCACCTGTACGAAGATGATCTTGCCGATCAGCAGCAGGGGGTAAACCAGGGCGTAGCCGTAGGTTGGGATTTTATTGCCCGCCTTGTTGTTGGCGAAATCCAGGTTGGCGGGGTGGTGGCTGATCATGCCGATGAGCAGGATGAAGGGGATGCGCAGCAGCCGGTAGCCGGCGAAGAGGATGATCATGCCGCCCAGGATGCTGACCAGCGCGCCGGACAGGAACATCTGCGGGCCCACCGGGCTGAGCATGGTGGCCAGGAAGGTGGCGCCGGAATTGATGCCGATGGCGGCCAGCATGAGCATCAGCCCGATTTGCCGCAGGGTGAGGTTGGCGGAGTAAGGCAGGGTCCACAGGATGGGGCCCGAGCGGCGCACATACGACAGCAGCAGCCCCGCCACCAGGGGCCCGCCGGCGAAGCCGAGGCTGAACAGGATGCCTCCCGGCAGCGCCATCTCGATGGAACCCAGCAGAATGCCCAGCCCCATGCCCAGCCCGAAGGAGAGCAGGTCAATATGGCTGAGGTGCTCGTAGGAATCGCCGAAGATGCGAACCAGGCCTTTCAGGTCCGACTCCTTGGCCAGGATGCGGATGCGGTCGCCGAGTTCCAGCACGGTCTCGGGCTCCACGATGGAATCCACGTCGCCACGGCGGATGCGGGTGAGCACCACCTGGTACTTCTCGGGCAGGTTGAGCGAAGCGACGGTCTTGCCGGCGATTTTGGGGTTGGAAACGAACACCCGCCGCATGCCGAAAACCGACAGGTTGTCGGACAGGTCTTTTTCCACCGGATTCCCCAGCAGGGCGGCCACCCGCGCCACCTCGGCTTCCTCGCCGATGATGGACACCAGGTCGCCGGCCTGGAAAACGCTTTCCCAGTGGCAGAGGGAGTATGCCTCGCCGCGCCGCATCCGCCCGAAGACTACCCTGGCGGAGAAGCGCTGCTTGAGCTCCCGCAACGGAAAACCGATGGCTTCCGGCAACTGTACTTCCACCGTCTGGTGAATGATGGGCTGCCCGCTGGGAAATTCGTTGCCCAGCCCGCGGGCCTCCGCCGCATAATCCACCCGGAGTATCCGCTGCATGAATACGACGGCGATCATCAACCCCAGCACGCCCATGGGGTAGGAAATGGAATAACCCACTACGGCGTTGTTCGACATCTCCTGGGCCTGTTCGCCGCCCTGCGAGTGTATGGCGTCCAGCAGGCCCGCCAGGGCAGGCGTGTTGGTCGTGATGCCCGATAATAAGCCGGCGGCCCCGGAGGCGTCGAAGCCGAAAAACAGGGCGGCGCCCCAGATGCAGACGCTCAGCACGCTAAGCGCCAGCATGGCCAGAATGAGATTGGCGGTGCCCCTCGTCTTGAGGGAACTGAAAAAGGACGGGCCGGAACTCAGGCCGATGCTGTACACGAAAATAGCCAGCCCCATCAGCTTGATCACCTCGGGTATCTTTACATCCGGCTTCGCCGCGCCGATGGCTAGCCCGACAAACAGCACCGCCGCCACGCCCAGGCTGTTGCCCTTCACTCTGATGTTTCCCACAAAAGAGCCCAGCGCAGCCGCCAGAAAGAGGTAAAGTAAAGCTTCTTCGGAAGTATCGGGAGTATCCATAACGGCCAATGGTTGTTGACAGCGCCAAGGTAAGAATAAATCGCCAGGATGGAGGGGGATGCCGGGTTTCGCCCGGGGCAATCGCATCTAAAACAAGCCGGCAGCAGGATTGTGAAAGATGGGCGCATCCTGGCAAGCCGTCTGACGACTTTAAGTCGCCGGACGGCTTAACCAGGGTTCCCGGCAGGATGCGCATGCCGGCATTTGATGCGAAAAAAGTTTAATGCGACTACCCTGGGGGGCACTGTGACCTTCATCACTGCCTGCCGCCCCTGAAACCGCGAAATTTGCAAAAAAAAGGATTACCTATGCGGTTCAAGCAGTTTCTACCCATACTCAGCTGGCTTCCATCATACAAAGGAGCGCAGCTCAAAGGCGACCTCTCTGCCGGGCTTACGGTGGGCGTCATGCTCATTCCCCAGGGCATGGCTTACGCCATGATCGCCGGCATGCCGCCCATTTACGGCCTGTATGCCTCCACCATTCCGCTGATCCTGTATGCCTTATTCGGCACCTCCCGCCAACTGGCAGTAGGGCCGGTAGCCATGGTGTCTCTATTGACTGCGGCGGGCATCGGGGCCATTGCGGAGGCCGGCACGGAAACCTATGTCGCACTGGCCATTGCACTGGCCCTGTTTGTCGGCCTGATCCAGTTTTTCCTGGGCGCCTTCCGGCTCGGTTTCCTGGTCAATTTCCTGTCTCACCCGGTAGTGAGCGGTTTCACCTCGGCAGCCGCCCTGATCATTGGCCTGTCGCAACTCAAGCACCTGCTGGGCATCGGGCTGGGTGGCAGCGAGCACGTCCACGAAATCCTGATCGAAGCCGCGAGGCGCATCGGGGAAACCAACCTGGCGGCCCTGGGCATCGGGCTGGCCGGCATCGGGCTGATCCTGGGGGCCAGGCGCATCAACAAAGCCATTCCCGGGCCGCTGCTTGCCGTCGCCTTCGGCATCCTGGCCGTATGGGGGCTGGGGCTGACGCAACAGGGCGTCAAGATCGTGGGCGAAGTGCCCGGCGGGCTGCCGTCGTTCGCAATGCCGGATTTTTCGCTGGAAAACTTCAACACCCTGCTGCCCATCGCACTGGCCATCGCGCTGGTGAGCTTTATGGAAAGCATCGCGGTGGCCAAGGCCATTCAGGCCAAGCACAAGAACTATAAAGTGGACGCCAACCAGGAACTGGCCGCGCTGGGCATAGCCAATATCGGAGGTTCCTTCTTCCAGGCTTTCCCAACCACCGGCGGTTTTTCACGCACGGCCGTCAACGACCAGGCCGGCGCAAAAACGGGCATGGCCTCCATCATCAGCGCTCTGCTCATCGCCCTGACCCTGCTGTTCCTGACCCCGCTGTTCTACTACCTGCCCAACGCCATTCTGGCCTCCGTCATCATGGTGGCCGTTTTCGGGCTGATCGATATCAGGGAAGCCGTCCACCTCTGGCATGCCGACCGCTCCGACTTCTGGATGCTCATCGCCACCTTCGCCGGCACCCTGGCCCTGGGCATCGAACAGGGCATCCTCATCGGAGTCGCCCTTTCCCTGGGGCTCATCATCTTCCGAACCACCATGCCCCACTTCGCCGTGCTCGGAAAATTACCCGACAAGCCCTACTACAAAAACATCGACCGCTTCGATGACCTCGAGGCCCGCCCCGATATCCTGATCATGCGCTTCGACGCCCGCCTCTACTTCGCCAACGTGGCCTATTTCAAGGATAAGATCGAAGAACAGATCGAAAAGAAAGGCAAAGCCCTGAAGCTTTTCATCCTGGACGCCAACAGCATCAACAGCATCGACAGCAGCGGCATGCACGCCCTGGAGGACATCGACGACTACTGCAAAACCCAGGGCGTCGAATTCTACCTCTCCAGCGTCAAAGGCCCCGTGCGCGACGCCCTCTACAAAGGCGGGCTGGTGGACAAGATAGGCGAAGAGCGCTTTTTCCTGCGCATCCAGCACGCCGTCGATTCCTTCGACAACAAGGACATCCAGCGCTACGGAACCTACGTGCTCCAAACCAACGAGGCGGAATAAACTTTCGAAGTTTAACCCCCGGCCTGGAGGCAAGGTGAGCCCTGGGCAAACCCTGTAACCTGTACCTCCGCAACCAGAAACGCCAGGCCTTCTCCGGGCCTGCTTACTGGCCTGCCGGTTTACCTCAGCCGCCCCCAGTCCTCGTTCGGCTTCGGGCCCATGTCCAGCACGAGCTTTCCGCCTTTCACGATGTCGGCATAGCGGAGCCGGGCCTCGTTCAGCGGCTTGCCGTTGAAAGCGCCCGACTGCACGTACACGTTTTCCGGGCTATTGTTGCGGGTTTCGATAACAAAAGCTTCGCCGCCGGCATAATCCGGGTTCAGCCTGATGCGGATGCGGTCAAAGATGGGGCTTCCGACCTGCATCCGGGGCTCCGCCTCCGACAGCCCTTTCACATCGAACAGGCCCATGGCGGCCATGACGTACCAGGCGCCGAGCTGGCCCTGGTCTTCATCCTGGCCATAGCCGTATCCGTGGATGCCGTCCGTTCCGTAGAACTCATCGCAGATCGCCCTTGTCCATTTCTGGCTGAGCCAGGGTTTGCCCGAGTGGTTGAAGAGCCAGGAAATATGGAGGCTGGGCTGGTTGCCGTGGTTGTAAATGGATTCCACACCGGCAAAGGCGTTGACCTCCTTTCCGCCGCCGAAAGCCGTTTTCTGCGCCTGGGTAAAGACCGAATCCAGCCGTTTGTTGAATTCTTCTTCCCCCATCAGGGCCGCCAGGCCTTCGGGTTCGTGGGGCACGTAGAAGGTGTACTGCCAGGCATTGCCCTCCTGGAAGCCGCGCCAGGCCTCGAAGGGGTTGAAGTTCTCCAGGAAGCGGCCATCCGCATAGCGCGGGCGCACGAAGCCGGTGGTGGTGTCGTAGGAAACCCGCCAGTAGCCGGCCATGTCCATCAGGCGGTTATAGTCTGCTTCTTTGCCCAGTTGCCGGGCCATCTGCGCCACGGCATAAGCGCCGAAGGCATATTCCAGGCTGCGCGACACGCAGAATTTGTCGCCGGCCTCACTGGCCGTCCAGGTGTCAACGAAAGGGACGAAGCCCTTCTCGACAAACCCCCGCATGTCGAGCTTGCCGGCGCCCGGCGCCCGGTTTTGCCACTCCAGCTCGTTTTTCAGCGCCGCTTCGTAGGCCAGTTCCACATCGTAATTGCGTATCCCGCAGTTGTAGGCCGCGGCGATGACAAGCCCGACGAAGTTGGTGCCCACGCCCGAGACGTATTTGCTGTTGGCCAGGCCGTCGCCCAGCCAGCCGGCATCCTGGTACACGCGCAGGTGGGTTTGCACGAAGTCGTTGTAATATTCCGGCCAGGCCAGGGCCCAGAGCTGGGTGAGGTTCCAGTAGGCGCCCCAGACGGCGTCGGTGTTGTACACATTGTGAACCGGGCGGCCCTGTTCATCGAGCGGAAGCTGCCCTACCGAACCGTCGTTGCGGGGGTAAGCGCCGTTGATGTCATTGTACAAACCTCTTCCCAGCAGGGCGTGGTACAGGCCGGTGTAGAATTTGACCCGGTCCGCTTCGCGGCCTCCTTCCACCTGTATCTTGCCCAGTTCCTGCTTCCAAAGCTCCAGGGCTTCCTGCCGCACGGCCTCAAAACCCCTACCGGGCGCTTCCGCATCGAAATTCCTGCGGGCATTTTCGATGGAAGTGTAGGAAATGGCCACTTTAAGCTCCACGCTTTCCGCCTCCGTGGTTTGGAAAGTAAAATAGGCCCCCGCTCCTACCCCGCTCACTTCCGGCTGGCCAGCAAAAACGGAATCCTTTCTGAATGTGCCGGAAGCATCCGCCGGGCGGCCGAGCTGCGCGTAGAAGTAAATGGGCAGGCGGGTGTCTTCCGGGGAGTGGTTGTGGCCGACGTAATAAGGCGCGGTGAGCACCATACCTTCCACTTCCCGATCGTTCAGCACCTTTACACGTGCATCCAGAATGGGCCCGCTTTCGCCCTGCACATTGCCGATGTCGAAGAGGATATTGCACTGCGTGTTGGCAGGAAAAGTGTAGCGGTGGAAGCCGGCCCGGTGCGTAGCCGTCAGTTCGGCGGTAATATCGTAGTCCTTCAGGCGCACCTTGTAATAGCCTGGCTGCGCCAGCTCTTCGCTTTTGTCGAAACGCGAACGGTAGCCGCTATCCGGGTCATCCGGTTCGCCGGGTACGGTTGCCAGCTTGCCGGTGGTGGGCATGGTGATGATGCCGCCCACCTGAAATTCGCGGGCGTGGGAAAAGCCCTCGATGGAGGTATGGCGTTCATCATAGCCCACGGCTTCCCAGCCCGATTTGTTGCCATAGTGCGCATCGGTGGTGGGGCCCAGCTTGGCCATGCCGAAGGGGAGGGCGGCCGGGGTGTAGAAGAACCAGCGACTGTGGGCGGTGCCGATGTTGGGGTCGACGTAAGAGGTGGGGTCGAATTGGGCCTCGCCTTCGGGTGCAGGAGCAGGAGTGCAACTGCTCAGAAAGAAAGCCAGGAAAAGGAAAAATAAGATTCCGCTCAGTTTATAGCTCATCATAAGTCTGTTTATTTCCAAAGCTGGTTATTGCTCACATGAAGCTCTCATTTTTTTAATCTGTTTTTCACCACCCCCTCAAAGGTAATATGCACAGGCTTAATAAAGCCCTGTTCATCAAATTCCAGCTTCTCGATACAGGTAGCCCGGTGGTTGGGGTGGGTTTCGGATAAGGGGCGGCGGTGGTACAGGATATACCAATCGCCCGTATGTGGCGCCTGAATCAGGGAATGATGGCCGGCGCCGGTGGCGACAGCGGGGTCCTGCTGCAGCACGACACCGATACGCTCAAAGGGGCCAAAGGGGGAATCGGCTATGGCATAGGCCACGCGGTAGTCCGGGCCGCCCCATCCGCCTTCCGACCACATGAAATAGTATTTGCCGTTCCGGATGAACATAAAAGGCCCTTCCACATATCCTTCCGGGGTGATCTCGCGGAAAACCGTTCCGTCCTCGTAGGGTTCGAAACCGGTAAAATCATCGTTCAGCTTAACGATATTGCAATGGCGCCACCCGCCGTAGATCATGTAGTACTGCCCGTCCGCATCGCGAAACACAAACTGGTCGATGGGCTGGGCGCCATTGTGGAAGGTGCTGAGCAGGGGCTTGCCCAGATAGTCCGTAAACGGCCCCTCCGGCCGGCCCGACACGGCGACGCCGATGCCGCCCTGCTCTGCATCACTCTGGATGTCATTCGCCGCAAAAAACAGGAAATACCGGCCGTCTTTCCGGATGATGGCCGGAGCCCACATCGCTTTGTGCGCCCATTTTACGGCCGTAGTGTCCAGTATCCGGCCATGCTTTTTCCATTTGGCCAAATCGCGGGAAGAAAAGGCATCCAGGAATACCTGCCGCTCGTAAGCATCCGAATAGGTAGGGTAAATCCAATACCTGTCGTCAAACACGGCGCCCTCCGGGTCGGCGTACCATCCCGGAAGAATGGGGTTTCCCGACATTTTCTGGGCCTGAACCGGATTCGGGAATGCCCAGCCGGCTATCACCCATAATGCTATTGCCGTTTTTACTACAAAGGCGGTTTTTTCAGCCATCCTGGATTATTTTTTTACTATTCAGGGCTCCTTTGGCGGCAATCTTCGCCGCGGGCCACAGGCCCGCGTTCAAACCCAAATAGTTATCTGTTTTTCAACTTCTTCACCACAACAGGCCCAAGCAACCCGGAAGGAAGCAGGGCATCCTCCCTGCCGGCGAACTGCGCATACAGCGGGTTGCCCTTAGCCGCTTCGCCTGTGAAAGCGTTCCTCCTGGCAGTCGTAATGCTGACTTCTATGCTGTTGGCTCCCTGCACCACAAAATCGGTAATATCCAGCATGTAGGGGGCAAACAGCCTTTTCCCGGCCGGCTTATTATTGATCAGCACTTCGGCGGTGAAGAAAACTTTACCCAGGTCGATCAGATAGCGGGCGGCGGGCTCCTTTGTTTCCAGATTGAAAGTGGACCGGTAAATGCCCGGCCCCAGGCTGAATTTGAATTGCTCCTTTTCCCGCCAGTCAAAGAGGGGGCTGTTTTCTGCAGCCTGTCCGCCTGCCTGAATGTCCCAGTTTTCAATTTTCAGTATTTCCGCCGCGTCCTGGAAAGAAGGGGCAGGCGGCGAAAGCAAAGCTTTGTCAACAGCCTTTTCCGTTGTAGCGTAAAACAGTACGGAGCCATAAGGAGGCAGGCTGTAATCGCCGGTTGACTCCGTTATTTTCCCGCTTTCCGGGTCGATCCAGTATGCCGCCCTGAATTCTTTTCCGGCTGCTGCCAGGCCTATCCGCTGCCAGCCGCCGCTCATGTTCCAGATGAACCGGAGCCGGCTTCCATCGCGCATTTCGCGGGTGATCTGCCGGATTTTGCTCATGGGGCGGGCATAAGTGATTTTTTGATCGATCCAGCCCCATTGCGGGGCGCCGGAGGCCGTCGTGCTTTGCCGGGCAACCTCCTGCATGAGCTGCGCCGTCAGTGCGTCGCTGGCTTCATAGTCTTTATAGGAAGGCTGTATCCGGGGCAGATCGCCCAAAGCCCAGATTCGCAGGCCCTGCTTGCTCAGGGCATTCACTTTTTTCCCCGTTTCGAGATTGATATACGGCAGGTTGGCGAGGATCAGCACCTGATACCGGTTCTCTCCGATCCGGATGGCTCCATCCGCCGTAACGGCTCTTTGCAGAGATTCATCATTGACAAACTCCCAGGAAACACCCCTGGATTCCAGCTCATTGACGACCGGCCACAACTTTTTATACCAGGTATTGATGCGCGTCGGAGGCGCTTCAAACACGCCGGAGCCGGTGATATCAGGCTCGACCCCTTCAAAATAACCGCGGTATAGTATTTCTTCCGGGTTTACGGCCAGCTGGTCTTCCGTAAAATCGATAAACGGCATGTAGATCAGCACCTCGGTTTTCGGGCGGCCCGACCGCAGGGCGTACTGAACCCTCGTCAGGTACTGGTTGACGGATTTTATGTCCTTCCAGAACGGATCCGATTCATTCATGCCGGTGGAGAAGTTGACTGTCGGCGTATAGGGCGACGACCAGGTATTCCATCCTTCCCAGCCGTATTCGCCATTGTTGTACTTGTAGGGCGTTCCGTGATAGATGAGCTGGTTAATGCCCGCAGCGAATGATTTATCGGCCCATATTTTGATCTTCTGCGGCGTAGTCATCTCCGCCCGGTAAATCGATACGAATGACTCCTGCGTGATTACAGGCCGGTTGTTCAGGTGCGCGCCGGAGCTGACCAGTTTCAGGTAACCCTCGGAGCCCTCCGCAAAGAGCTGTTCGGCCTCCGGTATGTCCGCCGCCCCTGAACTTCCGATGATATCGATCGGAAACCCATAGGCCTGCGTGCGGTGCAGCAGGCCCTTCTTGTTGAGCCAGGCGTTGCTTGCTTTGATAAAGTTGTTTTTGAAAACCTGATTAACCGTAGCGTCATAGTCGTACATGATCCGCCAGTTTTCACTTTCGTTGAACGCGAACGGCGGTTTTGCACCTGGGTAAAAGGCAGCCAGATAGGTGGGGTGGTTATACCCTTTCTGGAATGCGCATGCCAGATACGGGCTGATGTCATAACCGCGGCCCGCCCGGAAGGCTTCCAGGAAACCGGGAGCGATCATCCGGTGGGTGTGGAATTCATAACTATCGTTGAAAACGGCGCGGAGGGGCTTTTTGAACCAGGCGGGCAGGCCTGTGCGGGGCCCCAGCAGATAATCGTATGTTCTGTTCACCACGGCCGTATCCAGATGGTCGATCACGTAACTGGCTCCCCGGGATGCGATGAGCGAGGGGGGTTCGCCGGTGGGCATGGACCAGGCGGCGATGATGCGCCACTGGCCGCCTTCCGGGGCTGTCCAGTCCAGTTGGCCTTCCCGCACTATCTGCGTCAGGCCGGCAATCGAGGCTTCATCCAGGATGGTTTGTTTGCCGCTTTCGCGAACGAAGCGCGCCGCCGTCACACTCAACAGGCTGGCCCATTTCACATCAACCGGATTATTCCTGATCCAGGGGGCCCCGCCCTCGGAGGCTGCAGCAGGCATCGGAATTGGCCCGGAAAAGCGCGCGCCGCCGGGAATGGTGGTATCGGAAACGGCCAGCGTCCGCATACTTTCGGCGGGGTCAAAGAAGGCGCCCCCCAATGGCCAGCCGCTTCCCCCGTTCATATCCACCGTAATGCCGGACGCTTCGGCCTGCTCCATGATGGCCCTGAGGTGTTCGTAAAAAGAGGGCGTGTCCCAGCTGAACACCCTGTCCAGTATTTCCGGGGGATTATTGAAATTCAGGCCCATGACGAGCGGCTGGGCTTCCACCCCGGCGAATCCGTTTTCGGCGAACAGCTTTATTTCGCGGCGCAGTTCCGCTTCCGTTAAATCATTGCCGGGAAGCCACCAGCGGGTGAAGGGGCCGTATTCCCTGGGCGCCTGCAGAAAGGTAGCCGCATCGAAATCATGGGCCGGAAACCACGCATTCCCATCGGGCATGTCCTTTGGGGCCGCACAGGACGAAAGGGTAAAAAAGAGGATGAGGCCTAAGTTATGCAATTTTCCTTTCCCCTTAAAAAGCAAGCCGTCCACACTCCAGGCGCCGGGGCCGGTGAAGAAGAACAGCAGGCCGAAAAGGACAAACATAAAAGGGTGCTGGTCTTCGTACCAGAACCTTCCGTTGCCTACGAAAAAGGTGACGTAGGAAAGGGCGCCCATGGCCAGCAGCGCGCCCGGGCGCGTGAACAGGCCGAGCAAAAGCAGGAGCCCCGCAACCAGCTCGACGGACTTGCCCGTGTACACCAGCAGCCGGGCGTTGGGCCCGGCAAAGGCCTCCCAGCCCATATACCCGTTCATCAGTTTCGGGTCGAATACCTCCACCCCATGATAAACCAAAAGCGCCCCCACGATCATTCTCACAATAGCTACACCCTGAGGAAGGGCTATGGATCCGGCGGAAAAAAAAGCGCTTGCTGGCATATTGCTGTTTTTTGCTTTCCACCTCAATGTACGGACTTCCGGCCGGGCGGGGAAACAGGAAAACCGGCTTTTTGATAATGCCCCGTTTACATATCCGCAAGTGATGACCAAGGTCATCGGATGCGGCTCCAACTTGATATATATTTAAAAAGAAAAACAGGAAAGAGCCCACATACACAAAACCCAGGCAGGTTTCCAGGAGATGACGCTGATTTTCTTAATGAAACCATACAAAACCATCCGGCCGGCATGAGCTCGAGGTGTATGCTGGCGCGGAAATCCCCGAGGGCATGTATATCCTCCGCTTATCGGTAAGCCATGGGCGCGGAACCGAGGTGCTGCACCGGAAGTTTGTGAAATTATCAGGCCGGCGCTGACGGGAAACGCAAATTCTGGCCTATGCCTGCCGACATTCCAGGCTGGCTTCTGAAACAACCGAGCAAAAGCCGTAAAAATGGCTTGGCTGCAACCCGGGCAATTCGTTACTTTGACAGGCGAACGAAAAACTGCCCAATGGCAAACTGCATACTGAAAACAGCACTTTTCCTGTGCTTCCTTTCCCCCTGCTTACTCCCGGCCCAGGATGCCGAGGTCTTTCCCCCGAACCCGGACAAGCGGAGCATCGAGGCCATAAAAGTGGAGGGCCGCCTTAAAATTGACGGCCGCCTGGACGAGGAAGACTGGAAACGCGCCGGGCCTGTAACCGATTTTATCCAGATAGAGCCCTTCCAGGGGGAGCCGGCTAGCCAGCAGACCGAAATCCGGGTGCTGTACAATAATCAGTTCCTCTATCTGGGAGTGTCCTCCCTGGATTCGCTGGGGAAAAAGGTATTGCGCGCCACCGACTTCAGGCGCGACTTCGACCACCGCCAACACGACCTCATAAATCTGTCGTTCGACGGTTTCAACGACAACCGCAATGCCATGGTATTTGCCACCAATGCATTTGGGGTGCAGCGCGACCTGCTGGCTTTCGACGATGTTTTTTACGATGTGGACTGGGACGGCCTGTGGCGGGTGCGCACCAACCGGTCTGACTCGGGTTGGGTGGCGGAAATCGCCATTCCGTGGCAGACCCTGCGGTACCCCAGGACAGCAGACTCGCTGCAGAACTGGGGCTTCAACCTCTACCGAAACCGCCGCTCAACGAATGAAATCAGCGCCTTTTCGCCCTTCCCGCGGGCCTTCAGCGCCACCCGCATGGAATATGCCGGAGTGCTAAAAAACCTGCAGCCGCCCCCACCCCGCCCTAATGTGCGCCTGCAGCCTTACGTGCTGTTTTCCTATGACAGATACCGCACCCCTTCTACAAATGAGGAATCAGACGACACGAGCTTCAAGCCGGGCGGCGATGTCAAATGGGCCATCAACTCCAGTACGGTGCTCGACCTGACGGCCAATACCGATTTCGCCCAGGCTGATGTGGACCGGCAGGTCAACAACGTCACACGGTTCTCGGTATTCTTCCCCGAGCGCCGGCAGTTCTTTCTCGAAAATGCGTCCCTGTTCGGCTTTAATGTGGGCCAGGCAGGAGATGGCTCCGGTGGCTCCATGCGCATTCAGCCGTTCTTTAGCCGGAGCATCGGCCTCGACGATGCCGGCAGCCCCATCCCAATCGATGGGGGCGGCAGGCTGGTGTACCGCTCCTCCGAGCGCAATTTCGGCGCCATTGCCATGCGGCAGCGCGAAATGGGCGACAGCCCGGCCACGAACTTTTTTGTCGGCCGTTTTTCCGAAAACCTGGGCCGGCAAAACCGCATCGGCGGCATGGTGACAGCCAAGAACAGGCCCGACGGCACCAATGTGTCCAGCACATTGGACGGCTTTTTCCGCCTGAACGAAACCCAGTCGGTCAACGCCTTTGTGATGCATTCCGTGGGCGGCCAGACGGATAAACACGGCCTCGCCGGCATCGCCCAGTACATCAACACCACCAACAATTACAAGATATGGTTGACGCAGTCGGTGGTTACTAAAGACTTCAACCCCGAAATGGGTTTCGTGGCCCGCAAGGACATCATCGGCGCCACGCCGGGCATGAACTGGTACTACCGCGGCAAGCTGCTGCCATTCCGGAAAGTCATCCGGGCATTCGAACCGGGTTTTCTGCCCGAATTTTATTTCCAGGCTTCCACCGGCAAGCTGATCGAGCGGCAGCTCTGGTTCTTTCCCATCTGGTTCAATTTCCAGAATGGCGGCTACTTCGGGTATTCCGTCAACCCTACTTTCCAGCGCCTGGCAGAGCCCTTTGAACCGCTGGGCGTCCACATCGGCGAGGGCGATTACAACTACTTCCGGCAGCAGATATGGGTGAGCACCGACCCTTCCAAGATCATCAACCTGCTGGGACAGATCGACTGGGGCGCCTACTTCAACGGGCGCTTGTCCACAGTAGACCTGACGCTTCAATTTGCCCCTTCCCCGCATTTGTCACTGTCCGGCCGCCTCAACCGCAACCATTTCGTAAAAGTGGGCGAGCCGGCGACAACCAAGACATTTGACCTGTACAGCATTGAGGGGCGCCTGGCACTGAACCCCCGGCTGCAACTGATTGCTTTTTACCAGCAGAATTCGGAGGACGACTCCAAAAACTACAACATCCGCCTGGCCTGGGAGTACAGCCCGCTGTCGTTTTTGTATATCGTCTTCAACAAGAATGGCTTCCGGGATACGATGGATCTCCGGCAGGTGGAGAACCATGCGATCGTGAAGCTGAGTTATCTGAGGCAGATATGATCTCATTTCTTCAAACACCTATCCAGGAAAACGAATACCCTTTCCAGGTTCTCCGCCCTTACAAAAGCCGGGCCTCCGTGGCCGGTGGCCGGGAAAAGTTCAAGATGTACTCTTTCAAATCCGAGCACTGCGCCCAGTTTGCGCGCCAGCAGCACGGAACCCTGGTAAGGCACAAGCGGGTCTTCCAACCCATGCTGAATAAAGAAAGGAGGGTCGTCAGCAGAAATATAGGTTTCCGGGTTGGCAGCCTTTACCAGTTCGGGCGCCTGCTCCAGGTTCTTTCCAATGAGTTCCGATTCGGGAGAATCCGGAACGGAATGAACCATAGGGTTGGCCACAGCACTTTCCTCCAATTGGGCATCCATTTTTAAAAAATCCGTGGGCCCAAACCAATCCACCACTGCCTGAACGCGGCTGGACTGCTCCGGATGGCCCAAAGACAGGTCATCCAAGGACGCGACATCGCCGGAAAGGCCGAGCATGGCGGAAAGGTGCCCGCCGGCGGAACCGCCCCAGGCGGCTATTTTGTCAGGGTTCAGCTTGTATTCCCGGGCATGCCCTCTCACCCATCGCACGGCGGCCTTGCAATCCTGTATCTGCGCGGGCCATATAGCTTCCCCGCTGAGGCGGTAGTTGATGGAAACAATAGCATACCCGCGTTTCAACCCTTCGAGCATGGGAATTACCTGCCCGTCTCTTTTATCGCCTGCCTTGAAAGCGCCTCCATGTACGGATAGGATAACAGGGAACGGCCCCTCCCCTTCCTCCGGCAGGTAGATGTCCAGTTTCTGAGCCTCAGATAGCTCCGCATAAGGCATATCCAGAAATTTGTTTTTGATACCGGACACATCCGCTTCCCTCATCTGGCCATGGGCTGCCAATGAGGCCAACACGGCCAACAAAAAAGTCAATGATAGCTTCATGATTCGATCGTTTTTTCCGGCTTTTTTGAGTTCCCGGAGGCACAGCGTACACCGTACCCGTCCGCTGCCGTAGCCGGGCCGGCACCGTTCATCACAAATCCCCTCCTACCTTTCCCTGCTGCGCATCCACACCTTCTCCAGTTCGATCAGCCCCAGGATGAGGGCGCCCAGGGCCGCGCAGATCAGCAGCTCCGTCCAGGACAGGGGCGTGACCTGGAAGAACTGGTCCAGGAAGGGGGCGTAGATGGCGGCCAGCTGCAGGGCTGCCGTGACCAGGAAAAGCGCCAGCAGCACCGGGTTGGAGAACAGCCCCATGGAAACGATGTATTCCCGCGAGGAGCGCGAGGCCAGCGCCTGCCCCATCTGCATGAAAGCCAGGGAGGTAAATATCATGGTTTGCCAGCGCGTGTCGGCCGGATTGGCCGGGTCGTAATACAACACACCCAGCCCGAGGGCGAACAGCCCGATGCCCAGGCCCACCAGGATGACGTGCTGCGCCAGCCCGCCACTGAACAGGCCTTCCTGCGGCGAGCGGGGCGGCCGTTTCATGGTTCCCGCTTCGGCCGGCTCGACACCCAGCCCCAGCCCCAGCAGGCCGTCGGTGAGCAGGTTGAGCCAGAGGAGCTGCAGGGGCAGCAGCGCCATGTGGATGCCCGCCAGCGGCGCCAGCAGCATCACCAGCACTTTGCCGATGTTGCCGGCGATGGAGAATTTGACGAAGCGGCGGATGTTGTCGTAAATGGACCGTCCTTCTTCCACGGCAGCGACGATGGTGGCGAAGTTGTCGTCCAGCAGCACCATCTCGGAAGCTTCTTTGGACACATCGGTGCCGGTGATGCCCATGGCGATGCCGATATCCGCCTTGCGCAGGGCGGGCGAGTCGTTGACGCCGTCGCCGGTCATGGCCACCACTTCGCCCTGGGCCTGCAGCGCCTCGACGATGCGCAGTTTGTGTTCGGGGGTTACCCGGGCATAGATCGATACTTCTCGGACGGCGCCGGCCAGGTCTTCGGCCGTCATCTGGCTCAGGTTCTGGCCCGTTTTGACGCGCAGGTTTTCGGTTATGCCAAGCTCGTGGGCGATAAAGCGGGCAGTCAGGGGGTGGTCGCCGGTAATCATGATGGGGCGGATGCCTGCCGCCTTGCAGGTGGCCACGGCCGTTTTCACTTCCGGGCGCGGCGGGTCGATCATCCCGGTGAGCCCGATGAAGATCAGATCGTCTTCGGCGGGTTCGGCATCTTCCTGCCAGCGCATGGCCATGCCGAGCACGCGCATGCCGTTCTCCGCCATTTGTTCGTTGGCCATTTCGATCCGCTGCCGCCATTCGCCGTCCATGGCGATGACGCTGCCTCTGAGCCATACGGCCCGGCACAGGGGCAGCAGCCCATCGACGGCTCCCTTGGTGAATGCCACGTAAGAGGTGGGGGCCTGGCCCAGGGTGCGCAGGGCATCGGGCAGCCCGGACGGGCTTTCCGGCAGGCGGTGCACAGTCGTCATGCGCTTTCGGCCGGAGTCGAAGGGCAGTTCGCTCACCCTCGGGGCCAGCTTTTCCAGTTCGCTCTTGTGCAGGCCTGCCTCGGTGGAAGCAACCAGCAGAGCCCCTTCGGTAGGGTCGCCCAGTGCCTGATAGCGCCCGCCTTCCGGGCCGGGGCGTAATGAAGCGTCATTGCACAATGCCCCGGCAACCATTGCGAGCGCGATTTCCGGCGGCTGGTTGGCCAGGAAGCCGGCGCTTCCCGGCCTTTTCAGCGCGCTGGCAGGGTGGCGCGCGGTGCCCTGCAATTCCAGGAAGTGCCCGGCGACGTCGATAACGGTGACGGTCATGCGGTTTTCCGTCAGCGTCCCCGTTTTGTCCGAACAGATAGTAGTCACGGAGCCGAGGGTTTCCACGGCGGGCAACTTGCGGATGAGGGCGCGGCGGCGGAGCATGCGCTGCGCCCCCAGCGCCAGGGTGACGGTGACGACAGCGGGCAGCCCCTCAGGCACTACGGCAACGGCCACGGAAACGGCCGTCAGGAACATGTTCTCCAGCGCCTGGCCCTGCAGCAGCCCGATGATCATCACCAGGCCGGCCACGGCAATGCCGCCAATGGCCAGTTGCAGGCCTACCTTTTCCAGGCGCTGCTGCAGGGGGGTCAGGCCTTCCACCACACTTTGCAGCAGCGTGGCGATCCTGCCCAGTTCGGTGTGCATGCCGGCGCCGGTGACCACCGCCGTGCCCCGGCCGTAAGACACCTCCGTGCCGAGATAGGCCATGTTGAGCCGGTCGCCCAGGGGTATTTCCGGATCCGGCAGTTGCCTGGCATGTTTTTCCACCGGTTCCGACTCGCCGGTCAGCGCCGCCTCCTGAATGCGCAGGTTTACGCTTTCCACCAGCCTCATATCAGCGGGAACGGCATTGCCGGCTTCCAGCAGCACGACATCGCCCGGAACCAGCTCCTTGGCGCTGATCTCCTGCAGTTGGCCGCTGCGGCGCACGCGCACCAGAGGCACGGCCAGCCGCTTCAGGGCGGCCATGGCGCGTTCGGCATTGTATTCCTGGTAAAAACCGAGCAGGGCGAACAGGATGACGATGGCGGCGATGGCAGCCGTTTCCGTCGTTTTGCCCAAAAAGCCAGAGATGATGGCCGCTGCGATGAGGATGAGCACCATCGTATTGCTGAACTGCCCTATCAGTATCTTAAGTGGAGAAATACCTCCCTGCTCCTTCAGTTCATTGGGGCCGAAGCGTGCCAGGCGCGCAGCCGCCTCTTCTTCGCTAAGTCCGGTGTCGGGATCGGTTTGCAGTTCCTGCGCAAGTGTGGGGATGGCCACCGAATGCCATGGGAGTTGCTTCATGAGCGCTCTTTTGCGGTGAATTTAAGCAAATTCCGCCGGGCAATTGCCTGCCTTTGGTCAAAAAAACAAAGCCCGGAACCCGGCCGCAGGAGGGAGGTGATGAAGCAATGCCCAGCCCGGGCGCCGGAACAGCTTACAATCCCTCCAAACATGCTCTAATGCTCCACATTCAGCGTCATGGACAGGTAATCGTAAGAAGCATTTTCGATCCTGAACATATCGGGAACCCTGCTCAGCAGCCGGAACCCCATCTTCTCATAAAGCCGGGCTGCGGGGATATTGTTTGCCAGGACTTCCAGGTCTATCCAGGAAATTTCAGGCTGGTTTTTGCAATACGCAATTACAAACTCCAGTAATCTTTTTCCGACTTTCAAATTCCGGAAACTGCTGTCGACACCCATTCCGAGCAATACCCGGTGTCTTGTGTTGGGCTCGTTGCGGGAACGAATATCAATATGCCCTATGATATGGCCTTCGAAGTCTGTCGCTATCCAAAGCTTTCTCCAACCGGATTCTCCAAAATCTTTGAATAACCCGCTTTCAAATTTTTCTTTCCAGGCATTATCAAGTTTGGACTGCGCTTTGGAAAGAGGTTGAAATAAAAACTCCTCCCCGTTCTCTGACAGGTGTTTGGCCAGGTAATCAAAGAAAAGGCCCAGGCGCTCCCTATTCAGCTCTTCTATTTTTATAGTATTCATTTGTAACTATATTTAGGTTGGAACGCGGGCCTGTGGCCCGCGAAGTGATAATCATTGAGCCTTGGGAGGGGCGCTGCATGCGTCGCGGGCCACAGGCCCGCGTTCCAGATTGCCGCTGAAGGAGCCCAAAATAGTTACTTCCGGGCAATATAAAACCCATAGCTAAAGTAGTCTTTATACTGCTCGTACATACTGATCTCTTTTTGTTCACTCTCAATGAAAGCCTTTACGGTATCTGCATAGCCATGCTTCTCCAGGAATTTGCCGAAGCGTTGCTGCATGGGCCGGTAATAGTTGTCGATCCAGCAGTAGGGCGGCAGGATGAAATGCGCTACCGGCGTATAACCGTTCCTTTCAAGGGCCTGGATCTTATTCGAAACGGTATCGATCTCAGGATATGCTTCCAACCAGTACTGCTCGAGTTCAGCCGGCCTTGAGCCGGTTATCCAGGAGATTTCGGAAACGGCCAGATACCCGCCAGCTTTGAGGAATCGCCGCCAATATTTAATTCCGGCTTCAAAGCCGATATTATAAATGGCGCCTTCCGACCAGATCAAGTCCAGTTCGTTCTCCCCGAACTGCAGCTTGTCCATCGACTGCCTTTGAGTAGTGATCTTATCACTCAGGCCGATTTCCCGCGCCTTTTGATCCAGCTTTTCGAGGAATTCAGGAAACAGGTCGATAGCAGTTATATGCCCGTTTATGTGCTTCGCAAGGATTATGGACTGAGCGCCCGTACCGCAGCCGATGTCGGCAACCCTTAAATATTCGTCCTGTTCAAAGCCGATCAAGGCCAGGGCTTTCCCGGTTTCTTCGGGGCTGCCCGGGCCTTGGCGTTCGCCGTCTTTGTGAAAATCGATTAGTAGTTCTATTTCGGACATGAGCTTTGGGTTTTCAATTTTCCGGCCTTCTCATTAAGTGCCATATTATCCACTAGTTCAGACAGCACCAGGCTGCTAATGGAATCGTCCATCTCTATGTTCTGCTGAGCGGACGGATAGGAGGCGGAATAGGATAAAGAAGCGGTTGAATTTGAGAGCTTGTATGGAGTCATGATGTTGGAGATGAATGGCCGTCACCCCTGTCAATCAATTCCATGATTTCCCCAATAAGGCCTTTGATTTTTGGAAGGAGGGGCTTAACCTCCTCAGGCAGGATATCAACCGCACTAATTCATCCCTGGAGTAACTCATGCCCACTTTCCTTCTTCCTTAATGATTTGGCAGATGGGAGTAATCGCGCGATCCTCCCATTCAGATTTTGTGTGGATGATGGTGCTGATCACCGAATCGGTTTGAATTTCCAGTTCATACAACTGGTCGAGAATAAGCGCCTTCAAACTGGCAGTAAGGGCCGGTTGAGTAAAATCAAAAAATCCCAATCCGAATCCTTACGGAAATCACCCCGGGCCCGGGAGCCAAACAGAAAAACTTCCGCTTTCGGGTCAATTTTTATTACTTCCTGTTTAACAAGGTTTACAATGTCCATTACGTTAACCTAATTACTTCGATTTATAAAGATAATGAATTCATTTTGTGGTGTCAATCAATTTACTACCCAGAGCCTGTAAAAATCGCGTTGCCTTCGGAGAACCGCTCGCAGAAACAGCCTGTAACTGTTTTGCCAGGGCCAGCCTCCTGCCTTACCTTTTTACCAACCTGCCCACCCTTCTTCTTCCCTCCCTCGTCATAACGTCCAGGAAATAAAGGCCCGCCGGGAGGAACGATACGTCCAGCGTTTGCCCGGCCGGCCTGGTGTTCAGGCGAATCATTTCCCTGCCGTCCAGGCCAATAATGCTGACAACAACCCAATCGCTTTCGAGGAAAACGGTTCCATCGGTTGGATTGGGGAAAATGCGGATCGGGGCATTTTCGGCGGATGCTTCTTCCGTTGAAGTAGTGCCCTGCGTAATGGTAATGCGTACTTTCCGGATGTTTTCCCTGAAAATTTCCACCTGAGGAATGGCCACCAGCATATCCGCCTGCACCGTTGTCGTGCCGCTTTGAAGGATGTTTCCCGTGGCCAAATCTTTCACGTCCCAGGAAATGGTTTGTCCCGTGGAGGGCAGGAAGGCCTGCGGGCGGCGGATCGCAAGATCGGCGGCCAAAAAATCATACGGTGCATTGTCGTTTGGAAAAAGGGCGTTGCTTTCCAGCCAGGCCGTCACCTGCCAGAATTGGGGTGTTTCCACCACATTGTCCCAGCGATGGTAGCCGCCCCAGGCGCCCCAGTTGTCGCCATCGCCGTTGTTGATACCGATGAGGCCGGCGCCGGGGCTGTTGTTTTTCGCCTCCAGGCGGTGGTTGAAAAAAGCGGGAAAGGATTCGTCGCTGCGATGGTGGGCTTCCGCAAAATCCACATTGTCGTTGGCGGTTTGCTGGGTGGCGGGCAAGCCCTGTATCCAATGGTCGTTGAAGGCAGGGGCCATGTCTATCCCATGCGGGCGCTCGCTCCAGTAGTTTTGGATACCTGTGCCGATGGAGTCGCAGATGATGTAATTATCCACCACTTCGGGGCTCCAGCGCATGGTGCCGTTATCGTCGTTCTTGCCGTGCCAGTGTTTGATGAGGGGCAGGTCGCGCGAGGGCGAACAGTTGGTGTATAAATCCCAGAGGCTGTAAAAGCGGACGGCTTCGTTGTTCCTGTTTTTGAGGTTTGTGGGGAAATTGTCGGTGCTGGCCCCAAAAATGTAAGCCGTGTTGGAATCATCTTCCGGCCCGGCGCAGCCGGTGTTGAAAATAGTAGCCGAGCCGTAATGTTCCGGAAAGCATTTCACCAGGGCCAGGGCCCCTGCCGAGCCCATGCTGTGCCCATGGATATTGATGCGGTTCGTGTCAATGTTTAAATGCTTCACCAGCCAGTTGTCAATCCAAAGATAGCGGCGTTGGGTATAGTTGATGGCCGTATCGGCAGTCAGTGAAATGCCCGGAGTGAAGGGGTCGTAATTTTTTGCCCAGCCAAAATGCCAGCTCGGCTGGTCGGGATGAGGGGGGACAGGGCCCCGGTGGCCGTACATTTTGTCGTCATGCGCCACCAGGATGCCTTGCGCCGGATTGATATCCACCTCCCGGCGCGAACCGGCGAGCGACTGCCGGGCTTTCCCGCCGCCGCCGTGCAGCCAAACGGAGAGCGGAAACGGACTGCTGGTGTCAAGGCCAACCGGGGCGCTCACCAGGAACAGGCCGGGCATCCCGTTTTTTGCTGCATTGGCCATGACGGGGAAATCAGGGCGGCCCTCCCAGTGGTTTTGCCGGCCGTCGGCCCACATACAGTAGGCAAAGCAAATATAACCCGATGTAAAAGGCGAAGGGAAAGTACGCTGCAGGTGGCATTCGACGGGGTCGTTGACGGGGTCATAGAGGAAGGGCACGGCCGCGTCTGTGATATTTTGCCCGGGCGTCACGGTATTGGCGCCCCATTTGGCAACGGCAAAATACAAAGCCCCGGATTGGTGCGGGGTGAAAACGAACAAGCCTTCATTGAGGGCCAGTTGATAAAAGCCGCCCTGCCCGTCCGGTATCCGGTAGGTGGCCGTGGTGTCCTGCAAGTTATCTTTCAGCCCAAAGCCCAGGTATTCCAGGGCGAAGGGCCTGCCCAATAAAGTGGCATCGTTGGTGTCGTTAAATGGAGTGGGTTTTGCGTATACGGCATAGGTTTCTTCAATCGGCAGCCCGATTTGCCATACCACAAAAACCTGCCCGTCGGCATACCAGGCCCGGATATCGGTTTGGGAAAAGCAATTGATAATACTAAGGAGTAGTATTGCGGTAAAAAATGCTTGCCTTACCATTTTTGGAGCGTTTGTGTAAGAATAAGGCTTTGCCACACCAGCGAGCCTCACTTAAAAATAAATGCTGCGAATAACATTTTAAGATAAGGGGCCTTTCTTCATGCCCTGAATCGTAGCCTTTGGAAAAAACGTGCCGCACAATTTACAAAATCCCTCTTCATTTTGCTTTTCAATATAGATCATTCCTTATGTATCACAATGTAAGCATAGAAATTTTCCTGGCTTTCTCCGGGGAGCAGAGGAATTTCTCCAGAGGCAACCTAGTCGATAATGCAGCCTTCGCCAAAGGCTAAGGCTGCCGAAGAGGAAATTATCGCCCGGGAACGGTGCTGCCGGGGTACAATTTTCACCGGCTGCCGTAGCTTTGGGCTCGCCAAAATCCGGGATGACTAATGCGAATCAGGGGCTAAAACCCGCGCCCGCAGGGCCGGGATGCCCGAAGCTCGCACGGCTCTGGTTTTTGCTCAGGCTTCCACAATATCAAGCATTTAGCCCTGGATTCGCATATCTTTGCAGAATAAGTGCCAATGGTTTGGCTCTTGCAGATTGAGCCATCAATCCCCTCCATTGAGCCGCCTCATCTCCTCCTCCATCGCTCCCCGCGAGCGTTTGGTTGTTTTCACTTTCTGGTTGCCGAACTTCCAGGTGGCGCCGGCGCCGAAGCGCTGATTGTCGAAGGTTCGGACACCGTCAATTTCCATGCCGCCGTAAGCGCCGTTGTAGAAGTAATCGCTGTTGGTGCGCAGCACGTCCGTGCCGGTGATGCGTACTTGCAGGCGTTGGCCCAGGAAGTCTTTGCGCAAGCCGAAGTCCAGGTATTGGTTGCCGCGTACCCGGATGGAGCCTCGCCAGATCCAGTCGCTGTAGCGCCCGTAGGAAAGGTCAAGGAGGATGCCCCCGGGCAGCTTGATGTTGTTCTGCACCCTGATCGACCAGGTGGTTTGTTCGAGGTTGATGTCTGTACCCTCGAGATTGCCCTTGAAGGTGCTGTGCCCGCCATCGAAGAAGGTGACGAATTCCCAGTATTTGTTCACCTCCAGCGGATAGCTGGCCGAAATGCTGTACCGGGTGGCGCGCTCCATGTTATAGGGGATGATAACGTTGCTGTTGTCCCCCGAAATTTCAAAGATGGTGGCAAAGAAGTCCCTGGTCACGCTGTACTGGTTGGTGATGGTCAGTTTTTGCCGGAAGGAATAGGTGGCCTGATAGTTCATGATGTAGTTGGGGCGCAGAAAAGGGTTGCCCTTCCAGGCCGTCAGCTCGCTCAGGGGCGACTCGAAGGGGTTGAGGTTCTGGTAGTTGGGGCGGGTGATGCGCCGCCCGAGGCTGATGCTCAGAGCGTGGGCTTGGTTATCGTTGAACGAAAGCCCTACATTGGGGAAGAGGCCGGTGTAATTCCGCTTCACATCCGTGTCGTCAATATCCTGGATGCTCTGCAGCCGGCCCCGCGAAGCGGTGTTTTCCACCCGCAGCCCGGCGCTGAGGGTCAGGAACTGGCCCATTTTGGCATCAAGTACGGCATACGCTGCGGCCACTTGCTCGGTATAGGTGAAATCATTGCTTCGGGTGAAATCCGCTACGGGGCCGTTGGGGCCCACATTGAAAAAGGCGAAGCGGTTGTCGGTAGTGATGTAGGCCAATTTGCCGCCCGCCGAAAACTTAAGCCCGCCCCACGTTTTTTCATAATCGGCCCGGGCCGACCACATGTCAATGTAGGTGTCCGCATCGAATTCATTGTCGGAAACGCGGAGGACCGTCATACCATCCGCTGCAAAAAAAGTATTGGGCTGCCGGGTGTGCCCCCGCGTATTGAATTTGCCGAAACTGAGGTCGCTGGTAAAATTGGATGTTGGGCTAATGTTCCATTGGTAGTTCAGGTTGAAATTATAGTTGCGGAACGACTGGCCCAGCAGCGTTTGCGACACGAGCAATTGGCCCGGCTCCGCAGAGCCGGGCAGGGCGATGCCAGTCGTGCTCCGCAGCCCGTTGTCGTTCTGGTTGAAGATGGCCCGCCCGGTGAAGCCCAGGCTGTGCTTTTTACTCAACTGCGCATCCAGCCCGAAGGCCATATTGTAGCCCGCGTGGCGCCGCAGCTCGTCGGAGTCCAGATCCAGCACAAAGCCGTTTTGTTTTTTGGTGTCCAGAAAATCATCCTGGTGGGTTTCTTCTGAACGGGTGAGCTCCAGTGTGGCGCGGATGCGCTCGCCTCCGTAGTTGAGGGTCAGGCCGTTGCTGTAGCGCAGGTAATTGCCCCGGGTAAAAGACGAGTTCAGGTTGCCGTTGAAGCCCAGGGCCGGGTTCTTCTTCAGGCGCAGGTTGATGATGCCCGCGTTGCCCTCTGCATCGTATTTGGCGGAGGGGTTGGTGATAATCTCGATGGCCTCGATGTTGTCGGAGCTCAGGTTCTGCAGCAGGGTGGCCAGGTCTCTGCCCGACAGCCGGGAGGGATTGCCGTTGATGTGGATCTGCACGCCTTCCTTGCCGAGCAACTGGATGTTGTCGTCCATGTCCACAGTCACCCCGGGCGCTTTGCGCAGCAGGTCCAGGCCGTTGACGCCGGAAGCGCTGGGGCTGGCCGATACGTTGAACACGAGCATATCGGCCCGCACTTCGAGCAGGGCTTTCCGGGCGGTCACTTCCACCTCGGCCAGATTGACAGTGCCGCTCAGCACGATGTCGCCGAGCGCCCGTTCGCCCGACTGGTTTTTTAGTTGAAAATCAATAGATTGATTGGCTGCACCCACCATGCTGATTTCGCAGCGGTAGGCGCCCGGCTCGAGATTGGCAAAGCGGAAGGCGCCCTGCTCGTCGGCAATTTCCCCTTCCACGAAGGCGCTGTCGGCGGCCGTGAGCAAGAGGATGCTGGCAAAGGCGAGCGGCTCGCCCTGCGCATCCACCACGCGGCCCTGCACTTGCGTTTGGGCGGAAAGGCCCGTGCTGTACAGGCTTAGGGCAACGAGCAGCAGTAAATGGAATGATTGTTCCATGATGGTTTTCATTGCTAATGATGAAAGTGGGTGCTGTTTGAGTTGTGCCCGGTTTCCCAACTTGAACTCGCCGCCACCGAAGCGCCTTTTCAGACGAAGGAACGGTTGCCGCAGCGCTTGATCTACGGCAGCTACCCGGAAATTGTCACAACGGTTGGGCTGTCAGACAAGCGAGAACTACTCAATAACATTGTCAATGGCTACCTTTACAAAGGCCTCCTGATGTTCGAAGAGATCAGGAAATCTCAAAAAATCATCGAAATCCTGAGCTTGCTTGCCTTTCAAATCGGCAATTTGGTGTCAGTGCATAAAATCAGCAAAGCCATTGGCATGAATGCCCCCACGGTGGAAAAATACCTTATCACGGAGCGCCTCAAGAAACAGCGCTACACAAAGCTCTTTTCCAATAATTACTTCTGGCGCACCTATGACCAAAAGGAAGTGGACTTCGTAGAAGAGCGGGACGGCCGGCTCTTCGGCTTTGAATTCAAATGGTCAAAATCAAATTCCAAACCGCCCGCTCTTTGGCTCGAAACGTACCCGGAAGCCAGTTTTGAAGCCATCCGCCCTGGCAACTACCTTCTGTTCATTGCTTGAGTATTGTTTTTGAAGAATGTGAATACCTCGCACCATCGTAACTGTTTAGCCCTCTTTGCAGTATGGCCCAGGACGCGGGCCATTGGCGTCAGGGGGTGGCTGAACGAGGTTCCATTCAGGCGAGCCACCCCCAGACAGAGCAAGGAAGCGAAAAAGCGGCAATGCCCAGTCAGGGGGTGGCTCACCCTGATGGGCTACCGATCAGCCACCCCCTGACGCCTGGAATGAATACGGGCAGGTGGCCCTCCTAAATAGGTACGCACCATCAGTCATTATCAACGCACCGCCTCCCCTGCCTGCTTCGTATCTGTAAACTGCTGGAAAGCCGTGATCTTGCCGTCCTTCAGCGTCCACAAATGCGCCGTTTGTGAGTCAATCGTCTTCTTGTTTGTCTTGTGCTTCGCCTTGTAGCGCAGGGTAGCCAGTACCTTGTTGTTCAACATATCGTGCAGTTGGATGTCGGTCAAATTCCAGTACTCCCACTCCGCCCCGATGCGGGCGAACACGCCGTTCAGCACGGCATCGGGGCCGATGTAGGGATTCTGGTCGGCGTAGGGGAAATTCTCGGCCTCGTTCCAGACGATGTTCGCATCCATGGCGGCCAGCACGGCGGGCACATCGCCTTTGGCAAATGCCTGGTACAGCCCGTCCACGACGGCCAGGTTGCCCGGCGCCGACACGACGCCCAGCTGCGAGAGCAGGGCCATGTTGTCCATGAAATCCCGCTCCTCGGCAATGCGGCCGTCGGGGCTCATGCGGACAATCGTGCTGCCGCTTATTTCGACCTTATTGCCCGTGGCCGGGATGCCGAAAAAGCCGGCCGTGTGCGTGCCTTTGAACGTCCAGTGCTTGACCAGTTGGCTACCTTCGCCGAAGATGTTGTTGATGGTAAATTCGATGTCGGAGAAGGCCGAGGCCAGCGCTTTGTAGTAAGCCGCTATGCCCTCGATGCCGACGATGTTTTCCGGCTCGGCGTGCATGACGACATCTTCCGTGAAATGCTCAGCATTGAAAAGTTCAAACCGGCCTTCGTTGATGATGGCGTCCCATACCTCGGAATACATTTTGACGTTGGCGGCCACCCTGGGGTCGGCGTGCTCCAGGGGGGTAAGCACAGATTTGGCGATTTTCCATTGGCCGTCTTTTTTAATCATCGCATTGGCGTAGGCGCCGGTGACATGGATGGGAATGTCGTACACATTGGTCTTGCCGTTCACCTCGTAGGCGCCTTTGGCTACCCAGGCGTGCTCACGGTCCGACCAGTTGAGGCTCAGTTGCCGGATGAAAATCGTGGCATTGTTCTTCAGGAACTGGTCGGCAAAGTAGGCGGCAATGTTGTCCGCTCCCTTAATTTCCCTGCCCTCCTGGTCAATGCGGACGGCATCGTCCAGGTACATTTTCCGGAGGGCTTCGTGATCATCCTGGTTGTAAGCGTTCATGAAGTTGCGGGCGAAGGCCTGCATGTCGTTTTCATCATTGACTGATTGGGCCTGTAGGGCGCCAGAAATTGCGGCAAGGAGAAGGATGATTGGAAAAAAGAGATTTTTCATGATTGATATTTTTTGAAAAGATACTTTTTTGAAAAAGTGATGGCGCCAGAGGTATCGGACACCTTCGATGTGTCCGATACCTTATTTCCAAGAAGCTCCAAGGTCAACTGGCGGCGGCCTCTTCCATCACTTTTGCATATTGGTACAGAGGCAGCTTGGCCGGCTTGAAATGGACACCCAAATCCCGTGTGGCCAGCGCATTGCTGTATCCGGTGCTGGGTTTTCCGGTTGGTTCTTTCCCGTTCAGCATCAGGGAGATGTCTGATATCCGGTAGCTTTCGCTGGATAGCAGGTAATGCTTGCCATGGATATTTTTGGTAATGGCCGCTTTGTAGGTGGCCTCGCCCACATCCGCAACATCGACCAGCGCCCAATTCACATCCAGGTCGAAAAGCATCTGGAGAAATGGATTCGGGGCAATTTTATTTTTGAATAAATATTGTACGCCCATCGAAGTGGAGTCTTGGCGCTTCGACATCGCCATACCCATAACACCTGTCGGCGAAACGGTGGTGATTTCAAACCCTGGATCAGGATGGTCGGCGATGAATTGATCAACGACCCGGTTGGCCAAAAACTTCGCTTGCGCGTACGGGTGGTTCTCTTCACTGAAGTAGTAAGGATCCGCTTCACTGATGGTGTCGCCTTCGGCCTTGCCGGGCGGCAACTGCGGGAAGTTGGTATTTATAGCCGCTACCGAGGCGATGAACACCACTTTTTTCACGCTTGGCGTTTCGCTGGCCACCCGCAGGAAATTCTCCGTGCCTTTGATGGTGGGGTCGAGTAAATCTCGTTGCGGGTCTTCCACATCCAGTTGGAACGGCGTACCGCCATGCACGAGGATGTCGCAGCCTGCGGCAAAGGCTTTCAGTTGGCCGAGGTTCTGCACGTCCAGTGGAGCGAGCTCCATGTTTGCCGCATGGGGCAGTGTGGACAGGTGCGCATATTTTTCTTTGTTGGAAATGTCCAGGGCCGATACTTTGACCCGGTAGCCGTTTTCCAAAAATTGCTTGGTGACATAACTGCCGATGAAGCCGGCGCCACCGATGATGCCTACTGTTTGCATGGATTAAAGTTTTTATAAATCAGGGTGCGGATGAAAATCACCCTGATTTGGATGAAAGAAAATTGTCAACGCCTACTTCACCAGGTTCATCCGGCGGTAGATTTGCACAGCTTTGATCTTATCGTACATCGCCCCGAATTTTTCGCTGGCGGCTACATAAGCCGGGGCCTCGTGTATTTTTGCGTAGGCCTCCGCACTGGGCCAAACGCCCTCGAAGTAGTAGCGGTAGTCCTTGGTGTCGGCACTTTCCGTTTTGTACAGATAATAGCCTGCGCCGGGGTATCCCAGCTCTGCAATGACACCGTTCACCTCGGTAAGCGCTGCCGACCATGCCGCCTCGGTGACGCCCTCCGGCAGGTCGAACAGGTGGATGCTTCTGTCGGCGGCGGGAGCGGGGGCCTTGTCGCTATTATAAATCTCCCGGACGCACAGGTACTTATCGCCTTGCTTTTCCCAGACGCACATGTATTTTCCAGTACCCGTCACCTTGCCGGCGGCGTCCTTGTAGGTTGATTTGCCGGTTTCCGTTACGGTGTTTCCGTCTCCGTAAACATCCAGGGCTTCGAAGGAATAGGCCCTGCCGGCCGGTGTATTGGCAAACTCCTGCTCCTGTTGTTTCCTGATGGCTGCTTTGCCAACCAGTATCGGCGCGTTGTCGGGCATACTGACGGCATCATCGGCATACATGGCCATGAGGGCGTCGAGGTCCTGGGCGTTCAAAGCGGCAGCCCAGGCGTCTTCAAGGGCTTGGATCTCTGTTTTGATTTGTGCCATATCTGCCGGCGTCTCGGCGGCTTGCTGGCAGGCGGTGAGGGCCAGCAGGCAGGCTGCCGACAGAGTGAAAAGGAGGTTCGATTTCATGGTGGATTTTGTTTTATGAAAAATGGATTTATTGAGGCGTCACCTTGCCAGAAGTCCCTGAGGGACGACGCCTTATGGCGAGCGACGTCAATCTCGCGCCATACAGCATCATCACCGCACCGCCGCTGCTGCCTGCTTCGTATCCGTAAACTGCTGGAATGCCACGATTTTGCCGTCCCGCAGTGTCCACAAATGAGCCGTTTGCGAGTCAATCACCTTCCCGGTTGTTTTGTGCTTTGCCTTGTACCGCAGGGTGGCCAGCACCATATTGCCCGACATGTCGTGCAGTTGGATATCCGTCAGGTTAAAGTATTCCCATTCTGCGCCGATCCGGGCGAATACGCCGTTCAGCACCGCGTCCGGGCCGATGTAGGGGTTCTGGTCGGCGTATGGGAAACCCTCGGCTTCGTTCCATACGATGCCGGCATCCATGACGGCCAGGACCGCCGGCACGTCGCCTTTGACAAATGCCTGGTACAGTCCGTCCACGACGGCCACGTTGCCCTTCATCGCTGCCCGTGCCCGGTCTGCCCCTCCAATTGAACCGGCCATTCCCATCGCTGCGGCTTTGTTATAATATTCGGCCGACTTGGCGTATTCGTGATTGGTTAAATAATATTCCCCCATGCTGTCGTAGGCATTGGGTTCTTTCGGGGATACTTCGAGGTATTTTTCGAAGGCGGCTTTGGCTTTATCCATTTCCCCGAGAGCCATGTAGCTATAGCCCAGCGAGTTGTAGCCGCCACCGTACCCGGGGCGCAGTTCGAGCAAGCGTTGGAAGTGCTTGGCAGCTGCTTTAGGGTCTTTGCTGAGCCACATAGCCGACCGGCCCGCCAGGTCGTATGCTTCAGCCGTTTTGGGGTAGGCGGCAGTCAGGGCTTCCATGTATTTGGCCGGGTCGGCTTTCGGGTCTTTGTCCCATGCTTCCAGGGCTTGGCGATGGATTTGCTCACACTCGTTGAAGCCGGCAGGGTCAATAGCCAGGGCGGGTTTGATGAAAGCAGCGGCTTTTTCGTACTGCCCAAAAGCCGTTTCCGCGAAGGCCAGATTAACGTATGCCATGAAAAAGTTGGGGTCTGTTTTCACTGCTGCTTTCATCCCGTCAAAAAAGCCGGGGATGTTTACGTTCTCAGCAGCCTGGAGTGCTTTGAAATATTCAGACTTCGCCGTCTCCGATGAGGTGGAAACCGGCAGGTAAATGTCCTGTGCAGACAGGAAGGCCAGGTTGCCCAGGAGCAGGGCAAGGGAAAAAAATGTAGTTTTCATAATTGATGTTATTTGTATGAATAAGAAAATGAGCAGGAATGATGAAAGCGGCGTACTACGGGTTGGCGCCGCGCTTACTTCTCTGAAACATACCCGCGTAAGCGCCGCGCCCGGACCATGTACTCGAACTGTTCGTCGGTCAGGGGCGTCTGCCCTTTTCCCATGAAGGTGTACAGGTACTGCATTTCTTCCGTGAACTTATTGGGGCAACAAGCCTCCAGAGCCGCCAGGCCCAGCAAGTATTCGGCCAGATAGTCTCTTTCAGCTGTGTCGGGTTTATCGGGCTGAGTTGGTTGTTCCGCCAGGGCAGGCTTGGCTGGTGGGGCAGTACGTTGCTTGAGTTCCAGGTAAAGGTCGGTGTCGCCCATGCGCATCACGGGCAGTTCTCTGTTTTGGGGTTGGGCGGCAGCGGTGGCCGTCAGCAGCAGGGCTATGCCCAGGAATAAAGGTTTCATACGATATGGGTTTTGAGTTTTCAGAAAATCATTATTGGCCATTGCGATGGCTGCTGGGTTCATTTAGAAGGAAGAGATAAGGTTACCCCCTGTGCTAAAATATTTCCGCCGCGCCAGGGCGGGCTTATTTGGGCGGTACGGATGATAATTTGAATACTACAAAGATGCAAGCAAGGCCGGAGAGCGCCTTTGACTTATTTTACAAATCCATGAACTTATCTTACACGAGGAGAAAAAAAGATAGGACTCATCCTACAAAGGCTTGTAGAATAAGTGCCAAATTATTGATTATCAGTTACTTTGTGAAATACCTCGGACTCTTGCCAAATTCTTTCTGGAATACCCTGGAAAAGTAACTGGGGTCGGCAAATCCGACTTCGTAGGCAACTTCAGAAATGTTCAGCTCCCCTTTCTGAAGCAACTCGAGCCCTTTTTGGAGGCGGTAGGAACGAATAAACTGGGAGGGCGTTTTGCCTGTCAGGGCTTTTAGTTTTCTGTATAATTGCATTTGGCTCATCGGAACGGCCAAGGCCAGTTGGGGCACGCCAAATTCGGCATCGCTCAGGCCGGCCTGGATGTGCTCCCGGAGCCTTTGCAGGAAAATATCATCTACAGAAGGTTCCGCAGTTTGAGAAACAGTAGCGTTGTTGGCATAGTGTTGCTGCAATTGGCGGCGGGTTTCCACCAGTTTTTCTAAGCGGATAATCAGTTCTTCTTTGTCAAACGGCTTGCTGAGGTATGCATCCGCCCCGTATTTCAAACCTTCCACTTTGTCGGCCTGTGTGGCCTTGGCCGTCAGCAAAATAATGGGAATATGGCTTGTTCGTTCGTCTTGTTTCAGGGTTTCGCAGGCCTCGTAGCCACTTTTTTCGGGCATCATCACATCACTAATGATGATGTCAGGGATGGTCTCCAACGCTTTTTCAATCCCGGCAGCACCATTTCTGGCCGTATGTATCTTGTAATTATCCTTTAAAATGGTTTTGATGTACGTGATAATGTCCTGGTTGTCTTCTATGACCAATAATTCCGGTAAATCGGAAAGATGCGATGCTTCCGCTTCGTCAATAGTTTCCTCCTGCCGGCCGGCCGGAAGGGCCGGCTCCATGTTTGCTGGCGCCAGCTGTTCCGTTTTACGCATTGCTTCTCGTTCCGCCCCCCCTACCTCAGTAGTTGGCTGAACCGCCGTTTCTACAGGCAGGTACAGGATGAATTCTGTTCCTTCTCCTACCTGGCTCTGTACTTCTATTCGCCCTTTCATCAATTCCACCAGTTCTTTCGTCAGCGCCAGGCCGATGCCAGCCCCCTCCCGGCCTCCTCCAAGCCCCTCTCGATCCCCCCAAAGGGGGGAAGATCGCTCCTGTTGGGCTGCACTAAGGGGCAACCCTTCTTTAACCTCTCCCCTCCTTTGGAGGGGCTGGGGGAGGCTATAAAACCGGTCAAAAATATTGTTGATATTTTCCAGTGGAATACCGATGCCGGTATCCTTTACCTTTAACTTTAAAAAGGGGCGCCCATCCTGTTCTGTTTTACTGGCATGGACCAAAACCGCCCCATTTTCCTGGGTGAATTTCAGCGCATTGGACAACAGGTTATAGACGGCCTGCTGTATTTTTTCCTCATCATAATCCATCATCACGGCCGCTTCTTCCGAATGAAAAAGCAGGCGGATATTTTTCTGAGCAGCCGTCGAATAAAAGGATTCGGTGAGGTACTGCAAATAGAAGATAATGTCCCGGTGCACCATATTTAAGGCCAGGGCCCCCGATTCCAGTTTGGACAGATCCAGCAGTTGATTGATGAGCCGCAAAAGACTTTGGCTGTTGCGTTGAATGAGTTCCTTTTCTTTTTCGTGTTTTTCTATGTTTTCGGCCATTCCCATGATCACGGTTAGCGGCGTGCGAAATTCATGGGTGATGTTGGTATAAAAACGTGCTTTAAATTCATTCAACCGGGTGGGCGCTTCATCATTCCCACTCCGGAAACTGCGTAATATTCAAATCCAGCGTGGCTATCGTTTTCAGGTCAGCTTCATCGAGCCCGAAATCGAAAATGTCCAGGTTTTCAATGATATGCGCCTTTTGGGAAGACCTCGGGATCGCGACAATCCCCCTCTGGTAGTGCCACCTCAGGCATACCTGGGCGATGCTCTTTTTGTGCTTTTTTGCAATTTCGGCCAGGGTTGGGTTGCTGAAAACCCCATTCCGGGCAGCGGCAAAAGGCGACCAGGCTTCCATTTGAATTTCCGCCTGCTTCAAATATTCATAAGCTTTGTGTTGCTGGAAGAATACGTGGGTTTCGATCTGATTGACCGCGGGTTTGACCGTGGCATATTCCATCAGCGCATCGAGCTGGTGCGGCTCAAAATTGCTCACTCCAATAGCTTTGATCCTGCCCTCCCGGTACAGTTCTTCCATCATTTTCCAGGAGCCTTTGACATCTCCTCTGGGGCGGTGGATAAGATAGAGGTCCAGATAGTCCAACCCCAGTTTGCCGATGGAGGTTTCAAAGGCTTTCCTTGTGCTTTCATAGCCCGAATCGTCCACCCAGAGTTTTGAGGTGATGAACAGTTCTGCTCTGTTAACACCACCCTGCCTGATGGCTTCTCCTACAAACTCTTCGTTTCCGTAAACTTTGGCGGTGTCGATCAGGCGGTAACCCGCTGAAATGGCATCGGACACGCATCGTACGCAGGTGTCCCCATGCAGGGTATTCGTCCCGAACCCCAGCACGGGCATGGGTACGCCGTTGTTGAGCGTAAGGGTTGGAACCGGGCTTTTCGCCATGGCCGGGCCAGGCGCACCGAAGAGCCTTTGGCTTCCTGCTCCGATGAACAGGCTTGCAGCGGCGAATTTTGCACTCTGTTTTAAGAACTCCCGGCGGTTTACGGTATTGATTTGATATTCCATAATGCATTATTTTTAAACCCTGAGCAATCCCCGGAACCCTCTGGCTGCGTAATAAGATTCCGCGCCGTTGTGATAAATGAACACATTGCCGTAGCGCCGGTCGCCGAATATGGCGCCCCCAAGCGCTCTGATCCCGGCCGGCGTTTTGATCCAGCTGGATGTCTTCATATCGAAATTTCCAAGTTGCTGCAAGGCCCGGTATTGCTCCTCCGTCAGCAGCTCGGCCCCCATTTCGGCCGCCATGCCGACAGCGCTGTTCGCGGGTTTGTTTTCTTTCCTCGATTTCAGGGCTTCCGGGTCGTAACAAAGGCTTCTGCGGCCTTTGGGGCTTTCCGCCGAACAATCGCAAAAAATGTATTCGCCTGTCTTTTCATCATAGCCGGCGACATCCGGCTCGCCGCCGGTCCTTTCCATCTCATGGAGCGTCCGGCATTTCTCAGGATCAGCTTCCAGTTTTGCCTGTATTTCAGCCCATTCCAGGCCTTCGTGGCGGCTCATGTTTTGCTCAAAACGGGCTTTTAATACGCTGAGCAGCTCTTTACTTTGTTCCGGAGGCAATTCCAATTTGTTCCTTTTTGCAATCATGTTCCTGATATTTTTTCATATAAGAACCCTATCCATCGAAACGAACCCCCTTTTTTGAGTAAGAGGCTTTGCAACAAGGGCTTTTTTGCCTGGCCCCGGCTGGCCCCGAAGCTCAGCAGCCGGGCCGGCAGGCAGGGGGCGCTTTTGCCCTACTCTATGACCATTTAGGTTTTCCACTCTACGGGGGGCGGAGTAGAGGGTTTTTAGGCTTTGGTTTCGGTTTTGGGGCTTAACCTAATTGGGGTGACTCAGTGTATATGCCATAGCCGACGCATGAGGGCTATAAAATATAAGCAGGATGTAAATTTTATAATTCCTGGATTTCTTTTTTGAGAATTGGTAAATGCTTACGGACAATCCCATAGATTACAATATCATCAACTTCATCATACCCATGGATGATTTTGTTGCGGGTGTCTACTATTTGCCGGGCATTTGAAATCTTTATTGAGCTATCGATGGCTAAAACCCTGTTCATCGCCTCCCCGATTATTTCTATTTCCCTTTCGATTGCTCGCCTTATTAATTTATTGTTTTCGAATTCCTCATATGACTTAATCGGGGCCATGAACAATTCAACATCGGCAATTGATTGTTCAATATCAAATAAATACTGTTTAATTCGATTGTCCATTCAATTTAGTTTGATTGGAATAGCAGAACCCTGGTCTTCAAAACCTCCTGGAGAAAGTAGGGGTTCTTAATACTTCTTTCCGTAATCAGGTCGACTGCCCTATTGAGTATCTCTTCCAACCTGAATTGCATAGCGAAATAATTATCAGCATATTCTTCTATGCCTATATCATCCATGTTGAATGACACAATCAGATCAACATCACTTTTTTCATTAAACCTTTCGGTGTTCACTGAGCCTATCGTGTAAAGTTTTTCAACATGAAATTCTTTACATGCCTCGAATATTTCCTTTTTGTTTCGTTCAATTATAGTATTCATGATCTTGTCAGAACTCGATTTGACCGGTTCTTAATCCAAAAATTACTGATTCTTCTTATAAATACAAAGCCTGAAACCTTCCTTTATCCGAGGAACTTGAGACTAAGTGTTTTTTCTATTGATTATCAACTACTTAGGAATAGTACACGAGAGGCGCTTTTTCTCCTTATTGATGTTTTTCCAGCCGAGGCCACCTTAATCATAAGAACGGACAACACCCTGTTTCCGGCTCGATCCGATTACAAACCCTCGCTTTAGCCCATCAAGGCTACCTGCGCTACTGAACAAATTCAGGCCCGCCGGCCGAGCCGGCGGGCAGGGGACGCTTTTGCCCCGCTCTGTGATCTTTCGGAATTCCCACCTTGCGGGGGGCGGCCTGTTGCTCTTATGAGTAGAGTTGTTCCGAAATAACTTTTCATTCAAAATTTGATAGAATTATCCTTTTATTGTTGGGGCTTCAGGCCCTTTTCCTAGTTCTTTGATAGAAGTTGACTAAGCCGCAGGTGGTTACCGTCAATTTGTCAGCGAACCCTTCCCGGCGGTTTCGGTATACATCAGATAGGGCGCGATAGCGTTTGCACAAGCCGATGGCATGCTCTCCCCGGATTCTGGAGGAGGCGATCTTTCGGTTTTGCCGCTTTTGGCTTTTTGTCAGTTCCCCTTTTCGGGGCTTTTTGTGCGGAATGGTTATGCCATCGTATTCGTTTTCCAGCCCCTTGTACCCGAGGCCCACCTCAATGGGGATGTCTTCCGGGATGTGTGGGACGATGTCGTTGTCATCCAGGCCTTTTTTGTCATGTACCGCCCTTGGCACGGTTGGAGTAAGGATCAGTATCTTCTTGTTCCGGTGCTCTACCACCAGCGTGTTCTTCAGCGTATGGCGTTTCTTCTTGCCGGAATAGTGCTGGCGCTGCTTTTCGGCATTCTTGGGGCGGGTGCGCGGCCGTTCCGTGGCGTCAATGATCAGTTTTTTGACTTTAGGGAAGGTTTTGACGAATTCATCCACCGAAGAAATTTTCCGTTTTGGCAGGCCCAGGTTCTTGCCAAGCACCGCTTCCAGCACAGGCTGGTAAGTATGTACCCATTCGCAGATTCGGCTGCGGGCGGCGCCGAATAAGAAACCGGCTACAGCCATAGTAGGGTACACCTTGAAATACATCAGGATAAAGAACAGCATGCCCGCACTATCCTGCAGGGTATGCCGGCGGCCACCACCCAGGGCTCTTTGGCGCTTTGGCTTTGCTACAAGCTTACGGGAGAGCAGCTCGGCGTCGAACTTCTTATGCAACTCCTCAAACTGCCGGACTTTAAGTCCGGTGAGGGCTCGCATGACGGCTTCTTCGCGAAGGGCTCGGTCGATGTCCAGCATATTTCTCGGGTTTTGCCCAAATTTACGTTATTTCGAAACAACTCTATTCTTTATTGTCATTTCTTCCTCATGGCTACAACCAAAAGTGGTCAAAGCAATTACGATGATTAGTTTGATCCTGTTTTTCATTTTTAATGGCAGCCAACATTTGTGTACCCGCGCAAAAGTGGCGGGTATAAACCCTACCTCCCCCTCTAATTTCCTCACAAAAATGCGCATACACCCCTTTACAAACGGCTACAAACGCTCTTCCCCCCACTACACTCCACCTGGAAGCCGGAAGTTTTACCCGAACGCGAGCGAAGCGAGTGGGCGGGCGGAAGGCAGCCCTTCCCTCCCCCATCGCCAAACCATAACTCAAAACCGGAACTCCAGAATCCAAGCGCGCTAATCCCCCCCTGCACAACTCCTCAGGCAGCGCCAACACTATGCTTTCAAATATAGAATATTCCTTGCTACAATACAATGTTGTCATGGGTATTTTTCCGGGCGGCCTGGTATTTCGGGCGGCCATGTGGAAGGGTTGAATGGGCTGTTCAATTTTTTGTGCTTTGCCCCTGATTTTTTAACGCAAAGTCTCGCAAAGAAAGGCGCAAAGTGACACAAAGCCTTGATCTTCTTAGCATTCCCGTCTGGAACCAGCCGGGTAACCTTCGTATATTCCTGGCTTCCTTTGCCGGGGGTGACACTTTTTTTTGAACAGCCTCGTCTTACAGCCCCCCGACAAACCCGACAAACCCCGATTGACCCGAAAATCCCGAAAGTCCCGACAAATCCCGATTAACCCGTTTGACCCGATTGACCCGATTGACCCGAAAATACCTAAAATCCCGACCAACCCGATTGACCCGATTGACCCGATTGACCCGAAACACCCGAAAATCCCGACAAAACCCGATTGACCCGATTAACCCGATTGACCCGAAAGTCCCGACCAACCCGATTGACCCGATTGACCCGAAACACCCGAAAGTCCCGACAAAACCCGATTGACCCGATATACCCGATTGACCCGAAAGTCCCGACAAAACCCGATTGACCCGATATACCCGATTGACCCGAAAATCCCGACAAAACCCGATTAACCCGATTAACCCGATTAACCCGACCAACCTGAAACACCCGACAAAGCCTCCTCCCCTACAACATCCTCCGCAGCTCCATCTCCACCTTCTCCCAAAAACCCTCCTCAAACAAACGTGCACAGCCGATCATCGCTGCATCCTCGCCAAGCGAAGACGTCCTGGAAGGCAGGTGCAGCCCCTGCTCCGACAGTGCCTGCTCATAGGCCGGGCCGAAGAGCGGGTAAGCGCCGGTGATGTTGCCGCCCATCACCACCACATCCGCGCGGAAGCGCTGCAGCCAGGGGCCGAGGAAGGCGGCGAGGTTGCGGCCGAACTGCACGAACAAGCCGGCGGCTATTTCGTCCGTGGCGCTGGCGTCGGCGATGGCTTTGGCGTTGGGCAGCTTTTTGCCGGCCGCCTTTTCGTATTCGTTCACGAACCAGCGGGTGGAGAAATATTCATCGGCGATGCCCTTGTCGAAGGGCAGGTGCCAGAGGCAGCCCTGATCGGGCACATCCTCCCTGGCCACCACGGGCGCGCCCTGGCCGATGAAGGCGGAGCCGAAGCCGGTGCCCAGGGTGATGGCCACCACGCGCCCGAAGCCCCTGCCCTGCCCCAGCCAGGCTTCGCCCACGGCGAAAGAGGTGGCGTCGTTCAGGAAGCGCATGGGCAGGGGGATGCTGAGCTGCCCCCCCAAAGCCCCGGGGATATCGATGTCATAGATGCCCACGAACTTGTGCTGCATCTTCGAAATGCCGCGCACGTAATCGAAGGGCCCGGGCATGGCGAAGCCTATGCCGGCGATACGGCTGGAATCCACCTCGGCGATGGCTCCGTTCAGGGCCAGGGCCCACTGGCCGAAGATGGTGGCGGCATCCGCATTGTTGTCCACGCTGGCGCGTTTCTGCGTGCCGGGCAGCAGGCGCCCTGCCGCCATGTCGATGGCGGCGCAGGTGATGTGGCTGCCGCCCACGTCGGCGCCGATGGCAATGGTTTTATTATTCATTGATCTCCGTGCTTTTTTGTGTAACCCTTAGCGTCACGTTGTACTGAACGGGTTTGGATGCGCCCAGCTCCTGCGCGCGCGGGTGCGGGCTGGCGCCACCCACCCAGAAGGTATAGGCGCCGGGCAACAGGACGCGGCGGCCGTCCATATCCACTTCCTCCAGCATGGGCCTGTCGATGAGGAATTCCACTACTTTGGTTTCCCCGGGCTCCAGGCTCACCCGCTGGAAGGCTTTCAGGGCGTACTGCGGCGCCGGGAAGGGGGCTTCATTTTTGTGGGTGTACAGTTGCACCACCTCTTCCTGTTGCCGGCTGCCCTGGTTGGCGACCTTGACTTTCAGCGACAGCGGCACGCCTTCCAGCATAGACAGGCGGTTGGAGCCCGTCGGGGAATACCTGATATCGCTGTAACCCAGCCCGAAGGCGAAGGGGTACAGGGGGTTTCCCCGGAAATACTTATAGGTTTTTCCACCTTCCGCAATGCGGTAGTCCTCAAAATCGCCCAGTTGCTCGGTGTCCGCGTAAAAGGTCACCGGCAGGCGCCCGGAAGGGGCGGCGCGGCCGAAGATCAGGTCCGCAATGCCGTTGCCGCCCTGCTCACCGGGATAACCCACCCACAGGATGGCGTCGGCCACATCGTGGATCTCCGGGAAGGCCATGGCGCTGCCGCCGCAAATGACGACGATCAGCGGCTTGTCGCCGCAGCGCTTTTTGAGGTCTTTTACGAATTCCACCTGCGGCGCCGGCAGCTCGATGCGCCGCCGGTCGCCGCCGGAGTCGGAAGCGATGGCGTCGCCCTCCTCCCCTTCCTCCAGGGGCGACAGGCCGATGACGGCGATCGTCGCGTCGGCCACCGAGGCGTTGTAGTTCATGCCGGGGATCGTCACTTCTTTTTGCCCTACCAGCAGGCCCTGGCTGTACTGCAGGACCGTCGTCGGTGAAACGGCCCCCGCGATGCCCTCCAGGATGGTCACCATACTGCTGCTGATGCCGAAGTAGTTGCCGATCAGCACGTTGACATCAGCGGCGTTGTGCCCGGTGACGTACAACTGCCCGATGTCAGGCCGCAAAGGCAGGGCGTTATTTCTGTTTTTGAGCAGCACGGCGGACTTCCGGGCCGCCTCTCTGGCCAGTTCCACATGCTGGGGCGCGTGAATGGCGTCCTCGCCGATGCCGGCGTAGATCACCTGCTCGGGCGGGTCGAACATGCCCAGGCAGAAGCGGATGCGCAGTTGCTCGTCCAGCGCGCCGTCCACTTCCGCTTCCGTGGCAAGGCCTTTCCGTACCGCCTCATCGAGTTGGTTGTACACTACTCCGCAGTTGACGTTGACATCGCTTTTCACTGCCGCCGCCGCCGATTCCTCCGCATTGGCCGTGATCTTGTGGAAGTTGTGCAGGTCGCTCAGAGCCCAGCAGTCAGACACGATATAGCCCTTGAAGCCCCATTGCCGGCGCAGGGTTTTGAGCAGCAGCGTGGGGCTCATGCAGCAGCCCTCGTCATTGGTGCGGTTGTAGGCGCACATCACGCCGGCCACGCCTTCGTCAACCAGCCTTTTAAAGGCGGGCAGGTAGGTTTCATTCAGGTCCTTGGGGCTGGCGATGGCGTTGAACACGTGCCGTTTGGCTTCCGGGCCGCTGTGCACGGCGAAGTGTTTGGCGCAGGCCGCCGCCTTCAGGTAGTCCGGGTTGTCGCCCTGAATGCCCCTGACGAAGGCTGCGCCGATCTCGCCGGCCAGGAAGGGGTCTTCCCCGTAGGTTTCGTGCCCGCGGCCCCAGCGCGGGTCGCGAAAGATATTGACGTTCGGCGACCAGAAGGTCAGGCCCATGTAGTGTTTGTGGATACCCTTTCGGATGGCCGCATGGTATATAGCCCGCCCCTCCTCGGAAATGGCATCCCCCACCTGCTCGATGAGCACAGGGTCAAAAGTGGCCGCCAGCCCGATGGCCTGGGGGAATACGGTGGCTGGCGAAGAGCGGGCCACGCCGTGAAGGGCTTCGCTCCACCAGTTGTATTCGGGAATGCCCAGCCGGGGTATGCCTGCCGCCGTGTGCGGCATCAGCGACACTTTCTCCTCCAGGCTCAGCCGCCCGATGAGGTCGGCCACCCGGGCGTCGAGCGGCAGGCCGGGGTTCCGGAAGGGGTATTCGTAAGTGCTCTGGGCGTAGAGGTGACTAAGGCCGGGTATCAGTGCACAAAAGAGGATAAAAAGTGATTGGAATAATCGCATTTGAAAGATGTTTGTCGCTTGTTTCAACAAGTTAGTGTCCCTGTAAATTTAAAAAAAACTCGATCTCAGAGCTGTTTTTTTGATACAGAGTCACACGGAGAAAACACGGAGTTACACAGCTCCGTGCATCTCCGTGTTTAATAAATTCCAGGCAATTATTCCAGAATGGGCTCCTCCTATTTTAATTTTCACTTTTGAAACAACCACTTTTAACTAACAACCCCTGAAACCTGAAACCTGCAACACCCAATGGAGATTGGGAGAGGGGGAGGCGAGGTGAGCCTGCGGCAACCCCTGAAACCTGAAACCTGAAACCCGAAACCTGAAACCTGCAACACCCAATGGAGACTGGGAGAGGGGGAGGCGAGGTGAGCCTGCGGCAACCCCTGAAACCTGGAACGGCCCTTTCGCGTAAGGCAAAGGAGGCTTCTCAGGGCTTTGCGCCCACTTAAGGCGGCGCCCCCGAAGCTGCCGGGGCTTCCCCCTGGCTCCGGAACGCAAAACGGCGATTTAGGGATTCCATCGCTGCAAGCGATGGAATCCCTAAAAGGAACGCTTCCGGCTCCTCCCGGCTACCTTTGAAGAGCGCTCCGGATAAGCCGCTCTTTTGTAACGCGAAAAGCCCGCTGGAACTTTGAACAGCCCCCATTTGCTGCCTGTGGGCGTCGCCGGGCTCCCTGCCAATCCCGAAGGGATTGAACGGGTATAGCCAGGCCAAAGCAATAATTCCTCCGATGCCGGCGGCATCGAACTAATCTATCCATTCAAACAAATATTTCTCGTCGTATTCCACTGCGAATTTTTTGAGGAACCTGAGATATTCCTTCTCTTACCATATCTGAGAGACAACAATTTGGCCGCATCCCAATTAAAAAGTGGATATGGCCAGGCATGCCATTGATGGCAATCATTTTTTGTCCTTTGTTTTGCATGATGCCTGTAATGTACTGGTATAGTTGTTCTTCCCAACCTGGTTGGATGAGGCTTTGCTATAGGTGTTCGATCCCGTTGGGATCGTTGGCAGGGGTGTGGCGTTTTCGGCTTTGCTATAGATGTTCGATCCCTTTGGGATCGTTGGCAGGGGTGTGGCGCCTGGGGCTTTGCTATAGGTGTTCGATCCCGTTGGGATCGTTGGCAGGGGAATGGCGTTTTCGGCTTTGTTATAGATGTTCGATCCCTTTGGGATCGTTGGCTGGGGTGTGGCGCCTGGGGCTTTGCTATAGATGTTCGATCCCTTTGGGATCGTTGGCTGGGGTGTGGCGCTTTCGGCTTTGTTTATGTGACTGTTCAAATAACTGTGCCGACACCCCGGTAAAAGCCTGCTTATCAGGGGAACCTCAAACCTGAAACATGAAACCTGTAACACCCAATGGAGAACGGGAGACTGGGTGAGGGGAGACGGGGTGAGCCCGCGGCAACCCCTGTAACCTGAAACATGAAACCCGAAACCTGTAACACCCAATGGAGGCCGGGAGAGGGGGAGACGAGGTGAGCCTGCGGCAACCTCTGAAACCAGCAACCTGAGACCTTGTCCTGCCAAGGCTCTGCCCGCCGAACACTGCCTACCCCCACGCCCTGCGCAGGAAATCGATCCAGTTCTGATGCAGGATGTTTTTGATATCCGTTTCGCTGTAGCCGCGCTTTTCCAGCAGGCCCGGCAGCTTTTGCAGGCCGGCGATGGTATCGATATCGGCCGGGCATTGCTCCTTCCCGAAGCCGCCGTCGAGGTCGGTGCCGATGCCCACGTGCCGGGCGTTGCCTGCCAGTTGGCAGATATGGCCTATGTGGTCCAGCATCACCTCCAGGGTGAGGCCCGTGTTTTGCGGCGTGGATTGCCCCCGCACCCAGCCGGGAACCATCATCCAGGCATCGAGCGGAATGCCGATGACGGCGCCCCGGCTGATGAGCTCGCGGAGCTGTTCGTCGCTGAACTGCCGGTTGTGGGGCGTCAGGCTGCGGCAGTTGCTGTGGCTGGCCCAGACGGGCCCGTAGAAGTGATCCATGGCTTCCCAGAAGCTGTCGTCGCAGAGGTGGGTGGCGTCCAGTATGATATTGAGCTCCTCCATCTTGTGGAGCAGCGCCCGGCCCTTTTCTCCGATCCCCCCTGTGGCGTCCGTCCCCTGTGCATAGGTGCCCGGGCCATAGTGGGCGGGCCCGATGGCGCGCAGGCCCGTGGCGTGCGCGCGCTCCACATAATCCAGCGTCACCATGGAATCCGCGCCTTCCAGGCTGAGGATGTAGCCGATGGGCTCGTGGGGGCCGGGGCTTTCCCAGCGTTTCAGGTGGGCCTCCAGGGAAGAGAGATCGGCAATAGGCGCCATCTGGCCGGCATCTTCCATGGCGCGGTACCAGGCCAGCTGGGCCTGCGTCATGGCCCAGGCCTGCTCCGGCGAATGCCAGCCGGGAAGCGGGTTGCCCTTTTTAACGTAGCGGGCGATCTGGGTGGCGACGCACAGGCCAATGCGCCCTTCGCGCATGGCGGGCAGTGAAACGGTATTATTGCCGCGATCCGGCTTATCCGCCATGCCTTTTTCTCTTTCGCGGATCTCGGCCACAGGCCGGCTCAGGTCGCGGTTCCATTCCATGGCGTTCATCGCCAGGTCGAGGTGGGCGTCGATGATGAAGTGGGCTTGCTGGTTCATATTTTGATCAGGATTGATTGTTTGAGTTTTTGAACTGCGGAGACACAAAGTTTTTTTACCGCAGACGCGGAGAAAGGGCCTTCTATAGCGACAAACCTCTGCGTTCTCTGCGCCTTTGCGGTTTTTACACAAACATAGGAGACGCTAAGACGCAGAGGTTTCACGGTTTCCTGGGAATCGAAGAGGTTTGCGCCCCTCGTCACCCCGTCCCTCGCCACCCCGTCTCGCGTCACCCTTTGCGGTTCAATACCCTAAAGCCCCACCTCCCGCTCTCTGGCCACCACCGGCCAGGCTTCCACCGCACGCCCCCCTTCCACCGCCCACACATGGCTGTGGAGCGCCATGGTCGGGCAGATGTGGCGGGGGATGGCGTAGAGGCAATCGCCCACCGAATACTTTTCCGCTTCCCCAAAAGCAATAACCATGTGTTCCTCGCTGTGCACGGCCAGTTCGTAGTCCGGGATGCCGAAAATAGCGGCGCGGGGCGGCTGCATTTCAGAGGCGATGGCCTTGTGGCCCAGGTCGAGGCAGAGCTTGCCTTTTCCGGGTTTGCTGACCACCCGGGTAAAGGCCAGGGCGGCGTGGAGGAAGTCCATATCCCGGAATTTGGAGGAATAGCCCACGTCCCAAAGTAATGTGGTGCCGGGGCTCAGGATGCGTTCCGGGTGTTGGGCGTGGATGGGGAAAGAAGGCGAGCCGCCGCAGATCAGCTCCTCCGGCTTCAGGCCGTCGGCTTCCAATGCCTGTATTAACTCCGTTACCGGGGCGAAGCAGGCGGCGCAGGCCATTTCCCGTTCCTCCCGATCCGGAATGTGCATGTGGCCGTCGTAGATGTGCAGGCCGCGGGCGTTCAACCAGGCAGAACCGGCAATAGTACGATACAGCTGCAGCGCTTCCCGCCCGGGTTTGATGCCGGTGCGCTCCATGCCCACGTCCAGGTCCAGGAAAACATCAAGGGGCCGGGCGTGGGATAGCGCGGCGGCCTCCAGCCAGCGGCCGTGCTGGGGGTTATCTACGATGGCGGAAAAGCGGGTGTCCGGATACCGGGCTATCAGCCCGAACAACTGTTCCACAGCCGGGCCGTAGAGCGGGTAGGCCATGAGTATTTCCGCTGCGCCTGCTTCGGCTGCCATCCGGGCTTCCCGGATCGTGGCGCATTTGAAGCGGTTTATACCGGCCTCCAGTTGCATCCGTACCACCTGAGGCAGCTTGTGGGTCTTCACGTGCGGCCACAGCCGCTGCGGGCTGCCTGCAATGGCCGCCATCCTGCGGATGTTTTCGCGGATGCGATCCGGAAATACCAGCATGGTGGGGGAAGGGATGTCCGGTTCGTTGGAGATTTTGTACCAATCCATATACTCTGGGTTTTGCTGGGGGGGCAGGTTACAGGTTACAGGTTACAGGTTACAGGTTACAGGTTGCAGGTTACAGGTTACAGGTTGCAGGTTACAGGTTGCAGGTTACAGGTTGCAGGTTGCAGAGGGGGGCTGTTTCCATATTGGACTATGGCTTCACGGAATTTTGCGCCTTTTATGTCGCAATTATTCAAATATACAATAAGGTTTCTGATACCGCCGCTGATCTCCTTAGCGGTGGATGCCTGGGCATTAAATTCCTCCTGGTTGATATATTTTTGATCCAATGCGCGGTAGAGCTGGGACCGGACTTCGCCACAAGAACCCTTTGCTATGCTAAGAAATTGGATGAACTCCCGGTTGCCATCCCGTTCAAAACCCTCCGCGATATTATCCATTATTGACCCGGAGGAAGAAAGAATTTGGTTTCTGAGAGAATAATCTTTTGAAAATGGCTCCCGTTGTGTTAATTCAAATATAGCCTGGCATAGCTTTCTTGCCTTTTGCCAAATAGTCAAGTCCTCAAACTGGTTAATTGTTGGCATGGTTTAATTGTTTTTCAACTCAAAAAACTTGAAACCCTGAAACCCTGAAACCCTGAAACCTGAAACCTGAAAACTCTGAAACCCTGAAACCTGAAACTCTAAAACCCTGAAACCCTGAAACCTGAAACCCCATCAAAACATCTCAAAAATCGCCTCGATTTCCACCGCCACGCCGCGGGGCAGGATCATGCCTACGGCGCTGCGGGCGCCTTTGCCGTTCTGTTCGCCGAGCAGTTCCACCATCAGTTCGCTGAAGCCGTTGATGACCAGGGGCTGGCTGCCGAAGCCAGGCTCGCAGTTGACCATGCCCAGGGTTTTGACCAGCCTCTTGATGCCGTCGAGGCTGCCGAGCTGATCCCTGATGGTGGCCAGCATAGTGAGCCCCACCTGCCGGGCGGCGCGCTGCCCGTCTTCCACACTCATGTCCTTACCCACCGTGCCGAAGATCATGGAGCCATCGGATTGTATGGGTACCTGCCCTGAAACGTAGAGCATCTTGTCCACGATCACCACCGGATGGTAGATGCCGCCGGGTGGCGGAGGCGGTGGCAGTTGCAGGCCTAATTCCTTGAGTTTTGATTCTATCATGATAAATGTTTTTTTATGTACGGTACTTGCCCGGCTGCAGCAGCAGGCGAATACGGTGTTTAGGCTTTGGAGGCGCCTGGTTATGGAGCCGGAAGGTCTACCCGAACGCGAGCGAAGCGGGCGGGCGGAAACAGTCGGGATATCCCCGGAAATCGCCAGGCCTTTCCGACTTCCGATCCCGGCCTCCTTGCAGCCGGTACGGGACTCCCTTCGGCCGCTTCCCACTTCCGACTTCCGACTTCCGACTTCCGACTTCCGACTTCCCACTTCCGACTTCCCACTTCCGACTTCCCACTTCCGACTTCCCACTTCCGACTTCCCACTTCCGACTTCCGACCATCCTCCATTACATTGAAAAACAGGCTTTTATTTCTTCAAACAACTCAAATAAAAAGATCCATGATCAGCACCCCCAACAGCCCCACCACCGAAACCGTTGTTTCCATCATCGACCAGGTCATGATGGTGTCCTTCACCGAGAGGTTGAAGTATTCCTTGAACAGCCAGAAGCCGCCGTCATTGACGTGGGAAAAGAAAATGCTGCCCGCGCCTATGGACAGCACCATCAGTTCGGGCGAAACCCCGCTCTGGCCGATGATGGGCAGGACGATGCCCGCCGCGGTCATGCCGGCCACCGTCGCCGAGCCCACGCTGATCCGGATGATGGCTGCGATGAGCCAGGCCAGCACCAGAGGCGACAAGCCGGAATCCTTCATCAGCCCGCCGATGTATTCGCTCACCCCGCTGGCCACCAGCACCTCCTTCAGTGCACCGGCCCCCCCGATGATCAGCAGCACCAGGGTGATGCCGGACACCGCTTTGGCCAGGGAATCGCTGATCTCGCCCATCTTCCTTCCCCGCCGGATGCCCAGCAGGTAGATGGCCGCCAGCACCGACAGCAGCATGGCCAGAACGGGATCGCCGACGACATCGCCAACTTTCCGGAGAAAGTGCTCTTCGCCCAGAAAAAGGCGCAGCAGGGCGGAGGCCCCGATGAGGAGCACCGGCAACAATGCAGTAAACAGGCTGACGGAGAAGGGTGGAAGCTGCTCGCGGGGCATAAGTTCCGCGCTGTAAAATTCCTTCAGCGGCTGCGGTTTGAACCTGCCCGACCTTTTGGAAAAGATAGGGACGACCAGTACGGCTGCCGGAATGGCCAGGGCGAGCCCCAGCAGGAGCGTCAGCCCCATGTCGGCCCGGAACATCTCCGCGATGGCCGTCGGCGCGGGGTGCGGCGGCAGGAAGCCGTGGGTCACCGACAGGGAGGCGAGCATGGGCAGGCCCACGTAGAGCAGGGGCAGGCCCGTGGAGGCGGCCACCGTAAACACCAGCGGCACCATGATCACGAAACCAACGGTGTAAAACATGGGGATGCCCACGATCAGCCCGGTCAGCATCAGCGCCCAATGCACCCGCCTGAGCCCGAAGGACGCCACCAGCTTTTCGGTGATGTGCTGCGCCGCACCGCTGTCGGCCACCAGCTTGCCCAGCATGGCCCCGAACCCGAGGATCATGACCAGCGAACTCAGCGTGTCTCCAATGCCCCGCTGGATGGCGGACAGGGCCTCCAGCACCGGCAGCCCTTCGGCTACGCCAACAAACAGCGCTACGAGGATGAAGGCAATGAACGCATTGAAACGCCCAACGGTAATGAGCAGCAAAAGAAGCAAAACGCCTGACAGGACAATGACAATAGGCATGGCTTTTCGTTTATTGGTGCTGAATACTCCATCCGGAACGCAGGCCCGAATCCCGGGCTATCCCTGCATAGCGGCGGCTTGCCGGTTCGCTTTGAAGAACACATGCGTAAGCAGGGGAAAGGTACAAAAAAGGGAGGTAACGGTTGGCGCATGGGCAGTAGCGGTGATTAACCGCTATTGCCTATGCGCATTGTTCTGTACTGCCCGCCGCGCGATCTATCTTTTATTTTCTTATTCTCAATTTGTTGACTGATAGGACGGAAAAATGATTTTTTAATTCTTCCGTATGTTTATCCAATGTCTCTAATACCATTCCAACCTTCTTCTCAATTGTTAATCCGCTTAATCTTATCAGCAAGATTCCTGTATTTGGTTTCTTCAATCTATACGTTAATTCCCCAAAATCTTTATCTTCTGTTAGTAGGATTACATCTTTTTCAATCGCTATTCCCAATACCTCATCGTCATCTATACTTGGGTCAATCTCAATTATCGCTTCAACTTCATATCCATTTTCCCTTAGTGCTTCAATTATCCCAAAATCTACGCTTTCATCCGCTAATAGGTTCATACCTCCTATTTTCAAATTACGATGCTATTGAATATACTACTTCATTTTTCACAGATTCTGATGCAAACGCTAGACATGCCATAATCGCTTCTCTATTAATTCTTGGATATGCTCTCAATAAATCATCAACAGTTTCTCCTTCTGACATCTTCTCTAATATCAAATCGACAGGTATCCTAGTATTTTTTATTACAGGTTTACCATATAATTTCTTGGGGTTTGATTCTATATATTCTTGCCAGTTTATCATAATCCTTGCTTTATGAGTTTTAACAATTTACCTCTATAATAATGAATTAACTACAATCGTCATGAATTCTCAGTTCAATAATCTTAAAGGATTATACAGCCTGTTTTCTACTCTCTTATCAACCATTTGATTACCAGCTTTTTATTCTTTGAGCGGCGGAGTGGTACAGAACTACAGCCCTACCGCATTGCCAACCTCATAAACCCTATTGCGTATAAATCTGCTATGTCCGCCCGGCCGTTCCTTAATATACCCCAAAACCTCATGACCGACAATGCCGCCCACTAAAAACCCAAATCCGCGGGCGGGCTTTTCACTTTCGCCCAGCCGGTATGGGTAATCCCGGTTTTATCAGAGCAGATGATGGGTATATATCCCGGTTATGTAACTTTTCTGGTTGGAACGCAGGCCTGTGGCCCCGCGACGTGATAATCAGAGAGCCTTCAGAGGGGCTTTGCCTGCGTTGCGGATAACCGCCCGCCCGAGGGGAGACTGGTGGGTCGGGTGAATCGGGTTTGTCGGGTTTGTCGGGTTGGTCGGGTCTATCGGGTGTTTCGGGTTGGTCGGGTGTTTCGGGTGAATCGGGTTGGTCTGGTCAATCGGGTTTTTCGGGTTGGTCGGGTTGGTCGGGTGTTTCGGGTTGGTCGGGTGTTTCGGGGTGATCGGGGTGATCGGGTTGGTCGGGTTGGTCGGGTCTATCGGGTCAATCGGGT
>CAUJDW010000002.1 GCA_963169455.1 Bacteroidota bacterium | reverse complement strand
TATAACAATATAACAATATAACAATCCGGAACGCGGGCCTGCGGCCCGCGTTCCAATAAAAAAAGGGCAGCTGCCTTCCGGCGCAGCCCTTCGAAGCGCAATCGCGCTCGCGAGAACTATTAGTGAGGTATCAATTGGGTGATTTTTCTTCCGGAAAAGCGGCTTATTTGCCGGCCACCAGCTTCACTTCCAGGTCGAACTCGTCGTAAATGGTCTTGTCGCCCAGGTTGTCGAAGAAGCTGCCCGAACCGTAGCGCACGTCAAATTCGGAGCGGTCCAGCTTAATGTCGGCCGTTGCTACCGTCGACCCGGCTTCTTCCTTTACGTTGGCCTGGAACTTGATCGCTTTTGTCGTTTCCTTGATCGTCAGGTTGCCGACGATCTTGTAAACGCCCGGCGTTCCGTAGGGAATAGCCTGGGTGATCACGAATTTGGCCGTCGGGAATTTCTGAACCCCAAAAAAATCATCGGACTTGAGGTGCCCTTCCAGTTTCTGGGCATATTCGCCGGTCATGTCCTTTACCGTGATGGAAGTCATGTCGATCGAGAAACTTCCGCCGGCCAGCTTGCCGTCCTTCATATCCAGTTTGCCATCCTTCAACTGGACGATGCCGTGGTGAGAACCGGTCACCTTGTAACCCTTCCAGATAATTTCGCTTTTGTCCACATTCACCGAAAGCGTTTGGAATTCTCCTTTAACCGGAGCAGTAAAACTCATGCCTACCAGAGCGAAGGCCGCCAGAAGCGCGGAAAAGACAGTTACTTTCTTCATAGTCGAAATTGATTTTTATTGACAATAAAGTTGCAAACAGGTTTCCCCGTTTTCTGGTTTAAACAGCAAACGATTTTCAAAGTTCAAACATCGAAATCTTTTTTTTCGTTTCCCTGCCATGATGTAGCTTTGTGCCTACTGTCAGAAAGCACAAGCACCAAAGCATGAAAATACTGATCATCGGAGGCGGCAACATGGGCCTCACCTACGCACAGAGTTTCCAGCGCTCGCACATAACCAGCAAGGAGGACATGATGATCCTCGAAAAATCGGAACAGAAGGCGGCAGAGCTGGCTCTGAAAGACATCGGCACGGTTTACAGCCGGCCTGAGGACTGCCTGGAATCGGCTGACCTGGCCATCTTCGCCGTCAAACCCCAGGATTCGCCGGCTTTGTTTCAAAGCATCAAAAAGCTGGTGGACCCCCAGCAGGTTTTCCTCTCCATCATGGCCGGCATCCGCATCAGGGCCATCACCGAATCGCTGGGCGTCCACAAGGTCATCAGAGCCATGCCCAACCTGCCGGCACAGATCGGCATGGGCATGACGGCTTTCACCTCCTCCGACGAAGTGACCCGCATCGAGCTGGTCATGGTGCAGAACCTGCTTAACACCACGGGCAAGACCATCTACGTCGAAAAGGAAGAAGCCATAGACGCCGCCACAGCCATCAGCGGCAGCGGGCCGGCCTATGTGTGGTTCTTCATGAAAGCCCTCATGGATGCTGCACGCGACATGGGCTTCAACTACTCCGAGGCCGAGCTGCTGGTCAGCCAGACTTTCCGGGGAGCCATTGAACTGTTCAGCAAATCGAACCTGAGCTGCGAGGAGTGGATCGACAGGGTGTGCTCCAGGGGCGGCACCACGGAAGCCGCCCTGGCTTCCTACAACCAGAACCTGGTGCGGGACGACATCATGGCCGGCGCCGCAGCCGCCCTCACCCGGGCGGTGGAACTGGGCAAAGGGCAATGAGGTTTTCCCCCAAATTATGAGGAATTGTTATATTTTTGAAGGAGGATATGCGTTTCCTCACCAAAGCCCGATCCATGGACAAGGCCCAACTCTTAATTGAATTAAAACGGCTCATCGGCAATGCCGAAACGGAAAAGGCGCTGGATTTGCTGCTCAGCTTCCTGGCCGGCGACGCCCGGTACAGGCATCTGCAACAGGAAGCCCTGCAGGCTCAGGCCCAGTTTAAAAAAGCACAGCGCGATGAATCCTTTGGGCTGGCCAGCGCCGAACAGAGCAAACTGAGCTACAGCCGCACCACCCAGCAACTCCTGCAACTGGCGGAGCGCCTGGAACTCGGCGAATTGGGCCCCCTCAAAGGCAGCCCCGCTGCCGGGAATCACAGGGCCATCGCCTGGCTGGCCGGCGTACTGGCCATAGCTCTGGCCGCTGTGGGTATCTGGTACTTCACCCGGCCTACCAGTGGGCAGGAAGGCGCCCAGCAGGCGGATGCCGAAAATTGCCCGGCTTTCCCGGAACCCGAAGCCTTCAATATCCTGTTGTTCCCCTTCCAGGTGCTCGAAGGGGAAGCCACCAAACCGCACATCGCCATCAACAGCAGCCTGTCCCAGTTCAAGGAGAAATACGATATCGACTGCGAGATCGGGTTCTACAGAGCCGACGAAAGCGACCCCAACAGTTTTCCGACTTCTTACGATGACGCCGGCCGAAAAGCCAGCAGTTGCCATGCAAAACTGGTAATCTGGGGCACGGCGGGAAAAGGCAGTTCCGGCGGCACGACCATCCAGATGTTCTACAAATTCCTCAACGAAGGCGGAAAACTCCCCCTCAACCGGCTCAACCTGGCCGAGGCAGCTCAGGTAATTACCGTTCCGACCATTTCCAGCATCGTCACAGAAGGCAACCTGACCCAGTCTCTGGAGGAAAATATCAGGCTGCTTTTCGGGCTCATCGCCCATGAAAGCGATAATAAAAACCTGGCCATCGAAATGCTGGAAGGCTTCGAAGCTCAGGACTCGGCTTCCGTGCTCGTCAAGGGCATGGTGCTGGCCGACAACTATCTGGCTACCGACCAGGCCGAAAAGGCCCTTTCTTCCTATGACTCGGTGCTCGCCTGGCATCCCAACTACGCCCTGGCGCGCAATAACCGGGGCATCCTCCTGTACAAAAAGGAACAATTCGTCGAGGCTGCCGAAGACCTCAGCGTAGCCCTGGAAAAGGATTCCACCAATGCAAAACTCCTGGAAATCCGCTGCGACGCCTACCTCAAAACGGAACAACTGGACAAGGCAAAAGAAGACCTCAACAGGCTGAAACAAATGCCTTCCACGAGCCGCTCCACGGATTTGGACGAAAAGCTAAAAGAGGTAAACCAGAAGATCGAAGCGCAAAAACAGATCAAGGCCGAGGCCGAATCGGCCCTGCGGCGAAATCCCACCAATACGGCGGCCCTGCTGCGCAAAGCCGAGTCGAGCCAGAAGCTGGGGCAGTACGAACAGGCCATACAGGCTGCCGAAACGAGCCTGCGCGCCGACCCCAGGAACCTCCGGGCTTTCGCTCAGCTCATCATCGCCTACCGCAGCAAGGGCGACCGCGAACAGGTGGCCAGCGCCATCCGCCGCGCCGACGAGGCCGGCCTGAGCCGGGCCGAACTCAGCAAACTCGTTCCCTTCGACCTCAGCGAAATCGTCCCGGAACGGCGGATACTGGACCGCCCCATATTGCGAAGGCAGTAAATTATGGCCCCACTTTAAATTGCAGCACAAATGCCGGATACTCAAACCCTTCCCTTTCTGTTCCTGCTGCTAGGGCTGCTCATCGGCGGCCTGCTGGGGTGGCTGATCGCCCGGCTCCGCGTCAAACACGGCATGCTGCCCAAAGAGGAGGTCCATGAACAATACGTGCCCAAAGCCGCCTTCCAGCAGCTTCAGGAACAGGCGGATTTGCGGCAGGAGGATCTGCGGGAAAAGGAAGAGGAAAACCGGATGCTGAGCAACCGCCTGGCTGCCCAGGAACAGCTCATCCGCAACCTGGAAGACAAGCTCGATGCCCGGAAAAGGGAAGTGGAAGAATTGCAGGAGCGCGCCCGCCTCGAATTCGAAAACCTCGCCAACCGCCTGCTGGAGGAAAAGAGCAGGAAGTTCACCCTCCAGAACCAGGAGCAACTCCACGGCCTGCTCGAACCGCTGCGGGAGAAGATCAAATCTTTCGAAGAAGGCATCGAAAAGCGGTTCCTGGAAGAAACCAAAGACCGCGTCAGCCTGAAAAAGGAAATCGAACACCTGCGGGAACTTAACCGCCAGCTCAGCACCGACGCCAACAACCTGGCTTCGGCCCTTAAAGGCGACAACAAAACCCAGGGCGACTGGGGTGAAATCCAGCTGGAACTGCTCCTGGAAAAAGCCGGGCTCGCCAAAGGCATCCACTATCTGGCCCAGCCCTCCTTCACCGATGAAGACGGGCGGCAGAAACGGCCGGATTTCGTGATCAACCTCCCGGAAGGCAAACACCTGATCATCGATTCCAAGGTATCCCTGAAAGCCTACGACCAGTTCCTGCAGGCGGAATCTGAACCAGAACGGCAACGGCTGCTCAAAGCCCATACCGACAGCATCCGCCAGCACGTCAAAAACCTGGCCGGCAAAAATTACCAGCAGCTATACCAAATCCACTCTCCGGATTACCTGCTGCTCTTCATCCCCATCGAACCGGCCTTCGCCCTGGCCGTCCAACATGACAACCGCCTCTTTCTGGACGCCCTCGACGAACATGTCGTCATCGTCACCACCTCCACCCTGCTGGCCACGATGCGCACCGTTTCCTACATCTGGAAACAGGAAAAGCAGAAAAACAGCGTGCTCGAAATTGCCCGGCAAAGCGGCATGCTCTACGACAAGTTCGTCAATTTCGTGGAAGACCTCCGGGCCGTCGGCCAACGCCTCAACCAGGCCCAGGGCGCTTACCAGGACGCGATGAACAAACTGGTGGATTCCAGAAAATTCGGCGACACCCTGGTAGGCAGGGCCGAACGCATCCGCGGCCTGGGCGCCCGGGTATCGAAAAGCCTTCCCCCCACCCTGCTCGACGGGATGCAGGAAGAGGAGGAATAAAGTGCCTGTAACCGTTCTTAATATCCGGCCTTTTGCCAACTTTGCAGCCGGAACAACTGCCAGCTTGAATGAAAAGCGAATTTACGCCCAAACTGATTACCGTCCTGAAGGAAGGTATCAGCAGGAAAGCCCTCTCCCGGGACATCTTGTCGGGGATTATCGTGGGCATCGTGGCCCTGCCATTGTGCATCGCTTTCGCCATCGCCTCCGGCGTATCGCCTGAGAAAGGGCTCATAACGGGCATCGTCGCCGGCTTCGCCATCTCCGCCCTCGGCGGGAGCCGGGTTCAGATCGGCGGCCCTACAGGAGCGTTTATCGTGATCCTGTACAGCATTGTGGAGGAATACGGGATTGAAGGGCTGACCATCGCCACTTTCCTCGCCGGCTTCCTGCTGATGCTGATGGGTTTTCTGCAATTCGGGCGCCTGCTGAAATACTTCCCGTACACCCTGATCACGGGCTTTACCGCCGGCATTGCCGTCATCATTTTTTCCTCCCAGGTCAAAGACCTGCTCGGCCTGGAAATGGGCCAGGTGCCGGCGCCCTTCATTGAAAAGTGGGTAGCATATACAGGCCATTTCGGCTCCATCAACCCTTACGCCCTGGCAATCGGCCTGGGAACGATACTGCTGACCCTGTTTTTTGGCAGGATAACCACAAAAATCCCGGGATCGCTGGTAGCCATCGTTGTGGCTACCGCAGCAGCTTTTTACCTGCAACTTCCTGTTGAAACCATCGGCTCCCGCTTTGGCGACATCCCCAATACCCTGCCTACTCCCCGGCTGTACACGGTGAGCCTTGAGACCATTCAGCAACTGCTGCAACCGGCCCTGGCCATCGCCTTGCTCGGGGGCATCGAGTCGCTGCTCTCGGCCGTAGTGGCGGATGGCATGATCGGCGGCCGCCACCGGTCCAACATGGAGCTGGTTGCCCAGGGAGGCGCCAATATCCTGTCGGCCATGTTCGGCGGCATTCCCGCCACGGGCGCCATTGCCCGAACCGCCACCAACATCAAAAACGGCGGCCGGACTCCTGTGGCGGGCATCGTCCACGCCCTGACTCTGCTGCTTATCATGCTGGTTGCATCCCCCCTGGCAAAGCACATCCCCCTGGCCTGCCTGGCCGGCATCCTGGTGGTCGTAGCTTATAACATGAGCGAACTGCACGCCTTTTTTTCCATTTTCAAAACAACCCGCTACGACATCGCAGTGCTGCTGGCCACCTTCTTCCTGACGGTCGTTTTCGACCTGGTCGTCGCTATCGAGATCGGCATGGTGCTGGCCGCCTTCCTGTTCATGAAACGCATGGCCGACGCTACCAACCTGGGGCAATCCATGCTGTCGGAAGGGCCGGCCGGGGAAGAAGAGCCGACATTCGAACAGGAATTAAAGGCCATTCCCCGCAATATCCTCATCTATGAAATCAACGGCCCGCTTTTCTTCGGCGCTGCACAGAAATTTTCGGATACCCTGAAAAACATCATCGGCGACCAGCACAACATCCTCATCCTCCGCATGCGGAACGTGCCCATGATCGACGCGACCGGGCTCCAGAGGCTCAGGGAGATCATCCTCTTCATGCAATCCAGAAAAGTGCAGGTGGTCCTTTCGGGAGTAAACGAAAGCATCCGGGCGCAACTCTCCAAAATGAACATAATCGACGAGGCGCACATCCGCCCCGACGTGCAGGACGCCCTGAAATACGCCGCAGGGCTGAACAGGGGGTAGGCAAAGCCCTGGCAGGCCAGGGTTTTAAGTTTTTACCGGGCTGAGCATAGCTAGGACGGGACAGGGTTTCAAGTTTCAGGGGTTGCCGCAGGCGCACCTCGTCTCCCCCTCTCCCAGTCTCCCGGTCTCCATTGGGTGTTACAGGTTTCAGGTTTCAGGGGTTGCAGCAGGCTCTCCTCATCTCCCCCTCTCCCAATCTCCCAGTCTCCCAGTAGGGCGGGCGGGCCTGTAGTTCACCGGTAGTTCTCCCGGAAGGCAGCGAGCAGGGCGGCCCGCTCCGCCATCAGGGCTTTTTGCCGCACGGCCGGAAGCCGCCTGAAGGCCAGGCTCTTGCGGAAGCGCCCGGCAAACTCCCGGTAGTAAAGCGCAAAATGCCCCAGAAGAAGCAGAAGCGCCACGGCGGCCAGGCTCCGGGCGAAAACCCCTGCAAGTGCAGCCACAGCCAGCCAGAGCACCACATAGATCAAAAAAGCACCCATGGAAGCTGCCCAGCGCACCGGAGCTTTGAATTCAAGGGTCTTCACCCTGGTATCGGAGACGTATTTGCCCAGCCAAACCGGCGGATAATTCCAGAGGTAGCCGGCCAGGAAGAAGGGAAAGCCTATCGCTAAAAAGAGCGCATGTACAAGCCCGGCCTGGTTTCCGCCTCCAATGGCGCGGTCATCCAGCCCATCGGGCTCCAGCGCGCCGAAATAGGACCTGGCCTGCTCCAGCAGGCTTTGGCGGGTTTCAGCAGGCATTTTGTTGACGGCTTCTGCTATGGCCTTTTCCTCAAATAGCGGGCTTGCGCTGCGGGACACAATGGGCCATAAAGGCACAGGCTGATCCGTGCGGTAGAGCTGGTGGAAATATTCCGCCAGTTCATCATCCTCTTTCCGCTCCACGATGATGATATGCTGTTCCATTCCCTCGCGCAGGGCATCCGTGAGGTTTGCCATCGCCTGGTTGTTGTTCTCCCGGTATTCGGCCAGGTAGGCGCTGGCCAGAATGGGCTGCCCGAAATCGATATACACTTCCGAGCGGTGGCGGTCGGCATAGGTGAAATTCACTCCAACGGGAACGATGAATACTTCTTCTGCCTGAGGCTGGGCATCCAGCGTACCCAGGGCAATGCGGGCGGCGCCCTTCTGCAGGGGCCGCAGGCGTTTTTCCTGAATGGTATTGCCCTCAGCCAGTATCATGATCGTTTTGCGCTCCGCCAGGGCCGTGTGGCAGGCCTCGAAGGTGGAATAGTTGTCTTTCAGCCTGCCGTAACCCCCATCCTTCAGGCGGTAAACGGGAAGCATGTGCAGCCCGCGAAGGAGCGAAGCGTAAATGGGCTTCCCGAAAAGGTCGCCACGCACCAGAAAATACAGAGGCCTGTCCAGAAAACAGGCCAGGATGCAGGGCTCCAGAAAGGCAGTAGGGTGGTTGGCGGCCAGTATAACGGGCTTATCCCGGGGAATGCGCCCAGCATTGGTAAGGTAAACCTTTCGGTAAAAAGCCCGGAGGCCCAGCGTAGCAATGGGCCTCACGATTCGGTAAAGCATCAGTTCAAACGTATTGGTGAATGATGCCGCGAATTTAGGGATAATTCATCAGCCTGCCCGCCTTCTCCCGAAAAACAAAAAGGCGGCGGGCCGACTGGAAAAAAGAGCCAGGCAAAGTGTAACGTTTTGCCCCGCCACCATTATGTAAGGTGGAACGATCAGGCAACTTCCGGGAAAACAAGCGCTTTTCCGATGTTTCTCAGGTTGAACAACCGTAGGCTTTTTGGCAAAAAATCCATATTTTGATGCTTTCGAATTTGCAATTTAGCCGTACTCTTGCAAAAACCGTTCGGATGAGCGCTCCCAAAAGGACCGTTTCTGCAGCAGCTATGCAGGAAGAGTGGCTGGAAGTGCAAGCTGCTCAGAAGGATCCTGCTTTGTTCCGCCCCCTGTACGAGAGATATTACGAAGATATTTTCCTTTTTGTTTTCCGCCGCACGGCCGATGAGGCCCTCACGGCAGACCTCTGCTCGCAGGTGTTCCTCAAAGCCATGCAGGGCCTCGGCGAGTACGAATTCAAAGGTGTACCCTTTTCCGCCTGGCTGTACCGGATCGCCGGCAACGAAGTGGCGCAGCACTTCCGGCAGTATAAAAAAAAACGGGTGGTCAGCGTAGAGGAATCCGGCATCGGAGAAATGATCGATGAAATTGAAGACTACGACTACGAAATGTACCGGCAACTACTGGTAAAAGCCCTGGACGAGCTGAAAGAAGACGACCTGCAGATGATCGAAATGCGCTTCTTTGAGGGCAGGCCCTTCAAAGAGATCGCAGACATACTAGGCATCACGGAAAACAATGCAAAAGTGAGAACATTCCGCATCCTGAACCGGATGAGAAAAATGATGAGCTGATGGTTGAATAGCCCTGCCGGGCAAAAAACCGCACGAGATATGGGTAATAACTACAACATAAAATTCAACCCCAGGCTGCCGTCCGGCGAAGAAATTGCCCGCCATAAGGATTTCGGCGCCCTGCTGGATCAGTACCGCCGCGCCCGCGCCGCTTCGGGGGGCCGCAGCAGGCTGCGCAGCCTGCGCCTGGCGTACATCGGCGGGGCCGCCGCCGCCGCCCTGGCCGCCCTGATATTCCTCCTGGGAGGCCTTTTTTCCAGCCCCAAACCGGCAAGCCTGACCGCCAGCCAGTTTTTCGCCGAAAAACCCTGCGTGAACCCGCCGCTGGCCGCACAGCCAGGCCCGGCTTATTCCAGCTTCCGCGTAACCGTTAACCAGGGTGGCGTTTATGAATACCCCAGCGGCTCCCGCCTCGTCGTGCCCGCTGCAGCCTTCGCCAATGATTACGGCCAGCTGATCGAAGGAGAAGTCGATATCTATTACAGGGAAATCCTCGATTTTGTGGATATCTTCCTCGCCGGCGTGCCGCTTGAATACGATTCCGCCGGAATGAAATTCCAACTGGAATCGGCAGGCCTGATCGAAATATTCGCCGAACAGGACGGGAAACGCGTCCAGCTGGCCCCTGGCAAAACCATCGATGTGGAACTGGCTTCCGAGATCACCCTGCCACAGATGAACCTCGGCCTGGCGCCCCGCTACAATATCTACCAGCTCGACACTTTCTCCCGCACCTGGATTTACCAGGACGTGGACCGGCTGCAGCTTGTCGAAGATGACATCCTGGATGTCAATGACCCCCTGTTCCCCTTCAAACAAAAGCTCTCCCAACGCCTCCGGGAAATCGGCGCCCAGGCCGATGCCGCCCTGGCTGCAGTCGAATCTTCCGTCCCCAAACCGGTTGAACCCCTGCGCCCTCAACGGGCCGATGGAAACCTGCCAACCGTCGAACTCAATTTCCTGGATGGCAGCCTGCCGGTAGAAGATACGGAAAACGGTGAGGTGCGCAGCGAACTGGCCAAACTCCAGCGCATGTATGACGGCGTGATCTGGCAAATCTCCCCCAACAGCCCGGCCTTCGATGAACGGGCCTTCCGGGTGAAGTGGGAATCCGTAAAAATCCGCCCTGTAAACAACCGCGACTACGAGCTGACCCTCATCCATCCTCAAAACCAACTGACCCTGATCGTCAGCCCAGTCCTGACCGGAAGCGACTACGAGCGGGCCCTGGCGCGCTACCAGTCGGAATTCGAAGCCTACCGCGCCGCACTGGCCAGCCGGGAAGCTCAGCTTAAAGAGCAAAGGGCTGCCATTCAGGCAACATCTGAAAAACAAAAGTCTGAAGTACTTTCTGCCTATGACCGGGATATGGCAAGCCTACGGGAAGATGGGGTCGATTTCGGCCCGGCTACACAATACCTCGTCAGGCGCAAGGTGGTCAACCGCTTCAAAGCTACTGCTTTCGGCATCTGGAACTGCGGCCGCCCCATAACGCCTTCCGGCGAAGAAATACAGGCCGCCTTCCGCGACCAGTACGGCAATACCTATCGGAACCAGGTAGCCTTCCTGGCCGACAGAAGCCGGAATACGCTCTACCGGTATTATGCCACGGAAAGCGCCCCCATCCGTTTTGACGAAAATTCCGACAACCTGCTCTGGATGGTTACACCTGACAACAGGATCGCCCTGCTACGCCCGGAAAGCCTCCGGGAAGCCCACAGCAAAAAGGGCGAGTATACCTTCCAGCTAACACTCGTGGACAAATCCATTCAGACTGAAGAAGACATCAGAGCGATCCTTCATTTTTGACAGCGGCAATAGTAGCGCCGCCCGACATCACTAATCAGATTTCTCCTGCACCGCCTCCTGCGCGGTGCAGTTTTTTAAGGGTCAGTCTTCGAAAATTTTCACCTGCCGCTCGCCAGGCCTGGCAAAACCCCGGTACATGCCGGGGGTATTAAAAGGCATTGCTATATTGCCCCTGCTGTCGAGCGCGACAAGCCCGCCCTTACCTCCTGCCTGAAGGAGCTTCTCATGAATGATGAAATCTGTGGCTTCCTGCAGCGTCAGGCCTTTATACTCCATCAATGCATGGACATCATAGGCCACCGCATAGCGGATAAAATACTCGCCGTGGCCGGTGCATGATACGCCGCAGGTGGTATTGTTGGCATAAGTGCCTGCGCCGATAAGCGGAACATCGCCGAAGCGGTTGTAGCGCTTGTTGGTCATGCCGCCGGTGGAAGTGCCTGCAACGATATTGCCCGCTTTGTCCAGCGCCACACAACCTACGGTGCCGTATTTGTTTTCGGGCGAAACAGGCAGTGCGCCGCTTTTTTTCTTTTCGGCTTCCAGCGCGCGCTGCAGGGCATCCCAGCGTTCCTGCGTGAAAAAATAGTCAGGCGGCACGATTTCCAGGCCCTGTTCTGCCGCAAAAGCTTCCGCTCCCTTCCCCGTAAGCAAAACGTGCTCCGATTTTTCCATCACCGCCCTGGCGGCCCTTATGGGGTTTTTTACGGTGGACAAGCCGCCAACCGCGCCGGCGGAACGAGTGGCGCCATCCATAAAAGAGGCATCCAGTTCATTTTTACCCTCATGGGTGAAGACGGCTCCCCTGCCTGCATTGAACAATGGGGAATCTTCCAGCGACATGATGGTTTGCTCAACGGCGTCCCTGCTGCTGCCTCCTGCCCTGAGAATGCCCTCCCCAATGTCCAGGGCGGCATTCAGTGCGGCAGTGATCTCTTTTTCTTTTTCCGGCTCCAGGTTATCCCTCAGGATGACGCCCGCCCCCCCATGAATGACGATGGCGTATTCCCGGCGCTCACCAGCATCTGCGGTTTTTCCCGCCCTGGCCCGGTTCGCTTCCTGGCATCCCGGGGAAAGGGCAAGGGCAAGAAGCAGCGGTAAAATCAGTAAACGGCTCATAAGGTGCGGTTTTCATCGGATTAAAGTAGTCTGCCCGGTAAATTCTTCCCGGTTCCGGTCCGGAAATTCCACCCCGATATGCCAGAGGTACAGCCCTGCCTGCGCCGGCGCTCCGCGGAAGTTGCCGTCCCACCCGATGCCGGGGTCGTTAGGGGCGAAATCCGTTGCTTCGAACAGCAATTCTCCCCAGCGGTCGTAAACCCGGAAATAGCGGATCGTCACTTCCACCCCGCTGCGGGCATGGGCCAGCAGCAGGTCATTGTTGTTATCGCCATTTGGCGTGAATCCCGTCGGCACGAAAATGGGGCGGTCCTTTTTGGGGTAAACCGTGACCAGGCCGGTGCCGGTGCAGCCATCCTCATCGGTTACCACCAGGCGCAGGCTAACCTGGTATTCCGGGCTAACTTCCGGATTCAGGCAGAAAAAACAACTCAACAGGCTGCTGTCCTGCGGAGACCACTCGTAAAAAAGTTCGCCGATACCGCCCCGTATTTCCGGTTCCAGTGTTATCGACTGGCCATAGTCCACAGCACGGGTCGTCCCCAGCTCCACCTCGATGGGTTCAGGCTCTCCGACCCAAACTTCGTCAGAAAGGAAGGTGCAGCCATTGGCATCCTGCACCAACACCCGGTAATTGCCAGGCTCCAGCCGGATAAAGGTGCTGCTGCCGGAGAAAAACGAGCCATCGAGGGAATAGCGGTATGAGGGCGTCCCTCCGTTGGCTCCAACCTCTATCCGGCCGTCATCGGCGCCAAAACAGCTCAGCCGGAAAGCCTGTACACCTGCCAGAAGGGGAGCAGAAGGTTGTGGGATCACCACTTCTTCCACTATTTCACATCCGGCGCCATCGGTAATGCTCAGGGTGTATTCGCCCGCCGGCACATCCTCAATAGCGGAGGCGGAGGCGCCGGTTGACCAGGAATAACTGTAAGGCTGCACCCCACCGCTGGCCAGCACCCGAGCCGATCCGGTGTTTTCACCGTAACAGGCCACTTCGCCAATTTCCAGAGTTATTGAGATTGGGCTTGCTTCCACAACTCCGGCGATTGTAGTTGCGGTGCAGTTGTTGGCGTCGGTTACGGTCACCGAGTAGGTCCCCACTGCCAGGTTGCCGGCCAGAGGGCCGGTGGCGCCGTTGCTCCACAAAATGGTGTAAGGCGGTGTGCCGCCCCGAACCGCCAGGGCCAGGCTCCCGTCTGCGCCGCCCGAACAGCTGACCATTTGCATGTCGGTATCCAGAATGAGGGCTTCGGGTTGGCCTATAAAAACGGAGGCCGTAGCGGTACAACCTATCTCATCCGTCACGACAACCGAGTAATTGCCGGAAGGCAGGTTGCCGGCTTCCGGAGAATCGGGCAGGCCCGGGCCCCAGTTGTAGGTATAGGCGCCGTAGCCTCCCACGGCCTCGACGCTCGCACGCCCGTCGGCGCCGCCAAAACAGCTTACGTCCGAGCCACTGATCGTCAGGTTTATGGAGGGTATGCCTTCCACTGTGGCCGTATCAAGCAGCATGCAGCCGTTGGCATCGGTAATAGTAACGTAATATTCGCCCAGGGTAAGAGCGGAAGCCGTTGGGGAAGCCGCACCACTGCTCCAGTTGTAGGAATAGGAAGGGGTGCCCCCCTGGACAGTAACAGTCGCCGATCCGTCCGGAGTGGGATTACAGCTTGCAGCTTCTGTAGCAACACTGCTGGACAGTGCATCCGGCTGCCCGAGTTCCACGCTTCCCTCCACTGTACAGCCGTTGCTGTCGGCAACGAGCACCGTATGGGCGCCCGCCGGAAAACCGGTAGCCGTCGAGCCGGACTGCCCGTTGCTCCAGTTGTAGGAATAACCTCCTACCCCACCTTCAGGCAGGGCGGTAATGGAACCATCTGTCCCTCCAAAGCAGGCCGGATCCTCGCCTTGCAGTTCGACTTCCAGCGCCGGAGGGGAATCGACAACGACATCGCCTGAGGCCTCACAACCGTTGCCGTCCTCCACAAGCACACTGGCCGTGCCGGCGGGCAGCCCCATTGCCGTTTCCGTCGTTTGGCCATCGTTCCAAAGATAGGAATAGCCGCCCGTCCCGCCCTGGACAACCACACTCGCCTGCCCGTCTGCGCTGCCGAAACAAGTGGTGGGCCCGGAAGAAAACTCCAGGGTGAGCGCCTGTGGGCTGTCCACCTCAAAAGCCAGCACCGCCTGGCAGCCGTTTTCATCCGTAACCGATACCTGATAAGAACCGGAACCCAGCCCGCTGCGCTGTGCAGGGCCCGGGCCGATATCGCTCCAGTTGAAGGAGTAAGCGGGCGTGCCCCCGAGAGCAAGAAGGCTGGCGGAGCCGTCATCCACCCCGTCGCAGCTGGCATCCTGAACGGCCGCGCTCACGCTCAGGCTGTCGGGCTGAGAGATGACATGGGCATCGGTTAGCGTGCAACCGTTGCCATCCACTACCCACAGCAAGTAATCCCCGGCCGGGAGCCCCATGGCTTCAGGCGTCCTGGCCAGAGTATCTCCGGTTTCATATATCCAAAAGTACTGGTAAGCACCGGAACCGCCGCTGGCCAGCGCCTCGCCTGTTCCGCCTGGCGCCCCGTAACAGCCGGCATCCGTCGTGCCGGCCTGCACCTGAAGCGGTTCCGGCTCACCCACTACGAAAGTTGCCGAAACCTGGCAGCCGTTTTCGTCGGTAACGGTCAGGCCGTACTGGCCCGCCGCCAGGCCTGCCGCCTGGTTGGGCGAAGCCCCCGTCGCAACGCCGGGATCGAAGCTGTAGGTAAAATTGCCGGCGCCGCCGCTCGCCGTCACGAGGGCGCTGCCATTGGCAGCGTTGAAGCACAGGGCGGAATCGACGCTAACTTCCAGCGAGATGGAATCGGGCTGAAGGATTTCGATTTCATAGGAAAAAGTGCAGTTATTGGCGTCCTGAACCGCTACCGAATAAAGGCCTGCCGCCAGGCCGGTGGCGACAGAATCCGATTGTCCATTGCTCCAGTCAAAGGTGAACGGCCCGCTCCCGCCGCTGATAGTTAGTGTTGCCGTTCCATCTGCCAGGCCGTTGCAGCTCACGGCATCCACAAGGGGCGCCGCTTCCAGAGAATCCGGCTGGCCGACAATGGCCTGGATCGTACCGGGGCAGCCTGTGTCATCCAGCACCTGCAACTGGTAAGCGCCTGCAGGCAGGCCGGTAAAGGACCCCGTGGCATTGACGATTCCATTGAGAGAAAAGGTATAAGGCATTTGCCCGCCGGAAGCGGAAATGGAAATAGCGCCGTCACTGCCGCCGTAACAGCTCGCATCGCTAACGGCATCCAGGTTTATGAGGGGGGGCGTACAATCGGGTGTCGAGCAGAAGACCGACTCTTCAAAGCCGGGGCACTCGCCAAGGGCCCGCACCTGTACCTGGATTTCCGTCGACAGAGGGAGCCCGTTCACGGTATGCTGGTTGGGGCCGTTGGCCGGAACCCAAGCTGTATTATCCACATTGACCTCATATCCCAGGGCTCCGGGCACGGGGGGCCAGGCCACGGTGATGCTGTTGTCGGTGACAATAGCGCAATTTACCTGGGGAGCTGCCAGGCGGGGCATTACTTCAAGGGTAATGGTGTCGGAGGTGGTGCAGCCATAGGAATCCGTGGCCGTCATGATGTAGGTGGTCGTCGTATCGGGGAAAGCCAGAGGGTTCGGGCAATCCGAACAGCTCAGGCCTTCGGCGGGCGACCAGCTGTAGCGAATCTCGTAAATGGGGTTAAAGGTGATGGACCAGCTGTTGAGCACGCCGACATCCGGGGCGAATTTGTCAAAAAGGGACAGGCGCCAAACGCCGTTGGTGGGTTTATCCGGGCCATACAAATCTTCCCAGAAACCTTCCGGGGCCCATTCCCCGGTGAAGGGCTGGTTGGCGATCGTTGCGCTGTTGATGGGCGTGGAAGCTTCCGGCGTAAAGCAGGTTCCGATGAAGTCGTCGCCGGGGTTGCCTATATCGGTGACGAGCTCCATGAATTGCCCGCCGGGAGAGATCAGGTACATGCGCAGGTCATCCACCCAATTGTGCTGGAGGTCTTCGATGCAAACGGACTGGATCACGCCAGGGGCCAGGTATGGCGGCAAAACGCCAAAAACCGGAATATCGGAGTACAGGGTTGCCCCGGCGGGAAGGATGGTGACGGGATTGGCGTTGTAAAAGGTAAGCGGCTCGGGAAGAGGCACATCGAGCGTCCCGTCGAGTTGTATGGTGTCTCCCAGGCAGATCGATGTATCCGGGGCCAAAGCGGCGGGAACCAGGGGGTTGTCTTTGATGCTTACCACGATGGTATCCCGGTTGCAGGGATCCCGCTGCACATCGATGAGAATGGTTTCCACCCCTTCCAGGATGCCATCCTCGAAGGCGATGATGGGCACGCTGACCATGCTGTCGCCGGCGGGAATGAAGAGCCCGGGCGGGATGAAGGCGTAATCCGTTCCATTTTCCGCCGTGCCCAGAATGGTATAGTCGATCGGGTAGTCGGATTCCACCCGCGACGGCAGGGAGAAGGTCAGCAGGCCTTCGGCGCAGCCTTCCGCCACGGAGCCGTCGAGGCTGACGGTGGTCGCTTCCACATTGAGGGAGCCGGTGCCGAAGCTTTTGGCTTCCAGGAAAACGCCGGAGTCCCAGCCTGCGTCTGAAACGTCGCAAATTACAAGTTTTATGGTATAGGTGCTGCAGGGCATGACCACTGCTTCGGCCGTGAACACATCGGTAAACCCATCGTAAACCGGCTGGTTGGGCGAACCGTTATTGCTGTTGTAATACTGCGAATAGGCCAGGGAGCCGGCAGGCGGCGTACAGTTGGCGATAGTGCCCCCGGAAGACCCGACGACCCCGGGGTTGACGTTGTTGATCGTCACCGGCAGGGTGGTGCCGGGTATGCGGGCGATGTTGATGGCGTTATTGGAATAGGGGCCGCTGATGCCCGGGCCGCTGATAAAAAAACCGAAAATATCGTTGTAGGCCGTACAGGCAAATTCCGGATATTCTTCGGAAGCAAACACATACCGGAAGCGCAGGGTGTCGGCGATAGGGACGAAGGTGATGGTGTATTTCACCATGTCATTTATGCCATTCCCCCCAGCAATCTGCTGCATGTCCGGGTCGAAGGAAGGGCCGAAGGTGGTGCTGCTCGACTGCTGGGAACCGATGCCGTCCACACCTACCATGCCCGCGCCGGAAACCGCATTACCCGTGGACATGACGATGCCCCGCCCGATTCCGACTTCATCTTCTCCGTTTTTGAAAAAGCCCACGGCAGTCGGCGAACCCTGGAACTGGACATTGATCACCTCCACCCCTTCCCCAAGAAAGACATTGGTGACGAGGTTCTGTGGCGTGATGGGCGCCGAGTTGGACACCTCCAGCGGCTGGGCGGGAAGGCGGGCCGCATAGGCGAGCAGGGCGAGCAACAAAAAGCAGTGACAAGTTGTTTTAACATCCATTTTCATAAACAATCGAGTTATTGGTATGGCCCGGCAGCAGCAGGGCGGGTGTTCGCAGAATATTCAATTTCGTCCGGCCGGGATAAAGATAAAAGATAAAAATTAAGGCTTTGTCGAAAAAAGAAGATCATTCGGCTGCTGAACACTTACTTTTAACAGTTCATTCACCCACAAAGAAACACGCAGGATGGGACAGTTTTTCAAATTTCTATTCGCTTCTTGCCTTGGCATATTGCTCGCTTTCTTCCTGCTCTTCGCCATTGGCGGGCTGATCGTGATGGCCGTTGCCAAACAGGCCGAAAAACCGCAGGAGGCAAAGCCCAATTCGGCCTTGCACCTCACCTTCAGCAACAGCATCCCCGAACAGACCAACAACATGGAGCTCGACCCCTTCAACTTCAAACAGAAAAAGGTGCTGGGGTTGAAAGAAGTCATCCGCACGCTGGAAACAGCCAAAACGGATGACAATATCAAAGGCATTTTCCTGGAACCCGAAGCCCTTTCCGTTGGCGGGCTGGCCACGGCCGATGTGTTGCGCCAGGCTCTGCTCGACTTTAAATCGGAGGGAAAATTTATCGTCGCCTATTCCAAAGCCTACAGCCAGGGCGCCTATTACCTGGCTACCGCAGCCGATGAGCTTACCTGCTACCCCATAGGCGTCGTCGACTTCCGGGGTTTCTCCGCCCAGGCCCCCTTTTTCAAAGATATGCTCGACAAGGTGGGCGTGGAAATGCAGGTCTTCTACGCCGGCAAATTCAAAGGCGCCTCCGAACCCTACCGCCTCAACAAGATGAGCGACGAGAACAGGCTTCAGATACGCGAATACCTCGAAGACGTTTACCGGGAATTCCTGGAAGATATCAGCGCTTCCCGCAATCTCAGCGTGGCCGAACTGCGCCGGCTGGCCGACGAGTATGTGGGCATCGACCCCAAAAAAGCCGCCGAGGCAGGCCTGATCGACAAGGCCATCTACCGCGACGAAGCCCTCGACATCCTGCGGGAGCGCCTGGGGCTGAAAAAAGGCGAAAAGATCAACATGCTGTCCCTTGAAGATTACAACCAGGGCAAGCCGGAGAAGAAAAATTTCAAGGTTAAAGACAAGATTGCCGTCATTTACGCCGAAGGCGAGATCGTGGATGGCGAGGGCAAACCGGGCCGTATCGGCGACGAGAAGTACGTAAAATACATCTCCTCGGCCCGCAAGGACGACAAGGTCAAGGCCATCGTCCTGCGCGTCAACTCACCGGGAGGCAGCGTAATGGCCTCCGAAAATATCTGGCGGGAGCTCAGCCTGGCAAAGGCAGACGGAAAACCCATCATCGTGAGTATGGGCGATTACGCGGCTTCGGGTGGTTATTACATCTCGGCCATGGCGGATTCCATCTTTGCTGAGCCCAATACCCTCACGGGCTCCATCGGCGTGGTGGGCGCCATCCCCAACGCCAGCAAACTGCTGGACGACAAGATCGGCGTACACTTCGATTCCGTGAAAACGGGGCCCTTCTCCACCGGCCTGACGCCTTTTTATCCGCTTTCCCCGGCAGAAACCCAACTGATCCAGAAGTACATCGAAAAAACCTACGAAGACTTCCTGCAGAAAGTGGCCGAAGGCCGGGGTATGAGCCGCGATTCGGTCAACGCCATCGCTCAGGGTAGGGTATGGACGGGCAAACGGGCCGCCGCTATCGGGCTGGTTGACCGCATTGCCGGGCTGGACGAGGCCATCGCCGCCGCCGCCGGCCTTGCCGGCATCGAATCTTACCGCCTCACGGAATACCCCCGGGTTAAAGACCCCCTCCAGCAATTCCTGGAGCAGTGGATGGGGCAGGAAAATACCGCTGCCAATGCCGTCCTGAAAGCGCAGCTCGGGGAGTTTTACCCCTACTACAGCTTCCTGCAGCAACTCCGCGATTCGAAAGGCGTGCAGGCCAGGCTGCCGGTATTTATCCCGTTTAAATAAGGGATTTGCAAGGGCTTGCCCATCCTGAAATGGAATAATGGAGTACCGGAGTACTGGATTAGTGGGGTCAGCTATGGCAGGCTCGCTTCTCCAGTACTTCAGCGCTCCGGGCCAACACTGTTCCTGCATTCCCCCATTCCCTTTCCCTCCGAATCAATAGATTTTCTAAATTTAGGGCGGATAACTTTCTTCTCATCAAAAAACGCAGAACCATGCCCGAACCTTCATCCCGCCGCACTTTTCTGAAACGGGCAGCCCTGGCGCCCGCCTTACTGGCTGCCCTTCCCCAATTCGTAGCTTCCGCCAACCCGCAAAGGCCCCAGCCGGCAGCCCTGGGCCAGGGCGCCACTATTCTCTTTCAGGGAGACTCCATTACCGACGCCGGCCGGGATAAGGGGCGCTACTATGCCAACGACGCTTCCGGAATGGGCATCGGCTATGTTCACCACATCGCCACCCACCTGCTTGGCCAACACCCCAAAAAACAGTACAGGTTTTACAACCGGGGCATAAGCGGCAACAAGGTATATCAGCTCGCGGACCGCTGGGCGGACGACTGCCTGCAACTGCGGCCGGATGTGCTCAGCATACTCATCGGGGTGAATGACTACTGGCATACCCTCACCCACGGGTACAAAGGGACGGCGGAAGTTTATGAAAAAGATCTGAGGGCATTGCTTAAACGCACCAGAGACGAACTTCCGGAGGTGCGCCTGATCATCGGCGAACCCTTTTACGTCGAAGGCGGCTCCGCTATTGACGAACGCTGGCGGGAGGGCCTGCTGCCCTTCCGCGAAGCTGCCCGCCAGATCGCATCGAGCTTCCAGGCTGTTTTTATCCCCTACCACAGCATTTTTGAAAAAGCCCTCGAACAGGCTCCGGCCGGCTACTGGTGCCCCGACGGGGTGCACCCCTCCATGGCCGGCTCCTACCTCATGGCGGCTGCCTGGCTGGAGGGGTTCCGAGGGATGTAGGCCTGTCGCATTGCCCTTCGGCTTCGGAGCCGGGGCACTTTCAATACGGCGGCCGGGCCGGCAGCAAAAGCCCGCAAAGCACACCAGTTTATCCGGTTATATTTCCTGAAAAAGAGGAGAGATTCCTATCTTCAGGCGCGCATTTGCTGACCAAAACAAAAAAACCATGAAACTCACGTATTACGGCCATTCCTGTTTTGGCGTGGAAATGAAGGGAAAACACATCGTATTCGACCCTTTTATTACGCCCAATGAACTGGCCAAACACATAGATGTCAACGCTATTAAAGCCGACTACCTGCTCATCTCCCACGGGCATGGCGACCATGTGGCGGATGCCGAAACCATCGCCAGGAACCATGGAGCCAAAGTCGTGTCCAACTTCGAGATCGTCAGCTGGTTCGAGCAGAAGGGGATACACGGGCATCCCATGAACCACGGCGGCAGGGTGAAATTCGACTTTGGAATGGTCAAATACGTCAATGCCGTGCACTCCAGTGTTTTGCCCGACGGGACGTATGGCGGCAACCCCGGCGGCTTCGTCATCTGGAACGACGAAGTGTGCTTTTATTTTGCCGGCGACACCGCCCTGACGATGGACATGAAGCTCATTACGATGACTTGTCCGAAGCTGGATTTTGCCGTATTACCCATAGGGGATAACTTCACGATGGGCATCGAAGATGCAGTGATGGCCTGTGATTTTATCGGCTGCGACAAAGCCGTTGGCTGTCACTACGATACGTTCGGATACATCAAAATCAAGCATGCCGAGGCCAAAAAGGCTTTTGCGGATAAGGGAAAAGAGTTAATTTTGCTGCCGATCGGTGAAAGCCTCGATCTCTAAACTAACTGCCATGGGAAAAGTTGTTGCAATTGCCAACCAGAAAGGGGGAGTCGGAAAAACCACCACGGCCATCAACCTGGCGGCCAGCCTGGCCATCCTGGAGAAGAAGGTCCTCATCGTCGACGCCGACCCGCAGGCCAATGCCTCTTCCGGGGTTGGCGTAATGCCCCAGGATGTCGAAACCACCATCTACGATTGCCTGCTCGGCGGCCTGGACGCCATAGACGCCATCTACGAGACCGAAACGCCCAACCTGCATATCATTCCTTCCACCATAGACCTGGTAGGCGCCGAGATCGAGCTCGTCAGCCGCATGAAACGGGAATACCTGCTCAAAGAGGTAGTGGACCAGGTGCGCGATGACTATGATTACGTTTTCATCGACTGCCTGCCATCCCTGGGGCTGATCACGATCAACGCCCTTACGGCAGCCGACTCCGTACTCGTGCCCGTCCAATGCGAGTTTTTCGCCCTGGAAGGCCTGTCCAAGCTTCGCGAAACGATCGACCTGGTGCAGAAGAAACTCAACCCGGGCCTCGCCGTCGAAGGCATTCTGCTTTCGATGTACGACAGCCGGCTGCGCCTGGCCAATATCGTGGTGGAGGAAGTCCAGGAGATGTTCAGGGGCGAAGTTTTCGAAACCATCATTCACCGCAACGCCCGGCTCGGGGAAGCGCCCAACCTGCACCTGCCCATCGTGATGATCAACGCCGGCAGCCGCGGCAGCATCAACTTTCTCAACCTCGCCAAGGAATTCCTGAAAAACAACAACGACAGCATTCAGGCGAAAAAAGGCGTAGGGGTGAGCTAAAGCGAAGCAATGGCAAAAAGAATAAGCAAAAACGTCAGCAAGTCGGACCTGCGGGATTCTCTGCGCGGAGCGGGCAAAAGCGCCCGCCTGTCTTACTTCAATATCAGCGAGGAAGAGATTCAGGAGCATCCCGAAGAAGTAGTCCGGGAACTCTCCCATACGGTTGCCGGCATCCCCATCGCCCAGATATCCTCCAACCCCGACCAGCCCCGCAAGGACTTCGACCAGGAGGCCCTGCAGGAACTGGCCGACTCCATCAAAGCCTACGGGCTGATCCAGCCGGTCACGGTGCGCAGGCTCAGCGCCGACTCCTACCAGCTCATCTCGGGCGAACGCCGATGGAAAGCTTCCCAGCTTGCGGGGCTGACGGAAATACCGGCCTATGTGCGCATCGCCAACGACCAGGAGATGATGGAGATGGCCCTGGTGGAGAACATCCAGCGGGAAGACCTCAACCCCATCGAAGTGGCCATCACCTATCAACGCCTGATCGACGAATTCGACCTCCGGCACGAAGACCTGGCTCAGCGCGTGGGCAAAAAAAGAACGACCATCACCAATTTCCTTCGCCTGCTCGAGCTTCCCATCTATATCCAGGAAGTGGTCAAGGAGGGCAAACTCAGCACCGGCCATGCCAAAGCACTGGCCGGCCTGGATGATTTTGTCATGCAAAAGCACTTCATGGAGCGCGCCATCCAGGAGGAACTGTCTGTCCGGGTACTGGAAAAGATGGTGAGCGACTTCAAAGCGCCGAAGGCCGCAAAAACAAAAGCCTCCGCTCTTCCCGAAGATTACCGGCGGGTGGAACAGGCTTTCCAGGCGTTTTTCGGCTCAAAAAGCGGGGTCAAACTGAAGATGAAAGAAGCCGGCAAGGGGCAGATCGTCCTGTCCTTCAACAGCGTGGAGGAACTCAACAACCTGCTCGACCGCCTGGAGGATTGAGGCGCCCCCCCACAGGCTGGGGTTCTGGCCAATAAAAAGCAAAAACCCCTCTTTCCCGGCACAAAACGAACCTTTAGGCCGTTATTCTGGCATGAAAAAATTCCTTCTCACCCTTTTGGCCCTCTCCGCCCTGCCCATCCTGCTCAGCGCCCAGGAGGCGGATACGCTGGCTGTTGCTGCAACAGACACGCTCCCCGTTCAGGCCAAAAAAGAAAACTGGTTCAACAAGGATTATCCCAATCCCAAAAAAGCAGGGCTGCTGTCGCTGGCCCTGCCGGGAGGCGGGCAGTTGTACAACAAACGGTGGTGGAAATTGCCTTTCGTTTACGGCGCCATGGGCGGTATGGTGTACACCATCGACTACAACCAGAGCCGCTACCGCCGGTTGCGGACAGCGCTCGACCTCAAACGCAAAAACGAAGAACACGAATTCTCCGGCACCGCCCTCGACAATACCACCACCCTGCGCACCCTGCGCGACAAATACGATAAGAATACTCAACTCTCCTATGTAGGCCTGTTCCTGGTTTACACCCTCCAGGCCATGGAAGCCTTCGTGGACGCCCACCTGAAAACCTTCGACGTGAACGACGACCTCGGCCTCCAACTCAAACCCCGGATGGATTATGTTGCGCCACTGGGGCAACCGACGCTGGGGCTGGGGCTGTCGGTGCCCCTCAATAAGGCAAAAACGCCACTCCCCTCCCCTCTGTTTGAAGGTAGATGAGCTCTAAAGTTTCAGGTTTTTTACCCGGCTGAACACAGCAAGGTTTTATCCGGCTGACCAGATTTATCCGGCTGACCAGACGGACGGACGGACGGACGGGTAAGGCTTCAAAGCTAAAATTCCGAAGTTTCGCCAAAGACAGCCACACAGCCATACAGCAATATAGCCATACAGCCATACAGCCATACAGCAATACAGCAATACAGCAATATAGCAATATAGCAATATAGCCATACAGCCCTCCAGCAATACAGCCCTCCAGTTTGCTTGCCCAAGGCTCACCTCGCCACCCCCTCTCCCCATCTCCCAGTCTCCCCGGGGTTTACAGGGGTTTACCCGGCCACCGTTTCCACCTCCTTCATCACTGCGAATTTCACTTCAAAAACCTTCTCCACTTTCTGCCCACTGGGTAAGAAAATAGCCCTGATCAGGTATTCGCCGGCGGCGGGAATGGCGTGGTCATAAAAATACCAAACAACCTTGGCATGATGAGGCGCGCCGCCCGGCACCTCGACAACGATGGGTTCATCGACGAAGATCATGCTTTCGCTCCATTGCCATAATTCGCGGCCATCGGGCCCGTAAATCCAGAAATCGGAGAGTTGGGTAGTAGGGCATTCTCCACGCCAGATGCTGCGGTAGGGCCACTCGACTTCCAACGCCAGTTTCATGCTGCGCAATGGCTGCGGAAAACGCACATCCTTGGGCCCGGGCTCCCGGGCAACCCAGAGGATATCGTTGGGCAGGGCGGCCTGGATAGATACATTGAGCTGCCTCCATGGTTGAGAAACCAGTTTAACCTTTTTGTAATCAATGCCTTTCTCCACCCACTCCCCGAGTATTTCCACACGCTCTCCCAGAAATTCCTCCAGAGCAGGGTCTTCTTCCCAGAGCTCCGTTTTTTTTAGAACCAGCAATTCTTTTCCATCCTTCATCTGCAGGTAATACTCCGGCCCCTCCGACTTGGAGCCAAGCCGTGCCAGCTTGGCGAAGAGGTAGCCTTCGAAGACTTTCAGGCCAGTGTCTTTCATGTCTTTGCTGTTTTTATTGGAAAAATATTCATTCCGTTTCCAGCCAGGCCGCCCAGGCATTCAGCTTTCCGGTGTCGCGGTAAGCCAGGTCCCTGACCAGGAGCGCCCACTTGCCTTTCACCTGAAGCCCTGCCAGTTGCCGCAGGGCAGGCGTATTTTCCATATCATAAATAGCCACTAGATTGCCCGCACCGCCGCCCCTGCGGTCATGGAGCAGCACTTCCGTCCCGTCGGGAGAGAGGAGAATGACCTGGAGGTCGGAGATAAAGGTATGAGAGATATCCACCTTCAGCCCGGCCCTTTTCACCTTCCCTTCCGCAGAAACGTACAATTCCCGGCGGATGCCGTCCGGTTGATCGTCGGGAATAACCTGGCCCGGTTGCTCTTCCAGCCTGATGATACGGGAAGGCGAAAAGAGGAGGGACAGCGACCATTCCTCCAGCCGGCCCGCATCGCGGGGCGCGAGGTCCTGCACCTGAAGGGCCCAGTTTCCTTCGATAAATTCACCACTCAGGCTGTTCAAAGCAGGCGTATCGGCCATGGAATAGGTTCGGTTGAGGTTGTTCTTTCCTCCACCTTCCTTGTTGTGCAAAACGGCCGTTTTCCCTGAGGGCGCGGCCAGCGACACGAGGAGGTCGCCGATGTAGGAATGGGCGATCCGGATTTGCACCTCCAGGCCCCGGAGCATGCCCTGCCGGCTAACCTGAATGACATCTCTCAGGCCCTGAAAGTCATTATCCGGAATGGGCAATGCCGGCCTGGAAGCAGCGCTGAAGCGCTGATCAGCTTCCTTCCCGCCCAGGCGCCTTCTGGCTTCCGAAACGGCTGCAAAGGCATTCACCTTGCCGTAGCCGAACCACTGTGAATGGCCGTCCTCGTCATAAGTTCCGAAGGCCGTCCCCAGTTGAGGGTCGATGCTGGCGTCAACGATCTTATCGGCCGTCGTTTCCAGGATTTCCTTCACCTCCGCGGCCGTCAGTTCCGGGTTGGCGGAAAGCACAAGGGCGGCGATGCCCGCCACCAGTGGGCAGGCGCTGGAAGTGCCGCCGAAGTTGGGCGTGTAGTCCGAGCTGTCATAACCGGCCGGCCCCACGCGGTCGGTAGTGTAGATGGCCCTGCCGGGGAAGGAACTACTGATCCGGGGATAAGTGTAGTCTTCACCAAAGCCGGGATACCCGTTGTTGCTGGGTGCGCATACAGATATCTCGGCGCCCCAGTTGCTGTAGGCCGATTTTTTGTTCAGGCTGGTGCATGCAGAAACAGCAATGACATAAGGCAAGGTGGTAAAGCCGTTATACCAGAAGGTTGCCCCTTCGGGGCCGCCCTCAGGCCAGCCGCTTTCCTTTACCAGCCCGTTGAGCGGCCGGTTGGCGTTGCCGGCGGCGAAACACACGACGCAACCTTTTCCATTGCGCCCCTGTGTGGCCGCCCGTTCTATGGCCAGCCGCTGGCGTTTGCTCAATGGGAAATTAATACTGAGTGCGCCCCAGCTGTTGGAGATGACCGCTGCTCCATTGTTCACCGCCCAGCCGAACAAGGCTTCTATCGAATTGTCATCGATAATGCCGGAGGTGCGGATGGGCATCAGCGCGCAGGCCGGGGCAGCGCCGACTACCCCACTGCCGTTCTCCTCGGCCACCGCGACGCCGGCGCAGGCCGTACCGTGGTTGTCGTAGTCCTGCTCCGGCGCAGGATTGAAATCGTAGCCCTGAAAGTCGCGGGGAGCCACTATTTTGCCGTCGCCTTTAAAGTCGCGGTGGCGGAGGTCGACCGAATCGTCGGCAACAGCTACGGCAATGGAACGGCTGCCGCGGGTGATGTCCCAGGCGCGGCTGATATCCACATGCGAGCCCTGGGCCAGTTGCAGCCCGCCATTGTGGTGCAGGTGCCACTGTTCGGAGAACAGGCTGTCGGATGGGGTATAGAAATGCTGGCTCCTGATGGCCACATTGGCTTCGCAGCTCAGCACCTCGCCGAGTTGATCCAGTTCGAAGGCCAGCTTCAGCGGGTTGGCGCGGGCGGCGGGCGTGAGGCGGAAAACAAAAGCCCTATCCGCCCCGGAGAGCTGCCGGACATAGGCGAGCCCCTCCCTTTCCATCAGCGCTTCGATTGCCGCCTGGGGCGTGCCGGGGCGGAACTCCAGGGAGAGTTCGTCGGTGAGGTAGAGGCGGGCGAAGGGGTCGTTCTGCAGGGTATAGACGTGGGACGCAAAAGCGACTTTTTCGCTGCCCCGGAGGCTTTCCATGGCTGAATCGAGATACTCCGCCGGCACAGAAAGCACCGACAACTGCTGCTGGGGCAGCTTTTCCGCCACTGCGGCACGAACCTCCCGGCTCAGCGCCCGCTCATCGGCCGCAGCAGCGGTGCGGATGGTGAATGCATCGGGAAGTTTGGCGATGGCCAGCTTTTGGCCGCCGCGCAGCAGGGGGTAGAATGTGGGGGTGAATGGAGTTGGCATGGTTTTTCGAGTTTCGGGTTTCAGGCTCGCCGGGCAACTTGAAACCCTGGAACTTGAAACATTTATACCCCGCGGGGTAAATCAGGGCTTCTCTATAATAAACGCCTCAGACAAAGCGATAATTGAAAGGACAATTGGTTCTTTTCAAAATATGGCCAGAATGTTAAACGCTCTTTTAGTCACCCTTGCCTTATGGAGTTGCGCCAGGCCCGAAGTGGAAAGCCCGGTTTCGGATGAAGGTTTACCCGGCGCAACCAACCTGGCCGGCCAGATGCTGGAGGAAGTGAACGCTCTGCGGGCCGAAGGCTGCCGCTGCGGCGGCCGATGGATGCCCCCCGTTCCCGCCCTGCAGTGGAACGACAAGCTGGAGCAGGCAGCCCTGCGCCATGCCAGCGACATGGCGGACAATGGCTTTTTCGGCCACCGGGGTTCCGACGGCAGCACGATGTCGGCCCGGGCCAGCCAGGCCGGCTACAACTGGCGCGCGGTAGCCGAGAACATCGCGTGGGGCTACCCGGACGCGGCCTCCGTCGTGGCGGGCTGGAAGGACAGCCCGGGGCACTGCGAGAACATGATGAGCCGGGATTATGCGGAGATGGGGGCGGCGCGGAAAGGGGCGTATTGGGTGCTGGATTTGGGGAGGCGGTGAGGCAGAAAGGCATGGGGGCATTGCAAGGGCCTGCCGACCAATAAAACTGAAAATTAATTTTCCATTCCTGATAAAAACTGTAGATTTACAGTATAATACTATTGTTATACACTCTGAGATCAAAGCAAAGGGCGCCTTTATCCAAATAAGGTTTCGATTCCTTACAATCCGGCGCGTTACTTTGCCGCAATCTACTCCCTCCAAGCGGAAAAGGCACTAGCCTGCAGGCAGATTCCCCTTCCTGTTGAGTTTTTTAACCCTTGTCAAAAGCATTCTGAGTATTCCGGCATGAAGCTGGAACGCCCGTTTCCCGGTTTCTGATTTTAATACTGATACACCTAAAGACCATAAATTCTATGAACAAATTAAACATTTCATTAATTGAAAAAACTCCAATCCTGGCTGAAGGGCTGAAAGGCATCCTGAATTCCGAACCCCTGAGCGAATTTGTCCAATCCATTAACACTTACTCCAGCCTCGCTCCGGAAAAATGGCGGCAGCCTGCGGATTTGTTGATCGCACATGTAGAGCAGGAAACGGCCGATGCCATGATTTCCAGTTTATCTATTCTTAAAAAACAGGCGCCAGAACTCCGGGCCATTGCCTACTTCGAAACCGTTTCGCCAAAGAAATTAAAGCGGTTGCTTATCTCCGGTTTTGAAGGCATTCTGCTTAAACAGGATTCCGTATGCGAATTCATGCAGGTAATAGAAGCCGTCATTAGAGGGAAAAAAAGCTGCATATCCCAATGTGCAAAAGAGCTGGTTCTGAACCATTCATTGGGCATGGAACCCCAAAAGCAGGAACTGACCTACCGGGAACAGGAAGTTCTGCAACTGATCGTTGAAGAATACACCACAAAGGAAATCGCCAAGAAATTATTCATCAGTTCCTGCACTGTGGAAACACACCGCCTGAATATCATCCAGAAGCTGGGAGTGCGCAACACGGCCGGCCTGGTAAGGGAAGCCATGCGAATGGATATGTATTGAGGTTCAGATAAATACACGTCGGGCATCCAGGAAAACCAGGATAAAATAAAATCCCGAAAAACCTGGATGCAAATCCGGGAATACCATGCGAAATTGAATGGGTATTTGGCCGGCTTACCAGTTTCGGCCATTTTCTCTTTTTTTACCTCATAAGCCAAAACCTATGGAATGCACACCTAAACCGCAATTCATGCCCGCATCCTTCTTCAATCCCTCTGTTCTGAAACCCTCTTTCAGTTAATTCTGAATAAAAAGCAGCTCCATGCAGCCACCTAGCCTGTGGAATGCCTTTAAAAGCTAGAATCGTATATGATCAGGGATGCCATCCTTTACATAATAGGCCTTCTAAACGACTTCATCAGCCCCGTCGACACCACGGTGGACGACCAGGTCGTATTGGGAAACATCGCGTTGGTTGACGCTTACAATGATGCCTCCGCTCAGAACCTGCGCAATAAAATAATTGCCTCCGTGGCCAATATTGAACAGGAAGGCACCCTTCGCAACCTACCCCATACCATGACTACAACCGGTGATGACGGCCTGCCCCGGGGCATCAGGCAATCGCCAAGAGTATGGCTGAATATTTACGTTCTTTTTGCCGCCAACAACACCAACTATGAAAACGCCCTGTTTTACATTTCCAAAGTCATCGGATTTTTTCAGGCCAACCACGTTTTCAGCCCGGCCCAGAACCCGGGCCTCAATCCCAATATCGAAAAGCTGATTTTCGATATGCACTCCATGAGCTTTGAAGAATTGAACCACGTGTGGAGCTACATGGGCGGGAAATACGTCCCTTCTGTCATGTACAAAATGCGGATGGTGGCCATTCAGGAAGCAGAAGAGAGCGAGGCCGGCATTGTCCGGGCGCTTGGAACCACACCAAATGCCCTCTGATGAAAATCGACTGGCAATATCATACCCTTTTCGCCTTCCAGGCCAGCCATCCGGACGACGAGGCCAGGCAGGGGTTCCGGATACGGCCCACTGCGTCCTGCCGCCGCCAGTTGGCCCGTTATGGGTTGATTTTCAAACCCTTGCCCAACGGAGGCGCCGTCATCGTTGAAAAAAAGGCGCCCGGCGCCCCGGGAGACACGGCGCAGCCCGTCCATAAAATCACCGGGGCAACGAGCTTCAGCTTTTTGCTTTTCCTGAATGACTCCAGCTTGCTGCCCGATACCGTGCCATTCCAGGAAAGTGGGCTCCCCTCTTTCATTGGCCGCTCCCGGATATTGTATTTCGACAACCTGGACAGCAGCAACCGCATCGACCATGAACTGGATTACCCGCCACAGGCAGGGCCCTCCGACATGGATTTAGCTGTTTATGAACTGGCCCGGGAAGGCGATGTCGGGCTCAGAGACCTGGCTTCGCTTGGCCCAAATGATTTCGAATACTACGCCAACCCTCAGAGCACCTCCATCTTTCAGTTGAAACCGATACACCCCAATGGAGGAACAACGCAGTCCTGGCCGATCAGCAACGCCAACAAGCGGGTATCTCTTAAACTGGAAGAAGGCCCCTATCTGGTAAAGCAAAGCGATGAAGAAATCTTCTACGCCGCTACCCCTCTCCTGTCTGCCGGCGCTTTGGGCCTGATCCATATCTTCAAAGACCAGAACCTCGACTATAATCTGACTATCAGATACGATATCTATTTTGAAAAAGCCTAAAACAAAGTGAATTATGTCCTTGAATCTCAATTCCATCAAAACGCCCGGGGTATATATCGACGAAGTTTCGTTGCTGCCGCCCGGCGTGGCGCCTGTTGAAACGGCGGTGCCGGCCTTTATAGGGTACACGGAAAAAAATCCGACGGGAGATTTTAACCCATTTAAAATTTCTTCCTTCCTGGAGTATCTGGATAAGTTTGGGGGTCCTCCAAATCCATCTACTCTAGGTTTAGCTGTCCAGATTGTCGATACTGTTGTAGACAATTATGATAGTTCGAGTAATTATGTGGATTCGAAGCTCTTATCTCGTTCGATTACAGCCAATAGTGCAGTAAAGCCAGTAAATAACATGTATTTTGCTGTCCAACATTACTTTGCAAATGGCGGAGGCGATTGTTACATCGTTTCAGTTGGTGGGTATGGAAATGGGACAATTGCCAGCAATTCCGACCTCATTTCCGGAGTCAATGCCCTGGAAAATGAAGATGAACCTACCTTGTTTGTCATTCCGGAGTCGATTAATCTTACAGCGGGAAATTACGGGGCTTATGAAGCTGCATTGGACCAGGCCGGCAAATTGAAAGATCGCTTCGTCATTATTGACGTCATACAAACTGACCATAGCCAATCGACGAATTCGCCGGCCCAGGATATCAGTAATTTTCAGGCTCCTGCGCTAAATACTGATTTCGGGTTGTATGGTGCGGCTTATTATCCTTATCTGGAAACTACAGTAGATATAGTAACAGGTGGGTTCGAATCCAGCGTGAATATCACACACCGGATTCAATTGGAGGATGGTTCTGCTTCTGAAGCCACCCCCATGGGAACAGTTACCGGAACACCACCCGTAGGGGCGCTAACTTTAGCTGATATAAGTGAAGACTTGTTGAAAAAACAGATAATAGGCATAGTACAAAATACCTCCGTCATTTTGCCGCCCAGTCCTGCCGTTGCCGGCATCTATGCAAAGGTAGACAATAGCCGCGGGGTATGGAAAGCCCCAGCCAATGTTTCCGTGGGCGCTATTGTCGGGCCTTCTGTAAAGATTAACGACAACATCCAGGATAAGATGAACATCGACCCCAACGGCGGCAAGTCCGTCAATGCCATCCGCTTTATCACCGGCCGCGGCACCGTCATCTGGGGCGCGCGCACCCTGGCCGGCAACGACAACGAATGGCGGTATGTGCCCGTCCGCCGCTTCTTCAACTTCGTGGAGGAATCGGTCAAGAAGGCCACCTACCGCTTTGTATTCGAACCCAACGATGCGAACACCTGGGTGAAAATCCGGGGGATGATCGAAAACTTCCTGACGCTGCAGTGGAGCCTCGGCGCCTTACAGGGCAGCAAACCCGAGCAGGCCTTTTTCGTACGCGTGGGCCTGGGCCAAACCATGACCGCCGACGACATCCTGAACGGCCGCCTCATCGTGGAGATCGGCATGGCGGCGGTGCGGCCGGCAGAGTTCATCATCCTGCGGTTCATGCACAAGCTTCCTGAGGCGTAACTATTTTATTCATTCAATTGATTAAACCTATACCATTATGGCTGAAAAATATCCTTTGCCAAAATTTCATTTCTTGGTAGATTTCGGCGGCTCGACCGTCGGCTTCTCGGAAGTGTCTGGCCTGGACGTCGAAACCGAGGTCATCGAATACCGGGACGGCTCCAGCCCTGAATACCACAGTATCAAAATGCCCGGCCGCCAGAAGTTCAGCAACATCACCCTCAAGCGCGGCACCTTCAAAGGCAACAACGAATTTTTCGATTGGTGGAATACCAAGGCCTTGAATACCGTCGAACGGCGCGACCTGACCATCAGCATGCTCAATGAAACCCACGAGCCGGTGATCGTCTGGAAGGTCAAAGAGGCCTGGCCCGTAAAAGTGCAATCCACCGACCTGAAATCGGATGGCAACGAGGTGGCCATCGAGACTCTGGAGATCGCCCATGAAGGGCTGGTGGTTCAAAATGAAGGTTAAGGATGGCTTCCGCAAAATATTATCCGCCCGTGGGGTTCCACTTCAAAGTGGAATTCCAGGGCTTATCCGGCGTGACCGACCAGGATAACCGCTTTCAGGAAGTGGGAGGGCTGTCGGTCGATATTCAAACCGAAGACATCAAGTCGGGCGGAGAAAACCGCTTCACCTACAAGCTGCCCACCCGTGCCAGTTACCCCAACCTCACCCTCAAGCGGGGCCTTCTGGTCGATTCGGCAGCCATCGTTTACATCACCGACGCCATCAACACGATGGAAGTGACGCCCATCACCCTGCAGGTCACCCTGCTCAATGAAAAGCACGAACCCCTGCAGGCGTATAGCTGTGTGAATGCTTATCCGCTCAAGTGGTCGCTGGACAACTTCAACGCCAACGACAGCAAAGTAGTCGTGGAGTCGATGGAGTGGTATTATCAATACTTTAAAATATTGTGATTATGCCTGTTGAGATTTTAGAACTCATCGTCCGGGCAGAAATAACCGAAAACGCACAAAGCGCCGAGGCGCCTGCCGAACGAGGGGAAAACGACGAGGCGCCCGCCGCCCTGTCCGCCGTTGAAATAGCCGAACAAATCAGTGAAATCCTAAAACGCAAAAAAGAACGATAGATGTTTTCAGATGTTGCCAGCGGGGTAACCGGAGGTGTATCCAGCCTGATCAGCATGGTCCCCTTCCCGGATAAATTTACGTTCATTCCCCTGAGTGAAACGGACCCCATTCCCATTCCCTCCGGCTTGCCATATTCCCTGATGTTCAATCCGGAACAATTCAGCGAGCAGGAAAGGTATTTGTACAACAGTCGCCAGCCACCCGGTTCGACAACGGCGCAACAGCGGTTTCTGAGCACTGCGCCGAAGTCTTTCTCGTTCGAGTTCACCATCGATGGGACCGGTGCAAGCGGCGAAAAAAAGGAGGTCGAACTGAGCGTAGCATCCTTTAAAAAAGCCGTTGGGTTTAACGGAGACATTCACCGCCCGAACTTCTTGCTGGCCATCTGGGGCACTTTTATCTCTACCTGTGTGCTCACCAGCATGAATGTCACCTACACCATGTTCAGGAAAAACGGGACGCCCCTGCGGGCAAAAGTCAGGGTGAGTTTCGCCGGGCACACAAAGCGCATTCTGGAGTTATTATCCATGAACCTCCTGTCTCCCGACCTGACGCATTTCCGCACTGTTGTTGAAGGCGATTCACTGCCACTGCTTTGCCACAGGGTTTATGAATCGCCCGATTATTACCTGGAAATTGCCAGAGTAAACGAACTGACCAGCGTGCGTGCGCTGAAGAAAGGGCAACAATTGAGATTTCCACCGCTTGAAAAATAGACACCATGCTGAATCCAAGCCAATTGTTGCCTCCCATTCCAGGCCGCACGGATGTGGTTACATTCAGCGTCAAAGTGAATGGCTCGACTGTTCCCGACAACTTTGAGGTAACTTCCATCGTGATCAACCACTGCTTTAACCGGATCTCTTATGCTCTATTAAAAGTGCTGGACAGCGAGGCGGCCGCTCAACGGATGGAAGTTAGCGACCAGGACATCTTTTCACCCGGTAACGAAATCGAGATCTCAGCGGGATACTACCGCGAAGAGGCGCCTGTCTTTCAGGGAATCATCATACGGCATGCGCTGAAGATCACCGGCTTCGGTTCGCCCGTCCTGGAAATTGAATGCAAGGACAAAGCCGTCGCCATGACGGTGGCTCGCAAAAACAAATACTTCCTGAACAGCACCGACCAGGAGATCATCGAATCCATTGCGCGGAGCCACAGCTTAAGCCCGGATGTGGATGACACAGGTTTTACACACCCTGAAATGGTGCAATACTATGCCACCGACTGGGATTTCATGCTGTCCAGAGCGGAAGCCAACGCGCTTCTGGTGCTGACGAAAGGCGGCGCCCTCATCGCTAAAAAGCCAAACTTTAATGGTGAGGTCAAAATAGTGCTGAACCACGGCAGTTCCATTTTCGAGTTCGAAGCAGAGATGGATGCCCGCGACCAGTACCCGGCTGCAAAGGCCGCGGCATGGGACTACTCCAGCCAGGCGCTGCTTGAAGTCCAGGCCGACGCCTCTGGCGTCAGCGCATCGGGTGGAATCGGCGGCGCCCTGGCCGGAATCGGTTCGGCAGCTCAATCGGCGGCAGGTGCGGCAGGCATTAACCTGCCGGGTGTGGCGCCCAATACCGATTACAGCCAGGCTCTAGGCGTAAGCCATATTCTGCTGCAGCATGCCGGCAAGCTCACCCAACCAGAGCTGGAAAAGTGGGCTGAAGCCCAGTACCAGAAAAGCAGGCTTGCCAGGCTCCGCGGGCGGGTAAAATACGAAGGTGTTCCGGACATTTATCCGGGAGATATCATCCAGCTGGAAAACGTGGGCGAACGCCACAATGGCCCGGTTCTCGTCACGGCCATCCGGCATGAAATAAAGGATGGCGCCTGGTTCACCCATGCTCAGTTCGGGCTCCCCCACGAGTGGTTCGCAGAGGATTTCCCCAATGTGAACAGCCCGCTGGCCGGGGGGCTGCTGCCCGCCATTCAGGGCCTACAGGTTGGCGTCGTCACCCGCCTGGCCGGCGACCCCGACGGGGAAGACCGTGTACAGGTGCGGCTGCCGCTGATCGCCGCCGACGGCGAAGGCATCTGGGTGCGCATTGCAGCGATGGACGCCGGCAACAACCGGGGCGCTTTCTTCCGCCCCGAGATCGGCGATGAGGTGCTCGTCGGATTTATCAATGACGACCCGCGCCAGGGTGTTGTGCTGGGTATGCTGAACAGTAAAGACAAGCCCGCCCCACTTCCCACTACCGACGAGAACCATGAAAAGGGCTGGGTGACCCGCAGCGGCATCCGCATGATCTTCAATGATGACAAGCCGGGTTATACCCTCGAAACACCCGCCGGCAATAAATGCATCGTGGATGACCAGGATAAAAGCATCCTCCTGGAAGACCAGCATGGCAACAGCATCAAAATGAACCAGGACGGAATCGAGATCAAATCCGCCAAAGACATAAAACTCAGTGCAAGCGGCGACATCAAAGCAGAAGGGGTGAATCTGGAAAACAAAGCCCAGGCGGAGTTCAAAGCCGAAGGCATGAGCAAAGCCAGCCTGAAATCCACCGCCGACGTCGTCATTCAAGGAACCTTTGTAAAGATCAACTAAACAGCAAAACCATGCCTGCAGCAGCAAGAGTGGGAGACATGCACACCTGCCCCCTGGCCAATCCGAATGGTTCGCCGCACGTTGGAGGCCCGATCATGCCCCCCGGTGTGCCGACGGTGCTGATCAACGGCCAGCCGGCGGCGACAGCCACCGGCATGTGCACCTGCGCCGGGCCGCCCGACACCATAACCACCGGGTCGCAAACCGTACTGATCGGAGGGCAGCCTGCAGCACGCATGGGAGACCCTACCGCGCATGGCGGCCAGATTGCAGCAGGCAGCCCTACGGTAATAATCGGTTAAAAAACTACGGCTATGCCACAACGAGATTCTTTTCTGGGAAACGGATGGGGGTTCCCCGTCACTTTTTCTAAACAACGCGGCTGTACGGTGCGGATGGTATCGGAAGAAGAAGACATCCGCGAGAGCCTGGCCATTTTGTTCAGCACGCGCCCCGGCGAGCGGGTGATGCGCCCCACCTATGGCGGAAGCCTGGAAGAATTGCTCTTCGAGCCTATCAACGCCGGCCTGGAAACGTACGTGAAGGACCTGATCAGCAAAGCCATCCTGTACTTCGAACCGAGGATAGACCTGGAAAGCATTCAGATAAATTCCGATGAGGCCAATTCCGGCCGCTTTCTCGTGGAAATGAACATCGTCGTGCGGGCCACTAATTCCCGCTTCAATTTCGTATTCCCCTATTACCTGAATGAAGCAACAATAGCCGGACAATGAGCAATAACAGCCACCTGATACACCCTTTGATCCATGAAGGCGCCGGCCAAACAAGCCGGCTGCTGGACGCGCTGATCCCCGAAAACCTCCTGCTCGACGGCCGAAGCATGCAGGACCTCATTGTGGCTGCATACCGCTATGCAGGCCTGCTGCAATACTACGACGAAGGCAACCAGCCCGACGGCGACTGGCGTTGCTTCTGGGAAGTGGAAACCCTGACCTATCTGGCCGTGCTGGCCGAGCTGGATACCGAAATCATCCTCCAGCAATTCAACGCCCTCGAAATCGGTTTCGCCGAAGACATAGACGAGGGCGCTGGCGGCCCTTTCGACCCCGGCGGCGAGGCTATTACCAATTATTACGACCAGGCCCAGTTCATTCATCAGTTGGCGCTACAGGTACAAAAAGCCTACCACGGCCTGCCCGACAGCCTGGCGCTGAAAAGGGAAATAGCCGCCATGATCGACAAGCGGGCTGCCTTTGACGGGGAAAACCTCGTGGATGCCCTGCGCAAGTTGATCGCCATCCATAAGGAAGCCTACAGCGACGAACACGGACAGGCCCTGCCCTACACCGAATACGCGCCTTTTTTTTCCGATCTCTGGGGGCTCCCCGACAGCGACGCCTTTGACGCCATCCGGTTCCAGGCCACTTTTACCCGGGAAGAAATGCGCGCATTGTTCCGCCGTTTTTACGAGGTACTGGTAAAAATCCGCCAGAGAGCGCAGTACTGGTTCAGCCAGCTTATCAGCGAGCCGCGGCTCCACGAGCCGCACGTGGCGCTGTTTCTGGCCTTCCTGAGCCTGTTCCGCCATGCCCAGGACAGCCTGAATGCGCTAAGCAGGAAACACCTGGACTACTTCTACGAAAAAATCCTCTGCCTCGACAGGCGCCCTGCCATACCTGATGATGTTTTCCTCGTTTTCGAACTGGCCAAAGGCTTTGAAGAATCACTCATCGAAAAGGGTACGGGCTTTCTGGCGGGAAAAGACGAAAACGGGCTCCCCCTCCTTTTCGAGGCTCTGGATAACTGGGTAGTCCGCAGTGCTCAGGTAAAAGAAATCAGGAATACCCATTTCGACCTATGCGGCTTTCAGGGCACGGGGAAAATACTGGCCAGCCCCGATGTCAATACCGCCTACCAGAACGGCGAAATACTGCCCAACGAAAAACCCGCCAGCTGGCGCGCCATGGGTGATGACGCAGAACTGCCGCCGGGTGAAATCGGATTTGCAATTGCCAGCCCCCAGTTGATATTGAGAGAAGGGAAACGGGTGGTGGATGTGGTGATCAATTTGGCGAGCCTCAATTCCGGCCTTGTTTTCAGCAGCAATGATTTTCACATCATGTTCAGCTCGCCTGAAGCCTGGATCGAACCGACCGTGAACGACAACATCAATTTCACAGCCGATGATAAAGTGCTCCCTCTGGAAAGAGCATCCTTCAGGGCCAGGCTGGAAAATGACACCTTACAGATCAGAGCTATACTGGAGAGAGACGATTTGCCTGTGGACAGCCTGGGTGAAGAATTGGCGCTCGAAGCAGGGTATGACACCCGCTGGCCGGTCATGAAGGTGCTGCTGTCGCGCCCGGAGCTTATCGCTCATTTCTACAGGGACGTCCGCGTTCTCCAATTTGAAGAAATAAAAATATCCGTTGACGTATCCGGCATCCGGGAAAACCTGATCATTCAAAGCGACCAGGGCGTTTTCGACGGCACTCAAAAGATTTATCCATTCGGGCCTGTGCCGGCTGAGGGGCACCGCTTTTACATAGGAAGTACGGAAGTGTTTCAGAAAGCGCTTAACAGCCTGAAGGTCAGGTTCGACTGGATCGCCCCTCCGGAAAACTTCCAGGAGCATTATGCCGAGTACAATATCGGAGATTATACCATCCCGAACCCCAAAGCCCGGATAGACTTTATTGACCGGGCCGACGACCGGGATATCAGCATTACCCAGGTGTTGAGGGTGGACCAAAACGGGGGTAATGAAATAAAGGTGAAGATAAACAATGTCAATTTTGACCCGGTGAATGGCGCCGTCTTTCAACTCCTGCTCGCAGACGGAACCCTGGAAAACCTTTCCGGATCCGAGCCGGAACCAGGCCGGTACCAACTCCTGCTGCCTCCCAACGCCGTTTTGGCCGGCGCACAGCTGATCGTTTCAAAACCGGGTGAAGATTTTGAACCCTTGTCTTTCCCCATTCAGGAGAACGGCCTGACCACCACCTCATTTGAAATTGTCCTGTTTCCATTGAAAAAGAACTTCCTTGCGCCAACGTCCCGTACGGGCCTGGTAAGGAAGCTGGAAAACGGGGACTTTTTAACATCTGTCATTCTGAATGGAACTTCAAGGGCCTTAACGGACGGAGCATATAATGAGGGGCTCAGTTCCAATGCCTTAAACTTTGAACTGAGCGGTTATAACGACAACAACATCAGCAACCTCCAGGGGTATAGCGTGATTGATTTCTATATGCGCCCCTCCGCTTTTAACCCTCAACAGGTTTTAAAATCTCCACCCAACGAGCGGGTAAATATTCTGCTCGGGTTAAAAGATGCGGATAGCAACGCCATTAGCGGCGCAAGCTGGGATATAAACGGGAATATCCAACAGGTAAATGATGGTTCGGCCCTTTCGGACATTGCCGGCGACTCAAAACTGAAATTATCGAAATCCGGCTTCCAGGATTTGTGGATACCCCTTGAATACGCCACGCAGTTGAACGCTGTTCTGCTGCCCAATGAAAGTATGGAGGTAGTGCCGAGAGGTACTGCCCCAACAGATACAGCCAGTATTTTGATCCGGAACTGGGAAAATGCGCCTCTCGCCAATACCGCTTTCACTGTTAAGATCGGGAACAACGCTTCAACAACGGAAATTTCTGACAACACAGGTACAATCAGCCTGGGCTCTTATACGGCTACTGAGAACGTTGAGATCAGCCATCCCCACTTTTTGCCGTTTACCATCAGCAGTTTAGCCGCGGAAACCAGCGCCACCGTCAAACTGGCAACAGAGTCGTTTTCCTCCGCTGCAGGAGCTACTTCAACAAGTGTTGATGTTACGGCAATCAACCTGGAGGGAGTAGCCGTTTCGGGAGTTGAGGTGGAAGCAGTCAATGCCAGCGGCGCTGTTATCTCAGGGACTACGGATGGTTTTGGCTTTGTCACCCTTTCAGGCCTAAGTGGCTCAGGATGGAGCTTGAAACTAAAAAAGGGCCAGGCCGCCGTCATCAGCCCCTCAGGCATTAACGTCCGCAACCGGGAAATCGTTATCAATATCGGACAGGTTGAAAAATCCAGGCCATTTACCGGCACGCTGCGGGGGCGCCTTACCGATACAGCCGGCAGCCCGATTTCAGGGGCTTTGGTTACTGTCGGCAACCAGGAGCAAAGGAGCAATTCACGGGGAGAGTATTTCTTCAGCGGCCTGAGTGTGCCCCCGGCTTCGGGCGTCAGTTTTTACCATCCTTTGCATCAGTTTTTTCCTGCCGTAGCCATTGAAGATGATTCTGTGATTGACATCATGATGCTTCCTCATCTTCAGAACTACGTTTATGAAGGAAAGATCACCGATATTTTCAACGTTCCCCTCCCGGGCGTTGAAATCGGGATAAGAACCAATAATGACGACAGGGAATACATCATTGAAACCTCTGACGCGAATGGCCAATACCGCGCTCTGGCGCCCACAGCGCTTGCAGGCGACATCGGATTGTTTTTCCGCAGCCCCGGTTATGAGGAATTAATCCTGGATTTCCCCACGACGGGGGTTCCCGTCAGTTCCAGCGCATCCCTGCTCGATGTCCGCCTGAGCCCGGACCTGGGGAATCTTTCCCCTTTGCTGGACGGGGCCAAAATGGAAGACCTGTTCGATATCAGAATCAATGCCTTAAACCTGAAGCGGGACATCCGCACCCAATACTTTGAACGATATGACCCCACCCTAAAGAGGGGTTTTGTCCGTTTCACCCTGGCTGAAGACGATTTCAGGCACCTGGCATACCCGCACATCCTGGCCTGGTACACCATGGCAGCTTCCGGGCAAATAACCTTGCCCGGGATCACTATTGACCAGAACGCGCCCCCTCCCCTGCCCAATCCACCTTACACCCCTGCGACCAACGGCATCAGCCTCAGCTATACCTCCGAACAGGTCATCACCAAAGCGGAGAACAATGGCATCGACCAGTACTTCCACCTCCTGCCATTCAACGGCCACAAGGAGATCAGCCTGCTGCAGGAAGGGGATATCCGCCTGATTTACCCATACTGGGCGCACGACAATACGGAGCAGCTTTTTGCCACCGGCAACCTCTACCTCGGCATAGAAAAACTACGGCCGGGCACGAACCTGTCTTTGTTGTTCCAGATCGAGGAAGGCTCGGAGCGCAAAGCAGAATGGCGCCCTCCCGGTTTGGCATGGTCATATCTGACAAAGGAAAACAGATGGACGGCCTTCGAATCCACCGACTTTCTGTTGGAAACCACCGGGGGCCTTACCCGCAGCGGCCTGGTGCAGTTGAAAATCCCCAAAACAGCGGTTGCCGAAAACACCATGCTCAATCCGGCGCTTCACTGGATACGGATAGCTGCAGTGGAAGAGCTCGGCGATGCCATTCCGGTTTCGGTGCGGGCCCTGCCCAATCTGGTGTCCGTGCGCGCGCAGGCCATACAGGCCCGCTTTGCCGACAGGCAAAACAGCCTGGCGCACCTGGGCGAGCCTTTGCCCGCAGGTACGATAAGCAAACTGGAGGTGAGCCGCACAGCAGTCAAAAAGGTAGAACAGCCCTTTGATTCCTTCGGGGGCCGCCTGCCGGAACAAGGCCATGCGTTTTACCGCCGCATCAGCGAACGCCTGCGCCACCGGGATCGGGCCATCACCCTTTGGGATTATGAACACCTGTTGCTGGAGCAATTCCCTAAAGTACACCGCGTGAAGTGCCTGCCCCATACCCGCATGATCGCCAGCACCGATAATTGCAGCACCCCCACGGAACAGAACATTGCCGATATGCCGCCCGGCCTGTCCGTCATGGCGCCGGGTTATGTCTTGCTGGCCGTCATTCCCGACCTTACCAGGCGCACGGCAACCCGCCAGGCCGAACCCCGCTTTTCCTTCGGAGACCTGATGGAAATGGAAAACTACCTGCGCACGAAAACCAATCTGTTCGTTGCCTGGGAAAAAGAGGCGCCGCCCTGGTTGTGCGAACCCGAAACCTACGAAGACGAAACGAAATACCTGTGGGTCGTCAACCCCCGGTACGAGCCCGTCCGGCTCTCCTTTAAAGCCGCCTTCATGCCTGGCCTGGATGAAGCCTATTTCAAATTTCAACTGGACCAGGAACTGAAGGACTATCTGGCGCCCTGGATTGAAAACCCCGGGGCTGAAATTACCTTTGGCCAAACCCTCTATCACTCCAAGATCATTGCCTTCATTGAAAGCCGGGAATACGTCGATGCCATTTCCGACTTCAAGCTTTACAAGGCTCCAGCCTCCTACCTGCTCGATGAGTTGCCGGAAGGCTGCCTGGTGCGCGGAGGGCGAGCCATACCCGCCACCCCGCGCTCAGTACTGACCACTTATATCAGGGCGGGCAAGGGGCCGGATGAAACGGACCACCACATCCTGGTAGCGGATAAAAACTCCTGGTGCCTGCAGAGCGGAAGCACCACCAGGCCCTAAACCACTAAAATGGCAAATGCGATGACCGAGCATACCAGCATATCCCGATCGAGGCCCGCCGATATCAGCATGGACTACGCCCGCCTGAGGGAAGAAGGCATCAGGCGCCTGGAATCCCTGGCAACGGAAATATGGACCGATTTCAATGTACACGACCCGGGCATCACCATTCTCGAAGTGCTGTGTTTTGCGATTACGGACCTGGGCTACCGCGCCAATCTGCCTTTGGAGGACCTTTTCGCTCCCGGCGGCGAAAGCCCGGAGCCGGCCTTTTTTTCCATACAGGCCATGTTGCCAAACCGCCCGTTCACGGCCGGTGATTACCGCAAGCTGTTCATTGACGTCGAGGGGGTGAAAAACGCCTGGGTTTACAAAGACTACAGCAACAACCAGCTTTTAGGCGGGCAGGTTGTACTGAACGGATTGTACGATATATTGATCGAACTGGAGGACGGCATCCCGGCTGATAGCAAAAGGGCGGATGCGATAATCGGCCAGGTAAAAGCCCGGTATCACGCCAACCGAAACCTGGCTGAAGATATCGGCAGGGTTCGGGTGGTGCGCGACTGCCCCATCTGCCTCTGCCTCGACCTGGAGTTGAGCCTCGACGCCGATGAGGAACAAGTGATGGCCAACGTGATGTTCCGCATTCAGGAATTCCTGGCGCCCAGGCCCAGGTTTTATTCATTCAGGGAATTGCGGGCAATGGGGTTTGCCTGTGAGAACATCTTCAACGGGCCCCTGCTCCGGAACGGCTTCCTACCCGATTTCGAACTGGAAGGGGCGCCCTTGAGGCGGCAGGTTTTTAAATCGGATTTACTTCGCCTGATCATGGAAACACCCGGAGTGTCGGCCGTCAGCTCGCTGAGTTGGCGCAAAGCTTCCGATCCGGGCTTCCGGGACAGCTGGTGCCTGGATGTCCACACTTGCGGCATTCTGGAACAGGAGGACCCCTGCGAAGTAATCTATCAGGCTTACCTGGACATCTGTTGTTCCCGTATGCGGATCGCCAAAGGCGTGTTAAAACGCGAACTGAGCGAAGCGGACATCAAACCCGAAATGGACTTGCTTGCTTTGCTGCGGGATGTGCCGGTAGACCGCAACACACATACGCCGCCCACCGGCCGTTACCGGCCTGATTTGGCGGCATATCAAAGCATACAATACGAATTCCCTGCCAATTATACAATAGGAGAGGAAGGCCTGCCCGAAGGAGCCAGCAATTTGCGGCGCGCACAACAACGCCAGCTCCAGGCTTTTCTGATGTTTTTTGACCAGATACTGGCTGCCTATCTCCAGCAGCTTGCCCAGGTGCGCAATTTGTTGTCGGTGCAGCAAAACCCCCTGGAGCCGACTTACTTCTACAGCGCTTTGTGCGAGGCGCCCGGCATGCAGGAACTCATCTCGGATTTTGCGGAATACACCCTCAGCCAGGAAACGATTGACAGCCTGCAGAACCACCCCGGCCTTCCTGCTTCCGTCTGGGATAAGCTCAACGAGCTGCCCGACGACTTCCCCAGGAGCTATTACAGCACCCAGATTTTCAATGAAGCTATGCGCGCCTACCTGGGCACGGCCTGGGATTTATATGGCGCTCTGTTGCGCCCCGCCTTCCAGGTAGCCGCCGGCAGCGAAAGCTGGGCTGCTTTCTGCGAGGCAGGAGAAGGTGCTTATTTCTTCGGGCTGCAGAATCTTACCGAAAGCGAAACCCTGCGGCAGTTGCGGCGAAATCAGATCATGGACCATCTCCTGGCGCGCTTTGGGGAGCGGTTCACAACATACAGCCTCCAGCTCTTCCAAACCCGGGTAGACCGGGAAAACGACCCTGCCACGCAGGAATTTCCGGCGTATTTACAAAGCAAAGCGGCATTTTTAAGGGAAATGCCCGTTTTGGCCAGCGAAAGAGGCAGCGCATTCAATTACAGGGCAATAAACAGAGAAACAGGACAGCCCGACGTCTGGAACACCACCAACGTCGCCGGCCTGAAAAAGCGGGTTAGCCGCCTGCTGGGAATCGAAGACTACAGCGCCCGCTCGCTGATGTGCGACCCTGCCTACGACATCAGGATCAAAAAGGGAGAATCCCCCAATGGTTTCCCCAATTACCAGCTCCAGCTCATAAAACGGGAAGGGCAACAGGTACTGCTGGAAAGCAGGGTGTACCCCAGCCGCTACAAGAGCAAGGTTATTGAAATGCAGGAAAAACTGCGCAAAGAGCTCGACCAAACCGGCAACTACCGGACGGCCGAAGAAGGCAATAAGGCAAGGGTTGTTTATGAACTGAGTTTCACGGATGCAGCCGGAAATGCGGCAGAAATCATATTGAGCAGCCCCGCTTTAAGTACAAAACAGGCCGAGGCCCTCCTGGAAAAGATAATTGACCTGGTTGGGGACGCAAGCTGCGAACGCGAAGGTTTCCATATTCTGGAGCATATCCTGCTGAGGCCCAACGACCCCGACGATTATATCATTGCCTTACCCGAAGGCAGTTGCGCCTCCGGGCTGGCCGACCAATACTCTTTCCTGGTAACCATTGTTTTACCGGATTGGCCGCAGCGTTTTCAGGACGCCAATTTCCGGCAGTACGTTGAACAGGTATTCCGACGGGAGGCCCCGGCTCACATCCTGCTCCGTTTCTGCTGGATAAGCCGCGACCAGATGCAGGAATTCGAACGCCCATACCAGCGCTGGCGGGAAGAGCTGGCCCGCTGCAGCCCCGATGAGTGCCAGGTCAACATCTGGGCAAACCAGCTGATCACCTGGCTGAATGCCGCAGATTGTAGCTGCGCTCAGCCTGAAATGGAGGAGGAGCCATTCTGTTAATGCCGCCTAAATAACAACAAGCGTTATGATCCACGACCCGAACCATCCCATAAATCAACTGCCGGCTCATTTTCAACCTGAGCATTGGTCCCGCCACCTGTTGCTGGGGCGAGGCATCGTTTGTGGTTTAGATATTCAGGTACTCGAAGATTGCACCATCAGGCTTTGTGGCGGCGTAGGTGTAACCTCCGATGGTTCCATAGCCGTTACCCCGAAAAGGAATTACCATTTCACCCATTACCGGCCCTTTTCCCCACCCGCCTATTCTCTGTTTCATAGCCCGGAAGCAGGCCCTTACCCGGTATGGGAATTGCTGGAAGGCCGGCCGGCCGGGCAAAACGCCGATATCCGGCCCCTGACTCCCCAGAACGAAGAGGAGGAGATGAACCTCTTTCTCAGAGAAAAAGTGCTCATCCTGTTTCTGGATGAAACAGCTTCCGATGAAGGGCAGCCTCCGCAAAGGGTAAAGATTCCGGATGAAGATACCGGATTGTTTCCTCCGCCCCAGGAACGGTCCTTCCAGTACAGGGGCGAAGGCGGCAGCAGCCCTGCGCCTTCTGATGAGCCAGAACCTGCGCCGGACAGCCCTGCGTCGGAAATTCCCTATCGGCTGCGCTGGCTGGCCATGCGCCAGGCCGATATCGTAGCCCAGCTGGAGTTGACAGCCCGCCTGATGCAGGTAGTTGCAGCCCGGCGCGGCGATGAAGACTATGTGTACAGCGAGGATTTCAGCAACCTGAATGAGCAGGCCCTGGAAGAGGAACTATACCGGGCGGCGGACCCACGGCTCAGCCTGTCCGAAATCCCGCTACGGCGCTTTGGCTTCGGGTGCCTCGACCCTTTCGATTGCGAACCCGAGGAACTCGATGAATCTGAATTCCCGCACATACAAAGCCTGAACGACATTTACCAGCAATACGTTTGTATCGTCGACGCGGCGGCCAAAGCCCTCGACCGGGAGAGCCGGCAGATGCAAAACTGGCTTGCAGGGCACTTCTATTGTTTTGCGAAAAGCGAGTGGGATGAATGGCGGAGCCAGCTCTGCCGGAAGTGGGAAGCTTTCAAAGCGCTCAACCGCCTGGCGGATACGGGCAGGCACCGCAAGGAAAATGCCCAGTACTTCTACGACTGGTGCCGCGACCTGCTGGCCGCTTATCACGAGCTGCGCCGCGAAATACTGGACTGGCAGGCCGAATGCCAGCCCGATGCGGGCGCCCACCCCCGCCACCTGCTGCTGGGGCTGATCATGCGGCAGGCGGAACCCTATTTTCCACTACCCCTCCGGCACCATTACCTGCAGCCTCCGGTGTACAACGGCATGGCAGCCCGCGCGGAACGAATCCGTATTTACCATCAGCGCTTTTTGCTCCTGATCAAGGGGTTTTACCTGCCCTACTCCATTCCAGACGACACGATCAACCCTTATTGCGCTCACGAAGAGGCAGGGGAGGATGAAGAATTGCCCGGCATGAATGAAGTCCGGGTGACGCCCGGCAGATATTACAGCCAACCGTTAGGGCTCCAGAGTATTCCTTATTACTATCCCCTGACCGAAAGCAGGTATTCTGTTCACCGCTTCTGGGATTCGTTCCGTTCCCGGGCACTGCACATAAACCATCACCGGTCGTACCACGCCCGCCTGGAGGATGGGAGTTATTCACTCCTGCCAAACGCCACCCACCCCCTTCGATACAATATCGACTCCGATGAATTCTTCCGCATCGAAGGGCACATCGGCCTGAATAAAACGGATGTGGAACCGGTGCTGGAAAAATGGCGCCGCAAGTACAACCTCAGCTTCGACATCATCTACCGGCAGATCAACGACCTGACAGACCAGTCCGCCACCCTCGCCGGAGAAAGCTTCCATACATTCAAAAAAGCCTTACAAGGCGCTGAACACCTGGCTGGCGTACTTGCCGGAGGCACTTTTATACTCGTTTTTGACGGCGCCGGTAAAATAGTGGCCGACTTCAGCCTGCCCTACCGTTGCTGCGGGGAAACCGTATCTCCTCCCCCCCCACCTCCACCGCCTCCGCCACCACCACCCCAAGAAAGGGATGTTGCCGGCATAGTAGTGGATTGCAATGAAGCGGTATTATCCGGAATAACCGTTCATCTGGGCGGCCAGGCAGTGGAAACAGATCAGGATGGAAGATTCGCCAACACTATGGTTCCCGGAAATTATACCCTTAAGATCGAACACCCCGATTATCTTCCTTACTCGGAAGCCTTCACCATCACTACAGAAGAAATATCTTTCGACCTGGGTGTAATAATCCTCCAACCGAAGCTGATCACTATCGAAGGGCGTTTGCGGCGGGGTGACAACGCCATTTCTGACGCCCCCGTGGTGGTTACCCTCCCCGACGGCAACCAGATAACAGATGTCACCAATGCAAAAGGGGAATTCACATTGGAAAATGTCCCCCGCGAAACAAGCCAGCTGGCTTATTTCCTGGGTGACGCCCAGCAAATTTATACATTCCAGCCCGGCAACCCATGCCGCTCCCTCTCACTGGACATCGATATCTCAGCAGGCGATCTCCGGCCGCCTGTCATCCTCACACTGGACACCACCGGCCTGCTGAATACGAATGTTTTTGCCGCTTTAGATATCAGCCCAGGTTCCAGGGAAGCCGGTGAACTCGGCATCTTCTATAATGACCGCTTCCATCGTTATGCGGACAACTTCAACCGTTCGGCCAGCAAACCCACTATTGCCTCCCGAAGCGGCACTGCAACAATAGCCGGCAGTTTTGAAAAACTGCTGAACGACCCGGGCCTGAGCACCAACCAGATCCACGCTGCCTTCAAATCGGCGAATAAAGCGCTGGATGAAGACATGCTTACCGCCACCGAAGCGGATAAAAAAGAACTGAAAGCCATAGCCGAAACCCTGAGCCTGCTGTACCTCGACCGGATCGCCCTGAGCCAACCCGACAAGGTAACCAGCGGGACTGCCAATGCCCTGTCGGAAGCTGGCAAAACAGGTGGCGGCGCGGTTGACATCTCCAGGATCACCAGTGAATGGAGCAAAGGCGTGAGCGGCAGAGTACATTCGTCCATAACTGAAGCCATGAAGAAATTCAAACCTTGAGCACAGAACAAAGGCATATTATCCACCGCCAGGTAATCGAACTGCGCCTGGCTTCCCCCAACGGCGCTTTCCGCATCCAATCGCGGGCAAGCCAGTTGTTCCAGCGGGATATAGCGCAACGGCTCGACGAACATTTCAGCCGGCTGGGGCTGGGTGAAGCTGTGCTGCGCATTCCCAGGCTGGAAATCGAACTCGGGCGCATTTCCCTGGAAAACCTGGATCGGGATTTTGTCAACTTATGCGCCCTGTCCATCCAACGGGAAGTGGAGCGCATACTCCGGCAGGCAAGCCTGGAGCCTGCAACGGTAAAAGAGGCAGACAGCAGCCAATTAGCTGGCGGCATGCTGGCATCCGCCGCTGAAAACCGCCTTCAGGCGCTGCGCATGTTCCTGCTTGAGGGCATTGTACCCCCCGCTTTCCAGGGAAAAAGCTGGGAGGTGCTGGAAGCAGAATGGATGGAGGTGTTGAATGCCCAAAGCCATAGCGCGATCGAAATGCTCCGGGAACTGGCTGCACGGACTCCCCTGAGCATGGAGCGAATGGCCCGCCAGTTCAGCCCGCAGTGGATAGAAGCCCTTTTAAACCTTTTCGGGGAGCAGGGAAGCCCGGCACAACCAACGGAAGCCCGGCCACGACAGCCTGACGCCGCCCCTGCCGCGGCCCGGGAAGAAGCCACGCCAGAGCTGCCGCAGCTTTGGTGGCGCGCCCTTCCGGAGCCCTTCAGGCTCCAGGTGCAAGGCTGGATGGCAGGCCATCAGCAAGAGCCACCACTCCCTCCGGACAGAAGCGCCAGGACACATCTGCTTGCCGGCATTTTGCGCACCCTGCTTATCCATCCCCGGGCCCGGTGGGAAGCGGAAGCCCGGCGCCTGTTATCTTCCATGGCCACTTCATCTCCACCTATCCAGCCAGAAGGCGCAACAGCCCGGGCCGGACAAAAGGCAAGCCAGCCGGGCGCCTCAGCCTCCACAACAAAAAAAGCCGGGCAGGAAAAGATAGCCGTTCAAAATGCCGGGCTGGTGATTCTGCATCCCTTTTTGCCTGCCATATTTGAAACCCTGGGTTATCTTGAAGGCAAGGATTGGAAAAACAAGGAAGAGCAGGAACGCGCCATGCACCTTTTGCTCTATCTGGCCACCGGAGAAAGCCAGTTGGGTGAATACGAGTTCCTCATACCCAAGCTGCTGTGCGGATGGCCGCAGAACGAAGCAGTCAACCGCTTCCTCGTCCTGACGGAAACAGAAAAACAGGAAGCCGAAGAATTGCTGGATGCTATTCTAAAACATTGGGCGGCCCTGAAAAGCAGTTCTCCCGGACTCCTGCAGGAAGGTTTCCTGCAGCGCATGGGCTTGTTGTATAAAAGCCCCGATAGCTGGAAGTTGCAACTGGAACACAAAGCGCAGGATGTTTTACTCGACAGGCTCCCCTGGGGTATCTCCATCATTCAGTTGCCATGGATGATGGAGCGGCTGGCAGTGGAGTGGTAACCAAAACCGGACGCCATGAGAGGTTTTCAAACAAAAGAAAAAAATACAAGCCACCACCGGCGCCAATCCCATTTTGGCGCGGCTGCCATATTCCCCAAGCTCAGCATCAACGCCCCGGGCGATGCTTACGAACATCAGGCCGACGCCATGGCCGATAAGGTAATGCGCATGGAAGAGGAGGAGGAAATGATGCAGGCCAAGCCATTGGAGAGCGGCATTCAACGCAAGTGCGCGGCCTGCGCCGAAGAGGAGGAAAACCTGCAAGCCAAGCCCCTGATGCGCATGCCCGCAGGCGAAGGCGGCTACGAAGCTTCTCCTGTTTTGCGGGAGCAGCTACAGCGGAGCAAGGGCAGCGGCGGCCCCCTGCCCGATGCCATTCAGGCCCGCATGGGCCGCGCCTTCGGGGCGGACTTCAGCAACGTGAGGGTGCACACGGGCGGCCAGGCTGCCGCGATGAGCCAGAGCATACAGGCAAAGGCTTTTACCCATGGCTCGGATGTCTATTTCAACAAGGGGCAATACCAGCCGGGCACGAGTGCAGGCGGCCATTTGCTGGCGCATGAGTTGGCGCATGTGGTGCAGCAGGGGGCAGCAAATCCCACTGTTCAGAGAAACTGCCACGACGGCGATTGCAGCACCTGCTCCGGCGGAGAGCGCGATTTCTGGATAACTTTCTATTTCAGGCGCAGGGCCACAAGAGAAACAATGAGATACCTACGAGGCCAAATCAATGGCGCTAAAACTGTTCTAAAGAATTGTTGCCTTAACTTAAAAGCTGACTTTAACTGGACACTCCTTCCGGGGGCAACCACTTTTAACTTCCTCACCGAGCATCCGGATGGAAGCTGGAATTATTCGCCGGACGCTTCCGCATTGGGGACTGGCAATACTTTTAGCGGCAGTAGAGGAATACCCGTTTTAGTAGTTGATGATGTGCCTCAATCAGGAGGTGGAGTAACTGTAGATACGCGATTTGATGCGACATATACAGGCAGAACATACGCCGTAATTGGTGTTAATCAACCAAACCCGAATCCAAACTGTAACCATTTGGCTCACGAATTATGGCATATAAGTAGTGGAATTGTAGGCCATGATCCAAGGCATGGAACGCTGGCCGCCTGCTCGGGCAATTCCGTAAGCCCGGAATACTGCAATGGATTGAGAAATATTGTCGCTCCGGTTGGCGATTTTCCTCTGCCTGTCGGTGACACGACGGTAGTTTAGAGCCATACATAAAAACCCCAAGGATGAATTGATGCTCCAAAAGAAAAAACACCAGCCTGCTCCTTCTCCGGCCCGGGAACAGCCGTTCTTCAGGGCTGCTCAAATATTCCCCAAGCTTAGTATTAACGAGCCAGGCGACCAATTCGAAAAAGAAGCGGATGCCGTGGCGGATCAGGTGATGCGATTATCTGCATCGCCCTCAGATGAAGAAGAAAAATTGGTGTATAGAAAATCCTCACCGGCCATAACCCTGCAGAGAAAATGCTCAGGGTGTGAAAAGGAAATCGAGTTGCAAATGAAGCCCGATATTCAAAGCCAGGAAGATAATTCGGGTTACGCACCCGATGAACTCTCCGCCATGCTCCATTCTTCAGCAGGTTCAGGCTCGCCGATCCCGGAATCGATCCAGGAAGATATTGGAGGCAAAATGGGCGCTGAATTCAGCAACGTTCGGATACACACGGGCAGCTCGGCAATTCACATGAATGAATCCTTAGGGGCCCATGCATTTACTCACGGTACTGATATATATTTTAACAAGGGCAAATATGCTCCCCATTCCAAGGAAGGGCTAAAGTTACTCGCCCACGAACTCACCCATGTAGTTCAGCAAACTGGGGAGGTACAAACCTTTCAAGCTCCTGATATTCAAAAATTTGACCCTCACGAAAAAATCGAAGAACAACTCCGGGCAAAAAACCCGGAACTGATTACGGAAGCACCTATTCCAGGAGGGGAGACAATCGGGAAAGGATTTACAAAAATGGGATACGCCGACCTCTTTAAGAGTACGGGAAGCATTATCCCCGGAATCTTTGGAGCCAAATACGCTGAAGAGGAAGATCCCGCTACTAAGCAAATTGTAAAAAAATATGCATACAAAAATACGACAAACGGCAATTCACTGAAAAAGCCGGAAGGCCAATTCACCAGAAACCCACAATTGGTGAAAGAACCCGTATCGGTATTTTACGAAAATGGGGTAGTCAAATACTATGTGAAAAAAAATGAGGTGACTGCTTCAACCAGAGGGTCGCTAATTACCGGAGCATTCCCACAAGATTTTTTTGTAGGTGACATAAAAAAGGGCGATGACAACCTGACATTGGCGACGGTCCAGTTGAACAATTATCGCAAAGGGCTACAGGAGTTTTCGCAGTATGCCCATCGTGATTTTGGAATTGCCGCAACCAATGAGGGACAACTGTACAAAGATATTGTCATTCCTGATGGCTTAGATTATTCAAAATTTTCGGCACAAAATGGAAGCCTGGGAGATGGCCATTTAACCCATGCATCCGGACAATATACTCGCCGGTATTGGCTATACCCATACAGGGAAAAAGGCCTCTACCTGTATATATGGCTCCCCCATCCTTGGGCCTCGCATGTGCCCAAATACCAACAGGCGGGGAAAGATGTCATGGATGAACTGGACAAAGTAAATAAAGGGCTGAAAGTAACCCAAAAGAAACCGGGCAGGAGGCTGGACATGAAACGCAAGGAATCCAGTGCAAATGGAAGCCCACAGCCGGGTGCTACCGTAAAACACAAAACCCGGAAAAAATCTGTTCAACGTGATACGGACTGGGGTGCCCGAAAAAAGAGCTATCTGGAGAGCCGTCAGAAATGGATTGACAACTATGCAAAAAAATATCTGAAGAGGAAAGAGATCGATGATATCGTAGAGGAAAAGGTAGCGTTTGATAAGAAAATTGGCATCCCCACTATTGCCCACGGGGCATTTGCCGAGGTAAGTAAACAGTTTAAGCAAATTGAGTTCTGGGAAGGCTCTAAGGGCAGAACTGTTGCAGAACTTCGCTTTTTATTGGGTGATAAATTCGACAAACTCGCAGATAAATTTAAGGAAATCCAGGAACGTACGAAAAAGACACGTTCCAAGGCGGATTCGCTGTCAGGATCCCGTATTGCATTTGGCTGGAAGAAGAAGGTGATCCAGTTACTGATGCAGGGTTTTAAAATCGGGTTTAAGGCCTTCATCGCCGAAACGTACTCCATCTTCGCCGGTTGTATTGGCGGAATGATCCAAAAGTTCGAAGAAGGCTTTACCAATATGGAGGAGGTGGAAGCTTTATTGGCCCAACTCGAAGCCATGGAAAAACAAGTGGAAAATCTCCTTCAGGAAATCACGGCCCAATATGAAGCACAAATGCAGGTTTTCGAAAGCATTCTTGATCAAATGGAGGACATTAAATTCTACGCCGAGATATTGAGCAATGCTGAAACACTTATCAGAGTAGGTGTACAAGTAATTAGTTGCGTTTCGCCCCCCGCACTGGGCTGCCTTTGGGGGCTCGTCGCCCAGGTGGGAATCGAAGTCGGGCTTGACTTGGTAGTGGGCACCGAATGGTTTGAGAAAAATTTTATGCGCCCCCTTGTCAAAGACCTTATTGATAAATTCTTAAAAGATGACATCCTTGCATTCATGAATAAATTGTTTACGAAAGCCGGATTGGCTGATTACATGAAAGATGTTGAAGCCTGTAAGGTGAGTGTTGCTGCATCCTCAGGCTCCGGCACAGGCTGGTATGCCGGAACCTATACCATCCCCTCCTCACAGTATAAACAACATTCCAATGCCTGGGAAAGCAAATACAAGGATCAAATCCTTAACGACATCGCAGCTTCTTTTAACGGCGGAACAACAGGCAAAACGGTTTCAAAAGCAGACATCGAGAAACTCATCAAAATGGCCCAGGAAAAAAATATGAGCGCCGATGACTTTATAACTGTTGTGCAGGGAGCCAAACAAGGCGAAAACAAATATGATTTCAATGCTGTTCAGGGAGCTGTTCAATCAGCTGGTGCTGCTGGTGGAAAAGAGGAGGGTGGCGGTAATGGCGTACCGGTAATCGATGCCCGGAAGCAGGCCACAGATAACGAAAGGAGGGGAACTAAAGCCGAAAATGCCACAATTCAAATACAAGCTTTATCAAGCCATACGAAGGGCGCTACTCCAGAATTAACAATTTGGCTTTTTGAAAATGGAGAGCACATCGCAACCATTGTCAATGTCCCTTCTAAAGTTATAAAAAGAACTTGGTGGCCTTCAGAAAATGAAAAGAAAAAGCTCAAAATTTCCTATCTAATTCCTAAACAAATCCCTCTTATCAAGACATACTTTATTGCCAAGGGAAGTACAATTACCGGATATGCAGAGCCATGATAAAATTCTGGAGAATTTTTATTTTTCTTCAAATATACCAGAAATTATAGCTGCAAGGCATTTTCTGGAGATTCAAATTCAATCGCAAAAGTTACCCAAGGTTGACTATTCACTTTTATTGGGCAATCTGGATTCCCCTATTATTCAAAGCCACTGGAAAATTTTTGAAACGCCTCCATTAATTGATATCAGGTTGGGGGAAACAGATAATTCTGCCAGGCCGTTGTATTTTAAAAATTGGCCTATCCCACCAATGGAGATATTAGTAAAAAGATACGGGCCGGATTTTTTTTCACCAATCCAATCTATGTTTAAAAAAGTGGCCTTATTAGCTGCTGAATATCATTTTTCAGAGCACAATGTTCCGGACTCTCACCTGGCCAAGCGAATTTTACAGCCCTTACAAAAATATTTATCCCAACTGATTTTATTGCTCCGCCAGGCCTCGCCAATTGAGCGCTGGGCACTGGAAGAAGAAACTGAAGGGGAATCCATTTTTGAAATTTATGAAGAAATGCTGCCCCCTTTTCGGCCCAGCTCGACGGAGATCGCCGTTTCCCATACTTTAAACACCCGCGAAATCAGGGAGGCCAGGATGCCGGATGCCAATAACCTTCTGCTCGTTTATGAAAAAAACGTGCTCCACTGCGAATTGCCCGCCGGAGCGCTTACAATCTATCAAACCCCTGCACTTACCTGGGCCGGCATGCAGGCTGGAAAAAGTGTTTTTTATGAAGATTCCGGTTTTGTCAATTACGATTGGTTAAACAAGAAATGGGAATACGAAATGCTCCCTGATTTTGATTACCGGATATTGTCACCCGATCGTGACGTTAGCCTCCTTTTCGATATCCGGAAAAAATGCGCGCTAACTTTTCTTGAGCCAATGGACAGGCTCTCGGTCAGCGCCATGGACACTACCGGCAAACACGCTATTCTAATGGACATGGAGGCCAACGGTGGCATCTACGAACTTAAATCCGGATGGAGGAAGGTGGACAGCAAATCACTTGATTGGTATGGCTTTCCGGAAAAACCGCCAGTTGCAACAGAAGAAACCGGCCGGAGCAAAAGCCGCGCAGTAGCCCTGTGGTGCGAAAACAGTGATTTTAAAATGCTCGCATTCGGAAAATTAATCAACGGGGCTTCTCCACTGGCGTTTTTTTACGAGGACATTAAGGCGGCCTGCTTTTCACCTGATGGGAATCACTTGTTCTTATGCCGTGAAGAAGATTGCCTGAGGTACGATATCGAAAATCATTCCAAATCAGTCGTTTTAAAAAAATCCCCCTGATGTTTATGCAAAAACAGCCCTAATGAACGCTTTTCTTTTAAAAACAAGGACAGCTCCGGGCCCAAGTCCCATAAAGCCCCACTTTGAAGGCAAGGAGCAGGGGCACAAAATCTCCCAGAAGGCGGGGAGGGCTAAGACCTTTTTTAATACTCCGGCAATTTATCCTAAACTATCTGCCGGCTCGGTTTTTAATACTCATGAACATCAGGCCGACGCCATGGCCGACAGGGTGATGCGCATGGAGGAAGAGGAAGAAATGATGCAGGCCAAGCCATTGGAGGGTGGCATTCAACGCATGTGCGCCGCCTGTGAAGATGAAGAAGAAAACCTGCAAACCAAGCCCCTTGTGCGCATGCCCGCAGGCGAAGGCGGCTATGAAGCTTCTCCTGTTTTGCGGGAGCAGCTACAGCAGAGCAAAGGCAGAGGCGGCCCCCTGCCCGATGCCATTCAGGCCCGAATGGGCCGCGCCTTCGGGGCGGACTTCAGCAATGTGAGGGTGCACACGGGCGGCCAGGCCGCCGCGATGAGCCAGAGCATACAGGCAAAGGCTTTTACCCATGGCTCGGATGTCTATTTCAACAAGGGGCAATACCAACCGGGCACGAGTGCAGGCGGCCATTTGCTGGCGCATGAGTTGGCGCATGTGGTGCAGCAGGGGCAGGGGGCTGCTCCTGCTGTACCTACCGGGCGCATCCAAAGATCCGGATTATTAGGAGGCCTCTTAGGGGCAGGAATTGGCGGCCTCGTCGGAGCAGGAATAGGGGCATTAGCAGGCGGAGGTTTAGGCGCCCTGGTAGGCGGCCTTGTCGGGGCGGGAGTCGGCGCCTTGGCCGGATGGCTCATAGGCCATCATACTGAAGACCGTTCAAGCCTGGAATCAGATGCGGGAAATACGGAAATCCTGGCTGCCATCCGAGAATTGTGCTCACAAAATGTAAACCGGCGTACTGCCAGGCATGTGATGCAGATTCTCAACCAACTCTCAGGCGACCCGTCGCGGGCAGAAAACCGCCTGCGGGTCATCATCATGGAATTAGCCAGAAGCGGGGATTATGATCGCTTTATTGAAAAGATAGTCAATCCGGTTCAGAGCGAATTCCAGCCTTTGGTAAGCCGGATCGAAATGTTGCATTCAGAGTTCAGCACTCCTACTCAAAACACTACTCCAGCCTCCGCCGAACAACGCGAACAAGTGCGGGATATTTTAAACCAGGGGATGAACGTGACGGCTACCGGCGAAGTGGAGGCTTTCATCGATGAAGTCGATGGGCGTACCTTTGAGGAGGATGTTACAGAAACCCTGGAACGTGAAATTACAGCTTTAACCCCCAGAGCCCAACAACGGGACACTTTACCGCGTTTTGAATGGTCCCGCTATGAAGAAATAGCTAATGAGGCTAAGGAAAGAACCGATGATTTGTATGGGCACTACGCCGTAGGCGACGCCTTATCCGCCACCGGCGCTTCTCCCAATTTATTTGATGTGAGGGATCAGGCTTACTCGGATGCAGATTTAATTTATTTTGCCAATTATCTGGTCACAGGCCACAACGCCATCGACCCTATCTACCCGGATGTCAGCATTTTAAGCAAGCATAATGCCGACATGAGCCGTGATATGGAAAGCGATATCCTTAGCCAGGCAATCACAGACTGGGTAAATGAGGCTGGCAACCGGGACAGGATACTGCTCGTCCGCAGAAACTGGTCCGGAGTACAAGCCGGTGGGAATATATACATACAGCGGTGGCGCCGGCCTGATGAGGATGACAACTGCCGCCAGTTCTGGCGCACTTTCCAGACAATGATCCACGAATATCTTCACAAAGTCACCCATGATGATTATTCGGATCGCGCCGGAGGCCTGGGAAGGAGGCGGCAGCAAATATTTACCGAAGGGGGCACTTCCTATTTCGACAGGAATGTATGGTTCACCCTCTGGCCTAATGAAATCAGCTCCAATGCGGAACTCCGGGAGAGGGTTGAAGGCGATAGTTACGATTATGATGCGAGCTTAATCCCCGACTGGCACGGTTATGACCAGTGGCGCCAATTCGAGGAGATCGTAAATGTCGTTGGAGAAGAAAATGCGCGCGCGGCCTATTTCCGTGGCGAAGTGGAAAAGATAGGAATGCCATAAACCGCTTTCGAAATGAAATTCAATATCCTTATTTTACTGTCCGTCTTCTGGCTGGGGAATTGCAGCCCGGCAAATAAAATAAAAAGGGAAATGAGTACCGGTTCACAAAAGCTTGGGAAAGATATAGCCTTGATCAACGAGGGGAATTTTCTGGCCTGGCAGGGGCTCGATTCGGTTTGGACGAAGGAAAACCTCCTGAAGGTATTCGAACCTGGCCCCTGCATCAACTATCAGCTTGGAGGCCGGAAGCTATTTCGTTGCTCCTATCCGCTTTCCAGCCAAAAGCAACCATTACAATGCTTCTTCGACGCAGAGGGCAAGGCCGTTTTGCTGAGGCTCGAAGATCCTGCCGCAATAACAACTGCCTTTGAATTGATTGAAAAGCTCGGCACGCCGGAAAACACCCGAATTTTAACCGGCAAGGAAAAATACGCTCCCGCCAAGCAACTCATTTATGCCAAGCGAGGTATTACTTTATATGCGCTGGGCAATGTTAAAGCCAGAGCTGCCTCGCTGATGGCCGTAGCCTTATATAAACCCACTTCCGTTGAAAACTACATTCGCCTACTGGGGGGTGATGAAATGGTTGAATTTCAAGAGGATCGGTTTTAATTTCCGGGTATTGAATTTTATCCGGAGAACTTGAAAAATCCAATTCCAATAAAATCGGCCAATCAAAAGAAACCACAACCGCCATGCCCCACCACAACCTCCGCCACGCCTTCGCCTACCTGGAAGCCCTGGTGCGCCACCGGCTGCAACAGGACATACCGCTTACCGATGGGATGCCGGTAGTGGCGGAACCCCAGGCGCCTATCTTCAATTTGCAGGATGAAGGCCCATTCACCCAGTTCCTACTGGACAACCGCCTGACTGCCGATGAGTTGGCCATTCTGATGATGGCCCTCGCTCCACATGTCTATCCACACTTTTTTGATGCAATCATTTCGGAGCACCTGCCCAATGGCGGGGATTTCCCAGCCTTTGGAGGAGTCAGAGGAGCCAACCACCGGGGCACCATCCCCACCGGTGAAACGGCGCTCTACCTGTTGGCCGGCCAGAACCTGGAGCGGCGCTTCGCCGTTCAGGAGCTGTTCAGTTCCACCCATTTTTTTGCCACCGATAAGGTGTTATACCTGGAAGAAACAAAAAGAGGGGAGCCCACCATGAGCGGCAAACTGATCCTGGACCCGGATTACATCGACCTTTTTACCCTGGGGAAAACTTCCCTGCCCCATCTGAGCACCTCCTTCCCCGCACAGCACCTCACCACGGAAATGGAGTGGGACGGCCTGGTGCTCAACGAACAGACCATGAACCAGATCAGGGAACTGGAGGCCTGGGTGAAACACCACCAAACCTTGCTTTACGGCTGGGGGATGTACCGAAGCCTCAAACCGGGATACCGGGCCTTGTTTTACGGCCCCCCCGGAACCGGCAAAACGCTGACTGCCTCCCTGCTCGGGAAATATACGGGAAAGGAGGTCTTTAAGGTCGACCTCTCCATGGTTATCTCGAAGTATATCGGAGAGACGGAAAAGAACCTGTCAAACCTTTTCGACAAAGCCCAGAACAAAGACTGGATTTTGTTCTTTGATGAAGCCGACGCCATCTTTGGCAAACGGACCAGCGTGCGCGACGCCCACGACAAGTACGCCAATCAGGAAGTCGCCTATCTGTTGCAACGTATCGAATTGTACCCCGGGCTTACGATCCTGGCCTCCAATTTTAAAGATAACATCGATGAAGCGTTTACCCGCCGTTTTCAGTCTGTCATATTTTTCCCTATTCCCAAACCTGAAGAAAGGCTGGCTATTTGGAAAAAAGCCTTCCCTGAAACGATCCGGTTCCCGCCGGATTTGAATTTCGAAGAAATAGCCCGGCGATACGAACTGACCGGCTCTCAGATCATGAACATCGTGCAATACACCTGTATAGCGGCTTTGGACAATGGCAGGCACGACATATCTCAGCAGGATCTCCTCAAAGGCATACAACGGGAATTCATTAAAGAAGGAAAGCTTACATAGAAGGGTTCCTTTCCAGATATTCCAGCACTTTGGCGGGTTGAAAATATCCGCAACCATATTCGATATCCCTGCATTTTATATTGGGATATCTGGCCACGGCAGTATCCCGGACCACCCTGATCAGGGTTTTCGGCTCGATTTTGCGGTTATTTCTTCGCAACCATTCCAGAAGCAGGGCTATCCCTCCGGCGGTGAAGGCAGCGGCTGCTCCCACTGCTTCCTGGCCGGCAAAACCCAGGGCCTTGACCAGGCCATCGCCGGGCGAAACGACGTCGAGCGCATAACTGCGAATGGAATTCGGCGCCCTTTCTCCGTTTTCGGCGTATGCTCCAACTGAAAGGCAGGTGCTCAGCGCGGCAGGAAAACGGTTTTCCGGGCGTATATTTTTTGAGCGGCCCGCAGGCGCGAGGCAGAAAACCCCCTTTTCCGCCGCCCTGCCAAACAAGTCCGAAAGCTGGTTCCTTTGATCTCTGGACAGCAAATTTTCCCTGAAATCGATGTTCGACATGATAATATCCACTTCTTCCTCAATGGCCCACTGAAAGGCCTCCAGAAAATGGCTGCAATTGATACTCAAATAATTGGACATCACCTTTCCGGCCAAAAGCCGGGCTGCAGGAGCCACGCCTGTCACAGTGTTTATTCCCCTGCCCGCAACCAACAGGGCAAAGGCAGTGCCTTCCCCGTTTTCATCCCGAAAATCCGATGGGTTACCACCGCAGAAACTCCTGCCTTTTTCAACAACATCCTCCAGTCCCGGGTGGGACTCCTCGATCCCGGCGCCCAGCATGGCTATCCTGACCCCTTTGCCAAAGAGGTTTCTCTCCCGCCAGAAATAATCGGGAATACCCAGTGATTCCAGGCCCCAGTTCAGGGGCAGAGATTCGATATCCGGAGCGAATTCAGGCAAAATGCGGGCCTTTGTCCCCTGGGGTGGCGATCCCGATAGGCCTCTGGCCACAGAGTTATTACCATCCTCCATCTCCTCCGGCGGGGAAGTAGCCGGCAGGGGCGTTACTTTCCTCTTTTCCAATTCCGGCGCTTCATCGGATTGTCCAAGTTGGAATTGCCAGGAACCACCGATGTTTTCCGGCTCCAGGCCAGATTCTTTTTTTCTTACTTTCGGGCCTTCCAGGGCTTTATAGAGTATCACCACCCTGCCGCTCCAGTAAAACCAACCCTGGTTGTCCCTGAAGTAAGTGTCCACCCCTTCCAGTGGCTTACCCTTGTAAAGGCGGTCTTCCACATCCAGTTCCACCCCGCTGAAAATCACGCCCAGCGGAGGTTTTGAAAAGTCATTGGGGGAGGTGCGGATATTGGTATTGGCCAAAAACCTGATTCTCATAACGAAAACTGTTTAACCGACGGGCTTTTTGATAATTTCATCCCGATCTTCAGGGCCGGAAATCCTGCCCTGAGCAGAAACGCCTCTGTATGCCGAAATCGGTTCTGGTGAAGCGGGCGCCGCCGGAGCTTCATTTTTTTGCAGGGCCGGCACAATTCCGGAGCCTCTGAAGCTAACCACCTTGCTCAAAAGGTCAAACCAAAATGGTGCTCCTTTGGAAATGGCGACGGCCGTGATCAGCCACCCGAAAATTTTTAACAGCCAGAAAAACAGGTCTGTCGTCGGTTCGTAACTATCCCAGCCTATTCCAAGAGGGTCCCGCAGGCCTTGCAGATTGGCATCGATGTATCCATACAATTCTGCATTAAGGGCATACAAGGTGTCCGGGTTGCTGCCTCCCAGGCTATCTGCCTGCCCGGCCGGGACATAAAGGCTTTTCTGGCTTACTGCTTCGGCCAGGCTAACCAACTGGCCCAGATCCGCATCGGAAGCATGTACCAGGTTATTGTAAACGGAAAGCGTATCGACATTGAAAATTACGGCTATTACAAACCCAAGCCCGAGCAGGTATTTCTGGACATTGCGCTTGTACCATCCCGATGCCCGGTCCATAATGTCCTCATACCAGCTTTCCACGCCGGCCGAGAAGCGCCCGAAGTCGAAGTTGGCCTGCTCTAAAATTTGTGATAAAGCCTCCCTGAGGTTGTCATCCGGGAGGGATTCGATTTTTTCTTCCAGAGATTCACCCGTTTCCCGCTTTTGAAGCACCGTGAACAAAATGGACCGGAAAGAACCTGCTTTCAGATAGGAAGGGGGGCTGTTTTTACCCAGATATCTGCCGGATAGTTGCTGATAGATGGCATTTTTCCTGAAGGCTTCCAGCACCTCCTCTCGTTTGTCATCGGAGGATAATATCATCTTCAGGGTTCTTTCCAACTGCTTCCCTCTCAAAGCGAAGAAGTTGGAAATTAACTCCATCAGAATAGTAGCCAGTAAACTGTAGAAAAGGATAATCAGCAGCAGGCCGATAACAACTTCCAGGGAAGGCATACGGGTTGGTTTCTATGGGTTAAAGGTTGTGAAATTACTGAATAAAAATACTCTAAAAATCAGAGAAATACCAGCTTATCTCCTGATTTTTTAAATTTCTCTCTAATGCTTTTCTCCTTTACTGACAGCTATTTGCAGGCTTCCCCCCTCACCCCCTCGAATGCACCACCAGCCCTACGATCTTCAAATCCTGATACCACACCAGCACGTCAAACTGCTTCGGATAGCTGAAGGCGTGCTGCACAGCACTCTGGATCTGCGCGTTCGGGCTGTGGAAGCAGCGCCATTCGCCGTCCACGTTCAGCCAGAGGCTGCGGGCGCTGTCTTCGGGAAACTGCACCAGTTCCAGCCAGTATTCCCTGGCCATTCCGGATGATACGGCAATTCGCCGCCAAGCAAACCCCTTTCCCTGACGACTTCCCGCGGCCCGGTCAATGCTACCTGAGGATCGGTGACCTGTTTCATATCTTTCTTTTTTTATTTTCCTTTTTTCAGCAGGGAGCTCTTGAAGGGGCTTCGCCTGCGCCGCGGGCCACAGGCCCGCCTTCCGGATAATGCTGCTGAGGAGCCCTAAATGGTTACTTCCTTTTAATGTAGGCAGGAAAACAGAGAATGGAAATGATAAATGTCAGCAGAGAGAGTGGTTGCCCGCCTCCGCATACAGCTTCTGCGGGTAAGAATGGAGGAATGGTGGAATGGTTGCCCCCTGGTTTAGGCCTGGCGTTGCATCAGCGACAGGGCCAGTTGCCGCAGTTCCTCCTTACGGCCTTCGGGAGCCTGTACGGCCTGAAGGTGGTTGAAAGCCTGCTCCCGGTAGGATTCCATGACTTCCGCCGCAAGGGTTGGGATGTTCAGGCTGCGCAGGATGGCGGTAACGGCTTCGATCTTTTCCGCTTCATTATCCGTGGAAGAAGACATGTGGCGGGCCAGGGCCTTTCTGTCTTCAGGCCCGGCAATTTCCAGTGCTTTGAGGATCAGGAAGGTCTTTTTGTTCTGCACGATGTCGCCCCCTGTCTTTTTCCCGACCTTTTCAGCCTCACCGAAAGTATCCAGGATGTCATCCTGCAGCTGGAAGGCGATGCCGATATTGCGGCCGAATCCGGCGAGGTTTTCCACCTCCCTGCCGGCGGCGCCGGCGGCGATGGCGCCCAATTCGAGGCTGCCGCCGATGAGCGCGGCCGTTTTCAGCTCGATCATCCTGAGGTATTCGGGAATGCTCACGTCCTGCCGTTTTTCAAAGTCGATATCGTACTGCTGCCCTTCGCAGACCTCGACGGCTACGCGGTTGAAAGCCTGAAGCAGGGCGGAAAGGGCTGCCTGGTTTTCCACCCGGCGCAGGAACTCATAAGCATAGATGAGCATGGCGTCGCCGGAGAGGATGCCGGCGTTGAGCCCGTACTGATGGTGTACGGTGGGTTTGCCGCGCCTCAGGGGAGCCTGGTCCATGATATCGTCGTGCACCAGGGTGAAATTGTGGAATATTTCGGCAGCCATAGCCAGGGGCAGGGCCTTTTCATAGTCATCGCGGAAGAGGTGGTAGCCCATCAGGACAAGCACCGGCCGCAGGCGCTTGCCCCCCAGGCCCATGATGTAACCGATGGGCTCATACAGGCCGCGGGGCTGGAAATGAAAAGGCTGCCCCTCGAGGTATTGTTCAAAAGCATTCTGGAACTGGCTGGACATCTGCATGGCGAAAATATTTGGCCAAAGATAGAGAAGGATAGCCGGGCTGAACAGGATTCCGCCCAATAATTCCGGCTTTCTGAAAAACTTTCCCCCGGATCGTTTTAAAAGCTTATTTTTACCCTAACCGCAAATCTCTGAAACAATGATAAACAGAATCCGGCCATTCAACATCCTGCTTATTGAAGACAACCCCGGCGATGTCCGCCTGACCCAGGAAGCTTTCCGCGAAGGTAAAAAAGACACCCGGCTGGAAATCGTGACGGACGGGGTCGAAGCGCTGAAATTCCTGCGCAAGGAAGGCATTTACGCCGAAAAGCCTACGCCGGACCTGATCCTGCTGGACCTCAACCTGCCCAAATGGGACGGCCGGGAAGTGCTGGAAGCCGTCAAGTCCGACCCGGAACTGAAGCGCATTCCCGTCGTGGTGCTGACAACCTCCAATGCCGGCTCCGATATCCTGAAGAGCTACGACCTGCATGCCAATTGTTTCATCAACAAACCTGTAGATTTCGATAAATTTTTCGATATTATACACAAGATCGAGGAGTTCTGGCTCAACACCGCCATTCTCCCGACCATGGTGGCCTGAGCGGGCCAGGCGAATATGCACGATATAAACCCCGGCCGGGAAGCAGTGCAGGAAAGAAGGGCTTATGAATACAAACATCCTGATCATTGAAGACAACCCTGCAGATGTTGCATTGATCGAAGCATACCTGAAGGATGCTTCGCTCAAGCACGCCCTGTACAAATCAGATTCGCTGAACAAGGGGCTGTCCGTGCTGAGGGAATGCCAAATAGACCTGGTTTTGCTCGACCTCAAGCTCGTGGATACCGAGGGGTTCAAGACCCTGCAGCTCTTCCGCGAAAAGGCCCCCGACATCCCGGTCATCGTCCTGACCGGCTTTAAAAACGAGATCATGGGCATTCAGTCGGTGCGCGCCGGGGCCCAGGACTTCCTCGTAAAAGGGGATTTCGACTCCCGCAGCCTGGCGCGCACCATCCGCTACTCCCTGCAGCGTTTCGAGGCCCAGGCCAAGCTCCAGGAAAAAGCCAAGGAGCTGAGCCAGAACGAGCGGCGCAACCAACTGGCCCACCAGATCGCCCGCTTCGGAAAATGGGAAATGGATATCGTCACCTACACCATGAAATGGGATGAGGAGATATTCCGCTTCTTCGGTTTTCCGCCCCACAGTTTTGAACCCACCCTTTCGGACTACCTCAAATACGTGCACGTTGAAGACCGGGAGAAAGTAAACAGCTTTTTCGAAGAGGCCATCAAGGACGGGCAGCCTCACAGCGTGGAGCACCGGATCGTCATCGACAACACCATCGTGAAATACCTGCAGGTCAAGGCCAAGGTTGATTTTGACGAGCAAGCCAACCGCATTCTGGTGGTGGGCGTGGTGCAGGACATTTCCGAGATGAAATCGGGGAACGGTGCAGGGGCTCCTTCCACGCCCTCTTCCGAGGCCATCCCCTTCCCCCTGGAAAAAAGCCTGGCTTCGGAATTCAACTTCAACCTGCGTACGCCCCTGGCAACCCTGACCAGCTTTTTATACCTGCTGGAGAAGACCTCGCTCAGCTCCCAGCAGCAAAACTACGTAGAAGGGCTCAAAACCTCGCTCGACGACCTTTCCTTTGCCCTCAACAACTGGCTCAACATGGCCATCATCAAAGAGGGGCAAACGGAAGCCAAGCTCCGCGAAGTGGCCCTCGACGATATCATCGCCCCCTTGAAAAGCGCCTTCCAGATCAGGAGCCAGCAATCGGGAAGGAAACTGGAGTTCAATATTTCCAAACAACTTCCCAGGGCCGTCATCACCGACGAGGAAAAGTTTGCCCAGATACTGTACAACCTGGCCGAAACGGCCATCCGCCACAGCGTGGAAGGCAGCCGCATCGAGGCCTCCCTGCAGGCCAAAACTGATAAAAGGACGGAATGTTATCTCCTCTTCCGCATCAACTTCGAAAATTCGGCGGCTTCAGCGGACCGGATCAACACCATCCTGGCCGAAGCGGCCAACATTGACGATTTTTCCAGCATTCAAACCGGCATGTTGCCACTGGTGCTGTCCGCCAGGCTTGCCAGAAACCTGGGCGGCGTTTTCCGGGTAATTCCCAAAGCAGGCAAGATGATCAGCATGGCCTTCGAACACCCGGCAAGCCTGCCGGCACAAGCCGAAACCCCGGTGCCGGAATCGCCGCAGGGGCCCCTGCACATCCTGCTGGTGGAAGACCATGACCTGCACCGCCTGGCCACCAAACGCATGCTGATCAGCTGGTCCAAACACGTCAGCGTCGACCTGGCCGAAAACGGCAGGCAGGCGGTGGAAAAAGCTTTTTCTAAAAATTACGACCTCGTGCTGCTCGACCTGCACATGCCGGTGATGAACGGCATAGAGGCCGCAATCAAAATCAGGGCAAAAAGCAAGGTGCCCATCATCGCCCTGACGGCCAACGAATCCAAACAGGAACAGGAGCGTTGCGCCATTGTCGGCATCAACGACTACGTCGTCAAACCCATCCGGCCGGAGCATCTGTTCTCCTGCATCATGCACGAAGTGTACGCCGGTAAACCATAAACTGTAAGATGAACGTTCTGGATCTCGCCATCATCGGAGGCGGCCCAACGGGGCTCAATTGTGCTATTGCCGCCGGCAAGGCAGGCCTGACCTACCTCGTCCTGGAAAAAGGCATGCTGGCCAACTCCATATACCATTTTCCGGAGAACATGACATTTTTCTCCACTTCCAGCTTACTTGAAATTGCCGATACGCCTTTTATTTCCCACGGTGAAAAGCCCACCCGCCGGGAAGCACTGGAGTATTACCGACGCCTTTACCAACATTTCCGGCTCCGGGTGCACTTCTACGAAGAGGTGCTGAGCATGAGCCGGCAGCCCGAAGGCCATTACCTGCTGAAAACTACCAAAGGGAGCTATACGGCCAGGGCCGTCGTCGTGGCCACCGGTTTCTACGACACACCCCGGCTGCTGGGCGTACCGGGCGAAAACCTCCCCAAAGTGAAACACTACTACGAAGGCCCGCACCCCTATACCGGCCAGAAAGTGCTGGTCGTCGGCGCCGCCAACTCCGCCTGCCAGGCCGCCCTCGAACTCTGGCGCAAAGGCGCCGAACTGAGCATGGCCATCCGCGGGGGGGAACTCTACAAAGGGGTGAAGTACTGGATCAGGCCCGACATCGAGAACCGAATCGCAGAAGGCAGCATCAAAGCTTATTTTCACACCGTGGTTAAAGAGATCCGGCCCGATGTGGTGCTGCTGGAAGGCCCCGAAGGCGCCTTCCGGATCAGCAACGACTGGGTGCTGGCCCTGACGGGCTACCAGCCCAACTACCCCCTGCTGGAACGCCTGGGGCTCGATGTGCCAAAGGACGGCAGCCGCATCCCCCTCCACGGTGTGGAAAGCCTGGAAGCCGCCAACCTGCCCAACGTCTTCCTCGCAGGCGTCGTTTGCGCCGGCATGGAAACCAATAAGCTTTTCATCGAAAACACCCGGGGCCATGCAGACATCATCATCGGCCAGGTCCGTAAGCGGCTGGCCGGGCTCGTAGCCGGGTGATTTGGCGACATGACGACTTTATCAACCTAAAACCTGAAAAAATGGGAGTAAGCATTCACTATCGCGGGGCCCTGACCGACAAACGGGCCGTCAGCCAGTTTATTGAAGAAGTAGAAGACATTGCCCGGACGATGCAGTGGCCATATACGGTGCTGGACGAAGACTGGGCGCACCCCCCGACGGCGGAAGTGGAAAGCAGAGAAGGCGGCGCCATTTTCCTGGAGGGGCATGCCGGGCTGAAGGGCATTTCCTTCGAGCCGCACCCCCGTTGCGAATCGGTTTCCCTGTTTTTCAATGCTTCCGGAGTGATCACCTCGCCCCTCCACGTAGCATTGAGCGCCTCGGAAGGATACCCGGCGCAGGCTCAATGGCTGTCGGTAAAAACCCAGTTTGCCGGGCCGGACACGCACGTAGCAGTGGTAAAATTGCTGCGCTACCTGCAGGGCAGGTATCTGCACGAACTGGAGGTATCGGATGAAGGAGGATACTGGGAAACCGGCGATTACGGCCAACTGGCCGCTAACATGAACATCGTTGATGAAGCCATCCGGCAACTGGCCAGCGACCTGCGCGAAAACCGACAGGACTCCGACATCGTAGCCCAGATCGAAAAACTGCTAAAGGAACTGAGGGACAGGGAGGAGCAGGGGGGGTGAATGGAATATTGGGATATTGGAGCACTGGCGTACGGGCCCGGCTTTCGGAAGTTTACCCGGGGGCTCACCTCGCCACCTCCTCTGCAGGCCCCCGGGCCACACCATTCGGGCGCTTAAATCTCCAGCACCCCGGCGCCTTCGCGGGTGACCAGGGGTTCCGGGCCGGTGCAATCGACGATGGTAGAAGCCTGGTGGCCTCCGATGCCGCCGTCGATGACCAGGTCGACGAGGTTTTTGTAGTCGTCGTAGATGTCGATGGGGTCGGTGAAGTATTCCAGGATTTCGTCGGCCGACTTGAGGGAGGCGGTGAGCATGGGGTGGCCCAGTTCTTTCACCAGGGCCATGGCGATATTGTTGGCGGGGATGCGGATGCCGATGGTGCGTTTGCGGTTTCTGAACAGCTTTGGCACCTGGTTGCTGGAGTTCAGCACAAATGTAAAGGGGCCGGGCAGGTGTTTTTTCATGACCCGGAAAATCTGGTTGTCAATCTGCTGGGTGTATTCGGAGGCCTGGCTGATGTCTTCGCAGATGATGGCCAGGCGCGCCTTTACAGGGTCGAGCCCGCGCAGGCGGCAGATGCGGTCGCCGGCGCGGGCGTTCATCATGTCACAGGCAAAGGCGTAAACGGTATCGGTTGGGTAAATAATGACGCCCCCTTCTTCCAGGATGTCAACTGCCTGGCGGATCTTGCGGCCCTCGGGATTGTCGGGGTTGATTCTCAAAAGCATAGCTACAGGGCTTTAGTCCGCAAAAATACCGTTTCCCCTCAATTATCAAAACCATCGTCGTCATCGTCGTCGTCGAACATGTCTTCATCCAGCATATCGGCCAGCAGGTCGCGGAAGGAGAAGCGGGAATCCAGCATGTCCTTGTTGATGACGTTGAACTCGGAAAGGCCGTGCAGGGCCAGTTCCATGTAGGTGTAAGCTTCGTCGCCCCTGATGTCGAGGGTGCTTTCCACCAGCCTGCGCAGGCCGGCCACCTTGTCGAGCGCTTTGCGGTAATCGGCTTCGCTGGCGTCGATGAGCAGTTCGATGTGGTTGCCGGCGGAAAACCAGGCGCGGATAGTGCCGTAGGGGTCTTTCTCCACACCTTTTTTCAGTTTGTCGGGATTGGGGAAATGGTTGAGGAATGCCGTCCTGACCACTTTGCCCAGCAGGGCGATAGCTACATTGTAGGGCCCCTCCTGTTCCCCTTCGTAAACGAGTTCCACCTTGCCGGTGATGGCCGGCACCACGCCCCAGAAGTCCGTGATCCGGACGGTGGCCTTTTCCTCGTGGTTGATCAGCATGCGGCGTTCGGCCGTGCTGGCCAGGTTTTCATAGCCGGAGATGGCCAGGCGGGCGGACACCCCGCTTTTTTCGTCGATGAACTCGCTGTTGCGGGCCTCGAAAGCGATCATTTCCAGCATGATCTGCAGGAGGTCGGGCGCCGTCACGGCGGCGCGCTGCTGTTCCGCCAGGCGCGCTTCCTGCTGGGTGATCTGCCGCGCGATTTCTATGGTTTGCGGATAATGGGTCAGTATCTGGCTCTCGATGCGGTCTTTCAGCGGGGTGATGATGCTGCCCCGGTTGGTGTAGTCTTCGGGGTTGGCCGTGAACACGAACTGGATATCGAGGGGCAGGCGCAGCTTGAAGCCGCGGATCTGAATGTCGCCTTCCTGCAGGATGTTGAACAAAGACACCTGGATGCGGGGCTGGAGGTCGGGCAGCTCGTTGATGACGAAAATGCTGCGGTGCGAACGGGGCACCAGCCCGAAATGGATAACCCGCTCATCGGAATAGGGCAGCTTCAGGGATGCCGCTTTGATGGGGTCCACGTCGCCGATCAGGTCGGCCACGCTCACGTCGGGGGTGGCCAGTTTTTCCACGTAGCGCTGGCTGCGGTGTATCCACTCGATGGGGGTATCGTCGCCATGCTCGGCCAGCATATCGCGGCCGTAGCGGGAGATGGGGTTCATGGGGTCGTCGTTGAGCTCGCTGCCGGCGATGATGGGGGTGTATTCGTCGAGCAGGTTGTCCAGCATGCGGGCGATGCGGGTCTTGGCCTGCCCCCGCAGCCCGAGCAGCAGGATGTTGTGCCGGGAGAGCACCGCGCGCTCGATATCGGGTAAAACCGTGTCGTCAAAACCGATGACCCGGCTGAATATCTTCTCGCCGGCGCGCAGTTTTTTGATGAGGTTGGCGCGCAGTTCCTCCTTGACGGTTCGGGGCCGGTAGCCGCTTTTTTTGAGTTCGCCCAACGTCCTGATGTCGTTCATTCCTTTATTGGTTTGGATTTCGGAAAGTATCGTTTGTCGTACAACTCAAATGAAACGTATGAAGGCAAAGATAGTTCTGAACAGCCCCTATCAGGCCGCGGGCGTTTTCCCAGGCCGAAAAATGCCGAAATCCGTCGGTTTATTTGGGCTTTCCGGCCGGCGCGGCGTACATTTACAAATCTGGCGCGGCATCTGCCCTGCCGCGGGAGGCCGATTTTTTAACCACCAACCCAACATTATGATCGACATGCTCAAAAAAGCCCTGCAGGAAGCCAGCGACAGCCTGCGCGAACAGGCCGCAGCTTTCGGGGAAGGCGCCAGGGAAAGAGGTTACCACCTTATCGAAGAGTGGCTGCTGATCTTTCCCAAACTGGAAATGTACGGGCTGGAGGTAAAGAGTTTCGCCCTGAGCGTGGCGCTGAGCCCTTCTCTCGACGTGGAGCTCCTGGGCAGGCACGAAGATTTCAAAAAGGAAAGGCTGGAGCACATACTGGCCGAAACCAAGCACAGCACGGCGCTGACGTCGGTTTTCCAAACCATCAAAACGGCCTACGCCCTCCACCGGCGCACCCTGGCCAACCTCAACGACCCGCTCATTGTCAAGATCCGCATCCGGATCCCACCCGAGATCAAGGTGTATATCGGCAAACCCACGATCGAATAACTCAGTCAAAAACGATGGCTTTGTTCTTGTAGGGCAGGATTTTGTGCTGAATTTCCAGCCAGATGGCCCGGGCCAGGACGACTTTTTCCAGGTCTTTCCCGATGCGGATGAGGTCCTGCACGCTGTCCTTGTGGGAGATGCGGCGCACGTCCTGTTCGATGATGGGGCCCTCGTCGAGGTCTGCCGTCACGTAGTGGCTGGTGGCGCCGATCACTTTGACGCCCCGGTTGAAGGCCGAGTGATAGGGGCGCGCCCCTTTGAAAGCCGGCAGGAAGGAATGGTGGATGTTGATGATCCGGTTGGGGAAAGCCGCCACAAAATCATCGGACAGCACCTGCATGTAGCGGGCCAGCACGATGAAGTCCACATTCAGCGAATGCAGTAGTTCGATCTGCCGCCGCTCCTGCTCCGCCTTGTTGGCGGGGCTGATGGGAATGACCTCAAAGGGGATGCCGAAGCGCCCGGCGATGTCCCTCAGGTTGTCGTGGTTGCTGATGATGACGGGAATCTCCACTTTCCACTCGGCCGACATACACCGCTGCAGGATGTCGTACAGGCAGTGCGACATCCTGGAAACGAAGATGGCCATACGCGGGCGGTAGCCGGAAAAATGCAGTTGCCATTCCATGCGGTACTTCCGCCCGATGAGCGTTCCGAAGTAATCGTCGATCTTCCCCTCCGGGATGGCGAAACCCTCCAGTTCCCACTCCACCCGCATAAAAAAGCGCTGTTCGGCCTGGTCCACGTGCTGGTCCAGGCTGATGATATTGCCGTTGTTTTTGTGGAGGAAATCGGTCACAGCCGCCACCAGCCCCTTCTCGTCGGGGCAGTGTATGAGCAGGATGGCCGTGTGGTTCGCTTCGTTTTTCATGTTCCATTTTGAATAAACCGGCTGCAAAGAAACACAAACTCCGGCTTTTATCCAGGATGAAAAACGCCTTAAAGTATTCGGCACACAAGTGTGCCGGATGGGTGTTTCATTTTTTCAATTATTTGTTTTTTTGGCTGCGGCGGCCGGAGCTAACGGTTTGGCTATGTGCCGTGCCGACGTTAGGAGGCATGGCCTTCATAGCCTTTGTTCTGCCTCGCATTCATTTTACAGGTTTTTGAGCATAAATTTTTTGTACATATCAATAGGCATCATCCCAATTTCCATTCTTCGCTTATCTAAATTTTCTGCATCTTCCGTCTCGGCTATCTCAACTACTTTGTTAACAGGGTCAACTTTAGCAAACTGAGTCCCATAAAACTGTTTTTCTCCGCTATTTATCTTAATCCTATCATAGAGATAAGCATAGCTTTGTCCATCCATATCGCCATTTTTTACCGCTTTTTCTATGTTATCGAGTTGAGATTTCTGCCATTCTTTGTCCCCGTCACTATGCTGAATCATTAAAAATATTCCCTGCATCGCATCTTTTCCGACTAACTTCCTCGTTGGAAAACCATATTCTTCAAATATTTCTTTCAATCTGTTTCTGTTTCTTTCATCAACCATAACTCCTCCGTCTCGGGTTATTTCAGTCGAATCAATATTGTATTTCAAGATTATGTCCTGCATTAGATTTCCTCTCGATGCCTGGTCATCAACATACATTTTTATCAATTCAATTTGAAGTTCTTTATTATCGACTTTTTCAATTGAATATTCTTCACAAATCTTATAATCAGACAAAAAGCCTTTGCTACAAATCTCCTGCAGCATTTTTTTGTCTTGGGAACTAATGATTTCAGTAATTTCATCAACTTTTCCAAGTTTGTTTTTTGCCTCAAGCCCTGTTACAAGATACTTTCTATCAATTATTTTAGTGCTATTCCTCAAAGAATCAAATTGCAAATTTGCGAGTTCATAATTCTCTTCCATCGAACTTGCAATTATTCTCCAACCAAGTTTCCAAACTTCGACATCAGTCATTTTCTGACTTATGATTTTATTACAAGAAGTCAAAGAAATTATCCCAAATGCGATAAGAGTTAGAATTTGCCTATTCATCTTTGTGATTTTTTATGGGGTAAAACGTTTGGCGCCGGCGACGTAGCCAGCTTTTGCTGGCTATGGCCGCTGGCGCGATGTAAGTGCCAGTGTAATTCAACTCACTTCTCTCAGCAGGTCTTCTAATCTATATTTTTCATACTTCTTCCTATCCCTATCGATTATTTCCAATAAATCATTTTTACTTTGGATATGCAGCCATATTGCCGGGTCGACTCTGAATATTTCTCCGAGTTTAATTGCCAAGTCAATATTTATCTTTCTCCTGCCTTTAAATACTGCGCTCAGGTTGCTCTCTTTATAATCAATATACTCTGCAAGCGTTCGTTTCTTTATCTTTAGCGCTTCCACATATCCCTCTAAAAATTCTCCTACTTGTATAATCTTTTTTGGATTTTCTCTTTCCAAATAGGCTTCCATTTGAAACTTCAATGACAATAACCTGTTTGCAATTAATTCTGATTTCGCAAGTTCTCCTGACTTCTCCTTTATTATCCTTTGTAATTCTTTAAATTCTTTGCTGTTCTGGTTTACTAAACCCCTTCCAGTCCCAATTATCCCGCCTTCGTTGATTATTTCCTGATTGCTCATGTTACTGTTATTTGCCTTTTGATTTGATGCCCAAATATTTTTCCATTAACCTCTTTCCATTTAACGGGCCTATAAACATCTTTTGCCCCATTGCCCATGTTGCCCCATATTTGTCTTGATACAGGGAAATTAATTCTGTCTTGCTGTCGAATGACAAAAAACCTAAATAATGCCCCTTCCCTAATTCAAAGCTCTTTTTACAAGCAAACGCTATCAAACACCCTGCTACGTTTTCATATTTCCCTTTCCTCCCATAATTATGTGGCGCGACTTCCACATTATTCATGTAAAGCATTTCATCGTTGATCAGGGTAATCATCAATAAACCTTCAATTGCTTTAGGTGATTTTTTAAGCGTTATTTTGTAAAATTGAGCGCCTTCGACTTTTGCTAACTTCTTCCAAGTAAACTGCCAACCGTCTTTTCTTAATGGCATTTCGTTTGGGAAGCTTTCAAGTATTTGGCCTTCGTACAGCTTTCCTGTTTCTACATCCTTTAGGCGTATTTTCATTTCCTGATAAAGGTTCATGTGAAATTATCAAAAATTGATAACTTTCACAAATCTTTACCTGCTTTTTTTACTCATTGGCACTAACATTTGTGTACCCGCGCCAAAGTGGCGGGTATAAACCTTACGCTTGTGTTCGGTGATGTGCGTGTATATCTCCGTGGTTTTTGAGGAATTTTGGCCAAGCAAATGATGCCCGCCAGGCAACGGAAGAAACCTGAAACCTTGTTCCATCCCCGCTGCACCCGGCCGGGCGATGAACTGGAAAGCTGCCTGCGGCGCTACCCTCCGCCCCAGCGGTAGGACTGTACATCAAGGCCGGCAAGGCCGAGCACGCGGTCGACGACGGTGGCGGCCAGCTCTTCGAAAGTCCGGGGTTGGCTGTAGAAGGAAGGGTTGGCCGGGCAGATAATGCCCCCGGCTTCGGTAATGGCCTTCATGTTGTTGATATGGATGAGGTTGTAGGGCGTATCGCGGGGGACCAGGATGAGCTTGCGGCGTTCCTTAAGCGCCACATCCGCCGCGCGGGTGATCAGGCTGTCGGAGATGCCGCCGGCGATGCGGCCCAGCAGGCCCATGGAACAGGGGCAGATGATCACCGCTCCGTATCGGGCGGAGCCGGAGGCGAAGGGCGCCATAAAATCCCGCTTGCTGTAGAAGGTAAAAGGGTAGTTTTCATAGCTTTTTTCGCCCAGCTCGAATTCCCAGTTGAACTTTGCATTATCGCTCATGACGACCCCCACTGCTTCCAGTTGTTCCTGGTACAACACGAGCCTGTCCAGTAACACCTTGGCATAAATGCTGCCGCTGGAGCCGCCGATGCCGACGACAAATTTGTGCTTCATAACTACCTTTTTTGACCCAGGCCGCAAAGGAACGGCCCTATGCAAAAGGAATTTCCGGAGGAAAAGTTCAGCGCCTTCCTTCCACCAACTCATCCAGCAGCACAAAACGCCAGCTCAGCTTCCGCTCCTGCGGGGCATAATCGAGTTCCAGCACCTTGTCGGGGCTGAAATCCTTCACGTATTCCGGCGCGTATTCCGGGTCGACGGAATTGTTGATACCCGAGCCCAGGAGCCATATCCCTTCCGGCGTTTGAAACGCAAAGGATTTGGCCTGCATGCCCATATCTCCGCCGATCAGCACTACCTGCACCCCTTTTTTCTGCAGGGCGGCCAGCCATGGGTAAACGAGGCGGGACAGGCCGGAGGCTGGGTCGCAGGTAGCGCGGGCCTGCATAGGGTTGAAGTTGAAGGGTTTCAGGGTATCCCCTTTTTCATCCACCTTCCGTTCATTGAACAGGCCGTGGTGGTGCAGGATGACGAGGTGGGAAGCCTCCCGGATGGTGTCCGCCACTGTGCGGATCATGTCGAGCTGGGCCTGTTTTTCCGCGCAGTTCTGTTGAGGCGGCCCTTCGGCGAAATAGTGGAAGAGGTTGGAATTCAGCACCATCAGGCAGAAGCCATCCTCCCAGGTGGTATAAAAGGAGGGGCGCTGCAGATAAGCCAGGATGGCCTGCGGGTCGCCGAACTCATAGTCGTGGTTGCCCAGGGCCCAGTGGACGCGGCGGAAATCGAAAATGCTGTCCAGGTAGGCCATATTGCCGGCTTTGCGGCCCGTGCGGGCGCACACGTCGCCACCGAGCCAGACCTGTTCGTAGGGGCTGTAGTCCAGGCGTTCCAGCCGGGGGTCCACCCGGCTTGTGTCGGCCCAGTCGTAAGGGTGCCCGAGGAAGAGGAACTGTCGGGAGGGCGATTTCCCGCCACAGCTGCCCAGGGAAAACGCCAGGGCCAGAAGGAAAAAAACAACTTTACCTCCCATTTCCGCCCGCCCACTCGCTGCACTCGCGCTCGGGGAAAACTTCCAACTTCCGACTTCCCACTTTTTACCCGGCCGATAGGCGGGGACGGGCCCACTTTTTACCCGGCCGCGGGGCGAGGACGGGCCCACTTCCTTAATTCCTTTCACGTCAACAAATTTTATGAGAAATAACAATAAGCGCACAGGCCAAAATTCCGGCCTTCGGGCACAAAGTTGACGAAAAAATGACAAAAGTCACCCCCCCTGCCTGACAATGGTCATCAGCCCCCCTGGGCGGCGGCGCTATCTTGCGCCAGGTTTTTTGTTGACACAAGGAAATAATTGGCACAAGGTATGAAAATCATCTTCCTACTCATCATCGTTAGCCTCATCGTAGCGCTCGGTTTCCTGGGGGCATTCCTGTGGGCGGTCCGCAACGGGCAGTATGACGACGACGTCAGCCCGGCCATCCGCATCCTCTTCGACGATGACAAACCGCAAACACAAGCAGAAAACAACCATAACACTTCAAAATCTTAACCTAATGGCACAAGTTGAGAGATTCAGTTACGACAATGCCATCGTCTGGAAGTTTGCCTATGCCTCTATTCTGTTTGGCATAGTGGCCATTCTGGTCGGGCTCTGGGCTGCTCTGGAACTCGTTTACCCCGGGCTAAACCTGGGGATACCGGAAACTACTTTCGGGCGTATACGCCCCCTGCATACCAATGCGGCTATTTTCGCATTTGTGGGCAACGGCATTTTCATGGGAACCTACTATTCCCTGCAGCGCCTGCTCAAGACGCGCATGTACAGCAATTTCCTGAGCCAGTTCCACTTCTGGGGCTGGCAGGCCATCATTCTGGCGGCCGCCATCACGCTGCCGCTGGGCATTACCAGTTCGCATGAGTATGCGGAACTGGAATGGCCGATCGACATCGCCATCGCCCTGGTGTGGGTGGCCTTTGGCGTCAACATGTTCGGCACCATCCTGAAGCGGCGGGAGCAGCACCTCTACGTGGCGATCTGGTTCTACCTCGCCACCTGGGTGACGGTCACCGTGCTGCACATCGGCAACAACCTGGAACTGCCGGTCAGCCTGTGGAAGAGCTACCCGGTATTCGCCGGCGTTCAGGACGCGCTCATCCAGTGGTGGTACGGGCACAACGCCGTGGCCTTTTTCCTGACCACGCCTTACCTGGGGCTGATGTACTACTTCCTGCCCAAGGCCGCCAACCGCCCCGTGTACTCCTACAAGCTGTCCATCATCCACTTCTGGGCGCTGATCTTCATCTACATCTGGGCCGGCCCGCACCACCTGTTGTACACATCGCTGCCCGACTGGGCGCAATCGCTGGGCACCGTCTTCTCCATCATGCTGATCGCCCCTTCCTGGGGCGGCATGCTCAACGGCCTGCTCACCCTGCGCGGCGCCTGGGACCGCGTGCGGCAGGACCCCGTGCTGAAATTCATGGTGGTTGCCGTAACCGCTTACGGCATGGCCACTTTTGAAGGGCCCATGCTCTCCGTAAAATCCGTCAACGCCATCAGCCACTATACCGACTGGACCATCGGCCACGTGCACATCGGCACCCTGGGCTGGAACGGCTTCCTGACCTTCGGCATCCTCTACTGGCTGATACCGAAGATGTTCAACACCAAACTGCACTCCCTGAAACTGGCCAACGCCCACTTCTGGATCGGCACGATGGGCATTCTGTTCTACGCCGTCCCGTTGTACTGGGCCGGCTGGACGCAGAGCCTGATGTGGAAACAGTTCACGCCCGACGGCTTCCTGGCCTATGGCAACTTCCTGGAAACCGTCACGCAGATCATTCCGATGTACTTGCTGCGCGCACTGGGCGGCACCTTGTACGTCGTCGGCTTTTGTATAATGATTTACAATATCTACAAGACCACGAAGGCCGGCGCCCTCGTCAGAGATGAAGCCGCCGAAGCGCCGCCCCTCCCGCCAATGGCCAAACATGCCGGCGAGCACTGGCACCGCTGGATCGAGCGCCGCCCGGTACAGTTCCTGATCGCCTCCACCATCGCCATCCTGATCGGCGGCATCGTGGAAGTTTTCCCGATGGTTATGGTTGACAAAAACGTCCCCAGGATCGAGTCGGTGATGCCTTATACGCCGCTGGAACTGGAAGGCCGCGACATCTACATCCGCGAAGGCTGCCTGGGCTGCCACTCTCAGATGGTGCGCCCCTTCCGCTCGGAAACGGAGCGCTACGGCGAGTACTCGAAGTCGGGCGAATACATCTACGACCGTCCCTTCCTCTGGGGCTCCAAGCGCACCGGGCCCGACCTGCACCGCCTGGGCGGAAAGTATCCCGACAGCTGGCACTACAACCACATGCTGGACCCCACCAGCATGTCGCCGGGCTCTATCATGCCGCCCTACCCCTGGCTGGTGGAACGCGACCTGAATACGAGCAAGACGGCCGCCAAGATCCGGGCCCTGCAAACCCTGGGCACGCCCTATGCGCCCGGCTACGACCAGATTGCCGTGGATGACCTCCAGAAGCAGGCTGAACAGGTTGCCGCCAGCCTCCGCAAGGACAAGATCGACGGCGAAAACCTGGAGCGAAAAGAGATCATCGCCCTCATCGCTTACCTGCAACGCCTGGGCACCGACATCAAGCCCAAGCCGCAGGCGGGAGGGAATTGATTTACGGTGTATGGTGTACGATTAGTTTAGCCTCGAAATCTAAAATTAAAAACCATGTTCAAATATATTCTCGAAGGAGCCGGCAATATCAACTGGATGGCCATTTCCGCGCTGATCACTTTTTTCGTGATCTTTTCGGTCAGCGCTGTACTTGCCTTCAGGCGCGACCCGGCCTATATTCAAAAAATGGCGAACATGCCGCTCGATGACTCAAATCCTGTTAACGCTGAAACTGACCACCATGAGAAATAAAATATTCAAAACCCTCTTTGCAGCGCTTCCCCTGCTCCTGCTCTCCATGGCGGCAGGGGCTCAGGACGCCGCCGGCGGCGAGGCCGCAACCGACCCCTATTTCTACAACCGCCTTTTCTCCAATTCGCTGGTGATCGTCGCGGGCGTAGTGCTGCTGGGCGCCATCGTCGCCCTGGTGCACCTGCTCAATGTCATGGTGAAAGTGCAGCAGATTCGCATTTACCAGGAACAGGGGCTGGAAGCCTACATGGAGGAAGTCAAAAAGCCGAAGGAGTCCTTCTGGCAGCGCATGTACAAGCAATGGACGAAGGTGGTGCCCGTGGAAAAGGAACAGGACATCCTCTTCGAACACGAATACGACGGCATCCGCGAGCTGGACAACAGCCTCCCGCCCTGGTGGGTTGCGATGTTTTACATCACCATCGGCTTTGGCCTGATCTATTACACGTATTACCACTTCACAGGCGCAGGCCCCAGTTCCGGGGAAGAATACCAGACGGAGATGGAGCGCGCGGAAAAAGCCGTGCAGGCCTACCTGGCCAGCCAGGCCAACCAGATCGATGAAACCAATGTGGAAGCCCTGGCCGACGAGGCGTCTCTGGCCGCAGGCAAGGATATCTATATCGCGAGCTGCGCAGCCTGCCACGGCGCCCTGGGCGAAGGCGGCGTCGGCCCCAACATGACCGACCAGTACTGGATACACGGCGGCGGCATTAAGGACATTTTCAAAACCGTCAAATACGGGGTGCCCGAAAAGGGGATGATCTCCTGGCAAACCCAACTCAGCGCCAGCGACATGGCCAAGGTGTCCAGCTATATCCTCACCCTGCAGGGCACCAACCCGCCCAACGCCAAAGAACCGCAGGGCGAGCTGTACCAGGCAGTGGAGAATGGTGGTACGACACCTCCCGCCGATTCTACCGCTACCGAACAACAGCAAAGCGAAAGCGGCACGATCGGTATGAAATAAAGTTTCCCGTTCCGGCTTTCGCATTCCCCCCGGGCGTGCGAGAGCCGGAACAACTCTTGAAGCGACGCCCCTACCCTACCCGACAAATACCCAACGCCCTCAGCCATCGTGCTTCAGTATGTAGTTCAAAATATTCATCATGAGCGCAACACAGCCAATCAAGGACACGGAAGAATTTCGCGACAGGATCGCGACCGTTGACGAGCGGGGCAAAAGGGTTTGGATCTATCCCAAAAAGCCTCACGGCAGGTTTACCAAAGCCCGCACTTATCTGAGCTGGGTATTGCTGGCATTGCTCTTCGGCATGCCCTTTATCAAGGTAAATGGCGAGCCTTTACTCCTCTTCAATATTCTGGAGCGGAAGTTCATTCTGTTCGGCATCCAGTTCATGCCGCAGGATTTCTACCTCTTCGTGCTGGCCATGCTCACCCTGATCGTCTTCATTGTATTGTTCACCGTAGTTTGGGGGCGCCTCTTCTGCGGCTGGGTCTGCCCGCAGACGATTTTCATGGAGCTGGTCTTCCGCAAGATCGAATACGCCATAGAAGGGGACGCCAACGCCCAGCGGAAGCTGAACGCTGCGCCCTGGACATCGGAAAAGATCATCAAAAAGGTGTCCAAGCAGGCGATTTTTTTCCTGATCGCCATACTGGTGTCCAACACCTTTCTCGCCTACATCATCGGCGTGGAGGAGGTGATCCGGATAGCCACCGAGCCGTTGGCCCTGCACTGGAAGGGGTTCATTGCGATGGTGCTTTTCTCGGGGGCCTTTTACTTCGTCTTCTCCTACATGCGCGAACAGGTATGTGTGGCCATCTGCCCTTATGGGCGCCTGCAGGGCGTAATGCTGGACCGGAATTCCATTGTGGTCGCCTATGATTTTGTCAGGGGCGAACCCCGCGGCAAGATGAAAAAGGAAAGGAAGAGCGGAGGGCCAGGCAGCCAGGCAGCCGGAAACCCGGGCCCGGTGGCCCGGATAAAGGCCGACGTGGCGCAAGCCCCTGATGCAGCTGTGGCGGACCCCGTCCCCTTGCCCTCCGGCAACGGCAACCCGGCCGAGGACATAAAAAAAGCCCTGGGGGATTGCATCGACTGCAAACTCTGCGTGCAGGTTTGCCCTACGGGCATCGACATCCGGGACGGCACCCAGCTCGAGTGTGTCAACTGCACGGCCTGCATCGACGCCTGTGATGAAGTCATGGACAAGATCGGCCGCCCGCGGGGCCTGATCCGCTACGACAGCCACAACGGCATCGTCGAAAAGCGCAAAAAGCTCTTCACACCAAGGGTAATCGCCTACACGGCCGTGCTGGCTGTGCTGATCGCAGTGAACATCGTTCTGCTCAGCGCCCGGACGGAAGTGGAAACCCTTTTCCTCCGCACCCCGGGCATGCTGTACCAGGAAGTGGACGAAACCTACATCAGCAACCTGTACAACTACGAAGTCATCAACAAGGCCCAGGAAGACATGCCGGTCGAATTCCGCCTGGCCGAAGGCATCGCCGGCCGCATCCGGCTGGTAGGCGCCAGCCCAACCGCGAAAGCCGGTTCGGTGGCCAAAGGAGCGCTTTTCATCGACATGGAACGGCAAAAACTGGAGAGCCGGAAGAACACGATCCTCATCGAAGTTTACGCCAACGGAAAGCTGGTCGATAAAGCAAAGACCAACTTCCTCGGGCCCGTGAAGTAGAAAGGACAGCGAAAAACAAGCATTTTATTCAGCCCGGGGGCCAAGCCCGGGCAACCAAAAAAAGCAAGAGCCATGAAATTCAACTGGGGAACGGGGATCGCCGTTTTTTTCACTGCTTTCGTACTGGCCCTGGTTTTCCAGGTCTACAAATCGACGCAGTACGACCACAGCCTGGTGTCTGACCATTATTACGCCGACGACCTGGCCTACCAGCAACATTACGACAAGCTGGCCAACGCGCAGCAATTGCGCGAAGACCTCAGGATATGGAACAAAATACAGAAAGAGGAGGTGGAGTTGGCCTTCCCCGCCGAATTCACCGAAGTGAAGGGAGAAGTGTATTTTTTCTGCCCTTCCGACCGGAGCAGCGACTTCAGGGTTGCCGTACAACCCGGCCCGGAGAATATCCAGCGCATCCCGACGCGCGGGCTGCGGCGCGGCCTGTGGCGGGTGAAGGTCGACTGGCAGGCCGGGGGCAAGGCCTTTTATAAAGAAGAAACAATAACCCTCTGAATATGGCGCTTTGGACCGCTTTCACCATGGGGCTGATCGGCAGCCTGCACTGCATCGGCATGTGCGGGCCCATTGCCCTTGCCCTGCCCTATCAGGGTAGCAGGCGGGTCTATGCGGCGGGCAACCTGTTGCTGTACAACCTGGGGCGGGTGCTCACCTACGCCCTGCTGGGGCTGGTGATAGGGATTTTCGGGCGCGGCTTTTTCCTGGCCGGCTTTCAGTCTTATTTATCTGCTGGCCTGGGCTTTGCCCTGTTGCTCGTCGCCGTTTTTTCCATCAATGTGGAGAGCCGGCTGTTGCGCCTGCCCTGGATGAGCCGGCTCAACGAGTGGGTAAAGCTGCAACTGGGCCGCCTGCTGCGGCAGCGCGGGGCGGGAAAATTATTCCTAATCGGCATGTTGAACGGGCTGCTGCCCTGCGGCCTGGTGTACATGGCCATCGTCGGAGCGCTCACCACCGCCAATATGTTTCAGGGCGGCCTGTTCATGGCCTTTTTCGGGCTGGGCACCATCCCGCTCATGCTCGGCACGGCCCTGGCCGGGCAACTGATCAGCCTGGAGTGGCGGGCCCGCCTGCGCAGGCTGCTCCCCGCCTTCCTGGCCGTATTCGCCATCATGTTCATCCTCAGGGGCCTGAACTTCGACCTTCCGATAGAACTGCGCTTCTGGCAGGATATGCAGAACACGCCCATGTGCCGTTAACAACAAGCTTGTGTCAATTACCTTCATACGCTCCCCGGCAGCCTCAGGGCGCCGGGGAGTCTTTGCCTGAGCAGGCCGCACACATTCCATCTTTTCACACATTTTAACATTTGCAGTGCGATCAAAATAGCTTCTCAGGTTGTTAACATTTTGTAATTTTGCAATGCCACTTGATAAAATTAAGTTTCATGAACCAGGCATCATTCGAATAAAAGTTCTAAATTGCGCAAGCATTGGGAGGGGGTAAAATTTCGCCCCCGGGCCAGCGTTAAAACATGTGAAAACACCAGGATAACAACACCCAGGGCCCAGACAGGTAAACGCTAAACGGTTTACTTTCCAATTCCTAACCAAACCCGAGAGGGAATGACAAAAACATCCATGAAACGCCGATTGATCCGATCCCGCATGGTGCTCAGCCAAATCATCGACAAAATCCTGGACATCAACAAAAACCGAAAGCGCCTATCCTACCGCGACAATCGCAGCCAGGCCGCCAGTGATTTTGAGGAAGAGCTCCGCCTGCTCAACAAGATGGCAAAAAAACAGGCCATGCTCATCCAGCATTACGAAGCGGTGCTGGCGGGCCAGGAGCACAGGCTGCCCCACCTCAGAGGGCGTTAAAACGCCGGAAGCTCCATACTGGCATCTTGAAGGCTCCTGCTGCCCCGGGAATAAAATACGCGGCAATCAAGAACCACCCCGCCGGAGAGGCAGGGAGAGAGGGTGGCGTAGTGAGCCGGGGCAAATTCAGCCCATCGGGATTTTTTCCTGTATCCGGCCGGCCAGCCCCGGGATAAAGGGCCTCAGTTCCTCAAGCAGGTCCCGAAGCTGGTGCTGCTTGGCTTCTATATGCTCAAGCTGTTCGATCGACTGCTCGATCAGCGCGCCGATCTCATCTTTTGGCAGCAGCATTTCCCTGTACTGAGCCACAGCGTTGTACCAAAGAATGGTGGGCAGGTAGTTGGCGTTTTTCTGATACTGGCGCTCGCGGTCGAGGAGGCTGTACTTTCGCACCACTTTCAGCAGTTTGCCGAACTTCTCCTGCTTCAGCATGGCCTCCAGATAAGAGGAGAAAAAGATATGCCAGCGGTATTCGAAAACCTCCTTCCGGTAAGCCTGCAGGAAGGATTCCGCGTAATTCTCGGCGTTCCGGTATTGCTCATTGACATTGAGGCATTTGAGGTAGAAGGCCACAAAACCGATGCGGTTGTGGAAGCTGGGCGTATTTTTCATTTCCGGGTAAGCCGCCCGCATGAGCTGCAGGGCTTCCTGGTACTTTTTCTGCCGCAACAGCACCGCGCTGAGGTTGTTGACGTAATGGATATAGTCGCTGTTTTTCTCCCGGACAGACAAATACCCGAAATATTCCGCCTTGTCGTACTCGTGAAACTTGGTATGTAATAACACTCTGTTGCCGTAATAGTTCAGCAGTAGCCGGGGCGAGTAATAGAGCCCTTCCTTGAAGCGTTCGTCGATGTAATCGTATTTGGAGCGCAGCTTTTCGAATTGCCGGTAGTTGAAGTAGATAAAAGTCAGGCGCACAAGAGCCAGGTAGCGGTTCAGGCCGTCCAGTTCTTCGTTGTAAAAGACCTCCGTCAGCCAGTTTTCCCAGTGCAGGGACTGGGCCGAGTTTTGTGAATATTGGTTGACGATGTCGAGCGTGGCTTCGTGCATGCGCTCGAAGACGCCTTTGCAGGTGTCGTAGCGGCTGCGGTATTTCTTCAGAAAATCGTCGGCCACTTTGTGGTGGGCGTAGCGCATCCGGATCAGCAGGAAGTGCCGGTAGAGTTCGGCCAGTTCGTAAAACTTGGTGAAGTAAAAATCGAGGGGGCCATAAGCGCGGATGGCGCGCAGCAGTTGTTTTTCCTCCTGGGGCTGAATGGAATCCGTCATGATCTGGCGTTCCATCCTGCTCATCCAATCGAAGCGCATATCCACATCGATGGCTTCCAGGCGCTCTACGGCCCAGTTCTTGAGGTTGGAATACTTGCGTTTGTCGATATCCGGGTCATAAGGCGTGAACTGGCGGATATTGCGGCAGTTGAAATCCATCAGCTCCAGGATGCCGAGTTTGACGTCATCCTCGAACTGCTGGATGGACAACAGGTAAGCCGTTTCGTGCGGAAGCAGCGTATTGGCAAACTCCGTGAACTTTTGCAGTTTTGTCCTCATGCGCACTGCGGTTTCATAACCCGCTTCTTTGGTACCCTTTAAAGATACGGAATTCCGCCCAAAGGGCGCAGCCCGGAGCCTTTGCGTTAAAGCGTAAGCCCGCCATCGACGCTGAGGGTGATGCCATTGATGAAGGCGGCTTCGTCGGAAGCCAGGAAGAGGTAGGCGCTGGCGACCTCTTCGGGTTGGCCCAGGCGGCCTGCGGGGGCCTTATCCTCCATCATCTGAAGCACTTTTTCCGGGATGGTGGCCATCATTTCGGTCGCGATGAAACCCGGCGCTATGGCATTGGCGGTAATCCCCTTGCGGCCGAATTCGCGGGCCCAGACCTTGGTCATGCCGATCACGCCGGCCTTGGTGGCGGCGTAGTTGGTTTGCCCGAAGTTGCCGTACAACCCCACCACCGAAGCGGCGCTGATGATGCGGCCGTAGTTGCGCTCCAGCATATAGGGCGCAACGGCCTTGGTGCAATGCCACACCCCGGTGAGGTTGACGTCGATGACCGATTGCCACTGCTCGGAGGTCATTTTCCTCATCGTCGCATCGCGTGTGATGCCGGCATTATTGATGAGGATATCGATCTGCCCGAAATCTTCCACGACCGCGGCGGCAGCGGCTTCGACTTCGGCCAGCCTGGCCGTATTGACCTTATAGAACCTGCAGTATGGCACGGTGGCCACATCTCTGCCGTTCGTTTCGCTGCTATGCCAGGCGCCGGAATGGCCTTCCCGCCCTGCGTGGCGCGACGCCATAGCTTCGCTCAGTTCTGTGGCCAGAGCCAGGCCTTTTTCTTCGCTGATATCCCAGACGGCTACCCGGGCGCCTTCTTCCGCGAAGCGGATAGCTGTAGCCTTGCCGATTCCACTCGCTCCCCCGGTGATGATCGCTACCTTGTCCTGAAGTCTGTTCATGTTATTTGTTTTGGAATGCTTCTGAAAAAAACAAGCCACAACCGCCTGCCCGGGCGGTTGCCGATGCACTTTCAAAAGTAGCAAAAGGCGTTCAAGCAAGGGCGCCCCACCGGAATCTCAGGTGGGTTGACCAAAGCCGAACAAATGGTACAACAAGTATTTTAAAAAACTGTTTTTCAATTATTTAAAATAACATATTGAAGCGGGCGACGCAAGGGCTATGCTTGTAAAAAAAGGAATAAATCACGACCTTTACGTTACGGACAAAAGGAGAGAGAGAAAATCAGCTAACCTCTGTAAACAATACGCCACATGAGAGAAGTTTTCATCGTATCGGCCGTTCGGACACCCCTGGGAAGTTTCGGCGGCGCCTTATCCACTGTAGCGGCTACGCGCCTTGGCGCGGCGGCCATCAAAGGCGCGCTGGAAAAAGCGGGCGTGGAGCCCGGGCAGGTTGAAGAAGTGTTCATGGGCAACGTCTGTTCCGCCAACCTGGGGCAGGCTCCGGCCCGCCAGGCAGCTTTGTTTGCCGGCATCCCGCCTACAGTGCCCTGCACCACCGTCAACAAGGTCTGCGCTTCCGGCGCCAAGTCCATTATGTTTGCCGCCCAGTCCATCATGCTTGGGCATCAGGACATTATCGTGGCCGGCGGCATGGAAAACATGAGCATGGTGCCTTATTACCTGCCCAAGGCGCGCTACGGCTACGGCTACGGCCACAGCGAACTGGTCGACGGGCTGGTGCTGGATGGCCTCACCGACGCCTACAACCACCAGCTGATGGGGGCCTGCGCCGACCAGACGGCGGCAAAGTACAGCATCAGCCGCGAGGAGCAGGACGCCTACGCCATCCGCTCTTACCAGCGCTCCGCCCAGAGTACGGAAAGCGGCGCATTCCGGGAAGAGATCGTGCCGGTGGAAGTCCCCCAGCGCAAAGGCGATCCTCTTGTGGTCAAAGAAGACGAAGAATACAAGCGGGTGTTTTTTGACAAAATACCGGGCCTGCGCCCCGCTTTTACCAAGGATGGCACGGTGACGGCAGCCAATGCTTCCACCATCAATGACGGCGCCTCCGCCCTGGTGCTGGCCAGCGCCGAAAAAGTGAAGGAACTGGGCCTGAAGCCCGTGGCGCGCATCCTGAGCTTCGCCGATGCCGCCGAGGAACCGGAATGGTTCACCACCGCCCCGGCCAAAGCGGCGCCGATCGCACTGAAACGCGCCGGCCTGAAACTGCAGGACATCGACTACTTCGAGGTCAACGAGGCCTTCGCCGTCGTAGCCCTCGTCTTTAACAAGCTGCTGGATATCGACGTGGAAAAGGCCAATGTGTTCGGCGGCGCCGTATCGCTGGGCCACCCCCTGGGAGCAAGCGGCGCCCGCATCGTCACCACCCTCAGCAACGTGCTGCAACAGAAGGGCGGCAGCCGCGGGCTGGCAGCCATCTGCAACGGCGGAGGCGGGGCTTCTTCCATCATTATCGAAAAGGTGTAATTTCTTTTCCCGCATGGAACGGAACGCGGGCCTGCTGCTCCAGGGTTTTTATTAAAATCAGAGGGGCTTTTGCCCGTTTTCACAGGCCGCAGGCACGCGTTCCAACCAAAGTTTGGCCGCCTTTTGTCAACCTTCTTAAAAATAAACACAAATTACTATTTATCAATGTTTTATACACAAAATACAACACAAGGGTGCGCTTAAGTCAACCCTAAACATATAGAAACCCCTATTGAAGTAGCGCCCGGAGCAGCATACCTTTGCAGTATCAAAAAGAAAAAGCTTTATAAACCAAAAACATACGATCATGGCTGGGACGAAAAATTATTTCGATCAGATACTGGAGAACCAGAACAAGCTTTTCTCCACCATGTCCAATTACGCCAACGCCATTTTTGAAGCCGTCACCCCCAATAAGGAGGCAGCCGAAAAAGCCGGGGAACTGATGAACGAATACTTCACCCGCTCATTCGAAATGATGGAAAAAATGGCGACTAAAGAGCACATGGAAGCTTATCAGAAGGATTTCTGGGCAACCTTCACGGCCGATTACACCAAAAACGTGGAGCTGTCCATGGAACTGTACAAAAAGGGAATGGACTATTACCGCACGACCTGGTCGGGTGATGTGCTTGAAAAACAACAGGACCGGGTTCGGAAGCTGACAAACCTCTACCAGGATACGGTCAAGGCCATTTACGACACCAACACGGCCAATGCCAAGGTTGTTGAACACTACTTCGAATAGGCCCGTTCTCATCAAAACCTAGTGCATCATGAAAAATCAATTCGATCTTTTTTTTGAAGGGCAGAAACAAGCCATGGATTTCTGGAACAAGCTCGCCGGGCAGATGAACGACGCCTTTCAGGAAAAAGGCGCGCCCAACGGCAACGGGAAAAACAAACGCGAAGCCCAGGACCTTTTTTCCGAATGGTTCAAAAAACAGCAGGCCTTTTTTGAAGAGGCCATGAAGGGCGGCGCCAACCCGCAGCAGGCTTTCGAAAAGGCCCCCGAACAGATGGGCCGCTGGATGGAGATGCAAACGGATTTTGCCCGCCGTTGGGTGGATTTCTACCGCGAAAATGCGGAAAAGCTCGGCCTGAGAATGCCTGAACTCCCCGGCAGCTATTCGCCTGCTCAATTTTTCGAAGAGGGCATGAAGAGCTGGAAAAACTGGATGGGCCAGGGCAACAAATGGTTCAGCGACGAGATATTGGAGAAGATGCCTTTCAATATGAGGCCCCACTTCACCAATTTCATGGATTCTTACGACTTCATGCACCGCCATTGGGAACCCCTGCAGCGCCTCATCCAGAACGGCCTGTTTACCAAAGAGATGGTGGACAAGTACTTCGCTCCGGAGGCCTACCAGAAAATCGTCAACCAGATGATGGGGTTCCGGCCCGTCGGCAACACCACCGAGCTGATCGAAAACATCAACCAGTGGTTTGAGAACTATTTCAACTTCGCCAAACGGGAAACCGGCGACTGGTCGTCCCTGAGCGACAGCTGGAAGGAAAAGATGCGCGAATACCTGGCCAAGGGCAACCTGCCCTTCTTTGAAATGGCTTCCGATTTCAATAACCGCCTGCGCGACCAGGTGCTGCCCTTTTACAACATCATGGCCCAGGGCCGGCAAACAGAGGTCGCCAAACTGATGCGCGACATCCAGTTCGCCTACATCGCCTTCGTGCTCAAGTCGGCCGAACTGCAAACCAAGGCCTACGACGCCGGCCAGTTCGCCCTGCCGGATACCATCCGGGACCTATACAAACAGTACAAGGACAAGCAGGAGATGGCCGATTTCCAGGAGTTCTTCCAGCACTACGTCAACAAACTGGAAGACGCCCTTCTGGAAAGCCTGCATTCGGAGGAGTACTCCAGGCTTCAGAGCGAAGTGGCGGCCCTTGGCACGCAGATCAAGGCCATGACCGACAAAAGCGTCGAGCTGATGTCCGCCGACCTGCCTTTTCTGACCAAAACGGACGGGGATGATTTTGCCAAGGAGGTGAACGCCCTGCGCCGCAAGGTTCGCAGCCTGGAGCAAAAAGTCGCCGAGCTGGAAAAAGCACTTTCACATGCCGCCAAAACGGCAGCTGCCGTCGGAGAAGCGGACACTGCCGGAAACCGGCGGGCTTCCACCACTTCCAAAAAGAAATAAGGCGGCAGGAAACCACCTGGCCACAAGCAGTCATTCAACCTATGCCTGGGCGGCGAAGCGGCGCGGGGGCCTCTGCCCGGCGCCGCCGCCCTCGGGCCCAAAACCAGCGTAATGAGCAATAACCAAAGCACAAACCTGGGCGACCAGCTACTGGAGAGCGTGAACACCGTCTCCGACGCCCTTCGAAATATCTCCGGGGTGAAAGATGTGGATATCGCCACCGCACCCAGAAAAACGGCCTGGGAGGATGGCAAAGTCAAACTCTATCACTTTGAACGCGAAGGGAAAGGAGCAGCCAAAACGCCCGTGCTGGTTTCTTACGCCCTCGTCAACCGCTGGGAAATGCTGGACCTCCAGCCCAACCGCAGCCTGATCCGCAAGCTGATCAGCGAAGGGCTCGATATTTATGTCATCGACTGGGGGTATCCCACCCGCATCGACCGCTACAAAACGCTGGAGGATTACATCCTGGGCAATATCAACGACTGTGTGGATTTCATCCGGGCCGAACACAATTGCGACAAGGTCAATCTGCTGGGCGTCTGCCAGGGCGGCACCTTCAGCCTGATCTACACCGCCCTGTTTCCTGATAAAGTCAAAAACCTGGTCACCCTGGTTACACCGGTGGATTTTGACAATGACGAAGGCCTGCTCTTCAAATGGGCCAAAGATATGGATGTGGACGCCATCGTCGACGGCTTCGGCGGCATCGTGCCGGGCGACTTCCTCAATACGGGCTTCGACCTGCTCAAACCCATGAACAAAACGCGCAAATACATGTCCCTGCCGGAAACGATGGCCGACCAGGGCAAACTGATGAACTTCCTGCGCATGGAACACTGGGTGGCCGACAGCCCGGCGCAGGCCGGGGAAACGTACCGCCGGTTTATCAAGGACATGTATCAGCAGAACAAACTGATCAAAGGGGAATTCGAGCTGGGCGGGCACAAGGTCGACCTGAAAAAGATCAGCGTGCCGATACTGACCATTTACGCCAAGGAGGACCATATCGTGCCCCCGGCTACGACCAGGCCGATCAATGACCTGGTCAGCTCCCAAGACAAGGAACTCATGGAATTCCCCGGCGGGCACATCGGGGTGTTCGTCGGAAGCCGCTCTCAGGAGGTGCTGGCTCCCGCCCTCGCCAAATGGCTGGCCGACCGGGATAAGTAAATTTCCGCAATTTTTACTGCTGCTGATAAACCGGGCATTGGGCTGGAGCCCAATGCCCGGTTTAATGCTACTCCGCAGGATTTCGGCGGCGGGGCTTTGGCTTCCTGCTACCGCCGTGTGAGGGTGGTGTATTTACCGGTTTACTTTGTTCGTCTGGTAGCCCACGACTGAAGTCGTGGGTGAGGGGGGGGAGGCAGAGCATTGGTTGGGCCCACGGGGGCGCCCATTGCTGTATCCACGACTACACCCACGACTGATGGCGGGGCGCTCACGACTGTACACACGGCTGTGTACAGGGGCGCACCTGCGGCTCAATGGCGTCAACTTAGCGGATGACTGGGGGACTGGGAGAGGGGGTGACGAGGTGAGCCGCACTGCTTTCTCCCTCTCTCCCCGGCCCCAAGTCCCCTCGTCTTTTTCCTTAAGTTGACGACATTACACCTGTGGCTGGGGTATCCATGGCTGGGCTGTACCCATGGCTGGGCCATACCCATGGCTGGGCTGTATCCATGGCTGGGGTATCCACGGCTGGGGGCGCCTGTGGCTGGGGGTTGCCTGTGGCTGGGGGTACCCACGGCTGAGCCATACAGATGGCTGGGCTGTATCCATGGCTGGGGTATCCACGGCTGGGGGTACCCATGGCTGAGCCAGACCGATGGCTGGGCTGTACCGATGGCTGGGCTGTACCAATGGCTGAGCCATACCGATAGCTGGGCTGTACCTGCGGCTGGGCTGTACCGATGGCTGGGCTGTATCCATGGCTGGGGTATCCACGGCTGGGGGTACCCATGGCTGAGCCAGACCGATGGCTGGGCTGTACCGATGGCTGGGCTGTACCAATGGCTGAGCCATACCGA
>CAUJDW010000001.1 GCA_963169455.1 Bacteroidota bacterium | reverse complement strand
TCGATTTCCATGCGCGAATCATCGATGCCATGTTTTCCGACCCAGCCTCCACCGACAGCGATGTTAAGGGGCCGGAGAAAAATAAGTTCCTCATTTCAGGCGGGCTATTTTTTCGCCAGGCAAGGCGCGAGGAGGGAAGATAGCCGGAGCTACCTGACCGACGAGCAACGCAGCATGGCGGAAAAAGAGCCGTATCAAATGGGGAAGTTATTCTTCTCCGCGCCCTAAGGATGAGGTGAAAAGCCTGGCCTAAGGGCCAGGCTTCGAAACCGGTTCCTTCATTTTCAAAAGTAAGGTATTTGGTTCCATCCAGGAAGTTTTTTTCATCCCACTCAATGGCATAAAGGTGGAAACCGTCTTCGGCATCCGGCGCAAAAATCCCTTTTTGCGTTCCGCTGCACTGCCAGAACAGCAAAGCCGCGAAAATGGCTCCTATGGTTTTTGTGCATGGCATACGACAAAGTTTTTCAGGATGAACCCACTGCTTTGAAAGCACCGTTCAGCCCCACCGTCTCGCCGCTTGCTTTTTTCATCACTTCCAGCGCATCGTCGAATTGGTCCTTCAGGATCAGCCAGCGCCGGCCGCAAAGGGAGGTAACATAATAAAGTTGTTCGTTGCGGATCATTCGCAACGAACAACTATCAGATTTTACGAGCTTCTAAGGAAAAGGACAGCGTGCTTTACTGCACAATGATCCTGGCCGTGCCTTCCTTACCCTCCATGGCTACTTTCACAAAGTAAGCGCCCGGCTTCAGCGCAGACAGGTCGAGCTGGCTTTGGGTATATTCCGGCCGTTCGAACAATACCTGCTGCCCCAGGAGGTTGAATACCCTGATCTCATCGATGTTCTCCGGGGCATTCACCGTCAGGAAATCCGTAACCGGGTTGGGAAAATACGAAATGCCCAGTTCTTGCAGGCTGACGGTTCCGCTGGCGCCTTCCAGTTTGATGTCATCGAAGTAGAAGGTGTAGTCGGGGCCGCCATCACCGACGGTACCCAGCTCATAGATGAGGGTAACGGCATTGTAAAGATTGCCGGTGAACGCGGAGACATCAAAGGTCAGTTCTTCCCACTCATTGGCCACCGTTGTGGGGACAATGATATCCCCTGTCGCCCCTGAAGGGCCTTCCAGTTTCAACAAGACATTAGCGCCAACCCGGTTGGCCCATACCTTCATGTTGATAGCAGTGGAGGTTCCAAAATCAATGGGGCCGCCCAAAGTGAGTTTGCTGCCGCCGAACACTTCACCGGCGTTTTTGACCATCTGGCCCACTTTGGCGCTGGTGTTGATGCCGGATTGATCCGGGTTGTCGATAATGGTCGCCACGCCGCCGCCAAAATCGAACCAGACGTAATCCAGGGCCGTCGATTCAAAGGTGACGGGCAGTTGCACGCCGCCGCTGACTGTGGTATACGCGATATCATCGAAATAGAGGGTGAAATTCTCGCTGCCATCGCCCACTACCCCAAGGTCATAGATGATGGTGATGCCGGTATAGGTGCCCCCGGTCAGGCCGACGAAGCTGAAGGTCAGCTCTTCCCATTGGCTGGCTACCGTAGTGGCGGCTTCCATTTCAACCGGCACGGGCCCTTCCAGCTTGAACAGCACCCTGCCGCCCACGCGGTTGGCCCAAACTTTCATTTTGATGGCGTTGTTGCTGCCGAAATCCAAGGCGGAACCTAAGGCCAGGGTGCTTCCGCCGAACACTTCACCAGCGTTTTTGACCATCCGGCCCACTTTGGCGCTGGTGTTGATGCCGGATTGATCCGGGTTGTCGATCACAGAAGCTACGCCGCCCGCGAAATCCGACCACATATAGGTGAGCGTCGTCGATTCGAAATCGATGGGAATGGTTACGCCGGCAGAAGCTGTGGTGAAATCGATGTCGTCAAACAGCAGGGTGAAATTCGCACTTCCATCGCCTACTACACCGAGGTCATAGATGAGGGTGATGGCGTTGTACGTATTGCCGGTCAGCCCGGCAAAGCTGAAGGTCAGTTCTTCCCATTGGTTGGCTACCGTAGTGGGGACAATGACATCCCCCGTCGGCCCTCCAGGGCCTTCCAGTTTCAATAAAACATTAGCGCCTGCCCGGTTGGCGAAGACTTTCATTTTGAGAGCGTTGTTGCTCCCGAAATCAATCGGGCCGGCCAGGGCCAGGGTGCTGCCGCCGAACACTTCGCCGGCGCCTTTGACCATTTGTCCCACCTTTGCGCTGGTATTAATACCGGAAGATTGCGGGTTGTCAATTACAGAAGCCACTCCACCGGCAAAATCCGACCAGGTGTAGGTGAGGGTAGAAGATTCGAAATCGATCGGAATTTGCGGGTTTTGAGCGAACACCGCAGCCGAAAAGAGCAGCGCGGTTAAGAGGGTAAAAATCTTTTTCATAATGCGTATAGGATCTATGATTAAAAATGGTTTAAGTAATTGCTATTGATAAACGTGGGCATAATCCACCTCCATGGCTTTTAGCCGGGGCGCCATTGCTGAAAATGTAAACATTTTCCGGCCGGGGGCATAGTGCTGCAGTTCGGTGTTGCCCCATCCGTTGAGGTTTCCCTTCCCGGTTAATCACGGCCCAGCAGCAGCGCCCGGGAGGCCGCAGGCATGCACATCGCTGATTTTCGGCTATTTTTTTTCATGGAAGCAAATTCCTGTTTGGATTTCTTGAATAAAACAAAACTAATGGCCAATTTTTCGAACTAATAACCCGCAGCTACATCACGGTTACATCGCAAGCTGCATTGACTACAACATCACTACATCATAAATTTGGAGATGAAATTTTTGGTTTAGTTATTATTGCTTATTTTCAGTCAGTTATAGAACATTATTGTTTTTTTCGAAAGGAGAAGAGTTTCTCATTTGAGCAAGATCTAAATCACACGGCCAACGACACTGCTACACATGATGAATCGATTTGCCCAGAGCGTTTTCCTGTTTTTTCTACTCGTTCAGGCACTGCCTGCCCAATACCACCCGGTGGGATACCCTTCCATCATCAATTTCGAAAAATCCGATTACCGGGCCGGCACTCAGACCTGGGCGGCCGTGCAGGGCGAGGGGGGCATTATGTATTTCGGGAATAATAAAGGCGTACTGGAATTTGATGGAACGACCTGGCGGGCATTTCCACTGCCCAACCGGACTATAGCCCGCTCACTGGCTTTCGGGAAAGACGGGCGCTTGTATGTTGGCGGGCAGGATGAAATGGGCTTTCTGGAATCCGATGCCGCAGGTTATATAACCTACACCTCCCTGGCCGGGCAGGCGCCGGAAGCCTATCGCAGTTTTGAAGATGTCTGGAAGATATTTCCCCGTGAGGACGGGGTGTTTTTCTGTGCTCAGAAGGTCATTTTCCGCCTGGCTGATGGCCAAATGGAAGCCATTGCTCCGGCCGGCCGGTTTGAATATTATTTTGAATCAGGCGGGGAACTCTTTGTCCTGGATTCACAGGAAGGGTTGTTGCAATGGGATGGGAGGAGGTTCCAACTCGTCCCCCAGGGAGAGACCTTTAAAAACAAGGGCATTGCCGCCATTCTGCCCTTTGAGCAAAGCCAGCGCCTGTTGGTGTCCGTATCAGAAGGGCTTTTCCTGATGGATGCCACCGGCATTCGGCCCTGGAAAGTGAAGGCGTCCAACTTCCTGATGGAATACCGCACTTACTGCGCATACCCACTCACGGATGGCCGCTACGCCATCGGCACTACTCAAAATGGTTTATTGATTATCAACCGGCAGGGCGAACCTTTGATGCACCTGAATAAAGCCAGCGGGCTCCAGAACAATACCGTGCTTTGTATTTTCGAGGATCAGCTCCACAATTTGTGGCTTGCCCTGGACAATGGGATCGACTATGTGGAGATCAGTTCCCCTTTCAGCATAATCCGATCCAAAACGGGTGTTGAAGGTACGGGTTACACATCTATTGTACACGATGGCAACTTGTACCTCGGCACCAACCAGGGATTGTACCGCCTCAACTGGAATGCCCCCTGGAACCCCTTCGCCCCGGAAAGTTTCAGCCAGGTGGAAAACACCAAGGGGCAGGCCTGGTGCCTGAACAAACTCGACGGAAACCTGATGATGGGCCATCACGAAGGAGCATTCCTTATTCAGGATAATCAGGCTATCCAGCTTTCGGGTATTAAAGGCGCCTGGAAATTCCTGGAACTGGAAAAAGCCCCGGGCCTGGCCATCGAAGGGGCCTATTCGGGGCTTTTGTTATACGAACGGCAGCCTGGCCCGAAGCCGGGATGGAAATTTCTTAAAAAACTCGAAGGCTTCGATGAATCGGCCCGCGTCATCGAACAGGACAATGAAGGCTATATTTGGGTTTCGCATGCCTATAAAGGCCTGTACAGAATCCGCCTGGACCTGGAAAACCGGGCAATAGCCGAGGTTGACTTTTTCAACTCCCGGCAGGGGCTGCCCACCGGGCTGTTTATCAATGTGGCCAAACTCAGGGGGGAACTGGTTTTTACCACCCCCTTAGGCATTTACGCGTTTGACAAGGCCAATGGCCGGTTTCAGAAACATGAAGAATTCAGCCGGATATTCGGGGACGGCCGCAATATCCACCGGCTGTTGGAGGACGAAGCCGGCAATATCTGGTTTTCGATCGATGAGGAGTTCGGCGTTTTGAAAATCCAGGAGAAAGGGGTGTTTAACCAGGTTGAAAAATTGTACTTCAACCAGATACAGGATGTGCTGGTCGATGGTTTTGAGCACGTTTACGCCCCCGACTTGCACAATGTTTTCATCGCTACAGAAAAAGGGTTCATTCATTACAACCCCTCCAGCAGCGGGGAGGAGCGGCTGCCCTTTCAGGCGCTGCTCCGCAGCGTGTGGAGTACGAAAGGGCAGGACTCCCTGATGTGGGCCGGCGGCCTTTCGGGCCAGGCTGTGCCAGAGGTTCAGAAGCGGCCCCAGGTTTTTCCCAGCGCAGTCAATGCTTTTCGCTTTTCCTTCTCGGCGCCCTTCTACATGGAACTCAAGCACATCCAATACCGCTACCAGCTGGATGGCTTTGAGAATAGTTGGTCTGACTGGGGGCATCAGGCTGAGAAAGAGTACACTAACCTTCCTTACGGCGACTATACCTTCCGGGTGGAAGCCCGGAACGCATTCGGCCAGATCAGTGCTCCGGCGGCTTATGCTTTTGTTATCACCCCCCCCTGGTACGCTACGGCTCTGGCCAAGATCGCCTATTTGCTGATGGGGGCTGCAGCCATCCTGGGCCTGGCATGGTTCAACCGGCAGCGCCTGGCCAGGGAAAAGGCCATTCTGGAAGAGGAGCAGGCCCGGACGATACAGGAAAAAGAAGCGGAGTTCCGCCAGGAAGTTGAAAAATCGGAAGCCGAGATTGTCGAGCTGCGCAACGAAAAGCTGCGGGCTGATATCAACCATAAGAACAGCCAACTGGCTTCGGCAACCATGCACCTGGTGCAAAAGGGGGAAATGCTCCTCAAAATCAAGAACGACCTGAATAAATTGCTTGGCAATGCGGCGGCCGAAAACCAACGCAAGATCCGCCAGCTGATCAAAACCATCGATGAGGATATCCGGCACGACAACAACTGGGGCCAGTTTGAAGTCCATTTCGACCAGGTGCACGAAAACTTCCTCAAACGCCTGCGCGAACAATATCCGGCGCTGACGCCAAAAGACCAGAAGCTTTGCGCCTACCTGCGCATGAACCTCTCCACCAAAGAGATCGCTCCGCTGATGAACATCTCGGTCCGGGGTGTCGAGATCAGCCGCTACCGGCTCCGCAAAAAACTGGAACTGGACTCGGATGATAACCTGGTGGATTTTATTATGAAGGTCTAGTGCTGTCGGCATTAAGTAACGGGTTATAAAAATGAAGCTATAAGGCGCGAGGAGCGAGCATAGCGGGACTATGTGAGCGACGAACAACGCAGTATGGCGGCAAAAGAGTCCATTTGATATCCCGGTATTTAGTGCCGACAGCACTGGTGCCGGCAGCATTGGCGGCAGGCCTCTATTCCACTCAATGCCTTTCAGGGCGCTGCCAACCTGGCCGGTATTAAAGGCATCGTATTCCACCTGGAAAGAAAGGGCGGGGTATATACCGATAATATCCGGCTGGTGCGGGATATTCCCTGAAACAGCCCCTGCCGGATCTGCATTGGCCGCCAAGCTGGGCTGGTTTGAGGGCCAAAAGCATCCCTTCATCCATTCTTACTTTCCCATTCATACCTCCATCCCCACATTTTCGTTTATCTTTGCAGGTCATAAAATCTAACCATCAACCCGATAGCTACTTTTCCAATGGGATTCTGGACTTTCCTTCTCGTTCTCTACATCATTCTCAGCATCAGCCTTTATTTTCTGTTCCCCAAAACCGGCCAGCCCGGCTGGAAGGGGCTGGTTCCCGGGCTCAACTTCGCGGAATGGTGCCGCCTGATCGGGCGCAGCCCCTGGCATGCCGCCTGGCTGCTGTTCCCCATCGTCAATATTTTCATCTATGCCGGCATGGCCGTCGATATGGCGCGCTCCTTCGGGAAGTACAGCTTCTGGCACAGCGCCCTGGCCGTGCTGTTCGCGCCTTTTTATTTCGCCTATCTGGCCTTCAGGGAGGAAGAAACCTACGGCGGCCCCACCCTTGTCATGGAGCGGGAATACAGGGCCCAGATCCAGGAAGCAAAGGAAAAGAACAATGCCCGGCAGTTGCAGAAACTGCTGGAAAAGAACCCCTATAAAAAATCCGCAACCAGGGAATGGGCGGAAGCAGTCATTTTCGCTGTTTTTGCCGCGGCTTTCATTCGCATGTTCCTCATCGAGGCCTACGTGATCCCCACCAGCTCGATGGAAGGCTCCTTGCTCGTGGGCGACTTCCTCTTCGTCAGCAAGGCGCATTACGGCATCCGCATGCCGGAGACCATCGCCATGGTGCCGCTGCTGCACAACCGCATTCCCGGCCTGAACATCGAGTCGTACCTGGAAAAACCCAAGCTCAAATACTACCGGCTGCCGGCCCTGCAAACCATCGGCCGCAACGACCCCGTGGTGTTCAACTTCCCGGAGGGCGACAGCGTTTACGTCTTCCCCGGCCGCACCTGGACGATCTACGACTACCGCCGGGGCGCAGTGCCGCCCCTCATGGCCAAACAGATCGAATCGGGGGCCAAAAAGCTGGTGACCCGGCCTATGGATAAAAAAGACCACTACATCAAGCGCTGCATCGCTATACCCGGCGACAGCCTGGAAATCCGCAACAGGCAGGTGTATATCAATGGCCAGCCCGGAAAGAACCCCCTGCATCTGCAGTACATGTACACCGTGACTTTCCCCGAAGGGCCTATCAACACCAGCAATTTCAGTAACTGGGGTATTTCCAGAGAAGATATCATCCTTCAGCAGGGCCCCAACGCCTTTGTCATCGTGTTGTCGGATGAACAGAAAAACAAAGTACAAGCCATGGACCCCAATATCCAGATCGAACCTATCGATATGGGACAACTGGATAACAAGCCCGGCAAGCTCTTCCCGCACGACCCCGAAAACTTCCCGGGATGGACGGTGGACAACTTCGGGCCCATCTACGTGCCGGAAAAAGGCGCCACGGTGAAGGTCAGCCCGGAAAACATAGCCCTCTACCGCCGCATCATCAGCGCCTACGAAGGCAATGAACTCTCCGTGCGCAACGGCAAGGTTTTCATCAACGGGCAGGAAACGGATGAATACACCTTCAAACAGGATTACTACTGGATGATGGGGGATAACCGCCACAATTCCGAAGACGCCCGGGTCTGGGGCTTCGTTCCGGAAGACCACATCGTCGGCAAACCGGTTATTATCTGGTTCTCCACCAGGGAAGGCAGCATCCGGAACGGCATCAACTGGAAGCGCATTTTCAAAATGGTGGGCAATCTGGAGTAGGCGGCCTGCGGGGCAGCAGAAGCCTTAAAGTATTCAGGGCAAATGATTGTATGCCTGAGGCTGCTCCGGAAAATCTTCGGGGCTGGTGCTCCATTGCTTCTATCCGGGGCATTCCGGAGCGCCCTCATGTATGGTTCTTTCAGGCATGGCCTTCCATAAAGAACTTCTGGCTAAGCAAATACCCTTTCAGCCGCCAGCCATTCAACCATTTCGTTTTCTACGGTTCTTTCTGCCATTCTTGGGATAAATCATAACTTCATTTATATTTGATGGAAGTTGTGCCTGAATGGACGGCGACTTCAGAATGGCATATTGCCAAACTCACTTAATCTTCCGTACCCATGTTCTCAAAAATAATCGAAGCTATCCGAAGCTTGTTCTCCAGCCTTTTTGGCGGAGGCGGGGCTAAAAGGCCGAAACCGGCGAGAGACCCTGAACTCGACAAGGAATTACCTCAGGACGGATCGGAAATCAGGCCCGACACCATCATTGTCATTGCCGATGAGATGGATCATGTCCTCATTCCTCCAAACCAGATCGATGAAGGTTTTGACGAAGATATTTTCAGCCCGCCGCCCATAAATGAAGGCCCGGCCGTAGTCACTCCCGATCCGAGGCCGCAGCCCAAACCGGAGCCGCAGCCCGAGCCGGAGAAACCGGCTGCAGAGCAACCGAAACCTGAACCGAAGCCCGAGGCGCCGAAACCTCCGGTTGCAGCACCCAAAGGCCGCTACCTCTGGTGCCTGGATAATGGCCATGGCAAACAGACGCCGGGCAAGCGCTCGCCGGTGTTCGATGATGGCAGCACCCAGTTCTTAGAATACGAATTCAACCGCGATATCGTGGCCCGCATGAAAAAGCAGCTGGATGAGAAAGGGGTTCAATACTTTATCACTGTGCCCGAAGTGGATATCGACGACTTCCTGCAGGGCCGCGTCGAGCGGGCCAATGCCAAGAATTCCGATTTGCCTAAGATTTTCGTTTCCATCCATGCCAATGCTGCTCCTGCCCGCAGCGCCAACGACTGGGCTCCGGACAGCATCAGCGGCATCGAAACCTGGTTCTTCCACGGCAGTAAAACCGGCCAGAAGATCGCCGGCATCTTCCAGAAACACCTCATCGAAAAAACGGGCTTTGCCAACCGCCACCTCAAATCCCGCCCCGATGGGCAGTTCTACGTGCTGCGGAAAACGAAAATGCCTTCGGTGCTTACCGAAAACGGCTTCTACAATAACAAACGGGAAGCCGCCGAACTGATGAAACCGGAAGTCCGCCAGAAAATCGCCGATGCCCACGTGGCCGCCATCCTGGAAATTGAAAAGGATGGATTGTAGGCTTAAAGCATGTTTGGAGGCCGGGCGGGAGCCGGAATTCCTGGAGTTTCTGAGTTTCTGGTTTCCGGGAACTCAGGCTTGTCCTCGCTGCGCCCTGCCGGTAAAAACCAGGATACACAAACCCTAAACCCTCCGCTCATGCCCAGGTTCCTGCTCCTGCTCTGCCTGATCCCTCTGTTATCCGCCTCTTTGCCGGCGCAGGAGGATTTCAAAGTAGTGGGCTACCTGCCCTACTACCGTTTCAGTTATGCCAACCAGATCAACTTCAGCCAGTTGACGCATCTCAACATTGCTTTTGCCAACCCCGATCTGGCGGGGCAGCTCGATGTCGGAGGGCAGGATATCGGCCCTGTCGTGCAGCTGGCCAAGCAGCACAACCTCACGGTAATGATATCCCTGGCCGGCGGCGCCCTCACTGACGAGTGGGAAGATGCCTGGAACTACTGGATGCAGCCCAACAAACGGGCCATTTATATCCACAATATCGTGGAGTACGTGTTGGCCCACGGGCTGGACGGGGTGGACTTCGACCTGGAGTGGGGCCATGTGAACAGCCTGTACAGCCCTTTCGTGCTGGAGTTGCGCGACTCGATGGACGCCCATGGGCTTTTGCTTACCGCGGCCCTGCCCGGCACCCACCGCTACCCCCAGATCACGGATGAAGCGCTGGCGGCCTACGACTGGGTCAACATGATGGTGTATGACCTCACCGGCCCCTGGGCGCCCAACAGCCCCGGCCCGCATTCGCCCTATTACTTCGCCGTCAACGCCATCAATTACTGGCGGGCACAGGGCGTTCCTTCGGAAAAACTGACCCTTGGGGTTCCCTTTTACGGGTACGATTTTTCCACTTCGCCGGTTTCTTCCTTTACCTACCGCACCATTGTCACCCAGAATCCGGCCAATGCCTTTGTCGACCAGGTAGGCCAGAAATTCTACAACGGCATTCCCACCATACAACAGAAAACCGAACTTGCCCTGAGCGAAGTGAGCGGCATCATGATCTGGGAACTGGGCCAGGACGCCTATAATGAGTTGTCGCTGCTCAATGCCATCGATGAGGTGGTTCACGCCACGCCGGTTTATGAGGCTAATGAGCAGTCGCCCCTGGCCCACGTCTATCCCAACCCGTTCGGGGAATCTCTGGCCATCGAAAGCCGGGCGGACACACCCCTGACTTTGCGCCTCCTGGCTCCGGACGGGCGCCTTGTCATGCAGTCCGGCCTGCAAGCCGGAAACCTGCATTGGCTCAATACGGCCTTCCTGGCGCCGGGCATATATCTGCTGCAGGTAGCCGGAGCGCACGGCAGCCAGACGTATAGGGTAGTGCGGAGGTAGGGGCTTCATAGCCCACATAGCCCATAGCCCATAGCCCATAGCCCATAGCCCATAGCCCATAGCCCACGACTTAAGTCGTGGGTTACGGGTCCACGGATCCACGGGTACATGGATCCACGGGTACACGGGTACATGGGTACATGGGTACATGGATCACGGGTCCACGGGGTACATGGGTACACGGGTACATGGGTACACGGGTACACGGGTACATGGGTACACGGGTACACGGGTACACGGGTATATGGATCCACGGGTACATGGATCCACGGGTACACGGGTACATGGGTACACGGGTACACGGGTATATGGATCCACGGGTACATGGATCCACGGGTACATGGGTACACGGGTACATGGGTACACGGGTACACGGGTACATGGATCCATGGGTCCACGGATCCACGACCCCATGGGGCCATGGGGCCACGGGTCCACGGGTACATGGGTCCACGCCCCCCCGGCCCCAGAGTCAAGGATTGCGCATCAGCCTCGCCGCCCAAACCTCCAGGCCGGCGCGCAGGCGCAGCAGGTATGTGCCGGCAGGCAGGCCCGGCAGGCCCAGCATGCTGCGGTTGTTGCCGGCGCCCCATTGTTCCCTGCTTCGATAAACGGCCCTGCCGTGCATGTCCAGCACCTCCAGGAATACCTCCTGGCTTTCGTGCAGTTCCATTTCCACCTGAATGTTGTCCGTAAAAGGGTTTGGGAATACCTTCAGCCCCGTACTCAGGGCGTCGTCTTTTGTGCCGACCCAGGGCCTGTATCCGTTGGCAAACCAGGCGCCCCAGCGCGCGCCGGCATTGTCGGCGATCAGGATCACGGCGTTGCCGATGGGGTGGATTTTGTCATTATCCAGGTCGGTGACGGCGATGACCTCATTGCCGAAATTGTCGAAAGCGTCGAAGATGAGCTGGTTGTCCTGGACGGAATAGCTGGGATACCCCAGGGAACTCTGGCTGAAAATGGAGCCCACGCTGCCCGTTTCGAGGTTGGTGGCCATCACCAGGTATTCATCGGTATAGGTGTCGATCAGGTCGAAGGCGATGATATAGGGGGCGTTTTTGGCAAAAGAGGGGTTGCCAACGCTGGTGTTTTCCGGAAGGGAAGTGAACAGCTTTGAGATCAGCCCGCTGCTGAAGTCATTGATGCTGTTGTTCCACACCCGGATGAAGCTGATGTCCCAGTATTCGATCCCGCCGAAGTTGTTTTCTATTCGGTTCAGGGCGTCGTACATCACCCATTGGCCGGAGTGGTCCCATTCCAGCACATCGGGGTAAACGACATCGCCGGTTTCGATGCCCTGGGTGAAGGTGGGGTTGTAGAGTTCATAAGCCACGGGCTGGGGGTTGGCCTGCGTGAGGTCGAAAACATACAACAGGTTGTCGTAATCATCCGTCAGGGCGGCCAGGCGGTTGCCGTCTCTGGAGATGGCGGCGTTCCGCCAGATGGGGCTGGCGCTCAGGGAGCCGGAGGAAAAATTGCTCTGCGCCCAGTTGATGATGATGTAGCGGAGGGTTTTGTCATGGGCCACATAAACGATCAGGCTGCCGTCGTCGGAGATGCTGGGTTTGCTCGCCGGGCCCGTGGTGCTGAGCGGCACGGCGACCTCCTGCCCTGCCGGAGTGACGAGGTTTAGCACGTTGTAACTGGCATCGGTGTAGAGGATGAATTCTTCCCCCTGGTTGGCTGTGTAGTCCTGCTGGTAATCGCCGCCCTGCCCGGCGGAAATGCCCACGGCGTTGAAGGCCGTTGCGGCGGCATTGCTTTCTGTTGTGGAATACAGGTCCTGGGCTGCGGCGATGATGGCGATGCGCAGGTCTATGAATTGCGAAGAGCGGCCGAGGTAATTGGTAAGCGCGTGGTAATACACCTTTTCGGCCTTGTCTTTCCCGACGGCTGTGGCGAAGAGTTGGAAAGCCTTGTTGGGAATGCCGCTGTTGATGTGCACCCCGCCGTTGTCCTCGCTGCCGGGATATTGTTCCGACACATGGCCGGGCTGCCAGCCCGGTGAATTCAGTCCGCTCCCGCCGTTGTTGGGGTTGCTCAGGTCGCGCAATGCCCCGCTGGGATAATAGGCGGTATTGACGACATCCTCCCCGATCTTCCAGTCATTGCGGTCGATCATGGTTGCAAAAACATCGGCCATGGATTCATTGATCGCGCCGGATTCTCCGAAATACTCCAGGTTGGCCGTGCTCTGAATGACGCCATGCGTCAGCTCGTGCCCGGTGACGTCGAGGGCTTTCGGCAGGGGCGCGCTGAAGGCTGTCCCCCCGTTGCCGTAGAACATGGCGGCGCCGTTCCAGAAGGCATTGTCCATGCTGCCGCCGTCTTCATCGGCGACGTTGATCAGGGAAATGATATTCCCGCCCAGGCCGTTGATGGAGTTGCGCCCGTGGGTGTCTTCGAAGTATTTGTAGGAAAGCCCGGCGTTGTAATGGGCGGAAACGGCGGTGGGGTTATTCCAGCTGTTGTCGTTGGATACGATGTGCACCGCGCTGAAGTTGGTGTTCTGGGGGGAAGTATTCTGGGCGTTGATGGTCCAAACCACCCCAACGGGCTCGTTGGGGAATACGGACTGGCTTTCATTGTGCATGTTTTTGGCGGCGTCGATCAGGTAAAACAGGCCGCCTTTTTCGTAAGTGTCAATGGTGCGGGGCTGGCCGAAGAGGTCATTCGCCACGGCAGTGGCGGGGCCGTCATCAGGAGGAAGGGGAGGAATGGAGAGATGCATATTCCCTCCCACCACGCTCCCGGCCTCCTGGGCGGAGGCGCCGGCATCGGGATGGCGATGGCCCTGAATCTTGCATATCTCGTCCATGGCCCGAATGACTTCCCCGCTATGGGCGTCGAGCAGGATGTGCCAGCGTTCGGCCAGGTTGGGCGCCAGGCTGAGTTCCCAGGCCAGGGTGGGAGTGGCTATGCCGGTTTCGGGGTAAAAAAGCACCAGTTCCGCCTGTTCGGCCGGGCCGGCCAGCAGTTGCAGTTCCTGGGCCGGGAGGATTTTCACGGAAGTCCTGTTCTGCAGGTAGGCCCAACCCCGTTCCAGGGCGGCCATGTGGGATATGGAAGGCGCCAGGCTGGTGTTGAGCGGGCTTGGGAAGGAGCGGCCGGTGAGCAAATGCACCTCCCCGTTGCGGGTATGCAGGCTGACCTCCGCGCCGTAAACGCGAATTCCATGATACAGCTGCCGGAACTGCAGGTGCATATTGCCTTTTTCATCTTCCCGAATGGCGACAAGGGAAAACTCCTCTGCCGGGTTCTGGCAGCGGAGCAGGCCTTTGGAGGCTTCCAGGTAGGTATAGGCCCGGGCTTCCAGCGGGGTTCTGCCGGGCATGTCCAGCAGAGGCAGATCACTTGTGCCCTGGATATAGATGGGTTGGCCGGTGGCCGGATGGAGAAGAGCCCGCAGCGGCTGGCCTTCCGTCGTGGGCCATGCGAACTGCGGCCGGCTGGAAAAATCGTACCCATCCTGGCTGAAAGGCCTTGCAGCGAGGGGGATGGCAGCGGCCGGCGCCCGGCTCAGATGAAGTTGCTCCGCCGGATAGGGGGCGCCGGGCGGCCTGGGAGTGATGTGTTGAAGATTGGGCTTGAGGCCGGCCTGGGCCTGCAGGGTGACCGCCAGTGCGGAAGCGAGGAGGGTTGGGAGTATTTTCATGGTTGTGTGGTTTTGGCATTATCCCACGACTGAAGTCGTGGGGTGGGAGAGCCCATTGCTGTACCCACGACTGAAGTCGTGGGGTAGGGAAACCCGCGACTGAAGTCGCGGGTTTAATTTTTTCATAACATTTTAATTTGCCGATCTTTTCTATTTTAGCCGCTGTTTCCAGAAAACTTACCCGCTTTGGCCCGGGGCATTCGATTACAGAAAAAGAGCAATCATGAAATATTTTTTCCTGTTCACTGCCGCTTTTAGCCTGCTTGCCTTTGCCGAAGTACAGGCGCAGAACCCCGGCAACATCAGGGTTGCGTCATTTGCGAACAGTGCGGATGCCGCTGCGCAGGCTGCCGCCCGCGACGCCAGCATTGAAAAGCGCTTTGACAAAGAGACGGGGCGTATCTCCTACGTGCGCAAAAGCATCAGCAGCCTGACGGGCGAAGTGCGCTACAACCCGGTCGAATACTGCAGCCGTTCCGGCAAATTTATCAATCTTTCCCCCCGCGGGCAATCCTGCACCAAGTCCAAAGTATCGTTGGGCCGCGCTGCCCATGCCGTTCAGGTATCCGGATCCTTTCACCCGGCGCCCAGCCTGGCGCAGAGAGCAGCCTGCGCCAAAGCCTGCACTAAGGCCAAAACCCCTGGCAAAAGTGTCGAAAAAACGGCCAATGCCAGGCTGGTGCACAACGACGAGTGATCTGAAGGGGGAAAGAACCTCCTCACTTCCCCTTTCCGTCCTTGGGTTTGGGCTTTTTTTCCGATGCCACTTTTTCCGGTTTGCCGGCGGGGCCGGCATCCGTGTCGTTTTCAGGGCCGGCGAATTCCGAATAGAGGCGCCCTTTGCGGTATTCCTGTAGTACGTACCGGATTGTTTCCGTGAGGTTTTTGGGAAGCTCATCGAGGTAGAACCATTCTGCTTCTTTGAATTTGTGCGTTTCCCGGGCTTTGAGTTCTCCCTCCCATTTATAGGCTTTGAAATAGAGGACGATCCGGTGGCGGCCTTCATCCAGTTTGTGGCGGACGTGCACCAGTTGCAGGTCTTCCTCCCGTATCGTGATGCCTGCTTCCTCATAGCTTTCCCGGATTAGGGATTGCCTGGCGAATTCGTGGGACTCTACATTGCCGCCGACGAGGGTATAGTTGCCGCCGTTGGGCTTGGTTTGTTTCAGAAGCAGGATCTGCCCTTTGTAATACAGGATCAACCTTGCTTTGAGGGAAACGGTTTGCTTTGCCATGTTGAAGCCGCTTGCAGTTTTCAGAATTGGGAATAACGGATTGCTGTGGGCCGGGGCGCAGGCCGTGAAAATTCGGCCGGCGCATCATGCCGGCCCTGGCCTTTTAAAAAGGATTACTTTTTTTTTCGGCGGTTCATTAGTAATATTGCACATTCGCTTTTGCTTTCTGAAGAACACCCAACAAAACGGCAGGAATACCCGAACCCTTTTGAGCCCTCCATCCGGGTGGACGATCCCGGCTTTTTACCCCCTGAGGCGAATTTAAAATTTTGCTTCAAAAAAACGGCAAAGGGAGCTATTCAGTTTCAAAAACTCTTGTTAAGCAAAACAAGCCAGCATCTATGCGATACGAAAACGTCCTAGCAACTATCGGCAACACGCCGCTCATCGAACTCAGCCGCATCTGCCACGATATTCCCGGGAAGGTTTACGGGAAAGTGGAAGCCTTTAATCCGGGCAATTCCGCCAAAGACCGCATCGCCCTGTACATGGTGGAAAAGGCGGAAAAAGAAGGCCGCATCAAACCCGGCGACACCATCGTCGAAGCCACCTCGGGCAATACCGGCTACAGCCTGGCTATGGTTTGCAGCCTCAAGGGCTACCGCTGCGTGCTGACTGTGTCAAGCAAAGCATCGCAGGAAAAACTGGCCCTGCTGCGTTCCATGGGCGCCGAGGTGATCGTCTGCCCGGCCGACGCCGAACCGGAAGACCCGCGCTCCTATTACTCCCGCGCCGAACAACTGTCGCGCGACATCCCCAATTCCTTCTATCTGGGGCAGAACTTCAACCTCGACAATTCCGCCGCGCATTACCACTCCACCGGCCCGGAGATATGGCGCGATACGGAAGGCCGGGTGACCCACTACGTCTGCTGCGCCGGAACGGGAGGCACCCTTTCCGGCACGGCCCAGTACCTCAAGGACCAGAACCCCAACGTCCGCATAATCGGCGTTGATGCTTATGGCTCGGTACTGAAGAAATACTGGGAAACCGGCCTGTTCGACAAGGACGAGATATACCCCTACAAAGTGGAAGGCCTGGGCAAAAATATCATTCCCGATAACGTCGATTTCGGCGTCATCGACGAGTTCATTAAAGTGACCGACCGAAGCAGCGCCCACCGCGCCCGCCAGCTGGCGCTTATGGAAGGCCTGCTGGTCGGCTATTCCAGCGGAGCAGCCATGCAGGCTGTTTTCCGCATCAAAAACGAACTGAAGCCCACCGATATAGTAGTGGTGCTCTTCCCCGACCACGGCAGCCGCTACCTTGGCAAGATATACAACGACGAATGGATGAAGCAGCAGGGCTTTCTGCCGAATGCCGCTGCGCCTGAAGATTCCTATGCCCGCTACCGCAAAATTTACCGGGCCTACCGGATGAAGTACAAGCGCTACCTGCGGGATACGCTGCGCAACCTGAGCTGAGTAAAAATCAGCACGGCATACTTCCCGTTCCCGGAATCCGGAAGGAGGCCGGGAACGGGTTTGTTTTTTTTCTGCGGATTAGAACCTGCGGAGCGATAAAGGTGTTGCCACCTATATATCCTTTCTGTTTCTTTAAGGCCGGCGCCTTCATCAGCTGGCCGGTATCAAGGGAAGAATGATTGCCAACATCATAAAACCATTTCAGTTCATGAAACAGAAAAACTTCGTTTCCAACGACAACACATCGGTCGATATTTTTGAAAATAAGTGGCTGAACTACCTGACGCGGAGCCATATCTCCATTCCCATCAGCATGATCATCCTGTTTTCGGGCTGGCTCTTTTACCGCGCACTGGAGGTTGGAGGATTCAGCTTGCCTCAGGCTGCCGCCTTTTTTGCCGCAGGGTTTTTCTCCTTTACGCTGGCGGAGTACGTCATCCACCGCAACCTGTACCATCTGGAGCCCAAAACGGAAGGGCGCAGGAAGTTCGCCTACATGATCCACGGGGTCCATCACGACTATCCGAAGGACAAATCGCGCCTGGCCATGCCGCCTGCGGGCATCATCATTTATGTCGCCATTTTCTACACCCTTTTCAGGCTCCTGTTTGGCCGTTACGGCTATCCGCTGCTTTCCGGTTTCGCCATTGGTTATGCATGCTATCTGTTCGTTCACTATTCCGTTCACGCTTTCCGGCAACCCAGGAATTTCCTGCGCGTTTTGTGGGTAAATCACGCCATTCACCACTATCAGGACACCACCGCCATGTACGGGGTCACCTCTCCCTTTTGGGACTATGTTTTCGGTACGCTGCCCAGGCGGAAGCAGGAGAAAAAAGGAGTGGAAGTGAAGGCCTGAGGGAGCAGTATGCCCTGGCCGGGTTAAACTTCGATGTAAATATCCTTGCCTTCAAAGAGAGGGATAGTGTCCAGATTATTGTATGGGGCTTCCAACCATTTCAGGTTTTCGAGTTTCTCAAGGGGCGCCAGGCTTCTGAGCCCGCAGGCATTGAGATTGAGCGTTCGGAGGTTGGCAAGGTGGCGCAGCGGCTCGACGTTTTCCAGCGGGTTGCCTTCGTCGTACAGGCCGAGGGTCAGGTCGTTCAGAAGAATGAGCCCGGCCAGCGGCTCCAGGTTTGTGATGTGGTTATTCCAGCAGCAAAGCCCCCGCAATTTCCCGAGCCCCATCAGCGGTTCGAGGCTGCTGATGCGGTTGTTGTCACACCATAACACTTCCAGGTTTACCAGATGCCGCAGCGGCTCCAGTGATTCGATCAGGCCGTTGAAGTCGCACTCGATGCGCCGTAATCCGGTCAGGTTCCTGACGCCTGTCAGGTTGGTGAGCTGAAAGGAAATGTCAGGAGGGTTATTGCGGTTGCGAAAATCCCCGCTGCCGCAGACGTTCAGTTGGCGCAAGCCAAACAAAAAGGCCAGTTCTTTGTCCGTGGGTTGGTAGTTTTCATAATTGGGCAGCTTTCTGAGCTGGAAAACCGCCTCCAGGAAAGCCTTCCGCCACTGGGGCTCGAGGTCGAGCCACCATTGCAGGCGTTTCTCCGGCGTGTCGAACCATTCGGCCGGGCGGTGTTCCCCTTCTTCGATGAGCGCGCTGGCCAGGGCCAGGGCCTTGTCGAAGCGGGCGAGGGCTTTCTGGTCGAGGCGTACGGGTTTGTTTTCCATTTTTTGAGTTGTCAGTTCCGGGCCGCATGCAACAGATGCCACTGCTCCAGTTCCTGGATTTGCGCCCTGAAGTTGTCAGCCAGCCGTTTAAAGTATACATTCCAGTCTTCCGTGATGCCTTCTACGGTGCGGTATGCCTCAGATGCCTGTATTTCAGCGATTTCCACTTTTACTTCCTCCAGATGGAGTAAGATGCGTTCGATTTGCAGGCGCAGCGCACCGGCGTCATCCATCTTCATGTAGAGGGGCTCGAAGGCGCCTGCTTTTTCCAGGAGTTCGGCGATGAGGCGAACCTTTTTGATGTCGTTGTGCAGGTAGGCTTCGTGCAGTTCTTCAAACATGGCCTGCGCCTTTTCCTGGTGTTCCTCCGCTACGCAGTCCGGATGGCAGATCAGGGAGGCTTTCCGGTACAGCCGCTTGATTTCCCGCTGTTCTTCCTCCCCGAGGTTATACAATATGCCCTTAATGGGTGAGGTATGCACCTCGTGGTAATCCTTGTAATCTGCTGCTGCGGCTTCGTATTGAGCCAGCAGTTTGGGATTGGCCTGGGCCTGTATGCGCAGCTTTTCCATGCGCAGGTAAAGCATCCGGTCGAGCAGCCCTCCCAGGACGGCATGGTGCCTTACCTGGAAGTTGTCGATCTTTTTGGCCATTTCATCGCGGTCGGCGCGCAGCAGGTTCAGTTCGTTTTCCTGAAAATGCATCTCTACCTTCAGGGCGGAAACGATGGGGTCGTATTGGCGGGCCACCTGCCGCATCTGCCGCTCGAAGTCCTCGATAAGCAGGAAAGCGTCATCGAAGCGCTGATTTTCCAGAGCTGCCAGAATGGGCGTCAAAACTTCTGCTGATTCCGACCGGTGTATTTTGCGCACCATCAGCCCGATAGCCTCCCGGTCTTCCAGTTCGATGAGTTGCTTGATAACCCCCAGCGTTTTTAAGTATTCCTGCGTCATCTTTCCAGCGTGCCTGTCTATTTGGATTGCGTTCCCCAAAGGTAACAAACCTTCCCAACATTGCCCACTTCGTGAAAGTTCCGGACTTCGGCATTGTTGTGGTTTTTGCTCTCCCCTTACTGGTGTCAGAACGGATCAGGGGCACACTGAAAAATGGTAGCCCACGCCTTTAAGGGTAATAATCTCCACGGTATGGTCTTCCCGTAGATAGCCGCGTAGTTTTTTGATGTAAACGTCGAGGTTGCGGGAGTTGAAGAAAGAGTCGTCGCCCCAGATGCGCTGGAGAATGTCGCGGCGCTGGACGGTTTGGTTGGGGTGCTCGGCCAGAATCCGGAGGAGTTCGGCTTCGCGGTGGGAGAGCTTTTGCACATTACCGTCCAGGCGCAGCTCGTAGCGGATCAGGTTGAAGGTGTAGCGGCCGATGGCGATTTCGCCGGCAGAGGCGCCGGCCCGTGGCGGGCCTGGCTGCCCCTGCGCCAGTTGCAGCAGGTTGTGTATCCGTGCGATGAGTTCCTCCAGGCTGAAGGGCTTCCGGATGTAGTCGTTGCCGCCGGAACGGAAGCCTTTTAGCACGTCTTCCGTCTGGCTTTTGGCGGTCAGGTAAATGATGGGAATATTGGGCTCCAGAGCGCGGATGTCCTGCCCGATGGCGAATCCGTCCTTTTTGGGCAGCATGACATCCAGCAGGCAGAGCTGCGGCCGGAATTCCCGGTAGGCAGGCAGGGCGGCCAGCCCGTCGGTTTCCATGCGCACTTCGAAGCCCCGGCTTTCCAGGCTTTCCTTGACGATCTTGCCCAGGTAGGGCTCGTCTTCGATGTAGAGGATCTTGGGTTTCATGGTATTGCTATATGTGCTCGCCAGGCCTTGGGAGCGCCCACGGCTGAAGTCGTGGGGTAGGGATGGGGGATGCGGGAAGGTATACAGTGAAGCTGCTCCCCACGCCTTCCCGGCTATCGAGCTTTATCCAGCCGCCGTGCTTTTCCACTACTTTTGCCACGTAACTCAGGCCCAGGCCGTAGCCTTTGACGTTGTGCTCATCGCCGCGTGGCACGCGGAAGAACTGGTCGAAAATCCGTTTTTGGTATTCGGCCGGTATGCCGATGCCGCTGTCGGTTACGCGGAGCAGCACCCCATCCTCCTCTTCCTGTAAAGAAATTTTGATTTCGGGATTATCCCCGCTGTATTTCAGGGCATTGTCGATCAGGTTGTACAGGACATTGGTCAGGTGGAGCCGGTCGGCCTGAATCGCGTAATTTCCCTCCGGTGCATCCAGCTGGACATCGGCGTTTGCTTTTTCGAAATGCAGTTTCAGGTAAGACAGTATCTCTTCGGTGAGCTGCTTCAGGCCGAGCGGTTCGAACTGCAGTTCGAGTTCCTTGTTTTCGAAAGCAGCCATATTGAGCACCTTATCCACCAGAAGGGACAGGCGGTGCAGTTCGTTGCGGGAAATCCCCAGATATTCGCGGGTGCGGGCCTTGTCATCCAGGGCGTTGAAATTATCCAGCGCCTCGATGGCCACGCTGATGGTGGCGATGGGCGTCTTCAGCTCATGGGTGATGTTGCTGACGAGCCCGGCGCGCATCTCCGCCAGGCGGCGCTGCTTTTGCATGTTTTGGAAAATAAGCAGAAAAGAGGCGGTGATCAGGGCTATCAGGAATAGAGAAAATGCTATTTGGGGAGCGATTTTCCGAAACAGGTAGGGGTGGTAAGCGGACAATGCCGCCTGGTAACTGCTGCCTTTTGAAAGGATGCCGGGTACCGCTACGGTGATTATGCCCCGCCAGCCCGGGCTTGGCCGGTCGGCGGTGGTCACGGTAAAGGGCAGGCTGGCCAGCGCTTCTTTCAGGGAATCGGCAAATACCTGATGGATACGCGCCAGGACGGCGGCGCTGTCGATGTCGCCGAAAGGAAAGATCGCTGTGCTGTCGTGCAGCTGAACCTTGATGAGCACGTTCTGCAGGAGGCCAGGCGCTAAATCCAGATTGCTTCCAATGCCCTCGCTTTTGTGTTCCGTCCGCGGAGTGTCGCTGGTGATCAGCTTTTCCGTCCGGGTTTCGGAGAAGATGAAGCGGGCGCCCTTGTCGGAAGGGGCGATGGGCGGCATGCTGTCGCCGGAGAAATGGACGATGGCGAGATGCAGGCTGTCCTGCTGCCCCTCCGCCGCCTGCCGGTTGACCCAGTCCTGGATCAGCGAATCCTGTACATGGAAGACTGCTCTGGCAAAAAGGTGGCTGGCCTCCTTCTGGAGCAGGCTGCGCTGTTCGCCGAAGGCCTGCCTCAGCCAGAAGGCCAGGAAGGCGGTGAGCAGGGCCAGGCTGAGCGCCATCAGCACTACGGCCAGCCGGTTGGAATGCGCTTTTCTCATCGTACTGCAAAGGTAGCATCCGGCAGCATGGCGCGCAGGATTCATTAACCTTATTTAACCTTAATTCAAGGCTGATTAACCTGCTTCCCGGGCCGGGGGGCTAACTTTGCAATTAAAAAAAGCCATGAAAAGATTGTTTTTTCTGTTCACCCTGCTGTTGCCCTATTTTATCCAGGCCCAGCCCGCCGGGCGTATCGTTTATGAAGAGAAGTTCAACCTGCACCGGGGCCTGGGGCCGGGGCAGGAGAGCCACAAAGAGATGATCCCGGAGTTCCAGGTTTCCAAATCCCAGCTGCTGTACGACGGCCAGTCTGCCCTCTACGGCGCTTTCGAGGAGGCTGAAGATGTAGATGTCGAGCCTGAAGAGGGGATGAATATCAAAATCCGCCGTGCATCCAACAGCGTTTTTTATGATTACGCCAACGGCAAACAGGTGGAGCAGCGCGATTTTATCGGCAGGCTGTTCATCATCGAATCGCCGGCCGAAAAACCGGAATGGAAAATACTGCCCGAGCAGAAATCCATCCTCGGCTACCCCTGCCAGAAAGCGGCATATACCAACAAAGACGGACAGTTGGTTGAAGCCTGGTTCACGCCCGCCATACCTGCCCCCATCGGCCCTGCCGCCTACCAGGGGCTTCCCGGCGCCGTGCTGATGGCAGACGTGGATGGCGGCCTGCGCATCTACCAGGCTCTGAGCGTGGAGCTCGGAGGCGAAAAGCCGCTGGTGGAAGCACCCACGAAAGGCAAGCAGATATCCAAAGAGGACTACGACAAAATGGTGGAGGAGCGCGTGCGCGAAATGGGGGGTACGAACCAGGGGGGGATGATCAGGATCATCCGCACCAATTAGAACAGCAGCTCTGCCCGACTCCGGTAGGGCTCTGCGATCACCCGCTGTTTTCCTCCGGCCCGGCTCCGGGCAGGGCAATTGCATTTAACTTATTTGCATCAAATGCCGGCATGCACATCCTTCCGGGAAAACCGGGTTAAGTCGCCAGAAGGCTCAAAGTCGTCAGGCGACTAGTCCAGGATGCGCCCACCGTTCATCATCCGGCTGAAGGCTAATTCTAAATGCGATTGCCCTGCGGCTCCGGGTTTTCCCGCGCCGGGCCGGAGTTTTTTTTTTATATTTCCACGCTTACGCCCCGCTTTCCCACATACTCCTCCGTTTTCCCTTCATGCCTCAGCCTGAAGGGGCCGTCGAAATCCGGCACGATCACCGCTTTTTTCAACTTTCCTGCTTCCCAGCTGATATCCACCGTATAACCTCCTCTGGCGCGGAGCCCTTTCACCGAGCCGCTGGGCCAGGCTTTGGGCAGGGCGGGCAGCAGGTGGATGGCCCCGTCGTGGCTTTGCAGCAGCATTTCGGCGATGCCGGCCGTGCCGCCGAAGTTGCCGTCGATCTGGAAGGGCGGGTGGGCGTCCAGCAGGTTGGGATAGGTTCCGCCGCCCCGCATCTGGGTCTCGGTATCGGTACCGTGGTAATTCAACAGCTTTTTGATGGCGTCATAGGCCATTTCGCCGTCCCGCAGCCTGGCCCAGAGTGAAATTTTCCAGGCGATCGACCAGCCCGTGCCGTTGTTGGTGCGCAGCTCCAGAGAACGGCGGCAGGCCTGGGCCAGTTCCGGCGTTTTTTCCATCGTGATGGAATGGCCGGGGTGCAGGCCGAACAAGTGCGACATGTGCCGGTGGTTGGGGTCCTGGTCTTCCCAGTCGTAATACCATTCCTGGAGGTTGCCCTTTTTGCCGATCTGGTAGGGGTACAGCTTCGCCAGGGCCTGTTGTACGGAATCCCGGAAGGCGGCATCCACGCCCAGTATCTGGCCGGCCTCTATGACGCCCATGAACAATTCCCGGATCATGGCCAGGTCGGCAGTGGAGCCGTACAGGACAGAGCCGGTATAACCTTCCGGGGTTTTGTACAGGTTTTCCGGGGAAGTAGAGGGAGCGGTGACGAGGTAACCCTGCCTGTCTTCCGTCAGATAGTCCAGGCAGAACAGGGCGGCGCCCTTCATCAGCGGGTAGCCGTAAACCTTCAGGGGCACGGTATCTCTGGTGAAGGCAAAGCGCTCCCAGAGGTGGGTGGACAACCACACGCCGCCCATGTTCCAGTTGGCCCACACGGGATCACCCTCGCCGAAATCGCCCACTGCATTCGTCATGGCCCAGATGTCGGTATTGTGGTGGCAGCACCAGCCGCGGCAGCCGTACACCGTCCGGGCCGTTACGGCCCCGGTTTTGGAAAGGCCCTGCAGGAAGGCGAGCAGGGGGGTGTGCATTTCCGAGAGGTTGCAGCTCTCCGCCGGCCAATAGTTCATCTCGGTATTGATGTTGACGGTGTAGTTGCTGCTCCAGGGGGGGCGCATGTGTTCGTTCCAGATGCCCTGCAAATGGGCGGGCGGGCCGCCGTGCCTGGATGAGCTGATGAGCAGGTAGCGCCCGAACTGAAAATACAGGGCCGCCAGATCATTGTCCGCCTGCCCTTCGGAAAACCGGCGCAGGCGTTGGGGCGTAGGCAGCTTGTCGTTGCCGGAGGAGCCCAGGCTGAGTTCCACGCGATTAAAGAAGCGCCCGAAATCCTCGATGTGTTCCTGCCGGAGGTTTTGATAGGGCTTGGCCACGGCGTTGGCGAGGAACTGCTGGGCGTAGATGCTTTCGTTTTTGCCTTCCGTGCCGGGGTTCCGGTTGTAGCCGTTGAAGCTGGTGGCGATGGCAAGCAGGATGACCGCCTCGCTGGCTTCGCTGACCCGGAGCAGGCTGTCGGTAGCTGTCACCTGCCCGTCGGCCTGGGCAACGAAAGCTATGGCCTGAAAGCGCATGCCGTTGAGCGCATCATAGACGATGGCGTTTGGCATATCGCCCCGGTAGCTCGGTTCGGCGTGCACCGGCGCCTGGCCGCTCAGCACCAACTGCCGCCCCGAGGCGCGCAACTGGTGCTGCAACTGGCTGGAAGCCCGCAGGGTGAAGCTGAGCCGCCCGGGGCCGTCGGCGGTAAGCCGCATGGCAACCACCTGAGCAGGGTAGGAAGCGAAATACTCGCGGCGGTAAGTAGTATTGCCGAGCCTGTATTCCACGCTGGCAATGGCCTGGCGGATATCCAGCTCCCGCCGGTAGCTTTCGGGTTTTGCGTCCCCGTGTTCAAAATCGATGAACAAATCTCCCAGCGGGGCGTAGGATTCCGAGAATTTGCCCTGCAGCTTTTTCGTCGACTGGTTGGCCTGGGGGTAGTTTTCCGAAAAAAGAGCTTCCCGGATGGCCGGCAGGTGCTGCCTGGCGTTGGGCGTCATATTGGGGTCAACCGGCCCGCCGGCCCAGAGGGTCGCCTCGTTGAGCAGCAAACGCTCTGTGCCGATGCCGCCGTAAACAGCGGCGCCGATGCTGCCGTTGCCCAGGGGCATGGCTTCTTCGAAATGCTCCGCCGGTGCGTCGAACCAGAGGGCGCGCTCGGGTAAAGATTCCGCGGCAGTTGGTTCAGGGGGCTGCGCCGGGCTGCAGGCGGTGAAGATAATGGAGAGGATGAGTAGATACTTCGTTGGAGACATGAGCTGGCCTTTCGTAGTTTATTGGATGGATAAACTTACGAAAATGGGCCGGGATTTCTCGGCGGCGCCGGGACCGGGATTTTTGGGATTAAGGGATTACCGGGATTTTATTCGCCGAAGCCTTCAACCGAGGGCCATACAGGCTGAAGGCTTCGGCGAATAGCCATTCAGCCATTTATTTTTATCCTGATCCCCCCTTCTTCCCCCAGTTTCTGGAGCGAGTAGGTAAAGCTCATCAGAAAATACCGGGCCAGGTTGTTCACCTGTTCGTCTTCTACGTAGTTCAGCTCGGTGCGGCGGCTGATGCCACGGTTGCGGTTGAGGATGTCAAAGGCGGAAAAGCGCAGCTCGGCGCGCTTGCCGAGCAGGGTTTTGGCCAGGTAGGCGTTCCAGAGCAGCACTTCCTGGTTGAAACCCGCGCTGCGGCCGGAGTAGATATTGAAGTCCGTACTGGTATAAAAAGTGAGCCCCGCCGGCAGGTTGAGCTGCAGGCTGCCGTAGTAGGTTTGGTTGAGGACGTCCTGGTTCAGGCCTTTTTGGATGGAGTAGTGGGCCTGGGTGTAACTCAGCCGGGCGCCGCCCATGAGGTCGAACTTTTCCTTGAAGCGGTTCTCCAGCCGCAGGTCAATGGAGCCGAAGCGCTGATCGGTCTGGTTCTCCTGGCCGTCGATGCGGTTAAAGCCCTGGCTCAGTGATGCCTGGGCCTGTATGTTGAAGCGCAGCTTCAGCGGGCGGATGGGTGCGGCATAGTTGAGGCTGTTGTACAGGCGCCAGGCTTTATCCGTATTGATGGGCGTGGTTGTGCGCTTCAGTTGTTCGTCCACGCTGAAGGCCTGGCTGATGGCGTTGGTGGTGTAATCCAGCGAAAGGGAATTAAAGAAGTTGGACAGCAGGGCGGCGTTGAAATTGAAGTACTGGAGTTCCACCCTGTGCGAATATTCCGGCCGTAGTGCGGGGTTGCCCACGTAGATGTTGAGCGGGTCGCTGTTGTCGACAATGGGTTGAAGTTGCCGGATGCTTGGTTCGCGGACGCTGGTGAAGTAATTGAAGCCAAGGCGCTGCGACTGGCTGAACTCGTACTCCCAGCGCATTGCCGGCAAGAGGTTCCAGAAGGTTTGCACGATGGCAGTGTCCAGGTTGAGCAGCTCGCCGTCGAGCCGGGCGCGTTGCAGGGCCAGGCTGGCATTGAATCCCGTTTTTTTGCCGTTGGCCCGCAGCCCGCTGTGCAGGTGATGGTAGGTGTAGGCGCTTTCGAAGGCGTTGCTCAGGTTTTCGTTGAAGAGGAGCAGCCCCTCCGCCCTGTCGTAAACTTCCTGGCTGTAGTCCGTCTGGTTGCGCTGGAAGGCGTAGCGCCACTCCAGGTAGCTGCGCTTGTTCAGGGGTTCTGAATAGGAAAGTTGCAACCCGTAGTTTTGTTTTTCATCGCTGCGTATCTGGTCCTGGAGCAGGGTGTCGGCCGTAGCGGCGCCGTTTTTGGGGTAAAAAGCATTAAAAGCTTCGAGCTGGCCTGACTGGTAGCTGTCGCGATTACCCATGCTGGCCTGGCCGGTGAACACCCGCCCGGGGCGCCCGAGGCGCTTGCGGTAGAGGGCGCTGGCGTCCCAGTTGCTCATGTGCCCGGAGGCGCCGTAGCGCCGCTCGCTGCCGCTGGCCAGCAGCCCGTCCTGGAAGTTTTGTGAGCGGGCGATGGTTTCCAGTTCGGTGGTGTTGTAGCTGCCGTTGGCGCGCAGGCGCACCGACTGGGTGGAGTCGATCTCGTGTTCGAGGCGCAGGTTGGCGCGCTGGTTGTGGTTGAGGGTGTTCTGGCGGCTGTCTTCCTCGGTGGTGAAGGCGCCGCCTTCCAGAAAGCTTTCGCGCCGCAAGCTGCGCTCCAGGCCGTTGCTGAACCGGTTGTACAGCAGGCTGCTGTTCAGTTCGGTTTTTTCGGAAAATTCCTGGTTGAAGTTGATGCCGCCGGCTGCCGCGGCGGCAATGCCGCTATTGTCACCGAGATTGAGCGGCAGGCCCATTTCCTCGGGATTGATCTCGATGCGCATGGAGCCGCCGCGGCCGCCCATCAGGCCCTGGATGCCGCCCATGAAATTGAGGTAGTCGTCGAAGGAGAAGCCGGGTTCGCTGAGGTTGTTGGCCAGCCCGATGAGGGAAATCTGTTGCCGGGGGGAAAAGCGGTTGAGGTTGCCCTTGGCGCGGTAGCGGCCCTGGCCGTCCAGGGCTTCGGGCTCGGGGCCCAGCCCGGCTTCTGCTCTTCCGAAAAGCCCCTTCTTTTTGTCCTCCTTCAGCTGGAGGTTGATGGTTTTCTGCCGCTGGCCGTCGTCGACGCCGGAGAATTCCGACATGTCACTCTTTTTATCGAATACCTGGACTTTGTCGATGGCGTCGGCCGGCAGGTTTTTGGTGGCCATTTTGGGGTCTTTGCCGAAAAATTCCTTGCCTTCCACCAGCACCTGCTGCACGGCTTCTCCCTGGGCGCGGATGGAGCCGTCGCGGCCAACTTCCACGCCAGGCAGTTTTTTCAAAAGTTCTTCCACCGCGGCGTTGGGCTGGGTTTTAAAGGCGCCGGCGTCAAACTCGATGGTATCCCTGCGGATGGCCAGGGGTAAACGCTCCTCCCTGACGATGACTTCGTCGAGCAGTTCGGTGCGGGGAGACATGGCCAGCTTGCCAAGGGCTATTTTGCTTTGCCCGGGCGCTACTTCAATGCTTTGGTAGAGGTTGTCGAACCCCAGAAAAGATGCCTGCAGCAGATAACTGCCTGGTGGTGCTTTTTCCACTTCGAACTGCCCGTCGGGATTGGTCAGGGCGAATTGCTGCAGCACGGAGTCCTGCGCGCGCAGCAGCATGACGGTGGCGCCGGCCAGGGGCTGTTGTTCCTGGTCCAGCAATTGGCCGGTGAGGGTGGCCTGCTGGGCCCGGGCTGCAAAGGAATAACCAATCAGTGCAATGCAGATTAAACAGCGCACCAGGTTTTGTAAAGATGTACTTTCATGGGTAATGAGGGGCTCAAAAGCAGCCGTCTTCCGCCCCCTTTTGTATTTAAAATTTTGCATTTTGCGGTTTTGCGGTTTTCCACTTCCATTCATGTGCGGGTGATTTTTGACGCAATATTACAGCCGTGGCGGGCGGAAGTAGGTTAATGAGCCTTAGTGTAAGGTTAAAAATCCTTAATAAGGGCTTCCGGGAAACTATGGCGTTTACTGCCGGGCGCCCACTGTTTTTTCATAATTTTAATGGTATTTTAATCCCGGGCCATAAACAAGAGGTGCTTTACAGCTATTTATGGATATGGCTGTCCTAATGATGCATACGGTACGGAATGAGCGCAAAATGCCCTAAAGCACTGCCATGAATATCCTACTGATCGAAGACGAACCCGGAGTCGCGCACTTTGTGAAAAAAGGGCTCGAAGAGCAGCAGTTTCAGGTCACGGTGGCCCATGACGGCCATACCGGAATGAAAAAAGCATTGGACGAAGCCTTCGATTTCATCATTCTGGACATTTTACTGCCGGAGATCAGCGGCTGGGAAGTGTGCCGGAAATTGCGCAAGGATTTCAACCTGGCCACGCCCATCCTCATCCTGTCAGCTCTGGATTCCACCAGCCAGGTCATCAGGGGGCTCAACGGCGGGGCGGATGATTACATGGTCAAGCCTTTCAAGCTCGATGAACTGGTGGCCCGGATCTACGCCATCCACCGGCGGCACAAAGGGATACTGTCCGAAAGGAACACCCTGGCGTTCGAAGGGCTGGAAATCGACCTGGAAACCATGGAGGCTTTCCGGGATGGGGAAAAGATCAAGCTCACAGCCAGGGAATTCAAACTGCTGGAGTATTTTATGAAAAACCCCGGAAGGGTGCTGTCGCGCATGAGGATCATGGAACACGTCTGGGGTGTGGACTTCGACCTGGGCACCAATGTGGTGGACGTATATGTGAACTACCTTCGGAAAAAAATAGATAAACAATTTGAAGCCAAGCTTTTACATACTGTCATCGGCATGGGCTACGTACTGAAGAAAGATGAAAATTAAGGATAAAATAGCCTTGACCTTTACCCTGGCTACCGGCGGGTTGCTGGTCGGCATTTGCCTGACTATTTATTTTCTGTTTCAGCAGTACATCCGGGGGGATTTTTACCAGGAACTCGAGCAGCGCGCCCGGACTGCTGCGGTTTTTCAACTGGAAGAAGACGAGCTGAGCAACAGAGTGTATAACGACATTCGCTCCAAACACCTCCAGAAGCTCCCGTCCGAGCAGGAATTCCTGATACCCCTTGGCCATCCGCCGGGTGAAAACGTGCTGCCGGAATTTCTGGATGCGGCATTCCTTCAGGCCGTCGGCCAGAAGCGATACGCCGAAAGGCATGCCGGCAAAATTTTTGCCGTCGGCATCCGCTACGAGGATAACCAGGGCGACTTTGCAGTCATCGTTGCGGCCCCGAATGAAGAGGGCGCATCGGAAATCGCAAGCCTGCGCCGGATACTGATCTTTGTCGTGCTCGGAGGCATAGTAGTCATTTTCCTGATCGCCCGCTGGTACGCCAAGCTGGCCCTGGCGCCGCTGAACGCCATCATCAGGCAGATGGAAAATATCGACGCCAACAACCTTTTTCTGCGCATTGAAGATGAAAAGACGCAGGATGAAATCGGGCGTGTGGCGCACGCCTTCAACAAATTGCTGGACCGCATCGAAACGTCTATCGAGACGCAGATCAATTTCATCAGCAACGCCTCGCACGAGCTGAAAACCCCACTCACCGCCATGTTGGGTGAAATCGGGCTGGCCATGAGCGGAAACCGCAGTAGGGAGGAATACCGGCAGTGCCTGGCTCAGGTGGAAAAACAGGCTGAAACGCTGAAGAATCTGACCATCAGGTTGCTGCGCCTGGCGCAGGCCGGGGTGAGTGAAGACGGCAAGGCCTTCCTTCCGGTCCGGATCGACGAACTTCTGGTCGATGTAGTGGAGGAGTTTAACCAGGCCAATCCGGACTCCCATATCCTGCTGCATTTTGAGAGCCTGCCGGAAGAAGCGCTGGAGCTGGAAATCAAGGCCAATCCCAACTTGTTGAAGATTGCTTTTGCCAACCTGATCGACAACGCCTGGAAGTTTTCCGGAGGCAAACAGGTTGACGTGTTCCTCGAAGGGCTGGGCCCCTTCATTTCCATCCGGGTTTCCGACCGCGGGCTGGGCATCCCACCCGATGCGATGGGAAAAATTTTCGACCCCTTTTTCAGGGCGGAAAACGTCATGTCCATTCACGGCTTTGGGGTAGGGCTCCCTCTGGTGAAAAAGATCGTCCACATCCACGACGGGCAGGTCGAAGCGCACTCGAAGGTAGGGGAGGGCACCTCCATCACTATCCGCCTGCCCAAAAGGCAATTTTAATCTGGTTTTAATCTGGTTTTAAGGCCATTCTAATGTGGCCGCTCTAGTTTTGGGCCAAAACCATGAACATGCCCCCCTTCCGGGGAAGCACTTTCCATCAAAGCATTTTCAAAAATTACTACTACTGCACCATGAAAGAAAACTTTAGCCATTATCTGAAATCTTACCGGAGCGACCTGCCGGCCGGGCTGGTCGTATTCCTGGTGGCGCTGCCCTTGTGCCTGGGCATTGCGCTGGCCTCCGGGGCCCCGCTTTTTTCCGGCATCATCACCGGCGTAGTTGGCGGTATAATCGTTGGGTTGCTGAGTGGTTCCCAGCTCAGCGTCAGCGGGCCTGCCGCAGGGCTTACCGTGATCGTTTTTACGGCCATTGCCGAACTGGGTTCCTTCGAATCATTCCTGCTCGCCGTTGTATTGGCCGGGATGATCCAGGTGGCCATGGGATATGTAAAAGCGGGCGTCATCGGCTATTACTTCCCCTCCTCCGTGATCAAGGGCATGCTGACGGCTATCGGCCTGATCCTCATCCTCAAGCAAATCCCTCATTTGCTGGGGGTTGACCAGGAAGCTTTCGGGACGACGCAGTACGGGGACGGCGAAGGGCATAATACCTTTACCAATTTTTTTGCAGCCATCGGCCAGCTCCATGCCGGAGCGCTTGCGGTAGGGGGCATCTCCCTGCTGGTGCTCATACTCTGGGAACAGCCTTTCATCAAAAAACGGGCCTGGTCCAGGATCGTGCCGGGGGCGCTGGTGGTGGTGCTCCTGGGAGTGGCCATCAATCAGCTATTCCAGGCTTTCTTCCCGGCCCTGGCGATCAACACTTCTCACCTGGTGGGCCTGCCCGACCTCAGAGGCAGTGGATCGGAGGCCATTTGGCAGTTTCCGGCCCTGAACACCATCACCAACCCGCTGGTTTGGAAAACGGCTTTGGTCATCGCCCTGATCGCCAGCCTGGAGACCCTGCTCAGCGTAGAAGCCATCGACAAACTGGACCCGCACAAGCGCCGCACCCCGCTCAACCGGGAACTCAAAGCCCAGGGCGTCGGGAATATCATCGCCGGGATGCTCGGCGGGCTTCCCATGACGGCGGTGATCGTGCGCAGCTCCGCCAACCTCGAATCGGGCTCACAGTCCAAAATGTCGGCCGTTTATCACGGGCTATTACTCGCCTCCGCCGTTTTGTTCATCCCCGCCTGGCTGAATATGATCCCGCTGTCCGCACTGGCAGCCATTCTTATCCTGGTGGGGTATAAACTGGCAAAACCCCGGATTTTCGTGGAGCAGTACAAGTTGAAGTTCGAACAGTTCTTCCCCTTTATCGCTACCGTCGTGGCCATCCTGATGACCGATTTGCTGGTGGGTATCTTTATCGGCTTGAACATCGGCATTTTCTTCATTTTGAAGGCCAACTACAAAACGCCTTATTTCTACCACGATAAGGAACGTTCGGAAATGGGGAAAAAACAGATCACGATCCTGCTCAGCGAGCACGTCTCCTTCATCAACAAGGCCAGCCTGCAACTGACCCTGGACCACCTCCCGCCCGACAGCCTGGTCACCATCGACGGCTCGCGCAGCCAGGATATCGATTTTGACGCCCTGAACATCATACACGATTTTGCATCCGTAGCAAGCGAGCGCAACATTCAGGTGACTTTGAAAGACGTTCCGCAACTCAGCCTTAACTAAATTAAACAGGCTCCGCATCAGGAGCCTTTTCGACGGCGATTTTGAAACAAACACTCTGATCGAGTCATCCCAGGCTGCACGAAAACGGCTGAATGAAGCCCTGAGTAGTGCAGCCTCCTTTTTAACCATCAAAACCTGTTCGTCATGCGAATACTGTACGACATTCTCAGAGATATGTACTACGGGACTAAGGGAACGGGGCCGGAGGATTCGGGGAGCCTCGCTGATCCAGGCGCTTCCCCTGCTTCCGAACCCAGCCTGCTCTGGATAGGGTGTGCGGACTGCAGGGCGGACCATGCGCTGATCGGGGGGCTCCACCCGGACATGATCATCGCTTATCGCAACATCGCCAACCAGGTCAAAACCGGAGACGCGAGTTTGTCTGCCGTCATTCAGTATGCCGTCGGAATGCTGGGGGTGGACAAGATCGTGGTTTGCGGCCACGATAACTGCCGCGGCCTGGCTTCTGTGCTGGGCGGAGGGCAGCATGCTCAGCCGGCCGACGCCCCCTGGGACAACTGGCTGGAAGACGCAGCCAGCCTGGTGGATGTACACTGGGATGAACTCCGGAAAATTTCAGCCCAGCAGGCCCGCCTCAGGCGCCTGGCCGAGATCAACGTCCTGGCCCAGGTGGAGCGCCTGAGAAGAAACCCCTACGTCCGGAACAACAGCCCGGAGCTCACCATCATCCCCTGCCTGGTTGATACTGCAGAAAACAGGATCAGGAGCCTGTCGGGGCGGCTTATAAGCCGGGAGTTGCAATGCTGATATCATGGAGGAAAAATGACGGATAAAAGTTATTTTCATCCTCAAAAAATCCATGACAAACAGAAGGACATTTCTCAAACAATCCGGCAGCCTGGTCTTGGGCGGCCTGGCATTCGGACAGGGCCTCGCCTCATTTTATGAGAAGAAACCCCACTACGATCTGGGCGTGCAGTTGTTCACCCTCATGGCGGTGATCGACAACGACACCAGGGGCGCCCTGCAACAGCTTGCCGCGCTTGGCTATAAAAACATCGAGTCGGCATTCAGCCGGCAGGGCGGCTTTTATGGAAGGACAGCCAGGGAATTTGCCGCCATGCTCAAAGAAATGGGGCTGGCCTGGCGGGCGCACCATGTCATCGGCGCGCCTTTCAAGCTTCCTCCGGGGACAAAAATGCCGACAGACGATCAGGGCAACCCCATCCAGCTGCCGCCCATGCGCAACCTGAAGGAAAATATGCAGGAAATAGTGGACGAGGTGGCGGAGGGCGGCATCGAATACCTCGTGTGCGCCAACATTCCCACCAATACGCCGGAAGAAGTGGGGGAGGCTGTTGAGATTCTGACAAAAACCGGCGAGGCCTGCGAAAAAGCCGGCCTGCAATTGGCCTACCACAACCACGACTGGGAGTTCAGGAAAGTGGGCGATTCGACCCCTTACGAAGTATTCCTCTCTCAGGTTCCACCGAACCTGATGAAAATGGAACTGGACCTCGCCTGGACAGCCAAAGCCGGCATAGACCCCGTTGCGCTGTTCAAAGAACACCCCGGCAGGTTCCCCCTCTGGCACGTCAAGGATATTTCGGCCGACATGCTGATGCTGAAGCCGGTGGGGCAGGGGGTGCTGGATTTCAAACGCCTGTTCAAACACGCCAAAATGGCCGGGCTGAGGTATCCCTTCATCGAACACGATATGCCGGAGGATGGCATGGCCAGCCTCTCGGCCAGCATTGCTTATCTGAAAAAGCATATCCTGAAGTAAATCGCAACTATTTAGGACTCCTTTGCGGCATTAGCTGCGTGGGGGGGGGGGGGGGGGGGCCCCCCCCCCGCGACGGCACCTGTCACTCCCTGTGGGGCGCCAGCCGCGACCATTCAACCCCGTTGGGCCGCGCCACCATTGCCTGCGGCCGCTGCCACCGGATGGCACCCTGACCGCAGCGGCAGCGTCAGGCTGGCGAACAGCGCATCGACCTCCGCCTGCGTCGGCAGTTCGGCGGCCCGGCGCACCAGCTCGGCGGTGAGCTGCGGTGCCATCGATGTCATGAAGTCGACCATGTAACCGCGCAACACCGTGTCGCGCCGAAAACCGAGCCAGGTCGTGACGCGGGGGAAAAGCCCCACGGCATCGATGGCGACCAGATCCTTCTCGTCCGCGCACTCGAACGCCATCGACGCGACCACCCCGACCCCCATACCCATGCGCACGTAGGTCTTGATGATGTCGGCATCACGCGCCGTGAACACCACCTGCGGCTCGAGGCCGTGCTCGGCGAAGGCGCGCTTGAACGACGACTCGCCGGTGGCGCTGAACACGTAGGTGATGAGCGGCCAGGCCGCGAGCGCGGCGAGATCCACCGGCCGGTCGAGCCGGGTCAGCGCGTGGCCTTTCGGCACCAGGATGATGCGGTCCCAGTCGTAGCAGGGCAGGGTCACCAGCGTCGGAAACAGCTGGCGCGAGCCGGTGGCAATCGCAAAATCCACGCGATTGGCACCGACCAGCTCGGCGATCTGCTCGGAGGTCCCCTGGTGCAGCTCGAGATTGATGCGCGGATAACGCTCGCGGAACGCGCGAATGACCTCGGGCAGGACGTAGCGCGCCTGGGTGTGCGTGGTGGCGATGGCCAGAGTGCCTTCCTGCTCGCCCGACATCTCGCGGGCGAGGCTGCGGATGTTCTGCACTTCACGCATGATCTTGCGGGCCCGCGTGATGACGTCCCGCCCGGCCGGCGTAATCGCGGCGAGGCTCTTGCCCTTGCGCGTGAAGAGCTGCACGCCGAGTTCCTGCTCGAGGAGCTTCAGCTGCTTGCTGATCCCGGGCTGGCTGGTGTAGAGCCGCTCTGCAGCGGCCGTGATATTCAGGCCGCTGTCAGCAATGGCAAGCAAGTACTTGAGCTGTTGGAGGGTCAACGTGAAGGCCCCGACAAACCGGCGACTCCCGATCGCGATCAATATAACCAGCCGTTACGTTCGACCGTCAACTGCCGGGGCCGGTGAAATAGCGGATGGCGATATACCGGTTCGATATAAACCCAGTCGCTCTGGATATTTTTCAAGGTCTTAGCAGCAGCCTATGGTAGGCGCCTGCCGTGCTCCGGATAGCCGATGGACTACTTTCCCCTGTTCGCCGACCTGCGTGACCAGCCCTGCCTCGTGGTGGGCGGCGGTGACGTCGCCGCGCGCAAGGCGCGGGAGCTGGCCGCCGCCGGCGCCCGCCTGACCGTCGTGGCACCCGCATGCTCGGCAGCGATGCAGGCACTGATCGCAGCCGGCACGGTGACCTGGCGGGCCGGCACCGCCGACATGGCACCGGTCGCCGACCACCTCCTCGTGGTCGCAGCGACGGACGATGCGGCGGCGAACCGTGCCATCGCGGCCACCGCCCGCGCCGCCCGCCGGCTCTGCAACGTGGTCGACGACGCCGCCGCTTCGTCCTTCATCGTGCCAGGCATCGTCGACCGCTCGCCGCTGATCGTGGCGGTATCGAGCGGTGGCCACGCGCCGGTGCTGGCACGCTGGCTGCGCCAGCGCCTCGAACGCTGGCTGCCGGCCGGCTGCGGCGACCTGGCCCGCTGGGCCGGAAGCTGGCGCCGGCGCGTCCGCCAGCGCCTCACCGAGCCGCGCCGCCGCCGTGCGTTCTGGGAAGCCCTGCTCACGGGCGAACCTGGCCGCCGCCTGCTCGCCGGCGATCGCGCCGCCGCCGATGCCGCCGCCGGGCACCTGCTCGAGCAGGCCGGCGAGCTCGCTGGCGGCAAAGCCTGGCTGGTCGGTGCCGGCCCGGGCGACCCACTGCTGATTTCGCTGCGCGGCCTGCAGGCACTCGAGCAGGCCGACGTCGTCCTGCACGACCGGCTGGTGTCGCCGGCGCTGCTGCGCTCGGCGCGGCGCGAGGCCGAGATCATCGCCGTCGGCAAGACCGGCGGCGGCCCGGCGACGAGCCAGGCCGAGATCGAGCGTCTGCTCGTCGCGCACGTGCGGGCGGGCCGGCGTGTGTGCCGCCTGAAAGGTGGCGACCCGTTCATCTTCGGCCGCGGTGGCGAAGAGGCGCTCGCACTGGCTGCCGCCGGACTGCCGTTCGAGGTCGTGCCGGGCATCACCGCCGCCAGCGGCTGCGGTGCGGCTGCCGGGATTCCCCTGACGCACCGCGGGCTGGCGACTGCCGTCACCTTCGTCACCGCGCAGGACGCCGACGGCGCCCTGCCCGACTGGAGGGCGCTCGCCCGCGCCAACCACACGCTGGCGATCTACATGGGCGGCCGGCGCGTGGCCGACATCGCCGCCGGGCTCGTGGCGCAGGGACGCGCCCCGGACACGGCCGCAGCCGTGATCGGTGCCGGTACCACCGCACAGCAGCAGGTCGTGACCGGTACGCTGGCCGACATCGCGCAGCACTGGTCCGACGGCAGCCCGCCGGCACCGGCGCCGGCACTCATGCTCATCGGCGAGACCGTGGCGCTCACCGCCCGGCTTGCCCAACCACTTGCGGTGGCGGCACGCGCCGCGGCGTAATGACTCACGATACGACGAGGAGACAACGGTGATCTACGACAACATCCTGCAGACCATCGGCGACACCCCCGTGGTGCGCCTCAACCGCGTGGCACCGAAGCACGTGGAGATGTACGTCAAGGTCGAGGCGTTCAATCCGGGCTCCTCGGTGAAAGACCGGCTCGCGCTCGCCGTCATCGACGATGCCGAGCGGAGCGGCACGCTGCGGCCGGGACAGACCGTGGTCGAGGCCACCTCCGGCAACACCGGCATCGCGCTCGCGATGGTCTGCGCCGCGCGCGGCTACCCATTCGTCGCCACGATGACGGAAACCTTCTCGGTCGAGCGCCGCCGGATCATGCGCGCCTTCGGCGCCCGCGTGATCCTCACGCCCGCCGCGGCCCGCGGCACCGGCATGGTGCGTCGCGCGGAAGAACTCGCGCAGCGCCACGGCTGGTTCCTCGCCCGCCAGTTCCAGAATCCGGCCAATCCCGCCTTCCATCGCCAGACCACGGGCCCCGAGATCCTGCGCGACTTCGCCGGCCGGCGCCTGGACTTCTGGGTCACCGGCTGGGGCACCGGCGGCACGCTCACCGGCGCCGGCGAGGTCCTGAAGCTCGCACGCCCGGAGGTGAAGATCATCGCCACCGAACCGGCCGGCGCCTCACTTCTCGGCGGCGGCGAGTGGAAACCGCACAAGATCCAGGGCTGGGCGCCGGACTTCCTGCCCGACGTGCTGAACCGCGAGCTGCACGACCAGCTGGTGCCGGTCAGCGACGAGGAGGCGCGGGCCGCCTCGCGCCGCCTCGCCGCCGAGGAAGGCATCTTCGTCGGACTCTCCGCGGGCGGCACGCTGGCAGCGGCCTTGCGCGTCGCCGCGCAGGCCCCGCCCGGCTCGGTGCTCCTCGCGATGCTGCCGGACACCGGCGAACGTTATCTCTCGACCTGGCTCTTCGACGACATCGCCGAGGGCTCCGACGACGCCTGGCTCGCGGAAATCGAAGCGCAAGCGGCGCAGCGCGCCTGATGCCTGCCGAAGCGCGAGCGCAGCCGCAGCCCGGCCACGACCCGCGTGGTCCGTGGGTGGCACACTGGCCGCAGCCGCCGGGTGCGGCACCCGCCACGCGCCCCGCTGTCCCGGGCGCCTTCGTGCTGCGCACCTGCCTGCGCGAGCTGGCGCTGACCGACGACCCGGCCGTGGCCGAAACACTCGCGCAATGCGCGCCGCCGGAATGGCACAGCGGGTCTGCGGCCTACCAGCTGTTGCTCGAGGTCACCACGGGCCTGCGCAGCGCCATACCCGGGGAGACCAACGTGTTCGGCCAGTTCCGCCACGCCTGGGCGACGTACTGCCAGGCAGCGGACCGGGCTGCCGTCATCACCCTCGCGCCGCTGGTCACCCGGCTGGTGCGCGACACGCGCGCGGTGCGCCACGCGCACCTCGGCAATCTCGGCGGCGCGTCCTACGGCTCGTTACTGCGCCGCCTGCTCGCCCCCGCCGCAGGCGAGCGCGTGCTGATCGTCGGCGCCGGCGACCTGGCACGGTCGCTGCTGCCCTTCTTCGGCACCGGCCCGCTCGGGGTGTGGAACCGCCACCGGCCAGGCCCGGCCTTCGCGACGGCAACCCGGGTATTCGATCCGCACGAGGGGCCAGCCGCGGCCAGTTGGGCGCATCATGTGGTCATGACCACACCAGCCGATGCGGCCCACGAGGCGTACTGGCGGGACTGGCTCGCCACCAGCAGCGTGCACACCGTCGTGCATCTCGGCCGGCGCCGCGGCGACGGCTGGCTGCCGCCGCCCCGGGTGAAAGCCCACGACCTCGATGACCTGTTCGCGCTGCGCCACGCGCAGGACAACGTCCGTTCGCTGCAGCTGGCACGCGCCCGTGCGGCATGCCGCGAGCGGGCGACAGCATTCGCGGCCGGCCACGCGGTTTCGCGACGCGCCGCCATGGCCTGACGGCAGCGCCATGCCAGCGCGCACCACCCTGCGCCTCGGTACCCGCGCCTCGCTGCTCGCGGTGGCGCAGAGCCGGCTCGTGGCCCGCGCCCTGCGCGCTGCCGATCCGGGGATCGCGGTCGACCTCGTCACGGTGAGCACCCGCGGCGACCGCGACCGGCACACGCCGCTCGCGGCCGTGGGCGATCCCGGGTTCTTTTCCGAAGAACTGGACATGGCGCTGCGCGAACAGCAGGTCGACCTGTGCGTCCATTCGCTGAAGGACCTGCCGCTGGAGCCTCGCCCCGGTGTGCGCACCGGCGCGGTGCCACGGCGCGAGGATCCGCGCGATGTCGTCGTCTTCCGCCCCGAAGTCGAGCACCTGCTCGCCACCGGCGCGACGCTGCGCATCGGCTCGTCCTCGGCACGCCGTGCCACCCTCACCGGACGTTTCCTCGTCGATGCGCTGCCGCGTCTCGGCGCCGGGCCACCAGCATTCGAATTCCCGCCGCTGCGCGGTCCGGTCGAAAGCCGGCTGGCGCGGGTGCGCCTGCCGCGCGATGCGCCCGGTGCGCTCGACGGCGCGGTGCTGGCGCTGGCTGGACTCGCGCGCCTGTGGGGTGACCGCGACGGCCACGCGGCTCTTGCCCCGCTGCTCGCCGACACGCGCCTGATGGTGCTGCCGCTCGGGGCCTGCCCGACGGCGCCCGGCCAGGGTGCGCTCGCGGTCGAGTGCCGCACCGACGACGCGCGCGTCGCCAGCCTGCTCGCGGCAATCGACGATCCGGCCAGTGCGCGTCGCGCGGGCCGCGAGCGCGCGCTGCTCGCGGCACAGCCGGCACCGGCGCGCGACGCCTTCGGCGCGACCACCGTGGCGCACGCGCACTGCGGCACGCTGCTGTTCGTGCGCACCGGCACCGACGGGGCCGGGCGCGGCCGCCTCCTGTGGCGCCAGCCGGCCCGGCCGCAAGGCGCGATCGCCTGGGACGGTGCCGGGTGGGTGCGGGCGAGCCGCTACCGCGAACTGCCGCCGGTCGCGCTCGGCAGGGCGCCGGCGGTGTTCCTCGCGCACTGGCGTGCGCTGACACCGGCGCTGCGCCCGGCGCGGCACGCGCGGCTGTGGGTCAGCGGGATCCCGAGCTGGCAGCGGCTGGCCGCGCGTGGCCTGTGGGTCGAGGGCTGCGCCGACAACCTCGGCTTCGCGGCCATCGCACCGACGCTGGCGTCACCGGTGCTGCGCCTGCCGCCGCTCGCCGCATGGACCGTCCTGACCCGCAGCGACGCCGTCGCCAGCTGGGACGGCAGCGGCATCGGGCAGGTGCTCGCGACCTACGAGATCGGCGCCCCCGAGGACGACGCAGCGCTCGCGACGATCCGCAGCCAGCTCGGCGGTGCCACGCATTTCTTCTGGGGCAGCGCCGCGCAATTCCGCGCCCTGCACGACTGGCTGCCGCCGGCACGGCACCACGCCTGCGGCCCCGGCAAGACCTACCAGGCCCTGCGCGCCGCCGGGGTCGCCAACCTGCAGCCCTTCCCGTCACGCGAGGAGTGGCGCGCGTGGGTGGCCTGACCCTGCGGCGCATGCGCCTCGGCCCGGCGCTGCGCGCGCTGGCACGCGAGATCACGCTGGCGCCGGACAAGCTGATCCAGCCGCTCTTCGTGGTCGAGGGGCTGCACGGGCGCGAACCCGTCGCCGGCCTGGCCGGCGTGTACCGCGACAGCACCGCGACGCTGGCGGCTCAGGTCGAACACGATCTCGCCGCCGGCGTCGACAAGTTCCTGCTCTTCGGCGTGCCAGACACCCAGCGCGAACGGGGTTTCGATCACGGCTTCACCGCCGGGCAGATCGCGGCGCTGCGCGAGCGCTTCGGCACGGCGGTCTGGCTCGCGGTGGACGTGTGTCTCTGCGCCCACACCACGCATGGCCACTGTGGCGTGCTCGACGACGAGGCCCGCCACGTCGACAACGGCGCCACCGTGGCCGAACTCGCCGCCGCGGCCGCAGCCTATGCCGAGGCGGGTGCCGACTGCGTGGCGCCGAGCGACATGATGGACGGGCGCGTCGCGGCGATCCGCGCCGCCCTCGACGGCAGCGGCCACGAAGCCGTCGCCATCATGAGCTACGCGGCCAAGTTCCACTCCGGCTTCTACGGCCCGTTCCGCGCCGCCGCCGGCGCGGCGCCGCGCGGCACCGGAGCGCTGGCCGATCGCGCGACCTACCAGATCGACCCGGCCCGCCCGCGCGACGCCCTGCTGAGCGCCCTGCGCGACGAGGCCGAAGGCGCCGACATCCTCATGGTGAAGCCGGGCCTGCCCTGCCTCGATGTGCTGCACGATCTCGCCGCGCGCATTCCGCGCCCCTGGGCCGTCTACCAGACGAGCGGCGAGCAGGCCGCGCTCGAACTGCTCGCACGCGAGGGGCTCGCCGACGGCGCACGCCTGCAGCTCGAAACCTGGACTGCCTTCCAGCGTGCCGGTGCCCAGGCCATCATCAGCTACGCGGCACGGCGCGCCCGCTCGCTCCTCGGGCGCACGGCGAAGGACTGAGCATGGACGACGACGCTGCGGCACTGTTCCGGCGCGCCTGCGCCGTCACCCCGGGCGGCGTGCACTCGCCGGTGCGTGCCTTCCACGCCGTCGGTGGCCAGCCGTTCTTCACGCGGCACGCCGCCGGAGCGCGCCTGACGACGACCGACGGGCGCGAGCTCGTCGACTTCTGCATGGCTTTCGGTCCGCTGCCGCTCGGCCACGCGCATCCGGCGGTGGCCGAGGCCGCCCGCACCGCGCTCGCCGACGGCTGGAGCTATGGCACGGCGGAGCCGTGGTCGCTCGAACTCGCCGAGTTCATCGCCGGGCGCCTGCCCTGGGCGGAGAGCATCCGCTTCGTCAATTCCGGCACCGAGGCGGTCATGACCGCACTGCGCCTGGCACGCGGCATCACCGGGCGCACGACCCTGCTGAAGTTCGACGGCTGCTACCACGGGCACAGCGACCCGATGCTGGTGCGCGCCGGCTCGGGGCTGGCCGGCGTCGCCGGCAGCGCCGGCGTACCGCCGGCCGTGGCAGCCGACACGGTGGTCGTGCCGCTCGACGATGCGGCAGCCCTCGCCGCAGCCTTCGACCGGCACGGCGCCGGACTCGCCGCGGCGATCATCGAGCCGCTGCCGGCCAACTTCGGGTTGCTGCCGCAGCGCCGGGAGTTCCTGGCGGAACTGCGCGATCTGTGCACGCGCCATGGCGCACTGCTCGTGTTCGACGAGGTCATCAGCGGCTTTCGCCTGGCCTTCGGCGGCTTCACGGAGGTCACGGGCCTGGTGCCGGACCTCGTCACCTGGGGCAAGGTGATCGGCGGCGGGTTTCCGGTCGGCGCCTGCGCCGGGCCGCGCGATCTGATGCAGTATCTCGCGCCGCCCGGGCCGGTCTACCAGGCTGGCACGCTCAGCGCCAACCCGCTCGCCATGCGCGCCGGACTCGCGACCCTGCGCCTGCTCGAGGATGGCAGTGCGTACCGCCAGCTCGATGCGCTCGGGTCACGGCTCGAACAGGGCGTGCGCGCCGCGGGCTACCACGTGCAGCGCGCCGGCTCGCTGTTCTGGATCCCGGGGGCAGCGCCGCAGCCCGGTACCCTGCGCAGCGCGGCGCAGGTCGATGCCAGGCTCATTACGGATTTTCCCGCGCTCTTCCACCGGCTGCTCGATGCGGGAATCTACCTCCCGCCGGGTCCGCACGAGGTCGGCTTCCTGTCGCTCGCGCACACCGCCGCCGACGTCGACCGCCTGCTCGCCGCCCTCGCGTGAGGACTGGTGCCGGGTTTGGCTTATTGGCTTGTTGCCGCGAGCGGATCGGTTGCCGGAGCATTTGAGCGTCTGCGGCCTGGGCGTTCAAAGCCTGCGTTGTCGGCAGTGTGGCCGCACGAAAAACGGGATGATGCAGAACGTACGAACGCGGGCGATTTGATGACACCGACTGGGTGACGTCCCCGGGCGTGGTGTACGGGTGACGGGCCTGGCCGGCGGCGGTCGTCGCCGGTGGGCAGCCCGGTCGGGCCGCCGGTCCGGGGTCGGGACTTGGGGTACTATCTGGCCCTGCCATGGTCGATCGGCGGGAGGCGCATACCGGCCCGCTGGGTCAACAATCTGCAACCTCATGGCTCGGGGGAATCATGAAGTCGCAAACCGTCTCGTTATCGCTCATGGCGCTTTGTGTCGCGCTCGGCCGGCCGGCCGTCGCAGCCGACGCAGCCTGGCAGCACACCGCCGTCCTTTACATGATCGGCGCCTCGATTGACGGTGAGGCAGGCGTTGGCAACCTCACCGCTGACGTGGATGTCAGCTTCGGAGACATCCTCGACAACCTCGAGATGGGCGCCATGGCGGCGTACCGGGCCGAGCGGGGCCCATGGGCGATCGTTGCCGACCTGATCTGGATGAATCTCGAGCAGGAC